>CAZXMW010000025.1:0-46957 GCA_964641415.1 uncultured Thermoanaerobaculia bacterium | reverse complement strand
AGGGGGGCAACCTTATCTACCCGTTGAGTTGAGAACCTGTTTTGGACAAGAGTGAGAAAAAGTATAAGTCGCATTAATAACCCCATGGAGGCCCCAAAATGCGCGCAGTGTCCATTCTGGCTCTCGTGATCACCGCTGTTGCCGCGTCCGTGAGCGCATTCAATTTTCTCGGCAACCCCTACTTCTCCAATGGCATCACCGGGTGGGACGTTTCCGAACCCTGGGTCCACAACTCCGCGGCCGGCGCCTTCGGCCAATTCGGCACCGCCGAGGTCACATCAACCGGCGCCGGTACGAGCTCTCTGAGCCAGACGGTCTCGGACATCTCGTTCGTCGACGGCTTCAAAACCGGCGACCTCAGCGCCTGGTCGACGTCGGAAATGTGCCTGGCACGCCATAGCACCTGAGCGACGCACCGTCGCTCATCGGTGACCCCCGCCTCCGCCAGCGAGCGGTCGAGCGCCTCGAGCTCGTCAGGGGTGTGCGGGTGCTCCGTCCGACGCCGAGTCGCGCTCCATTCCCACCAGCTCGCGGTGGCCGGTCCAGCGACATCACAGTCGTGCGCAGCGCCAGGTGGTAGCGGCCTCGAGAAGCACGCCGATGGACTCGGGCCCGTGGACGGATCGGAGTCTCCTTTCACCATGCCGCCTGTGGCTGGGTTATACTCAATCAAGGAATCAAACATGTCGACGAAAGTAGGACCAAAGGGCCAGGTGGTCATTCATAAGCGCATTCGCGAGCAGTTGGGCGTCGAACCCGGCTTTCTCGCGATGCAGCGAATTGTCGGTGACCAGGTTGTCATTCGATTCGTGCCCGCCGAGCATGACAGATCGTTGCGCGGGCGGCTTGCCGCAGGTCGCAGGCGGTCGATCGACAGCGATAAATGGCCGCAGGCCGTAGCCGATGCCTGGCAGGTTTCCGTGGCCGAGCCTGAGGGTGACGAGTATGGAGGTTGAGACCTCTCCGATCCACCTCGACACGAGCGTTGTTGTCCGCTACCTCACGGACGATCCGCCTGAGATGGCCGCTCGAGCCGCTCTGCTGATCGACAGTCGAACGGCCCTCGCCATCAGCGACCTCGTTCTTGTCGAGTCGGCATACGTCCTAACAGGCGTCTACGGCATCGATCGCTCTGAAGTTGCCGAAGCGCTGGCCGCTCTGATGCTTCGCAGCAACGTCGAGTGCCCGCACCTCAGTGTCGCGCTCGTCGTACGAGCCCTTCAACTGGCCGGGCACTCGGGTCGAGTCTCCTTCGCTGACGCGCTGATCTGGGCTGAAGCCCGCCAGGCCGAGGCCCCGGTCGCCACTTTCGATCGGCGATTCCCGACCGAGGGACTGGAGCTCGTCGAGCCGAAATAGCTTGGGTGCCGCCGCAGGGACGATCAACTCATCAACGTGAACGCAGCTCAGCCGATCAGAGCCCGCACCTGCTCCGACGTCTTGGCAAGCGCCTCGTCGAGCTTGGCGGCGTCGGGGCCGCCGGCCTGGGCGAGGGTGGGTTTGCCCCCTCCCCTGCCACCGACCACGGCGGCGAGCTCGCGCACCAGGTCGCCGGCCTTGACGCGGTCGGCGACGTCGTCGGTGACGGCGGCGAGCAGCGTCGCCTTGCCGCCGGACTCCATCCCGAGCACGACGACGCCGGAACCGAGCCGCTGCCGCATGGTGTCGGCGAGGTTGCGCAGCTCGGCCGGGCTCATCTCGGGGGCGCGTCGGACGAGCACGGTGACGCCCTCGACCTCCTCGCGGATCTCTGAGACTCCAGCGTCGCCGGAGGCGAGCTGGTGCTTGAGCCTTCTGACCTCGGCCTCGAGCTCGGCAAGCTGGTGCTCGCGCTTGTCGAGGAGGTCCGGCAGCTGCTCGAAGGAGGTCTGGAACCGGCCCGCGAGCCCGTTGGCCAGCCGTGTCCGCTGCTGGATGAGCTCGACCGCGCCGCGGCCGGTGACGGCTTCGATCCTGCGGACCCCAGCGGCGACGCCGCGCTCGCCGGTGATGGTGCACAGCCCGATGTCGCCGGTGCGGTCGACGTGGCAGCCGCCGCACAGCTCGCGTGAGATCTCACCGCCCCCGATCGTCACGACCCGGACGACGTCGCCGTACTTCTCGCCGAACAGAGCCATGGCGCCGAGCTCGCGGGCCCTGTTCTGCGGCATGAGCTCTTTCTCCAGCGGCCGATTGGCGATGACCTCGGCGTTGACGATCCGCTCCACCTCCTGGAGCTGGTCGAAGCTCACCGGGCCGTTCCACGAGAAGTCGAAACGCAGCCGATCCGGCTCGACCAGGGAACCCGCCTGCTGGGCGGCGTCGCCGAGCACCTGGTGCAGCGCGGCGTGCAGCAGATGGGTGGCGGTGTGGTTCCGCTGGGTATCCAGACGCTTGCGCTCGGCCACGGTCGCGGTCACGGTGTCGCCCTTCTCCAGCCGGCCCTCGGTGACGTCGACGCGGTGGACGATGAGGCCCTCGATGGGTTTCTGGGTGTCGAGAACGAAGGCGTGCCCGCCGTCCCAGGTGAGGTCGCCGGTATCGCCGACCTGGCCGCCCGACTCGGCGTAGAACGGGGTCACCTCGAGCACCACCTCGCCCTCGTCGCCGGCTCGAAGCTCGTCCTCCGGCCCGTCGCTGCCGATGAGGGCGATGACCCGGGAGTCGAGCTGCAGCGAGTCGTAGCCGTCGAAGGTCGACCGGACCCCGGCGTCCGCGAGATCAGTGTAGTCGGCGCCGAACCGCGACGACAGATCGCCCTTCCACGACGCCTGGCCCCGCTCCTGCTCGGCCTTCAGCGCCTCGTCGAAACCGTCGCGGTCGAGCTCGAGGCCCTCCTCCTGGGCGAACTCCTCGATGAGCTCCACCGGAATGCCGCGGGACTGGTATAAGTCGAAGGCGACGTGTCCGGGAACCGTCGTTTCTCCTGCGCGCTTGAGCCGCTCGAGCTCGCGGCCGGCGACGTCGGTACCGGCATTGAGGGTTCGGGCGAACCGGCGTTCCTCCTGCTCGAGCTGTTGCGCGACGACCTCGTGCCGCTCGAGGAGTTCGGGGTACTGCTCCCCCATGAGCTCGTTGACGGTGGGAAGCAGGGTGTAGAGAAAGGCGCCGTCGAGCCCGAGCTTGCGACCGTAGCGCAGCGCACGGCGGATGATCCGGCGCAGCACGTAGCCGCGGCCCTCGTTGGACGGAACGACGCCGTCGGTCATCAGAAAGGCGGATGCGCGGATGTGGTCGGCGATCACTCGATAGGCCGGGGCGAGGTCGCTCGTGGGGTCGTACGGCCGCTCGACGAGGTCGCCGATGGCCGCGAGGAGCGGCACGAAGAGGTCGGCGTCGTAGTTGGTCTCGACCTGCTGGAGCACTGTGGCGATGCGCTCGAGCCCGGCGCCGGTGTCGATGGAGGGCCTCGGCAGCGGGTGCAGCACGCCCTGCGCATCGCGATCGAACTGCATGAACACGAGGTTCCAGATCTCGATGATGTCGTCGCCGTCGCCATTGACCAGCTCGGCGCGCCCGGGAGCGAGCGGATCCGGTCCGCGGTCGAAGTGGATCTCGGAGCACGGACCGCAGGGGCCGGTCTCGCCCATGGACCAGTAGTTGTCCTTCTCGCCGAACCGCAGGATTCGAGCCGGGTCGGCGCCGATTTCCTGCCACAGGGCCACGGCCTCGTCATCGTCGGTGTAGACCGTGAACCAGAGCCGTTCAACCGGCATCTCGTAGACCTCGACCAGGAGATCCCAGGCGAACTGGATGGCGTCCCTCTTGAAGTAGTCCCCGAACGAGAAGTTGCCGAGCATCTCGAAGAAGGTGTGGTGGCGCGCGGTGTAGCCGACGTTCTCGAGATCGTTGTGCTTGCCGCCGGCGCGGACGCACTTCTGGGACGACGCGGCTCGACTGTAGGGCCGCTGCTCTCGGCCGATGAAGACGTCTTTGAACTGGTTCATTCCCGCGTTGGCGAAAAGCAGGGTGGAGTCGCCGGCCGGCAGCAGCGGCGAAGATGTCACGACGCGGTGGTCGCGCTCGGCGAAGAAATCAAGAAAGGCGGCCCGGATCTCCGGGCTGGTCAGGCGCTTCATTCTCGGCTGTCTCCCTCTCGGCCGCGAGGCGATCGACCGCCGCGCGCGCCGCGTCGGCAGCGAAACCGCGACCGATCAGGGAGCTTATCAGACGCGCCCGACGCTCGGGTAGACGCCACCATCCCGGTTTGGCCAGGACCGAGGCCCGCCGCAGCGCGACCGCGAGCGCGCGCTCGTTGAGCTCGTCATCGATCCGCGCCGCTCCCACGGCCAGATCATGGCCGACGCCGCGCCGTTCGAGCTCGGCAACCAGGCGGCGCGGGCCCCAGCCTCGGTCGGCGGCGCGGAATTCCACGAACCGCCGCGCCAGCGCCTCGTCGTCGAGCAGGCCGAGCTCGTCGAGCCGACCCACGGCGCTCGCGATTTCGTCGTCGCCAAAGCCCTTGCGGCGCAGCTTCTCCTCGAGCTCGACCCGAAAGTGGTCGCGCCGGGCAAGAAGCTGCAGGGCCTTGTCGTAGGCAGGATTTCCCATCGCAAGAACGAGTTCTTAGTTTTGAGTTTTCAGTTTTTAGGTATCGGCGCCGCTCATGAAGGCAGCTCCCGGGCAGGATGCGATAGAACTAAAAACTGAGAACTAAGAACTGAAAACTCCGCTACGCTTCATTGCCGAACTCGAACGGCGAGTCCTCGGAGAACGGGTCCATGCCGCCGTCGGTGCCGAGCTCGAGTACTCCCTCCATCTCCTCGCGCGACAGGTCTGAGGTGGACTGGATGCCCTGGATCTTGAGCTTGAACTCGTCGGGGTTGGTGGCGCGGCGCAGCGCCTCCTCGAGGGTGATGAGGCCGCTCTTGTACAGCAGGTACAGTGACTGGTCGAAGGTCTGCATCCCGTACTGGCTGGTGCCCTGGGTGATCGCATCCCGGATCAACTTGGTCTTCTCCTTGTTCTCGATGCAGTCCCGAATGTAGGCGGTGGCGATGAGGACCTCCACCGCGGGCACCCGGCCGAGGCCGTCGGCCCGGGGCAGCAGCCGCATGGAGACAATCGCCTTGAGCACCGACGCGAGCTGGATCCGAATCTGTTTCTGCTGGTGCGGAGGGAACACCGAGATCACGCGGTTGACGGTCTCCGTCGCGTCCAGGGTGTGCAGTGTGGACAGCACCAGGTGGCCGGTCTCAGCGGCCAGCAGCGCGGTCTCGATGGTCTCGTAGTCACGCATCTCACCGACCAGGATCACGTCGGGATCCTGGCGCAGGGCCGACCGCAAAGCCACCGAGAACTGCTTGGTGTCGACGTCGACCTCACGCTGATTGATGATCGATTTCTTGTCGCGGTGGAGAAACTCGATCGGGTCCTCGATGGTCATGATGTGCTCGATGCGCCGAGTGTTGACGTAGTCGATCATCGAGGCAAGGCTGGTCGATTTGCCCGACCCGGTGGTGCCGGTGACCAGGACGAGCCCGCGCTGTTCCTCGCAGATCTTCTCGAGCACCGGCGGCAGCATGAGCTCCTTGAACGTCTGAATCCGCGACGGGATCAACCGGAGCACGATGCCCACCGACCCTCGTTGCTGGAAGATGTTGCAGCGGAACCGACCGAGCCCCGGCACCGAGTATGCGATGTCGGTCTCGAGCTGGTGCTTGAAGCGCTCCTTCTGGCGCGACGACATCATGGAGAACGCCATGGCGATGGTGTCCTCCTGCATCAACCTCTTGAACTCGGTCATCACCTGCAGCCGGCCGTCCATCCGGAGCACCGGGTGGGCCCCGACCTTGAGGTGAACATCCGACGCTTTGCGCTCCACAGCCACCTTGAGGATGTCGTTGATGTGCATCGATCGACCTCCGTTGTCTGCTCTCGTTCCCGACTAGTGTAGCGCGGGATGAACGGATGCCCCAATGGTGTACGTCACATCGGACACCCGTCCCGCGTCCGAGTCCGAGTCCGCGTCCGTATCCGAATCCGAATCCGATCCCGATCCGGCTGAACAGTGTCCGCGATCAGGGGCAGCGGCAGGTCCAGAGACGGCGACAGCGATCAGATTCGGCGAGCAGCGTTTGATCCAGACCGGTGCTGTGAGAAGCGCACCCAGTCAGTGCCACGGACCCTCCGGAACGGAATCGAAAACACCCTCACCCCTTCAGAAATCCACGAGGCGCCGAGCGCAGCGAGGCCCACGAGGATTTCTGAGGGTGGGTGGGTGGAGGGGTGGGGGGCGGGAGACCTCGAGAGCCGACGGCGATGCCATGTCGCGAGGCCCACCGCCCCGCGAAGCGGGGCTCGAATTCAACCGTAGAAGACGGCGCGAGCGAAGCTCGAGACGGCTTCGAGGATTGAAGACGGAAGCCGGCGGCCGCAAAGGCCGGCGGCGGTGGGTCGATCGGGATCGATCAGACGGTACACTGTCCCGCGTGCCGAATCTCGCGCTGATTTTGGTCGCGCTGTACGCCTGCGTGGTGCTGGTGCTGGCCCGCGGGCAAACGGGCGATGGCGGGCTCGACTACCTCCTCGCCGGCCGTCGCCTGAGCCTGCCGGCCTTCGTCGCGACCCTGGTGACAACGTGGTACGGCGGCATTCTCGGCGTTGGCGAGTACACCTGGCGATTCGGGGTCTCGACCTGGGTCGTGTTCGGCCTGCCCTACTACCTCGCCGCACTGCTCTTCGGCCTCTGGCTGGCGCCGAGGCTGCGATCCAGCGAGGCGGCCTCGATCCCCGATCTGCTGCACGCCGCCTATGGGATGCGGGCCCGGTTGACCGGCGCCGCCGCGGTCTACGCCCTCACCCTGCCGGTAGCCTACCTGCTCATGCTCTCGACCCTGCTTGGCCAGCTCACCGGATGGCCGCCGCCGGCCACCGTCGCCGTGAGCGCCGGGTTCTCGGCGCTCTATGTCGGGCTGTCGGGCTTTCGGGCGGTCGTGCGGACCGATCTGCTCCAGTTCGGGATCATGTTCGCCGGGTTCACCATCCTGCTCCCGGCCGCGCTCGCCGAAACCGGCGGGCTCGCCGGGCTGTGGGCCTCGCTGCCCGCCGATCACCGGAGCTGGGACGGTGGTCTCGGGTGGCAGACCGTGCTGGTCTGGTACCTCATCGCGCTTCAGACGATGGTCGAACCGACCTTCTATCAACGGGTTTTCGCCGCCACAAGCGTTCGGGTGGCGCGCAGCGGCGTCGTTGTCTCGGTGGCCCTGTGGGCGCTCTTCGACTTCCTCTCCATTGGGTGCGGCCTCGCCGCCAGAGCCCTGCTGCCGGGTCTCGAAGACCCGCTGGCCGCCTATCCGGCGCTGGCCTCCGCAGTGCTGTCTCCCACCCTGGCTGCGTTCTTCACTCTGGCGCTGTTCGCCACCGTCATGTCGACCCTGGACTCGTACCTCTTCCTGTCCGCGGCCACCGTCGGCCACGACCTCGCGCCGAAGCCGCTGCAACCGGACGCCGAGCGGCGGCGCACGCGGTGGGGGCTCGCGGTCTCAGCGCTCCTCGCCGCCGTCGGCGCACTGGCCTTCGACTCGGCGGTCACCATCTGGCACCATGTCGGAACGGTGATCACCTCGGCCCTGCTGCTTCCCGTGATCGGAATCCAGCTGCCCGCGCGATGGCGGTACAGCGGTCGAGCGGCCAGCGCGGCCATGGTGACCGCAGCCGGAGTCGCCCTGCTCTGGCTCGTCGCCGCCGACGGACCAGACTACCCGCTCGGAATCGAGCCCATGTTTCCCGCCCTCGCCACGTCTGCGGCGGTCTGGTTTCTCGACCGCTTCAGAGCGATCTGAGCCGGGCGTGCGCCCTGGGATCGGCCTCGACCCATCGCCTACAATGAGTTTGTGCGGATCATCACGACCCACCTGTCGGCCGACTTCGACGCGTTCGCAGCGGCGGTGTGCGCGGTCCGGCTCTACCCCGACCACCGGGTGCTCTTTCCGGGGTCTCAGGAGGCGGCGGTCCGTCGCTTTCTCGCCGACACCCGGCTCGCCTACCCCGAGCTCAAGCTCCGCCAGGCACGACGCGAGACGATCGAGCACGCCGTGGTCGTCGACACGTCGATCCCGGCCCGCCTGGGCGAGGTCTGGGACCTGATCCGGCGTGACGGCTGTCCGATCGACCTGATCGACCACCACGCCGAGGAGCGTGCCGACAGCATCAAGGCGACCTCCACCGTCTTTCGCCCGGTGGGTGCTGCGTGCACGATCATCGCCGACATCTACGCCGAGCGCGGCCTCGAGCCGACCGAGGAGGAGGCGTCGTTGCTGATGATGGGGATCTACGAGGACACCGGCGCGCTGTCCTACCGCGAAACGACGCCGGACGACCTCCGTGTGGTGGCCCGTCTGCTCGACCACGGCGGCTCGCTGGCCTGGGTCCGGCGCTGGGTCCTCAAAGGCCTCCAGCCCGAGCAGCTCGAGCTCCTCAACCGGATCGTCGAAGCCGCCGAGGAGCTCCCGATCAACGGCATTCCGGTGGTCTGGTCGGTCATTGAGGTCGATCGCTACCACGAGGAGGCCGCGTACGTCGTCCACCGTTGGGTCGAGACCTTCGAGCTTCCCGTCGGCATCGTCATGCTGGTCCGTCCGCCCAACGTCAACATCATCCTCCGAGGCCGCGTCGAAGGTCTTCATCTCGGCCGTATCGCGCGTCGGTTCGGCGGCGGCGGGCACGCCACCGCGGCATCGGCACGGGTCAGCGGCCGGATGCCGGTCGAGCTTCGCGAGGAGCTCATCGCCGCTCTCGCCGAGGAGCTGCCGCCTCCGGTGACCGCCATCGACGTCGCCAACCGGCAGGTCTTCTCGGTGAAGACCTCCGACACCGTGTCGACTGTCAAGGACCGGATCAACCGGCTTCGGCTCAACGCCATGCCGGTGGCGGCGGACGACGGAAAGCTGGTCGGCATGGTCACCAGGCAGGTCCTCGACCGCGCCCTGTCGCACGGGATGGCGGATCGGCCGGTCCGATCCGTGATGCAGCCCGAGCTGCCGGTGGTGCCGACCACCGCCCGGCTCGACGAGCTGCGCGATCTCTTCCTCGAACGCTCCTACCGCTTCGTCGTCGTCGCGCGCGGCGACCAACCGGTCGGCCTGATCACCCGCATGGAGCTCTTCCGGCGGCTCTTCGAGCGCCAGCACGCCGCCGGTTCCCCGCTCGACCACCGGATGGCCGGTACCCGCCCGGTCAGCCAGTCGATCAACCGGCTGTTGCGCGACAACACCGCACCCTGGGTGCGGGAGCTGCTGGGCACGGCCAAGGCGGTGGCCGACACGGTCGGGATCCCGGTCTACCTGGTCGGCGGCATGGTCCGCGACCTGCTGCTCGGTCGCCCCAACGAGGACGTCGACCTCGTCGTCGAGGGCTCGGGGATCGATTTCGCCCACGCCCTCGCGGCCTACACCGGCGGCCGCTGCCACCCCCACCAACCGTTTTTGACCGCGGTCGTCACCCTACCCGACGAGCATCGGGTCGACGTCGCCTCGGCGCGCACCGAGTTCTACCGGACTCCCGCCGCGCTGCCCGAGGTCCAGACCTCGCTCATCCGCCAGGACCTGTACCGTCGCGACTTCACCATCAACTCCCTCGCCGTCGCCCTGCACGGCGAGCGTCACGGCCAGCTGGTCGACTTCTTCGGTGGCCGCAAAGATCTGCAGCAACGCGATATTCGCGTGCTCCACTCACTGTCGTTCATCGACGACCCGACCCGTGCCATCCGGGCGGTCCGCTACGCCCGTCGGCTCGACTTCCGGATCGCCCCGGATACCCGAAACCTGATCGCCACCGCCATCGCCGAGCGAGTCTTCGAGCGGCTTTCCGGTCAACGCCTGCGCCGAGAGCTCGAGGCGCTTCTTTCCGGCGACCACCCGACATCGGCGGTCGAGCTGCTCGCCGATCTCGGTCTGCTGCCGGCGATCTGCGACGGGCTGGTCTGGAGCGAGGACACCCGCAGCTCTCTGCTCGAGGTCGAGCATCATCTCGCATGGTTCGAGCTCGAGCAGCTCGGGCCGACACCCGAGCCATGGTTGCTCGTGCTCGGCGCCCTGACGCTGTGCGCGGGGCCCGACGTCGCGCCCCGTCTTGCGGATCGGCTCCAGCTTGGAGGGGAGAACCGCCTCCGTCTGATCGCCCTCGACGGATCGGTGGCCGCGATCCGCGGCCTCGCGACCCCCGGGCACAGCCGCTCGTCGCGAGTCCGGGCGGTGGAATCGGCGCCTCCGGGCGCGGTACTGCTGGCCATGGCCGGGGTCGAGCTCGACGCCGCCCGACGGCTGGCCGAGGCGGTCGAGGCCGGAGTCCGGGTCCGGGTCCCGGTGACCGGCCAGCAGCTGATCGATGCCGGCGTCGCGCCTGGACCGTGGGTCGGGCGCGCTCTGCGCCGAACGCGCGACGCCCTGATCGACGGCGTGATTGCCGGTGGCGACTCCCTCGGCTTCGCGATCGAGGCCGCCCGGAAGGGCCGGGAGGCCGCGACATGATCGCGAACCGGCGCTGCCTCGCTGCGCTGCTTGTCGCGGCTCTCGCCGGCAGTGCCGGGGCTCAGGCCCCACTGCCGATCGTCGAGCGGGCGACCACCAGGCTCGATCGCACGATCCGGGTCGCGCTCTTTTCCAACCAGGTCGCCGTTGTCACCATCCGATCCGAGTCGGAGGACTTCTTCCATCGGACGACCCTCGACTCCTCCGAGTACATGGTCTATCTCCAGGCGATCGAGGGCTTCGCCGAGGGCCTGGGCAGCGAACCGGTGATCTCGGACGTCTCGAGCGGTGATGACACGATCGTGCTGACGGTTTACGTCGGTTCACCGGCGCCGCGGGTGCTCGAGTACTCGCCGGTGTCGTCTCTCAGCCTGCCGGCGGCCAAGCTCGCGGCGATCGCCGACGACATCCAGGCCCGGGTTCTGGCCGCTCCTCCCGGAGAGGCCGAGCTGCGCCGCTGGCGACCCGCGGTCGGCGACTGCGTCGAGCTGCGCCACGGAGGGGAGGCGTGTGTCACCGTGGTTGCCGACGACGGGACCGTCGTGCTGGTCGACGCCGAGACCTCGATCGCGATCACCATCGCGCCCGAAGCCCGGGCGCAGATCATCTCTGCGGTCCTCGGGGCCGAGCCGTGAGAGTCACCGGCGGCGTGTGGCGGTCCCGCCGGCTGCGCGGCCCATCCCGGGCCCAGCAGCTCCGGCCGACCCCCGACGCCATGCGCGAGCGGTGCTTTGCGGTTCTCGCCGGCCGGGTTTCCGGCGCCCGGGTCCTCGACCTGTTCGCCGGCACCGGCGCGGTCGGAATCGAAGCGTTGTCGCGCGGCGCCGCGACCGCGACCTTCGTCGAGGCTCACCCGAGCGCCGCCTCGCTGGTGCGGGCCAACCTGATCTCGCTCGGGATCGACCGGGACCGTGCCTTCGTCATCCAGCGGCCGGCATCTCGAGCAATCGCGGACCTCGCGCGCCGGGGCGATGCCTTCGATCTGATCTGGGCAGATCCGCCTTTCGAGAGCTGGCCCGAAGGGCTCCGGACGCTTGTTGCCGCCGTCGAGGCGGGTCTCGCGAACGTCGACGCCACGCTCTGTCTCGAGTGCCCCGTCTCGGCCGACGTTGACGGCCGGCGCCCCTCGATCCTCGCGGTCGAGCGCGACCTCGTCGGCGGTGCTTCGCGGGTGGTGATCCTGCGACAACGATGAACTCCGGGAGCCACCGCCGACTCGATTCGGCACGGGCTCCTCGTGCTCACTCGCTCACCATCTGCCAAGCTCGTGCGCAGCACCCGACAAAAACCGCGGGGCCTGATGGCCCCGCGGGGATTGGACGCCGGTCCGCTCGGAGGGCGAGACGCGGGTGCCGACGTCACACCGTGTACAGAGAACCTCCGACCACCGCCGCCTGGGTGACCGTCGATGTGGTCCGGCTCGAGGTCGACGCGCAGCAGTTCACAATGAGATGACGCACGGCGTTGGTGCGCTGATCGTCCAGGTCGACGAACTCGAGGCCGGACCGGTAGGCCACCTTGCAGCCGGCGTCGGTCTTGGTCAGCTGGGCCCGACAACGCTTGACCTCGGCCTTGAGGACAAGGTCGCTGCCCAGGGCTGTGATTTTGAGCTCGCAGATGCTGGCCGGCGGCAGACCGAGGGTCGTCTCGACCAGGATCCCGCCCTCGGAGATGTCGATCAGTCTGAAGTCCATGGTCGACTTGACCTTTCCGATCACGTCTCGTGACGGTTGGTGCCTCGGGTGGCGGCGTCGTTCGTCGGTGCGTGCTTCCATGCCCCCTCAATTAGCAAGAGCGATGCCAGCTTCGCGACCGTCAGATTCAGAAGGTGACGAACGTCACCTGTTCGATCCTGGTACACACCGCGTCAGGACAGGTCACCGTATCGCAGTATCGTGACGGCCCCGAACCGCATCGGACGCTTCCGGGAAGCTCCGGCCGGACCGTGTCTCGTGTATCATCCGTGCCGGTCGTCAACCGACCCCGGAGGCACCATGAGTCAACGCACCTTCACCATCATCAAACCCGACTCCGTCGCCGGCGGCAACGTCGGCAGGATCATCGCCCACCTCGAGGGCGAGGGCTTTTCCATCGTCGCGGGTCGGATGACCCATCTCAGTGTCGAGCAGGCGCGGGCGTTCTATGCGGTCCACGCCGAGCGGCCGTTCTACAACGACCTCGTCGAGTACATGACCTCGGGCCCGGTCTGGGTGATGTCGCTCGAGCGGGACAACGCCGTCGCCCACCTGCGCGCCACCATGGGGGCCACCAACCCCGCAGAGGCCGAGCCGGAGACGATCCGGGCACTGTACGGGGAGTCCATCGAACGCAACGCGATCCACGGCTCGGACTCCGACGCCAACGCCGCGATCGAGAACGCATTCTTCTTCTCCACCAGCGAGCTGCTCTGAAGCCGGCCCGGACATGAGTCGCGTCTCCTGGGAGCGCTACTTCATGAATCTGGCCATCCAGGTGGCGACGCGGTCGACCTGTCCTCGCAAGTCGGTGGGCGCAGTGATCGTGCGCGACAGGACGATCCTGTCGACGGGCTACAACGGTTCGATCCGGGGCGCCCCGCACTGCACCGACGTCGGTTGCCTGATCGTAAACGACCACTGCGTGCGGACGGTCCACGCAGAGGCCAATGCCCTGGTCCAGGCTGCCCGCCACGGAGTTCGTCTCGAGGGGGCCGAGATCTACGTCACCGCTTCGCCGTGCTTCAACTGCTTCAAGCTCATCGCCAACGCCGGCATCCGCACCGTCTTCTACGGCGAGTTCTATCGCGACGACACGGTGCTGCGCTTCGCCGAGGAGCTCGGCATCGACATGATCCATCTCGGTCTCGAGTCGGAGACGACGCCGACGCCATGATCGACCTCGACCTCAACCGGGTCGACATTCCGCTCAGCTGGGGCGAGGTTTTCGGCCGGCCCGGCCCGGCGGACGTCGAGATCGGCGCCGGCAAGGGCCGATTCCTGCTCGAGCTCGCCGCCGCCCGGCCCGACCGCGACATCCTCGCCGTCGAACGATCGGCCAAGTACCACCGGCTGTGCTTCGAGCGCGCGGTCCGGCGAGGCCTCACCAACGTCCGACTGCTGCGCACCACGGCCGAGGATCTGCTCTTCCGGCTCCTCCCCGCGGCCTCGGTGGCAAACCTCTACGTGCTCTTCCCCGACCCCTGGCCCAAGAAGCGCCACCACAAGCGCCGGCTCGTCAAGCCCGAGGTGGTGGCCGCCATGGGCCGGACGCTGGCGCCAGGCGGGCAGCTGCTGGTCAAGACCGACCACGAGGGCTACGCGGAGGTCATCCGCGAGGTGCTCGCCGCCGCCGCCGGCTTCCGGCCTCTCGACCCGGCTGAAGCCTTCGCCGGGCTGCCGCTCACCGGCTTCGAGCACAAGTACCTCGACCAGGGCCGCCCAATCCACGCCTTCGGCCTGGAGCGCGTCGCCGAGGCTCGTCGGGATTGAACCGCGAAGACGCCAAGTACACGCCTCTCTCGGCCTCTGCGCCTCTGCGATTGCGCTGCGATGGATGGGCGTGCCTCGCGCCTTCGCGGTTCGACCGGCGGGAGGGGGCGCGCTACCGGACGACGCCGGTGACGACGCTGCCATCCGACAGCTGGACCTGCCAGCGCACGCCGACCCGACTCCGGCTCGACGGCAGCCGCACCGTTCCGCTGGTCATCGTCTCACCCGGAGCGAGGTAGTTTTCGTAGAACCGCACGGCGTCGGGCGGACCGCTGGGCTTCGGCCTCCAGTCGCCGCCCACCACGCGGCCGAGGACAATGCGGTCGAAATCGCCACGGGACTCGGCGACCAGAGCGCCCGACGCAAGCTCGAGCTGAACCCAGGTGCCGACGCCGGTGATGGTGCTGCGAAACACACCGGCGTTGGCCATCGTGACGGTCGCGGTGCGGCCGCGGCGGTCGAGCCGGACCTCGACAATCGGCGCCGGCCCCTCGCCTGCCAGGTAGCGGATCAGCTCCTCGCGGTCGAGGCCGAGGTTGTTTCCAGCCGGCGGCAACGACACCAAATCCCAGCCCGCGACCTCGGGCAGGATCATGCGGTGGCTGTCGGTGAAGAACGCGTTGAGCCTCGGAGTGTCGACCCAGGCCGTGGCGACGGTCTGCCCAGGTGCGAGCGACAGGCCCGCCCATTCTACCGCCCGGCGCGCGAGGAAGCTGCGGTCGAGGGTCGAGGTGCGGCTGATCTCGACGTCGACCTCGCCGGTCAGCGGATCGACATCTGCGGCCCAGCCTGCCGCCTCGGGATCGGTCACCGGCCGCAGCGCCGCCGCGAGCCGGACCTTGACGCCGAGGTCGCGAATCGGCGCCAGGCGGACATCGAGGGGCCTGGTTGCGGCGTCGGTGAGGCCGCGAAGGTCGGCCCTTTGAAAGCCGAAGACCGGAACGATACAGCGGTTGGCGGCGCGCGCGGCCTGGCGTCCGATCTCGGTTTCGAGCTGGGCGATGCTGAGCACCGGCACCACCCCGAGGCCGGAGGTTCGGATCAGGCGCGAGATGAATGCCGGCGCGCCGGCCCTGAGCTCGGGCAGGTCGAGAATCAGCTCGGCCGGAAGGCGGTCACCGAAATCGGCGGCGAGCGCGGCCCACACGGCGTCGGCGTCGGCATCTCGTCGGTCGTCGTCGAGGCCGTTGACCTCGAGCGCGACCGCCAGGGGCAGGGCGCCCTGTACCGATGGCGAGGCCGAGAGCCGAACCACCGGCGCTCCGGCGGAGAGCAGAATCGAACCGCGCCGCACCACGAGCTCGTCGACCCCGACCTCCGCGAGCCGGACGGCGGTGGCCGCGTCGAGCCCGCCGTCCTCGAGCCAGACCACCATTCGACGCGGAGTCGGCGCGACCTCGTCACGAGCGGCCGGCCCCGGTGCGCCGCCGCACGCGACGAGCCACAGCAGACCCGGCACGACCGTGAAACGCCAGATCCGGGAGTCTCTCACGACCTCATCGTAACAGACGGGCGGCGGTCGCCAGGCGCCGTCACAACCGGGGCAGATCGATGCGGACGACCAAACCCCGGGGCCCGTTCGCGGCCTCGAGCCGACCCTGGCACCGGGTCACCACATGGTGAACCAGTGCGAGCCCGAGACCGCTGCCCGACGCGGTCGTCGAGAAGTGCGGCGAGAACAGATCCGGCAGCTGCTCGGCGGCAACGCCGCCGCCGGTGTCCTCGACCTCGACCAGGGCCCGCCCGGCGTCGCCGACCACCGTGACCCGGATCTCGCCCGGCTGATCTGCGACGGCATCGATGCTGTTCTGGACCAGATTGCCGACCGCCCGCATCAGCCACTGCCGATCCGCCGTGACCCGGACCTCTCCCGGTGGCGGCAGCTTCAGATCCAGGGCGATGCCGCGCCGCCTGAGGACGCCGAGACCGGCGGCGGCGCCGGTCACGACCTCGGCCAGGTCGACCGCCTCGGGCTGCCAGCTCTCGAGCGCGACCAGATTCGAGAACGAGTTCGCGGTCTGGTGCAGGCGCTCGACCTGGTGGGCGATTTCGCTGCACGCGTCGGCCAACATCTCGTCCAGATCGGGGGCTCTGCGGGCACGCGCCTCGGTCAGCTCCTGGACCCACAGCCGGATCGGAGTGAGCGGGTTCTTGACCTCGTGGGCGACGATCCGAGCGAGCTGGTTGAGCTGCCGGAGGCGATCGAGGCGGACGATCTCGGTCACGTCGTCGATGACCGCCACCAGGCCGCGGCTGCCGTCGGGCAGCGGCACACCGGCGACACCCACTCGCCAGGTCAGATCGCGGCCCGGAACCGGCTGCACCGTCGCGGCTGTCTCGGCCACGCCCCCCGGGGCGTCGATGTGGGCGTCGATCAGCTCCCGAACGCGGTCGCCGTGTTCGTCGAGCAGCCGCTCTGCGCTCGGGTTGGCGAAGCGCACTCCCCCGCCGGGCTCGAGGACCAGAACCGCGGGCTGAAGGTTGGCGAGGGTGATCCGGAGCAGCTCCTCCTGGTGGCGAAGGCTGAGCTCGCGCCGCCGCACCTCCTCGTTCATGGATCGAACCGCGTCGAGCACTTCGGCGAGATCGGTTTCCCTCGGCCGCCTCACCGACCCCACCGTTTCGCCGCGGACCAGCCGACCGGCGAGGCCGACCAGGTCCCGGAGGGAGGTGCTCAGTCGGTCCTCGATCCGGCTCGTCACGATCACGGCGATGAGGGCCGCGAGCAGGGCTCCGGTCAACAGCCAGTCGACCGCATCCGGGGCCTCGGCGGTGCGCAGGGGATCGGTGCGAATGAGGTGGAGCAGCAGCCACCGCCCGTCGACGTCGACCGCCGCCGCCGCCGTCAGCTTCTCGTCACGCTGGAAAACCACCGGATCCGGGCGTCCCAGCAGGTACGCAGCGTAGGCCTCGACCGCCGGCAGCTGTGGCAGACGCCCGACGAACATGAGGTCCGGACGGGACACGGCGACCGGAACCGTCTCGTCGAAGAACACGACCTCGCCCCCCCAGCCGCGGGCCAGCCACGACGCGAGTCCGTCGTCGACCTCGATGCCGCCGCCGAGGTGCTCCACGGTGTAGCTGGCCGCGCCGAGCGCGCTGAGACCGAACACGTTTCCGATCCGCGCGTCCTCGCGCCCGAGACGGAGCTGGAGGAAGAGGGTCAGGATGACGAGCGGCACCACCACTCCGCCCGAGACCAGGAGACGAAGCCGGCCGCCGAAAGTCGCGAGCTGCTCGCGGCGGATCCGGGGCGGCTTCGCCACCACCATCCCGAGCAGCGCCCACAGCACCGCCAGGGCGGCTCGGATGACCCACACCGGCGGCGCCGGCGGGTGGGCGACAACCGCCAGCAGCCACTCGCCGCGGCGGACCACCCGCGCCGGCGACCAACCGCCGCCGATCGGCATCCGAGTCCAGATCCCTCCGGAGTGGTAGGCGTCGCCCGCCGTTGTCGGGTCGAGGTCGCCGACCTCCGGGTGCAGCGTCGCCGCAACCGACCCCGAGCGGGTCAACACGGCGAACCAGACCGGACGGCGCCAGGCGTCCTCGAGGGGGTCTCCGCTCGACCAGTCGTGAAGCCACGACCACGGCTCGGTCGCGACCTCGAGCTCGACTCGAGCGCCGTTGCCGCCGGCCAGGTCCCAACCCTGAACCCGGCGCCGGCGGTCGCCGGCGGGCGACAGATCACCCCACGACGACCACTCGCTGCCGTCGGGCCGGACCACGGCGAGCCGTGACGGCGTCGACCAGTCGTCGAGCCCCCAGCGGCGCGCGAGAACCGAAGCGAGATCGTCGAGGCGGCAGCTGTCGGTTGCCGTCGGGAGCGCGTCGCCGACCTCGGTCCCGGCTCGCGGGAGCACCACTCGCGACTCGGGCTGCGACACGAGATCGAGGATCCGGACCGGGTACCACGCGGCCTCGACCAGGAGGGCGAGCAGACCGAGCGCGGCCGCGGCCAGCATGCGTCGCTCGAGCGGCCACGTCGTGCGGTGAAACGACGGCCAGGAGACCGCGATCCAGGCCAGGGCCACCATCCAGACGCCACCCCAACCGGGTCGGAGCAGGTGGTCCGGCAGCCAGGCGCCTGGATCGCCGGACGCGCCGGTCAACCGCAGCGCAACGGCGCCCGCGAGCGCCCCGACGACGACGACCCGGGCGAGGGTCGGCGAAAGCTGTCGGCACAGCCGCCCAACGGCAGCGCCGGCGGCGACGGTCAGCATCACCCGTTCGACCGACGACGGCGCCACCGACGGCTGGATCGCCACCGCGACCGCCACAGCGACCACGGACCAGGCCAACCGGGGGACCACGATCAGGCCGCTGACGGCGAGCACGAGCCAGCCGAGACCGAACATCGTCCGGCGACCGGTGGACGGCACGATCGTCGAGCCGACCGGAACCGCGACCCCTCTGGCAGCGTCGGACGCGACCACCACCGCCCCTGGAGCGCTCCTTCCGAGCACCAGCTCGCGGCCGGCGCCGGAGCGCATGCCCCAGGCCTCCCGCGTCGCCAGCTCGGCCCGGTCGGCCACCGTCAACGAGCCCACGATCCGGCCCTCGATCATGATCGGTTCCCGCAGCGAGAGAACGCCGCGCACAGCCGACCACTCGAGCGACCAGGCGCGGGGTCCGAGCGGCCGGAGGTCGATTGGGTAGCTTCGCTCGACGCCGCCCCAGGCCAGGATCCGACCCCGATCGTCGGACAGGTACAGGGTACGGCCCGGGGTCTCCCGGGCGACGTCATCGAGGATCGCGAACGGCCGCGTCGGGTCGAGCGCCTCGCCGGTGGCCGAGAAGATCCGAGTCAGGCGCTCGTCGTCGACGACCCGGGTTGCGGTCGCCAGCGTTCTTCGGCAGTGGCCATCGAGCTGACCCGACAAGGCGGCCGCGGTCGGCTCGGGGCCGACCGGGGCGATCGCTCCGGCCAGCGCAATCACCACGCCGAGCCAGAACCAGCCATCGCGCCCGCGAGGTCGACCGAGCAGCGCGAGCAGCGCGAGCAGCGCGAGCAGCACGACCCGCACGACGATGCCCGGCATCCATCCCGACCACGGCGCGCACACCGCCAGCGCCGCCAGCGCCAGCCACCAGGAGCGCGTCGAGGAGTGGTCGATTGGACGGTCGGTCACGGAAATGATTATATGGGCGCTTCCACGGTACCGGTGTTCTGGCCCGCCCCCGTCTCAAGGCGGTAGAATGCCCAACGCGAAAGGGGATCTAATGACACAACCTGACCTGCGCGGAGGCAACTACGCGGCCGAGCTCGAGGCGCCCGAGGTCTACCGAGAGCGCCGCAGACAACTCGCCGAGCGGATCGGCGGCGGCACCCTCGTCATGTGGGGCGCCGGTGACGACCGCGGCTACGGCGACGTCGGCACCTTTCGTCAGAGCTCGAGCTTCTTCTACCTGACCGGGGTCGAGCTTCCCAACGCGATCCTGGTCCTGCGTCCCGACGACGATCTCGACGCGCTCTTCCTGCCGCCCCGCAACCCCAACGTCGAGCAGTGGACCGGGCCCAAGTTCGGACCGGGCGACGAGGCGGCGGCCACGCTCGGCTTCCACGAGGTCCTGTCGACCGATCCCACCGAGATCGTGCTCGATGCCCGCCGTCGGCCGGTCCCCGGTTTCGAGGGCCGGCTCCACGGCTGGCTCGGCGGGGACGGCGCCGTGCTCTGGACCGACTACCCGGCGGTCGGCGCCGGGTCGGTGCTGCCGCCGACCCACCGTTTCGTCTCGCTCCTGCGCGAGCGCCTGCCGAGCTTCAGGGTCCGGGACCTCTCGGCTCACCTGACGGCGCTCCGGTCGATCAAGGGTCCGGGTGAGATCGCGCTGATGCGCAAGGCCGTCGCGGCAACCGTCGCCGGGCAGCGCGCAGCGGCGCGCACCATCCGGGCCGGTGTCGCCGAGGGAGCGGTCGACGGAGCGGTCTACGCGGCGTTCCGGGCGGCGGGAGCGGAGGGCATCGCCTTTCCCTCGATCGTCGGCAGCGGAACCAACGCCACGACGCTGCATTACGATCAGAACGTCGGCGCCTGCGCCGACGGCGAGCTGGTCGTCGTCGACGTCGGCGCGCGCTACGGCTACTACTGCGGCGACCTGACCCGGACCTACCCGGCCAACGGCCGCTTCGACGACCGCCAGCGGGCGATCTACGACCTGGTCCTCGAGGCCCACGATCGCGTCGCCGAGGCGATCCGGCCCGGGATCACCATCTTCGATCTCCGGAAGATCGCCTACGGGGCCATGCAGGCGTCCGAGCTGCGCGACTCGGGGGCTGAGCCGCTCGGGCAGTACTTCATCCACGGCCTCGGCCACCCCCTCGGGCTCGACGCACACGATCCCGGCTCCGACGAGACCCCGCTCGAGCCCGGCATGGTGATCACCAACGAGCCCGGGATCTACATCCCCGACGAGGCCCTCGGAGTCCGCATCGAGAACGATTTCCTGGTCACCGAATCGGGCGCGGAGAACCTGTCGGCGGAACTGCCCACTGCGGTGTCGGAGGTCGAAGCTCTCATGAAGGTCTAGTCTCTCTTCTTTTTTGCCGTTTGATTTTCGGCCGCTGTCGGCGGCCGAAAATCAAACGGCAAAAAAAGACATAAAGAGCGCTGTTCGCCAACCTCCCGCTACGATAAACTGACCCGGCATCGTGCCGCGTTGATCGGAACCAGCGCCGAGGAGGTTGTATGACAGTCGGAATCGTCGGGTACGGCGCCTTCATCCCGAGACGCCGGATCAAGCTCGAGGAGATCGCCAAAGTGTGGGGCGCCGACGCGCCCTCGTACCAGCGCGGCCTCCAGCTCTACGAGAAGTCGGTGCCCGGGGCCGACGAGGACACGGTGACGATGTCGGTCGAAGCGGCACGCAACGCGCTCGCCCGTTCGGGCGGGATCGATCCGGCCGATATCGGCGCCCTGTACATCGGCTCCGAGTCCCACCCGTATGCCGTCAAACCGTCCGGCACCATCGTCTCGGAGGCGATCGGCGCGGTACCGGCGATCCACGTCGCCGACCTCGAGTTCGCCTGCAAAGCCGGCACCGAAAGCCTGTTCCTCGCGAGTGCGCTGGTCAAGGCCGGCGAGGTGACCTATGCGGTCGGAATCGGCGCCGACACCTCCCAGGGCGCCCCGGGCGACGCCCTCGAGTACTCGGCCGCCGCAGGCGCCGCGGCCTTCATCTTCGGCTCGGACGAGGGCGCGATCATCGCCGAGCTCGTCGACAGCTACTCGTGGACCACGGATACCCCGGACTTCTGGCGCCGCGAGTACATGCACTACCCGCGCCACGGCAGTCGGTTCACCGGCGAGCCGGCCTACTTCCGCCACTCCATGAGCTCGGCCCGGGGGATGATGGACAAGGCCGGTCTCGAGCCGAAGGACTTCGCTCACGCCGTTTTCCACCAGCCCAACGGCAAGTTCCCCATGCGGGTCGGCAAGAAGCTCGGTTTCACCCGGGAGCAGCTCGAGACCGGCTGGCTGTCGCCGTGGCTGGGCAACACCTACTCCGGTGCGTCGCCGATCGGGCTCACGGCAATTCTCGACATCGCGTCTCCGGACGACCTGGTCCTGCTGACCTCGTTCGGCTCCGGCGCCGGCTCGGACTCATTCGTCTTCAGGGTCACCGGCCGGATCGAAGAGGTCCGCGACCTGGCGCCGAAGACGCGCCCGCAGCTCGACAACAACAAGATCTACCTCGAGTACGGCGCCTATGCCAAGCTCCGAGGCAAGATCCGCATGGCCGAGTAGGAAGGGGGCAGCAATGCGAGACGTCGCCGTCATCGGAATCGGAATGACCTCCTTCGGCGAGCTGTGGCGGACCCCGCTGCGCTCGCTCTGGGCCGAGGCCGCGCTCAACGCCCTGGACGATGCGGGCGTCGAGTCGATCGACCTGATCACGATCGGCTGCATGTCCTCCGGGCTGTTCACCGGGCAGGAGCACCTGGCCTCGGTGCTCGCCGACGAAATCGGAATGGCCGGCGTGCCCGCAGCGCGGGTCGAGTCGGCCTGCGCGTCGGGCGGGCTGGCGGTACGGACCGGCTTCGCCGAGATCGCCGCCGGCCTCGCAGAAACCGTGCTGGTCACCGGCGTCGAGAAGATGACCGACGTCGACGGCGCCGATGCGACCTACGCGCTCGGGACCGCCGCCGACGCCGAGTGGGAGGGCTTTCACGGCATCACCTTCCCGGGGCTCTACGCCATGCTCGCCCGAGTTCACATGCAGACCCACGGCACGACCCGCGAGCAGCTCGCCCGGGTTGCGGTCAAGAACCACGCCAACGGCCTGCTCAACCGGCACGCCCAGTTCCACCTCAAGATCGACGTCGATGACGTGGTCAGCTCGACCCTGGTCGCCGACCCGCTGTGCCTGCTCGACTGCTCGCCGGTCACCGACGGCGCGGCGGCGCTGGTGCTGACCACCGTCGACCGGGCGCGGGAGCTCGCCGGCGACCGGCCGGTGATCACCATCAGCGGCTCGGGGATGGCTACCGACACCGTGACCATCGCCAACCGCGGCGACCTCGCCGAGCTCCAGGCGGTCAGGCTGGCAGGCGAGCGTGCCTACGCCATGGCAAGCAGGAGACCGGAGGACATCCATCTGGTCGAGGTCCACGACTGCTTCACCATCGCCGAGATCATGGCGACCGAAGCGCTCGGATTCTTCGAGCCCGGCTTCGGCGGCCCCGCGGTCGAGCAGGGTCTGACCGCCCTCGACGGCAGAATTCCGGTCAACTCCTCGGGCGGCCTCAAGTCCAAAGGCCATCCGGTGGGCGCGACCGGCGTCGCGCAGCTGGTCGAGATCGTCACTCAGCTCCGGGGTGACGCCGGCCAGCGCCAGGTCGAGGGCGCCCGGATCGGCATGGCCCAGAACATGGGCGGATCCGGCGGCAGCTCGGTGGTCCACATCCTGGAGGTGATCTGATGTTTTCCCCGGCACGAGCCTGGCGTGAGTTCCCCCAGCGTTACCGCCTCGAGGCGGCGAAGTGCACTGCCTGCTCGAAGATCTTGTATCCGCCCCGAATCGTCTGCCCCGCGTGCGGAAGCCGCGAGTTCACACCCGAGGTTCTGCCGCGGACCGGCAAGGTGACGTCCTACACCATCGTGCGGGTGCCGCCGGCCGGCTTCACCGAGCAGACGCCGCTGCCGATTGCGCTGGTCGAGCTCGACAACGGCGTTCGGACCATGGTCCAGATCGGCGACGTCGAGGACCCTGACAGCATCGAGATCGGCATGCCGGTCCGGCTCGAGTTTCGCCGCGTCTCGTGGGACGGCGAGGCGGGCGTCATCCTGTACGGCCACAAGGCGGTCGCGAGCTGACAGCTCTCCGGCACTCCGAGCCCGTCGGTGGACCGCATTGACCCCGGTTCGGCAGTCTGCCAGAATGCAATCATGAATGAGATCGATTCGCCCCAGGACATCTGCACCATCAACGAGATCAATCCCGAGGCGGTGGCCTTCGTCCAGCAGCGGGCGCTCTCCGGCCGCACCGTCGAACGCGTCAGTCGCCTGTTCTCCGCCCTGTCCGATCCGACCCGACTGAAGATTCTGCACGCTCTGATGGTGATCGAGGAGCTCTGTGTCTGCGATCTGGCGGTCATTGCCGACCTGTCGGTCTCGGCAGTCAGCCACCAGCTCCGACTGCTGCGGGACCGTGATCTAGTCCACGCCCGGCGCGACGGCCGAATGGTCTACTACAGCCTCGCCGACGACCACGTCTCGACTCTGATGAACGCCGGGACCGACCACGCCGACGAGTAGAACGCCTGAACGGAACTGGACTGGGCGCGGTGGACCACTCAACAGATCCCGCCGGCGCCGATGACCGGGTGACGCGAGGCGGTTGCCGCTCCGTCGGCGGCCGGATCGTCGGGACCCTGTTCTTTTCGGTCTTCCTGCTCCTGGGAGGGCTCTTCGTCGCCATGATCCTCGCCGATGCCGTCCGCCAGACGGCGGTGTGGTTCTGGCCCGAGACATCGTGCACCATCATCGCCAGCGGCGTCGAAACGACCGGCGACGACGAAGAGCCCTACCGGCCGTCGGTCGACTACGAGTACGAGGCCGGCGGCCGGTTGCGATCGAGCCGGGCGGTGACCCGCAACCAGACCGCCAGCTCGAGCTACGACCGGGCCCGCCGGATCTCGGACCGGTACCCGGTCGGCAGCCGGGCGAGCTGCAGGGTCGACCCGGACAGTCCGGCGAACGCCGTGCTCGAGGCGCGACCGCCGTGGATCGCATTCGTCGCCTTCTTCCCGCTCATCTTCGTCGCCATCGGCGGAGGCGGCATCTACGCCATGTGGCGGCGCGGCTCTGCGGGCCGGTCCCCCGCCACGACCAGTTCCATCTCTCAGCGGGCCCGCACCGGGTCCCGCCTCGGCGCTCGGATCGAGCTCGCCGTCGGGCTGCTGTTCACCACCGTCGGCGGCGTTCTGACCGTGATCCTGCTCGTCGTCCCGGTGTTCCGCCTGGTGTCGGCCCACGACTGGCTCGCGACCCCCGCGGTGGTGGTGGCGTCCACTGTGCGGTCGTGGAGCACCGACGACGGCACCTCGTACCGGGCCGATGTGCTGTACCAGTACGACGCCGGCGGCCGAACCTGGCGCTCCAACCGCCGCGGCTTCTTCCCCTTGAGCTCGTCCGGGGCGGAGTCGAGCCGGGCGACGGTCGGGCGGTTTCCCGAGGGCGCAGCCATCACCTGCTGGGTCGATCCCGACGATGCCGGCCGCTCGGTCCTCGACCGGAGGCCCGGTCCGGCATACCTCGTCGGTCTGTTTCCCCTGGTCTTCCTGCTCGCAGGTCTGGCGGTCTCGGCCCACGCGACGGCCAACCGCCGCCGTGAGCGGACTCCGCCCGGCGAAGTCCACTCCTTCGCCTCGGAGAGCCTGTCATCAGACGCGCCGGTCCGCGAGCTCGAGCCCGCAGCCGGCCCCATCGCCAAGGTCGTCGGGATGCTGCTGCTCGCGTTGTTTTGGAACGGCATCGTGTCGGTCTTCGTCTGGCAGGCGGCGGCCGCATTCCGGCGGGGCCACCCCGACTGGTTCCTCACCGTGTTCCTCATCCCCTTCGTGCTGGTCGGGCTCGCCCTCGTCGGCGGCGTGGTCCACACCGCGCTCGCCGCGTTCAACCCGCGGCCGAAGCTGGTCATCCGGCCGGGATCGCCCAGGCTCGGCGACCGCCTGCAGGTCGAATGGCGATTCGCCGGAGCAACCGGACGCATCCGACAGCTCGCCATCACCCTCGAGGGCCACGAGAAGGCCACCTACCAACGCGGAACCGACTGCCACACCGACCGCGAGAGCTTCGCGTCACTGACGCTGGTCGATCTACCCTCGGGAGGGTTCGCCGCCCAAGGAACGGCCCAGATCGACATCCCGCAGGACACCATGCACAGCTTTGCGGCCGAGAACAACGCGGTCGTCTGGGCGCTCCACGTCCACGGCGACATTCCGCACTGGCCCGACGTCGACGAGAGCTTCCCGATCGAGGTCCGGCCCCTGGCGCGCGACAAGGTGGCGCCGTGACCGGGCTGCGCATCGACCTCGACGGCGACGGCCGCTGGCACCGCCCGTGGGGCACGGTCGCCGGCCGGGCGGTCTGGCGGCTCGACGAGCCGGCCGAGGCGGTCGAGCTGAGGTTGTTCTGGCACACCACAGGCAAGGGCACCGAGGATGTCGAGATCGTCGAGGCGTTTCGCTTCGAACCGGCCGGGGTCGCCGACGAGCGCGCGTTCTCCTTCCGCCTGCCGGACGGACCGTACTCGTTCTCGGGCGCCCTGATCACCCTCGCCTGGGCCCTCGAGCTGGTCGCCATACCGAGCGGTCGGACCGAGCGCGTCGATCTCGTGGTCGCACCGGCGCCGGTCGAGGTCCGGTTGACGAGCCTCGGACGGGGGCCGCGGGGCTTTTCCTTCGAGATCGGCTCCGGCCGGACCCGATGATCCGTCCGGCCGACAACCCGTTCGCCAGCCGCCGCATCGACGGGCTCATGTTCCGGTTCCACCGCGGCGATGCCGACGCCCTCCTGCGACGCATCGCGTCGGTCGGCGGCCGCGGCGCCGTCGTCGGCCGGCACGGGAGCGGGAAGACCACACTGCTCGAGCACCTCGCAGCGCGGCTCGACGCCGAAGCCGTGTGGATCCGTCTGTCCGGCGCGACCGCGAGCCCGATCCGGTCCGCACTCGCCGCCCTCCCCGATCGGGTCTCCCCGAAGCACGCGGTCCTGATCGACGGCGCCGAGCAGCTCGGGGGTGTGGCCTGGTGGCGTCTCGAGCGGAGGGTGCGCGCCGCCGGGACCACGATCATCACGAACCACCGGCCCGGCCGACTGCCGACGATCCACGAGTGCACCACCTCGCCCGGGCTGCTCCGCGGCCTGGTCACCGAGCTCGCTCCCGAGACCGCGGTCGGGGTCGACCTCGAAGCGCTCTTTTACCGCCATGACGGCAATCTCAGGTCATGCTTTCGAGAGCTGTACGACGTCTTTTCAAGGTAAATCTCGTTTTCCAGAAACGCCACGGGCGTCCGACGTCCGTGGCGTTTCTGGAACCGGTCTCACTCTTCGCGCGCTGCAGGCCGCTCCGCCGACATCTGGATCATGTCGGCGCCGACCGCGCGAGCCGTGTCGAGCACCCTAACCACGACCCCGTAGTCGGCTTCGCGGTCGCCCTTGAGGATCACCGCTTGGTCCGGCGCACCCTCGACCAACCGTCTCATCGTCTCCTCCAGCTCACTTTCGGGCACGATGACGTCGTCGATCCACACCGTTCCGTCGGCCGACACCTTGACCTCGGGCGGGCGCTGCTCGCGCCCGGCGCCCGTCGACTCCGCGGTCTCGGCCTCGGGGAGCTTGAGCTTGAGCCGCTCGTCGGAGACGAACTGAGTGGTGACGGCGTAGAAGATCAGCAGCAGAAAGACCACGTCGATCAGCGGCGACATCTGGACGTCAGGCCGACGGCGGCCGCCCAGCTTGACCAGGCGCATCAGACGTCCTCCTCGTCGTCGGCAGCGCTCACCGCGACGTTGGGCCGACGGACAAGATGCAGAAAGTCCATCATCCGGGCCTCGATGTCGGCCAGGATCGAGACCGCCCGCGACTCCAGATAACTGTGGGTGAACAAGGCCGGGATGGCGATGATGAGCCCGGTCGCGGTGGTGATCAGCGCCTGGGAGATTCCGGTCGCGAGCTGCTCGGTGATCCCGGTGCCGCCGGTCGCCACCGCCTTGAAGATCGCGATCATGCCGAGCACGGTGCCGAGCAGACCGAGCAGCGGCGCACCGCCGACGATGGTGGCCAGTGCCGGCAGTCCGCGCTGGAGGCTGAGCAGCTGTCGCCGGCCGGTGTCCTCGAGGATCTCCTTGAGCTCGTCGTAGGGCGCGTGCCGGTTCTCGACGAGTGTCGCGACGAGCTCGGTGAACGGGCCCGGATTGCGGCGGCAGTAATCGCGAGCGGCCTTGTACTCACGTCCGCCGAGCAACGCCGCCAGGGCATTGACCGTCCCGGGCTCGAGATAGTTGGAGCTCCGCAGCACCCACAGGCGCTCGAGGATGACGGCCAGCGCAACCACCGACAGCAAGCCGAGGGGGACCATCACCGGACCGCCGGACCTGAAGATGTCGATGCCGTTCTGAAGAAGGTCGATCACGGTGTCTCCGATTCGAGGCTGCGGTTAGCGATACTCCCGCAAGCGCATATTGTAAAGGAAGGTGATGGTCACGCCTTCCGGACCGTTGAGCCCGAGTCCGGCCGGCAGCGGATCGAAGTTGACACAGTCGATGATGGCGTCGCGGGCAGCGAAGTCGAGCGGCGGCTTGCCGCTCTCGTTGAGGATCCTGACCCCGGTGATGGTGCCGTCCGGCTCGATGTAGAACCGAACCCGAACCGCTCCCTTGACCCCGAATCGGACCAGCGGCGGGATCTGCCAGTGGCGCCGCACCTTGGCGAGCATTGATTTGGCGTAGGGGCCCCAGTCGTACCACTGGGTGTCGAAGGAGACGGCGCCGGTGTCGACGAACCCGCCCTCCCGGTCGGGATTCTCGGTCATGCCCCCCTCCGACGGCGGCAACGCCCACACCCCGGGCGGCGGCAGCGGCACCGCGGGTTGTTGGCTCGCCTCGGCCGGCTGCTCCGAGGGATCGCCGGCGCCCTCGGGACGCGACTCGGCCGGCGGCCGCTCGGACGACTGCCGGTCAGGGTCCGGCTCCTGGCGCGGCGGCGGCGCCTGCTGCGGCTGCTGCCCGGGCGCCCGAGGCGGTGCGCCTCGGTTGAAGACGTCGCCTCCCTGAGCCTGGACCAGCTGCTCGGTGTTGCCGCGGGAGGCGGCCCGGTCGGCGGTCTCGCCCTCGCCGCCGTGCGCCCGTCGGTCGAGATCGGACAGCGGCGCCGCGGGATCGTTCGGCGTCTCCTCCCGCTCCTCGGCGAGATCGACGAACTCGAACTCGAGAGGAGGCCGGGACTCGGGTTCTGCCTGGTTCACGGCGAACAGGGGCGCCGCCGTCGAGCTCGACCAGGCATCGCGGACGCGCGGAATCACCAACAGCAGCGCCACCACGTGCAGCAGCAGCGACACGCCGACGGCCCGGCGAAAGATTCTACGATCATCGCGCACGGTGCTACCCTAGCAATTCCCCTGCCAATCCGATCACGCCAACGACACGGACGGCCGCGGTCAAACGATCCCTCGCGAGGCCAGCAAGGCACCTCGGACGGGGCCGGTCGGCCAGGATGACGTCGATCCGGCTCGACGTCGCGCCCACCCCGGCCCGAACAACCCGATCCCCGCCGACCTCGGGGCCGACCGGGGAATGACACGCCGCCGGAGAACGTTTCTCGTTATAGACACGAAGATTGCAACAACCAGGGAGGCCTCGCATGAAACGTTTCACCCTCGTCACGGTCATCATCTTCGCCCTGTCCGGGTTCGCCGCAGCAGCCGAGTACGCCATCGACCCGGCTCACTCGGACGTCAGCTTCAAGGTCCGCCACCTGATCTCCAAGGTGCCGGGCCAGTTCAAGAGCTTCGACGGCGCCATCGTCGCCGACTTCGACAACCTCGAGAAGTCGTCGGTGACCTTCACCATCGACGCCGCCAGCATCGACACCCGCAACGAGGACCGCGACAAGCACCTGCGCTCCGAGGACTTCTTCAATGTCGCCGAGAACCCCGAGATCACCTTCAAGAGCACCAAGATCGAGAAGGCCGGGGACAACGAGTACTCGGCCACCGGTCTTCTGACCATGAACGGCGTCACCAACGCCGTCACCCTGCCGGTGACCTACCTCGGCGAGATCACCGACCCCTGGGGCAACACCAAGGCCGGCTTCGCCATCGAGACGACGCTCGACCGCAAGGACTACGACATCGTCTGGAACAAGGCCCTCGACGCCGGCGGCACGGTCGTCGGCAACGTGATCGAGGTCGTCATCAACCTCCAGACCAAGAAAGAATGACTTTTCAGTTTTAAGTTTTGAGGTATCGCAGAGAGATCCCATCCACCCGATGGCTTTGCGATGAAACTGAAAACTAAAACCTAAAAACTGAGAACTGACAACGAGAACGTCCTGATTTCCATCGTGGGGGCGCAGCGCGCTATGGATTTTGATCTGTTCGTCATCGGCGCCGGTTCGGGCGGCGTCCGGGCGGCCCGCATGGCGGCCGCCCGCGGCGCCCGGGTCGCGGTCGCCGAATCGGGCCGCCTCGGCGGCACCTGCGTCAACGTCGGCTGCGTCCCGAAGAAGTTGCTGGTCCACGCGTCCCACTTCGCCGACGCGTTCGAGGACGCGGTGGGCTTCGGCTGGCAATCATCGCGTCCGCCTTTCTCGTGGCCCGACCTCATCGCCGCCAAGGACGCCGAGATCGAGCGGCTCAACGGCGTCTATCGCCGGCTTCTCGAGGACTCCGGCGTCACTCTTTTCGAGGGCCGGGCCCGTCTGGCCGACCGCCACACCGTGGCCATCGGCGACCGGCACGTCACGGCCGACAACCTGCTCATCGCCACCGGCGGCCGTCCCTGGGTTCCCGACGTGCCCGGCGCCGGTCTCGGCGTGGTGTCCGACGCGCTGTTCTCGGTGCCCGAGCTGCCGAAGCGGGTCGCCATCGTCGGCGGCGGCTACATCGCGGTGGAGTTCGCCGGCATCTTTCGAGGGCTCGGCGCCGAGGTCGCTCTGCTCTACCGGGGTCCGCTCTTCCTGCGCGGCTTCGACGACGACATCCGCGCCACCCTCGCCGCAGAGATGGCCAAACGCGGAGTCGACCTGCGCTTCAACCAGGATGTCGTCGAGCTCGACCGGGCCGGATCGGGGGCTCTCCGCGTCCTCGGTCCCGACGGCGAGGTGACCGAGGCCGACCTGGTCCTGTGGGCGACCGGCCGGCTTCCCAACACCGCGGGCCTCGGGCTCGAGGCGATCGGCGTCGAGCTTCGGGACAACGGTGCGATCGTCGTGGACAACCTGTCCCGAACCACCGTCGACACCGTCTGGGCCATCGGCGACTGCACCGACCGGGTGGCCCTGACGCCGGTCGCCATCGGCGAGGCGATGGCCCTGGTCGCCACGTTGGCCGGCACGCCCACGGAGATGGATTACGGCGACATTCCGACCGCCGTCTTCTCCCAACCCGAGGTCGGCACGGTGGGACTGACCGAGTCCGGAGCTCGGGCCGACGGCTCTCGGGTCGTCGTCTACCGGTCGACCTTCCGTCCGCTCCTGCACACGCTGTCCGGCCGCGACGAGCACACGATGATGAAGCTCGTGGTCGACGCGCCCACCGACCGCGTGCTCGGGGTTCACATGGTCGGTCCCGATGCTGCCGAGATCATCCAGGGCTTCGCGGTCGCCATCAAGTGCGGCGTGACCAAGGCCGGGCTCGACGCCACCGTCGGCATCCACCCGACCGCCGCCGAGGAGCTCGTCACCATGCGCAACCCCGTCGACACAAGTTCCTAGTTTTCAGTTCTTAGTTTTTGGTTTCCATCGCTCCGTGATTCAATGGCCTTGAAAACCAGGTGCGATGGAACTCAAAACTCAAAACTCAACACTCAAAACTTAAAACTGACGGCGTTCAGCTGCCTTCCGGGGTTTTGACCGCGATGGACTCGAGGCCCCAGATCTTCTCCGCATACTCGAGGATCGCCCGATCGGAGGAGAAGTAGCCCATGGCGGCCACGTTGAGGATCGCCGCGCGGGCCCAGGCACGGCGGTCACAAAACTGAGCGGCGGCTCGTTCCTGGGTCTCGAGGTAGGAGCGGAAGTCGGCGAGCAGCAGGTAACGGTCGCCGTGCTCCATGAGCGACGACCAGACGTCGCGGACCGCATCGCGATCAGCGCCGACGAAATCGCCGTCGTGGATGGCGTCGATCACGGCCTTGAGCTCCGGATCGTCCCGGTACAGCTGCCACGGCTGGTAGCCGCCGACGGTCCGCTGGTTCTCGACCTGCTCGGCGGTGAGCCCGAAGATGAAGATGTTGTCCTCGCCGACCGCGTCGCGGATCTCGATGTTGGCGCCGTCGAGGGTGCCGATGGTCAACGCGCCGTTGAGCGCGAGCTTCATGTTGCCGGTGCCCGACGCCTCCATCCCCGCGGTCGAGATCTGCTCGGAGAGATCGGCTGCCGGGATGATCTTCTCGGCCACCGTCACCCGGTAGTCGGGCGGGAAGGCGACACGGATCCTGCCGGCCACGTCGGGGTCCGCGTTGACCACTTCCGCGACGCCGTTGATCAGCCGGATGATGAGCTTGGCCATGTGATAGGAGGGCGCCGCCTTGGCGCCGAAGATGAAGCTTCGGGGCACCATTTCGATCGTCGGATCGGCCTTGATCCGCTGATAAAGCGCGATGATGTGCATGACGTTGAGCAGCTGACGCTTGTACTCGTGCAGCCGCTTGATCTGGACGTCGAACAGGGTGTCGGGATCGAGCTCGACGCCGCACAGCCGTTCGAGCTCGACCACCAGATCGCGCTTGTTGGCCTGCTTGACGGCGAGGAACTCGTCCTGGAACGAAGCGTCGTCGGCGAACTCGGCGAGCTCACCGAGACGATCCAGGTCCTTGGCCCAGCCGCCGCCGATCCGGTCGGTGATGAGCGCTGAAAGCCGCGGGTTGCACGAGCGCAGCCAGCGGCGCGGGGTCACGCCGTTGGTGACGGCCAGAAAGCGCTCGGGCCACAGCTCGGCGAAGTCGCGCACGACCCGGGTGCAGAGCAGCTCGGTGTGGAGCTTGGCGACGCCGTTGATGCGGCGCGAGCCGACCATGGCCAGGTTGGCCATGCGGAACCGCTTCTCGCCATCCTCCTGCAGGATCGACAACCGCCGAAGCGCATCGGCGTCGGCCATTCCCCTGGTCTTGACGCCCTCCATGAATCGCCGGTTGATTTCGTAGATGATCTGGACGTGGCGGGGAATGAGCGGCTCCATCAAGGACACCGGCCAGGTCTCCAGGGCCTCGGGGAGCAGCGTGTGGTTGGTGTAGTTGCAGCTCGCCCGGGTCAGCTCCCAGGCGGTCGCCCAGGGCACCCCGGCCTCGTCGACGAAGAAGCGCATGAGCTCGGTGACGGTCAGCGCCGGGTGGGTGTCGTTGAGCTGGAACACCATCTTGTCCGGAAACAGCTCCCACGCCTCGCCGTGGCGCCGGCGGAACCGGTTGATCACGTCGCGGACCGCGCAGGCGACCAGAAAGTACTCCTGCGCCAACCGCAGGCGGCGTCCGGCCTCGACATCGTCGGCCGGGTAGAGCACGCGGTTGAGCGCCTCGACCCGTTCGCGCCCCGCCACCGCCTTGACGTAGTTGCCCTGCGAGAAGATGTGAAAGTCGAACTCCGAGGCCGCCTGGGCGTCCCACAGCCGGAGGATGCTCACGGTGTTGGTCCGAAAGCCGGCGACCAAAATGTCGTAGGGCACGCCGTATGCGGTCCGCCAGTCGGCCCAGGTCGGCACGTGGGTGCCGTTGTCGCCGTGGACCCAGACGATGCGCCCCCCGAAGTAGACCGGCACCCTCAGGTCGTCGCGCCGGATCTCCCAACGGAAGCCGCGCTGCAGCCAGGTGTCGGCGTGCTCGACCTGCCAGCCGTTCTCGAAGGCCTGACGGAACATGCCGTAGTCGTAGCGCAGGCCGTAGCCGTACGCCGGGTAGTCGAGGGTCGCCAGCGAGTCCAGGAAGCAGGCCGCGAGCCGCCCGAGACCGCCGTTGCCGAGCCCCGGATCGGGCTCCTCCTCGAGCACCGTGTCGAGGTTGAGGCCGAGCAGCTGCATGGCCTCCCGGGCGACGTCGAGCAGCTCGGTGGAGATCAGGTTGTTGTGCAGCAGCCTGCCGAGCAGGTACTCCAACGACAGGTAGTGAACAGTCTTCGGTCGGACCTCGTCGTAGGTCCGGCGGGTGAGAATCTCGCGGTCGATGAGGGTCTCGCGCACCGCCAGCTCGAGCGCAGCGAGATGGTCGGCCGCCCGGGCGTAGCGCAGCTCGAGCCCGCAGGCGTAGCGCAGGTAGTGGATGATCCGGTCGCGGAACTCCTCCGCGGTCGGGTTTTTGAGATGGACAGCGGGCAGCATCGTGCGATTCTCCTGGGCGGGCGTCGCGTCGCTCGTTCGACGGGCGTGAGAGTACCACTCCCCCATCGAGGGTCGTTCCTCTGACCGCCCGCCGTCCGCATCGCCCGGGCTCCGCGCTTGCCCGCGAGCGGCGTTCGGTCCGGAAACGCGATGACGACCGAGGCGGGCCCGTCGCCGCAGCCGTTCGGGACGGCACACCTTCCGGTGACGCCTCGGTGCGAAGAGGACCTCACGCGACGCACAACCGACCGCTGACGACTCGCGGATCGCGTACCATGAGCGCCATGAAACGACGCGCCGGTATTCTGCTTCACCCGACCTGTTTGCCTTCGCCGGACGGGATCGGCGATCTCGGACCCGGCGCACACGCCTATCTGGAATGGCTCGCCGGCGCCGGCGTCGGCTGGTGGCAGATGCTGCCGGTGCACCCACCGGGCGCCGGGCATTCGCCGTACTCGGCGACCTCGACCTTCGCCGGGAACCCCCTGCTGATCAGCCCGGCAGCGCTGCTCGAGGACGGCCTGCTCGACACCGGAGATCTCGCGGACCGGCCCGAGCTCCCTGACGAGTGGGTCGACTACGCCGCCGTGTCGCAGTGGAAGACCCGTCTTCTCGAACGCGCCCACGACCGGTTTCGGGCTCGCCCCGGAGCGCTCGCCGACGAGCTCGAGGCGTTTCGTGCCCGGCACGCCGGATGGCTGCCCGAAGCCACGCTGTTCGCGGCGATCAAGGTCGAGCACGGCCACGCGGCCTGGATCGACTGGCCCCCGACTCTCGCCCGCCGCGACCCCGGCGCCGTCGCCGAGTGGCGCGCCGGTCACGAGGTCGAGGTCGAGCGTCAGGTCTTCGCCCAGCTTCTCTTCGATCGCCAATGGCAGAAGCTCAGGCGCCGCGCCAGCGAGCTCGGCGTCGGGCTGTTCGGCGACGTGCCGATCTTCGTCGCCCACGACTCGGCCGAGGTCTGGTCAAGGCGCGAGCTCTTCCTGCTCGACGAGCACGGCCGGTCGACGGTGGTCGCAGGGGTTCCGCCCGACTACTTTTCGGCCACCGGCCAGCTCTGGGGCAACCCGCTTTATGACTGGCAGCGTATGGCCGGCGACCGCTACGCCTGGTGGGTGGCGCGTTTGCGCCGCACCCTCGAGCTGGTCGACATGGTGCGCCTCGACCACTTCCGGGGCTTCGCCGCCCACTGGGAGGTGCCCGGCGATGCCGAGGTCGCCAGCCACGGACGCTGGGTCGCCGGCCCCGGCCGGGACTTCTTTGATGCCGTCGACGAGCAGCTCGGCGGACTGCCATTCGTCGCCGAGGACCTGGGCGAAATCACCGACGACGTGGTCGAGCTGCGCGACGACCTCGGGCTGCCCGGCATGGCCATTCTCCATTTCGCCTTCTCGCCCGAGCCGCGTTCGAGCTTCATCCCCTACGCCCACGCCCGCAACCTGGTGGTCTACACCGGGACCCACGACAACAACACCAGCCTCGGGTGGTTCCTCGGCGACGCGAGCGATGGCGAGCGCGAGCTGGTGCTGCGCTATGCCGGAACCGACGGATCCGAGATCCACTGGGACCTGATCCGGATGGCCATGGGCTCGGTCGCCGATCTTGCCGTGGCGCCCCACCAGGACCTGGTCGGGCTCGGCGCCGACTGCCGAATGAACACCCCCGGCGTCGGCGACGGCAACTGGACCTTTCGGATCACCGACTGGATGCTCGGCGACGCCATCCGCGACCGTCTCGCCGAGCTCATCGACACCTACGGCCGAAATTCGGGATAGACCGCCAAGACGCAGAGCATGCGGAGGCGTACTTCTGTACGCCGCACAAGGAAATTCGTAATCTGACGCCGAGATTGCCGAAAAGCGCCGTTTCCGGACGGGAACGAATTCGGGTACTCTGACCCCGGGAGGCTGCCATGCTGCGTGACGAAGTCGAGAGGATCTGGCCCGAGCTCGAGTGGATCCTCGACGACGAGCTGCGCGAAAAGACGATTTGCTGCTGGGAGCGTGCCTTCGAGCTTTCGCCGCTCGAGCCCGCGGAACTCGAGCGGATTCCTTTCACCCTCACGGTTCCCGGCTGCCCGGTGAGCTTCATGGCCCACAAGAGGCTCGTGGTGCGCATCGCCCGCGATGCCGGCGCAGCGATCGGCAAGTTTCTCGGCGAGGCGCTGCCGGTCGACATGGACACCGTGGTCTCCGGCGCCATCCTTGCCGACGTCGGCAAGCTCCTCGAGTACGAGTCCGACGGCACCGCGGGCATCTGCCAGAGCGCCCGCGGCAGGTATCTCAGGCACCCGTTCACCGGAGTCGGGCTGGCGATGGAGTGCGGCCTGCCTGACGCGGTAACGCACATCGTCGCGACCCATGCCGGCGAGGGCGATCTGGTGGCCCGGACCACCGAGGCATGGATCGTCCACCACGCCGACTTCATGACCTACGAGCCCTTCGTCAAGCGGCTCGAGCTCTGAGTTCGAGCTCTGAGTTCGAACTCTGAGTTCCGGGCTCATTCGCCGAGCTTCTCGGTCTTCGTCGAGATGCTCAACCTGCGGACCCCCGACCGTCGCGACGACCGTCCGGTCCGCCTGCGTCCCCGCATGGCCCCGGCGCCGACGCCCGACCGTGACGCGAGCAGGGGCGCCAGAGCGTCAGGATGAGATCGCAGGAACCCGGAGCTCAGATCGCCTTGAGGATCCGCTTGACCAGACCCGGGCCCTCGTAGATCAGCCCGGTGTAGAGCTGGATCAGGGCGGCGCCGGCGTCGAGCTTGGCCCGGGCGTCCTCGGGTCCCATGATCCCGCCGACCCCGACCACCGGCAGCGCGCCGTCGAGATGCTCGCAGATGGCGGCGACCACCCGCGTGCTCATCTCGGTGAGCGCGGCGCCGCTCAACCCGCCCTCCTCGCCGGCCACCGGGTGGCCGGCAACCGTTTGACGGCTGATGGTCGTGTTGGTGGCGATGATCCCGTCGAGCCCCGACGCGACCACCGCGTCGACCGCGGCGCGGAGCTGATCGTCGTCGAGATCGGGGGCGAGCTTGACCAGCACCGGCACGTGGGCGCCCGAGGCGTCGGCGAGCTGAGCCTGCCGGGTGGCGACCCGACCGAGCAGAGCGCCGAGGAATGCCGGGTCCTGGAGCTGCCGCAGACCCGGGGTGTTCGGCGACGAGATGTTGACCGCCAGGTAGTCGGCAACGGGAGCGAAAACCTCCATCAGCCGTTCGTAGTCGCCCGCCGCGTTCTCGAGCGGCGTGGTCTTCTGCTTGCCGATGTTGACCCCGAGGATGACCTCGGTGGTGTCGGGCCGACGCAGCCGCCGGACGACAGACGCGGCGCCCTGACCCGGAAAGCCCAACCGGTTGATCACCGACCGCCGGTCGACGAGCCGGTGGACCCGCGGCTTGGGGTTGCCCGGCTGCGGCTCTGGGGTCACGGTGCCGACCTCGATGTGGCCGAAACCGAGCGCCGCAAGCCCTCGCCATCCCTCGCCGTCCTTGTCGTAGCCCGCGGCCAGCCCGACCCGATTCGGGAAGCGCAGGCCGAAAACCTCGACCGGCTCGGCTTCGGGCCAGCAGTATCGGGCCGCGAGAGCGGCGCGGACCGGCGGAATCGCCCCCGCGCGGGCGATGGCCGCGAGCGACAGGTCGTGGGCGGTCTCCGGAGCGAGCTTGAAGAGCGCGGCACGGGCGAGCGGGTAGAGCACCATCGGCGCGTCATTGAACCACACCCGGCGCATGGCGTCATCTCCGGCCACGAGACTGGGACCTCAGCTGAGCGATTCTGCTGGATGAGATGTGCCAAGATCTTGATGCGCTGATGGTTGCGAAAAACGGAGGCCTACCCGTTGGGTTGTCGAGTCTTTTCGCAACCGTCCAGGGCGTACGAGCTTGGTGCAGATCACCAGTGAGAATCGCTCAGCTGAGGTCGGAGGCTGTCTGGCGCCCAAATCGTTTTTCGCGAGCGATTTCCCGTGCCTGGAGCCGCGCGAGCCGATCCCCAGACACGGTACACTCGCCAGTCACATGTCAACCCCCCTGGTCTCCGTCCTCCTGCCGGTCCGCAACGCCGCGCCGTGGCTCGACGACGCGCTGACCAGTCTCGCCCGCCAGACCCTGAGCGACCACGAGATCGTCGCCGTCGACGACGGCTCAACGGACGGCAGTACCGCGATCCTCGAACGACGGGCTGCGGCGGATTCTCGGTTTCAGGTCCTGCGACGGCCGGCCCGCGGCCTCATCGCCGCCCTCAACCACGGCCTCGGGCACTGCCGGGCTTCGCTCGTCGCCCGGATGGACGCCGACGACATCAGTCATCCCCGAAGGCTCGAGCTGCAGACCGCCGTGCTCGACGCCGAGCCCCATGTCGGGGTGGTGTCCTGCCACGTGCGCCACTTCCCGCGCCACCGCGTGGCGACGGGTTTCCGGCTCTACGAGAGCTGGCTCAACTCGCTCACCGGCCACGACGCCATGGCGCGCGAGCGCTTCGTCGAGTCGCCGGTCGCTCACCCGTCGGTCATGGTCCGGCGGTCGCTTCTGGTCGAGCACGGCGGCTGGCGCGACGCCGGCTGGCCCGAGGACTACGACCTCTGGCTGCGATTGTTCGCCGACGGCGTTCGATTCGCCAAAATCGACCGCGCGCTGTTCTTCTGGCGCGAGCACGGCGCCCGTCTCAGTCGCACCGACTCCCGCTACTCGGTGCCGAGCTTTCTGGCCTGCAAGTCCCACCACCTCATCCGCGGTCCCCTCGCCGGTCGCCCACCCGTCATCCTGTGGGGCGCCGGCCGGACCGGCCGCAGAATCTCGAAGCACCTGCTCGCCGAGGGCGTCGCCATCGACCGCGTCGTCGACATCGACCCGGCCAAGATCGGCGGCACGCTGCGCGGCACGCCCGTCATCCCGCCCGACGAGCTCCCCGAGCACCTTTCCCGGGGCGCCGCCGTCCTCGCCGCGGTCGCCTCCCGCGGCGCCCGCGACCTCATCCGCAGCCGCCTCGTCGGCCTCGGCCTTGCCGAGGGCGCCGACTTCTGGTGCGTCGCATGACCCCTCGGGATCAATCCGCGATGACGACCTCGACCTGAACGTCGGTGTCCGAGAAGGAAAGAGGGTCGTTGCACGGCATGGCGACCGCGCCGCTGCGGGCTTCGATCAGGGACAGCACCCAACGCTGCTCGAGGCGCCGCCAGTGCTCGAGGCGGCCGCCGGCGCCGGGCGCCGCGACGGCGAAGGTCACGACGACGCCGTCGGCGCCGGTGAAGGCGCCCGCGAGCACCGCGACGCCGCCGTCGGTGTCGGTCAGGGTGCCGGTCTTGCAGATCACGGCGCCGGCATGAGGCGGCGCCGCGAGGGCGGGGAACATACGGCCGGTCGAACCGTCGTCGCAGCCGATCACCGGCAGCACCTGCCGCAGCTCGAGGTCGTTCTCGGCCGCCTCGGTGCGCAGCTCGGCGAGCAGGGCGACCATCTGCCGGGCGGTCATCCGGTTGCGGCGCTCGCCCGAGGCGGTGGCGAGCTCGACCCCGGTCGGGCCGCCTGCGATCCGGTCGGTCAGGTAGGCGGCGAGCCCGGCGGCGCCGCCGAGCGGATCGGCGATGCGGACGATGTCGTTGTTCGAGTAGACGTTGAACCGGCGCAGGGTGTCGGCGAGCGGGTTGGATCGGTGGACCAGAACGGGCGCCGCCTCGCCCGCGCCGCCGACCGCGACGCCGCCGGTGATTCGGACCCTCGGCGGCTCGCTCGCATCGAGCCCGCGCCGCAGGCACATGGCCCGCCAGGTGTTGGCGTGCGAGGTGCTCCAACGCCGGGGATCGAAGCCGTCGATGAGCCGACGGCCCATGGCCAGGTTGCGGTTCCCGGGATCTCTGATCCGCTTCTCGACGCCGTGCTCCCAGCCGTTCCAGAAGGTGCCGACCACGACGAGCCTGCCACGGACGGTGTGCAATCCGGCCCGGTTGAGGGCGCGCGCCACCAGGAAGGCGTTCTCCCACTGAAAGTCCGGATCGGCGCCGCCGATCACCACCAGATCGCCGTCGAGAACGCCGCTCGAGCGGTCCCATTCGCCGTCGACGGCGAACGCGGTCTCCCAGCAGTGGCCGGCGCCGAGCCGGTCGAGGGCCCACAGCGAGGTGCCGGCCTTGACCACCGAGGCCGGGTTGACCGGAACGTCCGCGGCCTGCGACGACAGCACCCGCCCATCGTCGGCCTCGGCGTAAAACCGCAGCCGATCGGAGTCCGAGGCCGTGACCGGTGCCGCAGCCGCAACGAGCACCGCCACCGCCGCGATCGCCCGCAGCTGCTGAGCCCGCACCTCAGCGCTCCAGAAGCCGCTCGACGAGAGCCGACGACAGCACCCGTTCCGGGTCGAGCCGCCGGCGCAGCTCGGCGAAGCGGTCGAGCTCGCCGCCGGTGAAGGTCGCGCGATAGAGCTCGCCTGGCAGGGCCGCGTCCTTGGCGGCGTAGAACCGGCCGGCGGCGGCGACCACCGGCTCGGCGAGCTCCCGCACCAGCTGCCAGAGCTCGCTGCGCCGAGACTCGACGACCTTGAAGTCGAGAGCCAGGGAGAAGCCGTCGACGGCGTGGCTGAGCAGAAAGTCATCGGGCCGGTGACGCTTGAGCACGCCGAGGTACGACGGCATGCCGCGGCGCCGGCACAGCTCGAGCTGATGGGAGAAGACCCGCTCGGCGTCCGCGGTCGGCACGAAGCTCTGGTGCTGGATCAGACCGCCGGACGAGTAGCTCTTTTTCCAGTCGGGGATGGAATCGAGCAGGAACGAGAAGGCCGCGAGCGACTCGCGGTACACGGCCTCATCGGCGATGACCGCGCCGTGCAGGTACTTGGCGAGGTTGATCGCCGACATCCCGAGGTCGTTGGTGAAGGGCTTGAGCAACCGCCACACGACCGAGGTCGGCACGGCGCCGAACAGCCGCGTCGGCAGCTCCTGAGCCGCGGGGTCGAGACTCGACGCCGGGTCGGGATCCTCATCAGCCTCGAGATGGCGGGCGAAGTGGAGCAGGCCGCGGCCGAGCGCCGAGCCGCCCGGGAAGGCGTCGAGCCACCCGACGACGTACTCCCAGCCGTCCTTGGCGTCGTCGAGCCGGCGCAAAAGGACGCCCAGGTCGGCCGCCGCCACCGCCTGGACCTCGACCAGACCCGAGCCGACCCGCTTGAGCTGGAGCCGCGCCCGGGTGATCAGACCGAGCTGACCGAGACCGCCGATCACCGCGGAAAAGAGCTCGGCATCGGAGCTGCGGCTGACGGTCGTCACGGCGCCGTCAGGGGTCAAGATGTCGAGCTCGAGACAGTGATCGCCGAGCGTCCCCTTCGACCAGTTGTTCTTGCCGTGGACGTTCATCGCCAGGCAGCCGCCGATGGTCGGCTTCATGGTGCCGGTGACCACCGGAGGCCACCAGCCGTCGGCCAGGCAGTGCCGCCACAGCTGCTCCACCGTGACCCCGGGCTCGACGTCGACCACTCCGCTCGCCGGATCCCAGGCCAGGATCCGGTTCAACCGGCAGCAATCGAGCACCACCGCCTCGGCCAGCAGCGCGGCGTCGCCGTAGCTGCAGCCGGCGCCACGGGCCACTGCGGCCACCCCCGACGAACGTGCCAGCTCGAGGGCATCGGCGAGCTGATGCCGATCGGTCGGCCGCAGCAAGTAGCCGGGAGCGCCGACCGCCATGCCCCAACCCTCGAGCCATGCGATCCGGTCGCCGGGCAGCACCGTCACACCGTCAGCCGCCGGAAGATCACCGACGGGATGCTCCGGATCAGCAGCATGACCAGACGCCAGCGCGCGGGCACGTAGGCGCAGACGGTCCCCCGGCGGGCGTGGCGCAGGATGATCTCGGCGGCCCGGTCGGCGGAGATCAACCAGAACAGCCCGTCCAGGCCCCGGGTCATGGCGGTGTCGACGAAGCCCGGCTTGATGGTCACGACCCGGACGCCGTCGCGCGCGATGCGGTTGCGCAACGCCTCGAGGTAGGTGTGCAGCCCCGCCTTGGCGGCCCCGTAGGCCGGGTTTCCGGTCCGGCCGCGGTCGCCCGCCACCGAACCGATCCCGACGATGGTGCCGCGCCCGAGCCGGCTGAAACGCTCGGCCGCCGGTCCGAGCCAGGCCATGGCGCCGCCGAGATTCACGGCGAGCATGTCCAGGTTCGCGTCCGCGTCGAACTCGTCGAAGGCGACCGGGTGCATGACGCCCGCCGAGTAGACGACCAGATCGAGCCCGCCGAGGTCGCGGGCGATCCGCTGCAGCAGCTCGGCCGCCTCATCGGTGCTTCGCACATCGTGCGGGTAGGCACGGGCCTGCGGGGCCGAGCCGGACGCGTCGATCTCGGCGCAGATCCGATCGAGCTCATCGCCACGGCGGGCGACGAGCGCGACGCGCGCACCGCCGGCGGCCAGCCGTCGAGCGAGTGCCTCACCGATCCCCGACGAGGCGCCGATCACCAGTGCGTGCCTGAATCCGTCCGCCACCACCGCCTCCCGGGATCACTGTACTGCACGAAGGCGCCTCCGGCCCGCGTCGCCTCCAAATTGACGCATTCTCCCCGCTTCCTGCTCAGCTGCTCAGCCGTTTGCAGCCATCGCTCGTCGATCGGCGACGACACGCCACCGCAGGCGAGGACGCCTGCGCTACAGAATCGCTCGGCGTCATTGTAGATCCGATGAAAGAAGCGCCCGCGTCCTCGCGGGCGATGACCCGTGCGAGTCGAACCAGTCGACCGACTGCTCATCCCCGGGGTCTCCGAGGCGCACTTCACTGCGTGCTGCTCACCGCCGCGTCCTCGAGCCGCAGTCGGGCGTGCTCGGCCGCGTCCTCGACGGCGCCGTCGTAGGCCTCGTCCGAGACCTTCTGCTTGAGCTTCTCGGAGACCGGGAGCACCATGGCGTAGCCCTTCCAGCGCAGCGGCTCGCCGGCGGCCTCGATGATCACCCGACCGTCGGCGACCATGCGGCTCGCCTCGGCCAGAGGCACGCCGTCGAACAGCCCCTCGAGCGCCCGCATCCAGGCCTCGTGCTCCGGGTTGACGAACGAGACCAGGCGACGGCTCTGGGCGGCGACGTGGTAGGTCGACGGGACATAGCCGATGCCGTCGAGCCCGAGCTCCTCGGCGATCACCACGAGCCAGCTGAAGATCTCCTTGAGCATGCCCAGCCCGGGGTGGCTCTGGCCCGGCAGCGGACGCCGGTAGGGCCCGAAATCGGCGCGCGGGTTCTGCAGCAGCAGCCACTCGATGACCAGCAGCTCGCAGCCCGGGACGAGGCGCGAATCCCGGTTGACGCGGAGCTCCACGAGCAGCTCCCGCCGGTCGGCTTCGCCGAAGATCCGCACGGTCTGGCCGACCGGATGCGACAGGTCGACCTCCACCGTCGGGTGCTCGAAACCGCGCACCCGGAGCTGATCGAGGATGCCGAAACGCTCGAGCAGGAGCTCGACGCCTTGGCGTGAGAAGTACGACAAGAAACGTGTGCGGCGCGGCGTACCGGGGAAAATCCCGACCAGGTCCTCCTCGGTCAGCTTCCAGTCGAAGTCGTCGGGCTCCGAGGTCAACGACGACGGGTCGATGGTGCGCCGGATCCTGCGGAACCGCCGCAGGGTGAGCTCCTCGTTGTTCGGCGGCTCGAGGACCCGGCCGCAGATCAGCCACGCCAGGAAGCGCGCGGTGTAGGTCCACGCCCGCGGTCCGTAGCCGCCGCCGAGGACCACGGCGATGGGCATCCTGCGGTTGACCCGACGAACCACCTCGACCACGAACTGGTCGCGGACCAACATGCCCTGGGCCGAGACCCTCCAATGACCGAAAACGTCGTCCGCGGCGGGATCGGTTCCGGCAAGGTAGATCACCAGACCGGGTCGGGTCGCTTCGACGACATCCGGCAGGGTCTTGAGCAGGGTGCCGAGGTAGACCTCGTCGCCGACGTTGTCGTCCAACGCGATGGAGGTCGAAGCGACGGCGTCGGTGTCGCCCCAGTGGTCGCCGTGGATCGAGTAGGTGTGGACCGAGGAGTCCTGGGCGAAGATCGACCGCGTGCCGTTGCCGTCGTGCAGGTCCAGGTCGATGACCAGCACCGGCTCGCGAAAGCCCTTGGAGCGCAGACGGGCGACCGCCACCGCGACATCGTTGAACAGGCAGAAACCGAGGCCCGCATCGCGGGTCGCGTGGTGAAAGCCGCCGCCCAGATTGACCGCAACGCCGCGGTTCAAAAGAGCGAGCCGGGTCGCCTGGATGGTGCCGCCGACCGCGTACCGCTGCATGTCGAGCACGCCTTCGAGCTCCTCGTCGGTGATCGGGGCGCCGAAAATCCGCTCGACCACGTCGTGGCGCTGAAGCGAGTCGACGTAATCGGGGTCGTGGACCCGGAACATGGCCCGCAACGCCGGCGCCCTCGCCACCCAGAGGTCGTCGGGCTCGAACAGCCCCTCCTCGGTCAGGAAGGCCATGATTCGCGTCGCCCGCTGAGGGTCGAGCGGGACAACGGGCAGAGAGTTCTCATACGAGTCGTGGTAGACGGTCGCGACACCGCCGCCCATCCAGCGCCGGTGCAGCCGGCGCCAGGTCCGGCACAGCTCGTGTGCGGCTCGCGGGATCAGGCCTCGGGAGTTGCGCGGGGCGCCCGGATCGGCGTTGAGCACGGTCATGCCGAGCAGTATAGGTCGGCCGACGACGACCGATGACGCCCCGGTGGAAACACGTTCCCTGCGACCCACGAAACCAGGGCTCAAAGAAACCGGAGATTCGGCGCGACCCCTGACCCCTACGCTGCAACCGGTGAATCGTGTCGTCTCGCTGCAGACCCGGGCACGTCCTGATTGAATCGACGCGACCGGTCGCCGGTCACCGATCGCCCTGCGACCGGCCACGACTGACGGCTCACGGATGGCGACTGCCGGCTCACGCCCCGCCGCCGAGCCGGGGCACCTGAACCGGCTCGTAACCCTCCGCCCTCAAAAGCTCCACGAGGCCTTGGTCGCCGACCAGGTGGAGAGCGCCGACCACCACCAGCGCGTCGCCGTCGCCGCTCAGCTGCTCGACGAGGGCCGGCAGCCACCGCCGGTTGCGGTCGGTGACCAGCTTTTCGAACAGCTCGGGGTGCTGATCGAAGCCCTCGAGCAGCAGGGTCTCGAGCCGCGCGGCGTCGCCGGCCGACCACGCAGCCACGATGTCGTCGACCAGTGGAATCACCGTTTCGAGCTCGGTCAGGGTGTAGCGGAGGAACTCCGCTCCTTGGGCATCCGTCATCTCGGCGAAGAGCGACACCTGGAAGTCCACCGACTCGAGCGCGACGCGCCTCTTGCCGTCGGCCTTCGCGCGCGCGGCGAAGTGGGCGTCGATCCCCTCCGAGCCCAGATAGCCGCCACGCTGCAGCTCGAGGCTGGTCAGGGTCAGCGCCGCCATCCACGGCTTCATCCTGATGAACATGCCTGCGCCGAGGTCGTGCCCGTCCAGCCACCGCTCGAGCTCGCCGTTGAGCTCGTCGCCGAGCTCGTCGGCGAGGGTGCGCTCGCCCTCCAGCACCCCGGCGGCCATCATCGCGACCGCGGCCGATCCGAGATCGTCGAGGTCGGTTTCGAAGACCACCGTGTCGGCGGCCGTGTAGGCGCGCTCGATGGCCGAATCGAGCGGGTAGGCGTTCTCGCGCATGAAGTGGATGGAGCCCATGAGGTGCACGGACCCGGCCTCACCGTCGATCCGCCACATGAAGCACCTGTCGGGCTGCTCCCTCGACTCCGACACGGCGGACGCAATGGCGGCGGCCGCTACCAGCAGCACCACCGCCCCCGCGACGGCAGATCCCGTGATCGGCTTCGTCGTCATCGGAACCTCCCGGCTTCGAGCATCCGAAGAAACCGCGGCAGCAGCTCCGAGGTCTCGGGGCTCGGATCGGATCGGAAGTCGTCGCCGCCTCCACCGGACGGCTCGTAGCGCTCGATGTAGGCGCGGTAGCGGTGCAGATTGGCCGCCTGGTCGAGCTCCGGGTGGAACTGGGTCGCCCAGACCGGCGCATCGACGACCCGCAGCGCCTGGTAGGGGCAGCGCTCGCTCGACGCCAGATTGACGACGCCCCGGGGCAGCTCGACCGCGCGGTCGAGGTGCCCCATCTGGGCGACGAAGGTCGTCGGCAGCTCGCCCAACAGCGGGTCGTTGCGGCCGGCGCCGGTGAGGCTGACGTCGAAGGATCCGACCTCGCTGCCGTCGGGGTCGGGCGCCACCCTGCCGTCGAGGGCAGCGACCAGAAGCTGGTATCCGAAACACGAGCCGAAGGTCGGGTGGCGGCCGGCACACACGCCGCGCAGCAGCTCGGCGAGGGGCTCGAAGAAACCCTCGACCGGGTCGGCAACCGAAAAGTGTCCCGAGCCGCCGATGAGCAACGCATCGCAGACCAGAGCCTCGTCGAGCTCGGGCACGCCGTCAACGACATTGCGCCATTCGAAGCACCCCGACTCGCGACCAGTCGCAGCCACGAAGCACTCGCGCTCGTGCTCGAGCATGGGGTCGTCGACCCGGCGGGCCTGCAGGACCATGATTCGCATCGCAGCAGTGTAGCGTTCCTCGTTGCCGAACACCCAACGCACCGACCCGGTCATCGGCCGGCCATCCGCTCGACCTCAGCCGCCACTCCGAGGCTCGACGACGAAGAAGCCGTACGAGTAGTACTGCGAGTTGGCCCGGAAGGTGGCGATCTCGTGTCTCGCATCGGTCGCGATCGCGGCCGCGGTCGGGTCGTCCCGGTGAGCGGCGAGAAACTCGTCGATGCGCGGCGCCATGGGGTCGTAGTACTCGTCGGTCCACGACTCGGGCGGCAGGGTGAACGAGCCGACGGTTCGGTAGCCGGCCGCGTCGATCGCGGCTCGGACCCCGGCCTCGTCGGTGATGGCGGAATACTCGCTGCGCCACCACGCCACGAGCTCGGCCTGCGGCGCCGGGTGAATCCAGATCGGCTCGGTGAAGGCCACCGAGCCGCCCTCGGCGAGCAGCGGTCTCCAGCACGCGAGGGCCCGCTCGACCCCGGCGAAGTAGATGGCTCCCTCGCACCAGATGAGATCGACGCTCCCGGGCTCGGCGGACGGAGCGGAAAGGTCGCCGACGACGGCGGCGACCCGGGGCGCCATGCCGGCGTCGGCGATCCGGCGCTGCGCCTCCCTCACCATCTCGGGGAGGATGTCCACCGCGGTGATCGACGCTTCGGGCAGGACCTCGCCGAGCACGATGGTCTGCGCCCCCGGACCGCACCCGAGGTCGAGCACGACTCGAGGGTCCCGGGTCGGGACGAGGCCGAGCGCCCTGGCGGTGTCCGTCGCGCTGCCCGGGCCCGCACGGGGCAACGCGCCGTAGATCTCGAGAAAGAGCTCGAAGCTGCGGGGATCCTCGAGGTCCATGCGACGCAGGGTATCACCGCCGAGTCGGACGCCTCGCGACGTTTCAGGAACAATACCTGTTAATAATATCACTGGTTATATTTATTAATCCTGCGTCTCCGGTTGCTTAAGGTCATGGTATAATTCAGCCATAAACGGA
>CAZXMW010000024.1:0-49194 GCA_964641415.1 uncultured Thermoanaerobaculia bacterium | reverse complement strand
AACTCAAGTCGCTACGCGCAAATAACTTCGTTCGGGCATGTCAGGAGGTCTGGACGCCGCAATCGTAGTAACCAACCACGCCCAAGTCGACTACGAATTGATTCTTAAAAAAGTGCCGCTAGTAATCGACACAAGAGGCGTCTACCGCAACCAAAACGGCAAAATCAGAAGAGCATGAGACCCCTTACAAGCCGCCGACAACTACAAAGAAACGGCTGAACATTTAATCTCCGTGCGATGGATAACTAAAAACTAAAAACTAAGAACTAAAAACTCGAAATCCCAACCCCCTGCTACCATAAGAACGATGACCTCCAACCAACCTCTCCCACTCGACGACCTCGCCGACGCCCTGGCAGACGCGGACTTCGCGATCCTGTTCGGCTCCGCCGTGAGTGATCGTCTGACCGAAGACAGCGATCTCGACATCGCGGTCGCGTTTCGCAGCCGGTTGTCCTGGCGTGATCGCGACGAGCTTCGCGCGCGGCTCGAGGAGGTGGTCCACCGCCCGGTCGACCTGGTGGACCTCAACACGGTCGATCCGGTCCTCAAGATGCAGGTTGTTCGATACGGGCGCCCGCTCGTGGTGAATGACTCGTCCGCTTACCACGCATTCCAGATGTACACGATTGCGCAGTATCTCGATCTGAAGATCCTCCGAAGGCCAGTCGAGGAGGCCATGATTCAAGGGAGGACCGCGTGACGGTGGTGTTCGACGAGGACGTGGTCCTGGCAAAGGTATCGAGCGCCCGTAAGTGCATCGAAACGGTGAAGGGCCTCCACGGGGTCGACGCGCCCCAGATCGAGGACTGGATGCGCCTCGATCTCACCGTGCTCAACCTCCAGCGCGCCATCGAGGCGTGTCTCGATCTCGCCGCCCATCTCATCGCAGCGAACGGATGGGAGCTGCCCCGATCCGGCGGGCACTCGATTTCGGTGCTCGTGCACAACAAGGTCGTGCCCTCGGTGGACCTCGACGCGCTGACGTCCATGGTCGGCTTCCGGAACGTTGCAGTTCACAATTACGCGACGATCGACCCCGCGGTGGTCGATGCGATCGTCTCCGGCCATCTCGACGACATCCTCCGATTGACCGAGCACGTCATGGATGCCACTGTCCGATCCATCCGCCCCGAATCGAGCTGAAAGCCAACGCCCACATGTCACAAATCGACTGCGAATCGATGACGCAGTTGACACCATGAGCAACCGACACACCTGCGGCGTATACCGCGAAAAAATCGCAGGATATTGAAGAGTTCGATGATCCCGTGCGATGGATAACTAAAAACTAATAACTAAGAACTAAAAACTTGAAAGACGATCCCCACATCCCAATAGCACCCAAGATGCGCACCTGGCCGAACCTCCCAGCGATGGAATCATCGCCGATATCAAAAGAGATTTTCAGCACGATTGACGCCGCAATCGTAGTAACTAACCACGCCCAAGTAGACTACGATCTAGTTCTCCAACAAGTTCCGCTCGTGATCGACACGCGCGGAGTGTACCGCAACCAAAACAATAAGATTAAGAAGGCGTAAAACCATGCATAAGATGCTTACTATTTTCAACAAAAGTTCCAACATCGAAGCGCACTGCGATGAATAACTAAAAACTAAAAACTAAAAACTAAAAACTCGAAGCCGATTCTTTCCCGCAAACTTTAAAACCCGACCCAAAACCCCAGACCCCAAAGCAAACCAACGCCCTACCCCCTAATGATCGACTGAAAATGGCGGAACGAAAGGAATATCAACGTGCGCAAGAAAACCAGGCGCCCGATTCCTAGCTTCTCCTCGGAGGACCAAGAGCGCGAGTTCTGGGCCAAGGAAGATTCCTCCCGGCATATCGACTGGAGCAAGGCTCAAGACTCCACCCTTCCCAATCTGCGGCCCTCCACCAAGACGATATCGATCCGCCTTCCCGAGCCGATGATTGAACGGCTCAAGGTCCTGGCCAACAGGCGGGACGTTCCCTATCAGTCCCTTCTCAAGCTATTCGTGGCCGAGCGAATTGAGGAAGAACTCAGAGGGAAGTAGCACCAGCCGGCTCTGCCCTAACGCTTTAACCCCTAGTGATCAACACCCGGGGCGTCTACCGCAACCAAAACGGCAAAATCAGAAAAGCATGAGACCCCTTACAAGCCGCCGAAAACTACGAAGAAACGGCTGAACATTCGATCTCCGTGCGATGAATAACTAAAAACTAAAAACTAAGAACTTAAAACTAATTTCGAACATTTGCGGCGTCTACCGCAGTCAAAACAGAAAAGTAAAGCGAGCATGAGATCTCCCACAAGCCGCTGACAACTAGAAAGAAACGGTCAAACCTCCAAACGCCGTGCGATGAATAACTAAGAACTAAAAACTAATGCAATTATTGCCCATTTCAAAGGAAGAAAGACCTTGGCGAATTTCGCATTAACCGGCGTCTCCGGCTACGTCGCCCCCCGCCACCTCAAGGCCATCCGCGACACCGGCAACCGCCTCGTCGCCGCCGTCGACCCGCACGATTCCGCCGGCGTTCTGGACAGCTACTTCGGCGACGTGGCCTTCTTCACCGAGTTCGAGCGCTTCGACCGCCACCTCGAGAAGCTGCGGCGCGAGAACGAGGGCGAACGGGTCCAGTGGCTCTCGGTGTGCTCACCGAACCACCTCCACGACGCCCACATCCGCCTCGCCCTTCGCATCGGCGCCGACGCCATCTGCGAGAAGCCGCTTGTACTCAACCCGTGGAACGTGGACGCCCTCGAGCAGCTGGAGGAGGAAACAGGGCAACGTGTCTACACCATCCTCCAGCTGCGGGTGCACCCGTCCCTCATCGAGCTCAAGCAGCGCCTCGACGCCGACACGTCAGGCAAGCGCCACCAGGTTGTGCTGACCTACATCACCTCCCGCGGCCCCTGGTACCACTACTCGTGGAAGGGCCAACACGAGAAGTCCGGCGGCGTGGCGACCAACATCGGCATCCACTTCTTCGACCTGCTGATGTGGCTCTTCGGCAGGGTCGACCGCCACGAGGTTCACCTCTCGGAGCCCAGGCGCATGGCCGGCGCCATCAGCCTCGAGCGCGCCGACGTCGGCTGGTTCGTTTCGGTGGACACCCGCGACCTGCCCTTCGAGCCGGTGCCCGGACAGAAGACGACCCACAGGTCCATCACCGTCGACGGCAACGAGATCGAGTTCACCAAGGGCTTCACCGACCTCCACACCGAGGTCTATCGCAAGACGCTCGAGGGCGCCGGTTTCGGCCTCGCCGAAGCGCGCCCGTCCATCGAGCTGGTGCACGACATTCGCAGCTCGGCGGCGGCCCCGAAACCCTCCATGAACCCGCACAGCCTGGTCGGCGGGTAGCACGCGATGACACGACAGCACACAGTCCTGACCGTCGTCGGCGCGCGGCCGCAGTTCGTGAAGGCGGCGACGGTGTCACGTGCCCTTGCCGAGGCTCAGCTCGAGGAGTGTCTGGTTCACACAGGCCAGCACTACGACTGGGAGATGTCCCAGGTCTTCTTCGAGGGCCTTGCACTGCCGAGCCCAGAGGTCAATCTGAACGTGGGTTCCGGCAAGCACGGTGAGCAGACGGGCCGCATGCTGGAGGGCCTCGAGCAGGTGATGATCGAGCGCGAGCCCGGCATGGTCATGGTGTACGGCGACACCAACTCGACCATGGCTGGCGCCCTGGCGGCGGCCAAGCTCCACATCCCGATCGCCCACGTGGAGGCAGGCCTCCGCTCGTTCAACCGCCGGATGCCGGAGGAAATCAACCGGGTGGTCACCGACCACGTTTCCAATCTCCTCTTCGCACCCACCCGGGCCGCCGTCGACAACCTGACCGCTGAGGGCATCGCGGACGGCGTTGTGCGCACCGGCGACGTGATGTATGACCTGGCGCTCCAGGCCGCGCCGCAGCTCGAAGAGAAGCGGGATGAGGTGCTCGGTCGTTACGGAGTCGAGGCAGGCCAGTTTGCATTCGTCACCATTCACCGCGCCGAGAACACCGACGATCCTCAGCGGTGGGACGCCATCGTCGAGGGCCTGAAGCGGATCGCCGACTCGGGCATCCCCGTCGTCTGGCCTGCGCACCCGCGCACCAGCGACAAGGTTTTGGGGTTGGGCAGCGACGCTCTCAAAATCGTCCAGCCGCTTCCGTACCTCGAGGCCCAGACCCTGATCCGCTTCGCCAGGGTCGTGATCACCGACTCCGGCGGCGTCCAGAAGGAGGCCGCTTTCCGGGAGACCCCGTGCAGGACCGTCCGCACCGAGACAGAGTGGATCGAGCTGGTCGAGTGCGGAGTGAACAAGCTGGTTGACGCGGACGCGGAGCGGATGCTCGCCGACGCGACCGCCGCGGCCTGGCCGAACAGCGGCCTGCCTGATTCACTGTATGGCGACGGCCACACCTCCGACGTGATCGCCGCCTCGATCCGCACGTACCTGGAGGACAACTGATGGGCTACTTTAAGCATGAGTCGGCGTACGTCGACGAGCCGGTCGAGATCGGCGACGGCACCAAGATCTGGCACTTCTGCCACGTCCAGTCGGGCGCGAAGATCGGCGAGCGCTGCATCTTCGGCCAGAACTGCAACGTCGCCAACGACGTCGTGATCGGCAACAACGTCAAGGTGCAGAACAACGTCTCGATCTACACCGGCACGATCATCGAGGACGACGTCTTCCTCGGCCCCTCCTGCGTGCTGACCAACGTCACCAACCCCCGCTCCCAGGTCAACCGCCACAGCCTCTACGAGAAGACCCTGCTCCGCCGGGGCTGCTCCATCGGCGCCAACGCGACGATCGTTTGTGGGATCACGATCGGCCGCTACGCCTTCATCGGCGCCGGCGCCGTCGTGGCCAAGGACGTCCCCGACTACGCGCTCATGGTGGGCGTGCCGGCACGCCGGGTTGGTTGGATGAGCCGGCACGGGCTTCCGCTCCGCAGTCCAGATGTCGACGGTATTTACACGTGTCCGGAGAGTGATCTGAAGTACCGCGAGGTAGAGCCCGGGACGTTGCGGTGCCTGGATATCGACGAGGAGGCAGAGCTCCCAGAGAAGATGCGCGCCGGGTCGAGACCCTACGACGAGATCGTTCACGAATCGTCCAAGTCTGGCTGATTCGTTGGCGGCCGAGCGCGAGTCGATGGAACCGAATTGCTTCGGCCATTTACCTGCTCCTGGTACCGAAAACATGAACCTCAAGGGCACCAACGAGAAGAGGAATCGACCATGTCGATGATTTCGGCCGCCATCGATGTGGAAGCTGTAGGAAAGCAGTACATGATCGGAGGAAGAAGACGATCAGCGCCCACGCTCGCTGATTCCGTCTCGAACTTCTCGAGCAGATTGCGCGAAAAATTGAAGGCCGTGGCCTCACGGGCGGAGCCTGGTTCGATACATAACTCGGGCGCTGAGCGGTTCTGGGCACTTCGAAATGTGACCTTCAGCGTCCGCCCGGGTGAAATTCTCGGGATCATCGGCCGAAACGGATCGGGCAAGAGCACCTTGTTGAAGATCCTCTCCCGGATCACGCCACCCACTGAAGGCGAAGCGACGATCGTCGGCCGAGTCGGCAGCCTCCTTGAGATCGGCACCGGTTTCCACGGCGAGCTGACTGGGCGCGAGAACATCTTCCTCAGTGGCACGATTCTCGGAATGAAAACGGTGGAGATCTCGCAGCGGTTCGACGAGATCGTTGACTTCTCTGGTGTCGAGAGGTTTATCGACACACCTGTGAAGCACTACTCGAGCGGCATGTACCTGCGTTTGGCTTTCGCGGTTGCAGCTCACCTCAGGACCGAGATCCTTCTGATCGACGAGGTCCTGGCGGTTGGAGATGCCGCTTTTCAGAAGAAGTGCATCGAGAAGATGAGCAGTGTAGCGCAGGAAGGGCGAACGGTGCTGTTCGTGAGCCACAACCTGCCTGCAGTCTCGCGCTTATGCACTCATGGGGTATATCTCGAAGCTGGGCGAGTCAAGAAGGTGGGCACGGTCACCGAAGTACTTGATGACTATCAGAGGTCACTTCGCGGCGAGAATCAGCCCGCTCAATTCGCGGGTTCGGATGGCGTGGTCGTCTCTCGCCTTCAATCGGGCGCCAGGGGCTCACATTTCGGTCCTTCAGAGCCGCTCCGCCTTTCCTGCGTGTTGTTCGTGAAGAAAGTGTACTGGCAGTTGTCTGTTCAACTCGGAATCGTGAGGGCCGACGGGAGCTCGATTGTAATTGACACCATTGATTCGGCCGATTTCCCGATACTCTCCGAAATAGGCAAGTACTCCCTCGACATTCGTTTGCCCACTTTGTGGTTGAGCCCCGGTGGGTATGCCGCACGAATCAAGATCATCGCTCATCCACCCGACAGCCCAACAGAGCGATATTTCTCGGAGTGGTTCGACTTCTTTGTGGAAGCTGTCCAGGAACGGCAGGTTGCCCCCGGTCAAGCGCTTTCTCCTACCGTCGACTGGTCCGTAACGGATTGTGACAGTCCCGAGTCCTGAACTGATTCTCAACCCCGTATGAGATCAAGAAGATGACGACGTTCCACATTTGGCCCCAAGAACCAAGAGTACGTGATGGGTTCGTGGTTTCGGCTGCTGAGATTGAGGACTCGACCATCGGCCGCGAGACCCTGTGGTACCGGTACCCTGAGGAACATGCCCCATCCCTCAGCACGAGCTGTGACCATTTCGTGGTGGGCTCCATCAACCTGCTGATGAGGGCAGGCCACCCGGTTGAGGTGCACGGTGTAGTGTCGCCATCTCTGTTAAAGAATCTCCAGGAATTCCAGTCCGCGTGGGCTGCCTGGAGAGATGAGCTCAAGCAAGTGGAGATTACGGCGGATGTTGAGTGCGAGCCCGCCGCCAAAGCGACGGGCCTTGGGGCACTGGTGGCATTCTCGGGTGGGGTGGATTCCAGTTTTTCGGCTTTCAGGAACAGTTCACTTTTCGGGGGCCGCTACCGGCGTCCACTGAAGGCAGCGGTGATGGTGCATGGTTTCGACATCCCCCTCGAAGAAACGAACACCTTCGCGTCGGCCGCTTGCCGCTCCTCGGCGGTATTGCAGAGCTTGGAGCTTGAGCTCATTCCGGCAGCAACGAACTACCGTACCTTGGTTGAAGACTGGTCACACTCATTTGGGGCCGCGGTAGCGTCGTGTTTGATGGCGCTCTCGGGTAGTTATCAAGAGGGTTTGATCGGGCAAGGCATTGCATATGAACATCTTGTGCATTTTGGTGAGGGATCAAATCCGCTGACGGACCCACTGCTTTCGAGCGACTCATTCAAGGTGATCCCTGATGGGGCAGGGTTCGTTCGTGCGGACAAGATTTGGATGATGAGAGACTGGGGGAGCTTCCTCGAGAATGTGCGGGTGTGCTGGGCGGGCCCGATCAAGGACCGGAACTGCTGCGAATGCGAAAAGTGCATCCGGAACATCCTCACCTTCAGGGTGCTTGGCCTGGGGCTACCACAGGCATTCGAAAAAGACGTTCCCGATAAGAACATCGATGAGCTCAAGAGGATCAACGAGATCATCATGGGAACTCAATATGATGAGATTGTCTGCCTTGCTAGGGAAGCACAAATTAGTGGTACGTGGGTCGATGTTCTTGAAAGGCGCCTGAAGAAGAACCGGCGGTACAGGGCTTCGAAGGTCAGACAGCGCGTAGCACGGTTCCCGTACTACGCCCGCAGAGCTTGGGCGCGTGTGATCGGGAGCTGAGTTAGTCTGCCTCCTCACGTTGTAATTCGAATCAGCAGCCTATGAAGATTTTACTACTCAACGACAACTCGGCGCTGCCGAACTGGGGCGCTCAGGCGACCACACATCTGCTGCTGGAGGTGTTGCGGTCGATTCCGGGCGGCGAGGTCGAGTCGATCCCTCACGAGTGGTTGACGAGACACCATCGGCGTCTCCGATTCGCCGGCCCAGGAAGTCGATTCGTCATTAGGAGCCCGGCGCCCGGATACAAAGGTGCAATTGTGCGCCGGCTCTCGACGCCAGTGGAGGTTTTCCCCAAGACAGCAGACGACTTCGAGTACTGGGCCGACGAGTGGATTGCCGGCCGTGGGGGTCCGCAGGGCACAGAATTCCTCACCCTTGTGCAGAATGCGGATGTTGTCGTGTATAACGGGGAAAACTCGATCTATCGCAACACCGGCGAGGGGATCCACGGCTTGTTCCTGACATGGGTGGCCAAGACCCGCATGGGCAAACCAACCTGTATTGTCAACCACACAGCGCATCTCGACGACATACTCCCGGTCATGCCCGCGATGGTGAAGCTCGTGTACCCCAAGCTCGATCTGGTCGCTGTCAGGGAACCGCGCTCTTTGGCGAATCTGAAGGAACATGGAATCTCCAACGCGGTGCTCTTCCCGGATATCGTGTTCGCGCACGATCCCCGAAACACTGAGCAAGACACCGTGGACACCTGGCTCCGACGGGTGGGAATCGGTTCTCAACCCTATTTCTGCCTCAGCGGGTCAGGCTTGCTGATGAGTATGCCTCGCGCGGAGTGGGATGGGAGGGTCGTCGAGATTGTCCGCGGGCTTCAATCAGTGATACCCAATGGGGTGTTGTTGGCCAAGGATCCCTGGTGTTTCGGCTTGCAAGAGGTTGCCAGGAGGACAGGGGCTGCCTACTTTGGGCCCGAACACGAATTTCAGGAACTCTGGCCACTTTTTGAACGTGCGTCCTTCTTGGTCACCGGGCATTTTCATTACGCCATCATGAGCGCGATGGTCGGGTGCCCGTTTGTGCCTCTCTCGGTCAACAACCACAAGATGCGTGGGGTGTGTGAACACCTTGGCTGGCATCTCACAGAACCCCATGACGCAACGTGGCTCGATTCGTGCCGGGATTTGATCGTCGAACAATCTCGTGATCTCGCGACGCGGAGGAATGAGCTGAGTAAGCGGCTTCTCGAGCGATCATCACTGATGAGGAGAGAGGTTTGGCCCCTCGCCGAGCGTGTAGGCCGCATTGCAAGTTCCCCGATCGACGAGTTACAGGTCGGTTCAGAACAATAGTCATGTCAGTCGACAGAACGAATTTGAGTCCAAGTGGCGAGCCGGCCAATACCTGCGCCCCCCCTGTAACCAGGATTCGACCCGTCAAGGGTTGGGTCCGCATCGATGTCCGAGAGCTCTGGGAGTATCGCGACCTCCTGCGATTGCTCGCCTGGCGCGACATCAAGGTCCGGTACAAGCAGACCGCGCTTGGCGCCGCGTGGGCTGTGCTGCAGCCGCTTCTCACCATGGCCGTCTTCAGCCTGTTCTTCGGCCGGCTCGCGAAGGTGCCGTCCGACGGTTTGCCGTACCCGATCTTCTCTTTCGCAGCGCTGGTGCCCTGGGGGTTCTTCTCCACCAGCCTCTCGCAGGCTGCCAACTCCTTGGTCGGCAGCGCGAACATGATCAAGAAGGTCTACTTCCCGAGGCTGGTCGTGCCCATGTCGTGCGTGGCGTCGGCGCTCGTGGACTTCTGCATCGCATTCGTGGTTCTCCTCGGGTTCATGGCTTGGTACAGGATTGCCCCCACCGTGCAGGTGATCTGGTTGCCGGCTTTCATGGTGCTCGCACTGGTCACCTCGCTCGGAGCCGGCCTGTGGCTATCTGCCGTGAACGTCCGCTACCGTGATGTCCGTTTCACCGTGCCCTTCATGCTTCAGTTCTGGTTGTTTGCAACGCCGATCGCCTACCCGAGCAGCCTGCTCGATCAACCCTGGCGCACCCTGTACGGGCTGAACCCGATGGCCGGAGTGGTAGAGGGCTTCCGTTGGGCGCTCCTCGGAACTGATACCGCCCCGGGGCCCATGATCGTCGTTTCAGCTGCCGCAGCATTGACGTTGTTCGTCAGCGGCGCTTTCTACTTCCGGCGGATGGAAGCCCACTTCGCAGATGTCGTGTGATCGAGCAGCACAGCTCTCACCCGGCAAATCGGGTCCCGCGGCCTTCGGAGATTCCCAGTGACAACAGAGATGACAGTGACCATCGGGGGACGAGCGGTTGGTGACGACGAGCCATGCTTCGTCGTGGCAGAGATTGGGATCAACCACAACGGTGACGTTGAGATTGCAAAGAAGCTGATCGACGCGGCTGCCGCGGCCGGGTGTGATGCGGTCAAGTTCCAAAAGAGAACTGTCGAAGTGGTTTACTCAAGCGATGAGCTCGACCGCCTGCGCGACTCGCCATTTGGCTCGACAAACCGGGAGCTCAAGGAAGCGCTCGAGTTTGGGCAGGACGAGTACGCCGAAATCGACGATTACTGCCGAAAGCGCGAGATTCTTTGGTTCGCCTCATGCTGGGACCCTGGCTCGGTAGATTTCGTTGAGAGCTTCAAACCACCCTGTTTCAAGATCCCCTCTGCATTGTTGACGCAGGATGAGCTCCTTCGCTATCACCGACAGAAGGGCCGGCCGATCATCCTCTCGACCGGGATGAGCACGATGGAAGAGATCCGGCATGCGGTGGACGTCCTGGGGGCGCACGACCTCGTCCTGTTGCACTGCACCAGTACCTATCCGTCGCGGCCCGAGGAGCTCAACCTCAGGGTCATTGAGACGCTCAAGAGGGAATTCAACTGCCCAATTGGTTACTCAGGACACGAGGTCGGTCTTCAAACCTCGGTTGCGGCCGCAGTGCTCGGCGCACACGTGATTGAACGGCATATCACGATGGACCGCGCAATGTGGGGCAGCGATCAAGCAGCGTCCATCGAGCCCCAGGGTTTGTCGCGGCTTGTGAGGGACATTCGTGCCGTTGAGCGTGCGCTCGGTGATGGCCGAAAGGTCGTGTACGAGACCGAGCTGCCTGTTCGAAAAAAGCTCCGTCCAGGCCTGGAGGACTGATGAGTCCCGGCGGTCCGATCGAGCTGCTTGTTCTCGACATTGACGGTGTTCTCACCGACGGGACGGTGAGCTGCAAGGCCGGCGGCCCAGAGTACAAACGCTTTTCTTTCAGGGATGTTGATGCGATCTTCGAAGCCCGAAGGAACGGCGTGAAGGTCGCCCTCGCCACGGGGGAGCGTACTGATTGGGCAACCGCGATCGCCGACAGGCTGGAAATCGAACACCTTGTCACCGGAGCGAAGGACAAGCTCGACGCAATAGCGTCGCTCTCGAGAGACCTCGAGGTTCCACTCGAAAGAGTCTGTTACGTCGGCGACAGCCCCCGCGACGTCGCGGCACTCGAGGCCGTCGGTTGGGGTTTCGCCCCCGCCGACTCGAGCCCACAAGCAAGATCCGCGGCCGATCGAGTTCTCGATGCGGACGGAGGGCGCGGCGCAGTGGAGGAGGCGGTGAGGTTGATCCTCGCGCCGTCGCTGCATCCAGCCGAAAAGAGAGCTCCTCAATCTCCGACCGACAACGAGTCGATCTTGGCCGCTATCGCCGAGGAATCGCTCACCGTGCAGCGCCGGGCTGTCGAAGAGCTTGACCCCGTGATCCTCGACGCGGCCACTGCCATATTCTCGTGCCTTGACAACGGCGGGACGGTGTTCACCTTCGGCAACGGCGGCAGCGCATCCGATGCCGAGCATCTCGCTGCTGAGTTGATCGGGCGCTTCGAGACAACACGCAGGGGCTTGGCCGCGATTTCCCTGACGGCGAACAGCTCGGTGTTGACGGCGTTGGGGAACGATTTCGGGTTGAATGTTGTCTTCGAACGGCAGCTCCGAGCGCTCGCCAAACCAGGGGACGTCGCCTTTGCTATCAGCACCAGCGGCACCTCGAAGAACGTCGTAGCCGCCCTGGAAGCCGCCCGTGAGTTCGGCTGCATCACCGTCGGCCTGACGGGCGCTACTGGAGGCCGGCTCCCGGACCTGGCGGAACACTGCCTGATGGTCCCGTCATCCAATACGGCCCGGATCCAGGAGGCGCACCGTCTCATCATCCACATGATCTGCGCTGTTGTGGACAGCCGGGCCGATGCGGCCGCTGCTTCGCCAGTGCCGCGACCTGAAAGCCCCGAGCCGGCGTCGTGAAGCGCTGAAGAATGAGAAACGTCTACATCGCCATCAGCCAGGGGATGCTCTACCGGGACATCGTGCGCCTCGGTGTTCTCAAGGTCCTGCTTGACCGCGCACCCGACATCCGGGTCATTCTGGCGACGCAAGCGTACGTGGTGCCCGAAGTGCTCGAGGAGGTGCGGCACGAGAGAGTCGTTGTCAGGAGGCATGACATCTTCACGGCTCGCACGCGCTGGTCGTCGTACATGGCGCTGTTTCGGCGGAGGAGCAGGAGCAGGCGTTTGATTGACTTTCTCGCTCGCCTCGAAGCTCGGCTCTTCGAACCTCCCGAATTCGTTGATCGGCTGTTTGCCGAGTTTCCGCCTTCGCTGGTCGTGACCACTCACCCTCTGGTGCTCAACGAATGGGACCTTGTCACCGTTGCCAGACGTAGAGGCGTCCGAACCGCGGGCGTCGTCAAGAGCTGGGACAACATCCTTCGTCGCCCCGAGTCGCGCGGGGACACCATCGCAGTCTGGAACCAGGTGAACCGTCGGGAGGCCATCGAGGTCGAGAAGTACCGAGAGGACGAGGTCCACGTTGTCGGACCGACGTGCTTCGACCGGTACTTCACTCCGGGCGTGCTTCGAACGCGCGACGAGTACTGGCGTTCCAAGGGCCTCGATCCGGCCAAGCCGGTGGTCGTCTTCGGGACCGCCGGGTCATTCAGCCCGGATTGGGACGAGACGTTCATGATGGACCTGCTCCTCGAGATGACGGAGCAGGACGAGGCGCTGCGCGACGTTCAGTTCGTGTGCCGCCTCCACTTCATGAGCCACCTCGAGCATTTCTGGCCGTATCGCAACCATCCACGGGTGATCCTCTCGTTCGGCTCGTACCTCAAGACCCTCGGTTGGTGCCCGAGCGTGGACGAGATCGACGATTTCGCCAACATGCTCAACCACGCCGACGCCGTGGTTACGCCTGCTTCGACCCTCGTTCTCGAAGGGCCGATCTTCGACACGCCCACCATCGCGACGTTGTTTTCAACCGTCCGCCCGGACCTTCATGCGCTGGCCACCGAAAAGGCGTGGCTCCAGATGCACTTCAAACCGCTTGTGGACAACGACTGGCTCCCCATGGCAAGAACGCCCGCCGAACTCAGGGATATGTTGAGGAGGGCGCTGTCCGACCCTTCGTGGTACGCCGCCGGGCGCAAGCAGCTGGTCGAGAGATACGTCACGTTCGATGACGGCCGTTCCCACGAACGCGCGGCCGCGTACATCAGCAGCGAGATGGCTCCGTCGGGGGCTCCCGCGTGATCGTTGGGCCGGCAGTATCACCCGGGTCCGGATGGCGGGTCTGAGGGTGGCAGCGCGTTTGAAGATCTTATTTCTACCGTCTTGGTATCCGTCGGTGGTACGCCCGACCGACGGTATTTTCATCAGGGACCAGGCCCGCGTCGTTGCCCAGGTCCATGATGTGGCAGTTCTGGTGCCAGGCGTTTCGTCGATCACCGGGCTATGGGACCGCCGTCGCCGGCAGAAAAACACGGCGCACGACGAAGATGGTATCTGGACACACAGAGTCTTCGCCCAGAGTTTCATTCCGTATTCGAGGTTGGCCTCTCAATACACGCTGTATCGCGCCGCCACCGAGGGGTTTCGCTTTCTGGTCTCTGAATGGGGTGTGCCTGATGTCATCCATGCGCACGTTTCCCTGCCGTGCGGGTGGATTGCGGTCAGAATCGGCTCTGAACACGGCATCCCGGTGGTCGTGACAGAGCACATGAGTCCGTTCACCAATCACCTCCGATCGTGGTGGTCACGGCGGTTGACACGCATGGCGCTCCAGCCGAGCGGCGCTGTTGTCGCGCTCAGTCCGAGCCTCGCCTCGGCAATCACCGGTTTTTGTCCCGCTGTCCAACCTCACATCATCGGTGAAGTGCTGGGGGACCCGCGCGCGAACCGGCATCCTCTCCGGAAATCCCATCGCCCCGGCCGACCTCGAATCGCGTTCGTCGGAGGGCTTCGTCCGCAGAAGGGAGTCGGATTCCTGCTCGAGGCTGCAGCCTTGCTCGCGAATGACGGCGTCGAGCTTGACCTCGAGCTCGGTGGCGACGGCCCGCTGAGGCCGCTGCTCGAGCAAAAGGCCCGAGAGCTCGGGCTTGAATCCCGGTGTCGATTCCTCGGGCAGCTGACGAGGAACGAGGTTTTCGACCTGTTCGACCGGTCCGATCTCGCCGCCGTGCCCAGCCTCCATGAGACCTTCTGCCTTGCGGCTGCCGAAGCACTCGCCTGCGGGCTCCCTGTAGTGGCCACTCGATGCGGCGGCCCTGAGTACTTCGTGAACAGTACCAACGGATGTACGGTGCGGCCGGCGAGTGCCGAAGACCTGGCGGCGGGCATTCGCCAGTGCGTGGCCCGCCTCGCGTCGTTCGACCCGTCGGCGATTCGAAATGAGGTCCTTTCCGAATTCGGCCCCGAGAGGTTCCTTCAGAAGGTGACGGGAGTCTACCGATTTGCCATGGCCTCCGGCCCTCCGCGTCTCGCCGCGTGACCCAATGCCGCGAGCTGTGAGACGAAGCAGACCCGGGCTCTGAAATGTGTGGAATCTTCGGTATTTGGAACCGTGACGGGCGGCCTGTTGATCTCGACCAGCTGCGCTGTTGCACGAATCGCCTCCGGCATCGCGGTCCGGACGATGAGGGCTACCTGCTCGTCAACACCCGAACCGGCGCGACCAGAGAGTTCGGGGGTACTGACACAGTGTCGGGACTGGATCTTGCGCCGTTGGAGGCGGCTGCCGGCTCCGCTTTCGACCTCGCCTTCGGCCATCGACGGCTCGCAATTCTCGACCTCTCGGAGGCCGGCCACCAGCCGATGGCGAGCTTCCGCAGGGACCTCTGGCTCGTGTACAACGGTGAGATCTACAACTATGTGGAATTGAGGCAGCAACTGGGGAACCTGGGCCACACCTTTCGTTCAGGCACGGATACGGAGGTCATTCTCGCCGCCTATCAGCAGTGGGGGGCGGACTGCGTTTCCCACTTCAACGGCATGTGGGCGTTCGCCCTGTATGACACGGCAAAGCGGGCGTTGCTCTGCAGCCGGGATCGTTTCGGAATCAAGCCGTTTCACTTTGTGGAGCGTGGGGCTACATTCGCGTTCGGCTCCGAAATCAAGGCGCTGGTTGGGGGTGCGGGCGCCCCCTTCGAACCGGATGCTGGTGCGATCGCGAGGTTCGTTGGGTTCGGAGTTCACCCGAGTGCACGAGCGGGTGACACGTTTTTTGCTAACGTTCATGCTCTCCCTCCGGCAACAAATTTCGCCGTGAGCGAGACGAGCCGGGTTGCTTCCCGTTACTACCGCACCGAGATCGACGGGGAAGGGGAGGACGCTTCGCAAGGGGTCATCGAGCAGTTCAGAGAATTGCTCATCGATTCCGTCCGCCTGCAGCTCAGATCCGACGTCACGGTCGGCTCGTGCCTCAGCGGCGGGCTCGATTCTTCCTCCATCGTGGCTGCGGCCACTCATCTCTTGGAAACGGCAGCCTGCACACGAGACCGGCACCGCTTGCGGACGTTTAGTTCGGTGTTCGAAGAGGAGGCGCCGTACAACGAGCGTCCCTTCATCGACGCCGTACTTGGGCGCGTTCCCGCGCGTGGCGTGCTCGTGTACCCAACGGCCGCTGACCTCGAGGAGCACATCGATGAGGTCGTCCATTGCCAGGATGAGCCCTTCGGCGACCTGAGTATCTTTGCCCAGTGGTTCGTGATGAGGTCCGCGAAGGAAGCTGGAGTGGGTGTGCTTCTCGACGGCCAAGGGGCGGACGAGTTGCTTGGTGGCTACGCGCCGTTCACCACGTTCGTGACCGAGCTCCTCGAGAGAAGGAAGGTTGCAGCTGCAACACGGGAGTTTTTCGCTTTCCGCCGCATCGCGGGGGGTAGCCTGATGCGGATGGCGGGTTCGTTGCTCATCCGAAAGCTCGCGCCCAGGCTCCAGGAGAGCGCAGCCCGCAGGCGATTGCGAGCTTCGCTCGGCTTGAGGCTGGTTTGTCCTGATCTTCGCACAAGCCCTGACCTGTTTGTGAATCACGATCACGCAGGCACCCTGTATAGCCTGTCCGCATTGCTTCGCTACCAGATGGAAGAGGGTGTCTTGCCTGCTCTCCTCCGGTATGAAGACCGGAACTCGTCGGCGTTCGGCCTGGAGGCGCGGGTTCCCTTTCTCGATCATCGGCTGGTCGACTTCGTCTTCAAGAAAGCTGCTGCACACAGGATTCGCAACGGTTGGACGAAGTATGCCCTGCGGTCGGCGTTTTCCGAGAACCTGCCGGATGAGGTCGTTTGGCGACGGAAGAAGGTTGGGTTTGGGGTGCCGGGCGCTGCGTGGGCGGACCACCTGACCGAATGTGGCCTGGGTTCGCTCGGGCCCCATTCGCCCGCGCACGACTACCTCGATATGGCCAACATCGGCAGGCTTCAAGCGAAGCCCGGCGGCAACCTGTCCGCGGCGGCTCCGTTGTGGCGTTGCCAGAACCTGGACCTCTGGCTGCGTTCCTGGGGGCCTGGGCGAGTATCAGAGGTCGCATGACCCGGGGTTGCCAAGACTGCCGCCGACTTCCGGTGCACAAAACGCACGATTCGTCGCGATGAGTTCTCACGCCGCAATTCTGGCTGCCATCAAGCGCAGAGTTTCAGCCGTTCTACCCAATGATGCCTTCGGCCGACAGGTGGCGATCATGGGGGGCGGGACAGCTGCCGTGCAGGCCATTGGTCTGGTTGCGGCACCGGTTCTGACGCGCCTCTATGTTCCGGCGGATTTCGGCGTGATGGCGGCGTTCTCCGCCGTAACCTCCATTCTCGTGCTGGCGGCCACGCTACGTTACGACGCGGCGATTCCGATCGCGCCGCAGGATGAGGATGCCGCAAGGCTGCTCGTTGTCGCGGCGTGTTGTACAGGGGTGTTCTCGTTCCTGGTTTTGGCGCTATGCGGCCTTCTGCCGCAATCGGTGTTCGCCCTGCTCTCGGACGATCTTCGATTTCACAATTTTCGCTGGTTTATGGTGATCGCCGTCCTCGGCGGCGGACTCAACATGTGCTTGGCGGCCTGGGTGACGAGGAAACGCCATTTCCTCCTTCTCAGTTCGTCACGGGCGTACCAATCACTCAGCTCCGTGAGTGTCCAGCTCGGCGGCGGCCTGTTGGGTGTCGGGCTGATCGGGTTGATACTGGGGGCCGTAGCAAACCTGACGAGCGGATTTTTCATGCTGCTTCGGCGGACGGTCCGAGATCTCAATGAACTGAGACCTACGATCACAATCCAGGGCCTCCGCGGCGTGGCTGCTGGGTTCAAACAGTATCCCTCGTTCACCTTGTGGACGTCGCTTCTCAATCTGGCGGGCCGGTCAGCCCCTACGATCATGATGTCTGTGCTCTTTGGGGCAGTCGCAACCGGGCTCTACGCTCTGGGTCTTCGGGTGATCGCGATGCCCTCGGCTCTGATCTCTGGCTCGGTCTCTCGTGTGTTCCTGTCCAGGATCCCTGAAGCGACCGTGTCAGGAACGCTTGGGGAATTGATGGAGGAGACAACCGCGAGATTGTCGGGTATCAGCGCCTACATGTATGGCACGCTCGCGTTTTTCGGCCCGGATTTATTCAGGTTTGTTTTTGGGCCGAACTGGGCTGAAGCTGGCCTCTACGTCAGGTATCTGGCACCATGGTTATTCCTAGGTTTCATTTTCTCGCCCCAGACTCCCATTCTCTTGGCAATGGGGCGGCAAGCAGCAGAGGCGGCCTGCCAATTCCCGATGCTCCTGCTCAGGGTTGGTGCGCTCTTTCTTGGTACGAAGTTCGGCACTGGTCCCGCTACTGCGGTTGCGCTCTTTGCCGCCGTTAGCGCCCTAACAGGCGCGGCGTATTTCGCGTGGACGGTCAAGGTTGGCGGCGCGTCGTTTCGCCGGACTTGGGGTCGGCTGGTCCTGGATGCGCTCGTTGTTTCGGCACCGCTCGGCATTGGCCGGCTGCTTTTCATCGCCAGCGGCAACTCCGTGCTCGTGATGGTGCTCGCGATCCTTGCCACCGGGCTGCTCCTGCACCGCCGCATCATTGACCCGTGGAGGCCGAGTGGCCTTACCATTTGAGTTGGCCCTCCAGAGGTCCGACTGGCACACAGGCGAGGACTGCGCTTTCCGCGGCCACGTTTTCATCAGCGGGAAAAAACTGCCTGCCGCGGCTTTGACCAGACGCGCCGTGGCTTCGCTGCGGGCCGGCTCACTCTTTGAGGAAGTTGGGGGCTGGAACGGGCAGTACGCGACGGTCGTGTGGACGGAACGCCACGTCGGTTTAGCGGTGGACCGCGCCAGGAGCGTGCCGCTGTTCTATGCGGTTGCAGGCCGGCGACTCCTCGTGAGCGACAGCTGCGACTGGATCTGGGCCGCACTTGGAAATCCACCGTTGGACCCAGTATCTACATGGGAGTTCCGGCTGGCGGGATACACCCTGAACGACGCGACGCTGTGCAAAGAGATCCGCCAACTCCAGTCAGGTGAGTCTGTCGTGCTTTCCCATGATCCTGAAGTTCGCGGGTGGGCGGTGGAAAGGCAGCGGGACGGGTTCTTTCGACCACTTGGGCGCGATACCCAGTCGTATGGCCAGCTGCTCGAGGAATATGGCGCAGTCCTGACAAATTGCTTTGCGCGAGCGCTTGCGGTGATCGATCGCCGCCCCGTCGTTGTCCCCTTGAGTGGGGGGTACGACTCCAGGCTGATTCTCCTCATGTTGTTGAAAAGTGGGGTCGAGAAGGTAAGCACCTACACCTACGGCGCGGTCCCTGATGAGGTGGGCCCGAGCAGGGCGGTTGCCTCCGCTTTGGGTGTGCAGTGGCATCTTTGCGACTATTCACGTGGCACCTGGGCAGCTGCGGGCAGCAGCAGGGCGTTCGCAGACTACCTCCGGACGGCAGGCAATCTCTCGGTCACACCGCATGTTCAAGACTGGCTGGCGGTGCATCAGCTTATTTCGGGCGGGAAGGCAGAGCCGGGCTCAGTGTTCTTACCCGGGTATGCAGCAGACCTGCCGGCCGGTAGTTACCTCGCACGATTCGAGGAGTATGGATCGCCCGCCACGCGGGCGTCGTTTGAAAAAATGCTGTGGCAGAGGCGGCTCTGCCACTGGGAGCGCGCCTTTGTTCCTCGGCTGGTAAGCCTCGAAATCGAGAGCCGGTTAAAGCGATCCGTTGACCAACTCGGCCCTGTTAGTGCGTGGTCCAGTGCCGATGACGCATGGATGTTCGCCGAGAGGGTCCCGAAGTTCATTGTCAATGCCTTGCGGGCTGTGGATCTGCAGGGTTGCGACTGGTGGCTGCCCTATTTCGACGATGAGTTTCTCGCGTTTTGGGAGGGCGTGCCTGGCCGGTATCGGGTGGGTGAACACCTGCACTTTGACCTCACGGACCGCATTTTTCGTGAGCTCGCCCACTGCGACCCCCCTCCCCGCCACGAACCAGAGACCACCATATCCCGGCGAGGTATTCCCGCGTGGGTTGAAGACCCGCTGCGTAGGATAGCTGGCCGGGTTCTCACGTGGGGAGTCGCGCGGGGTTTGAGATCAAGGCGGTATTCGACCCTTGCACGGCGTCAGGTTCAGCAAGACCCCTGGGGTTGGTTTTCTGCACTGGGGGAGAAGGAGCTTGCGGATAAGGGACTCCGAGGCGCGAAGGGTTTCAACGCGGCTCTGGCTGAGCGGTACCTCGAAACCCTCGAGATGCGAAGGACCCTTTCTTGAGAGTCCTGTTCAGCGGTGACGTCAGCTTTACCGGGGTGTTCGGGCAACCGGGTTGGACCGCTGCCCGGATCGACCCGGAGATCAGGAGGTTTCTCGATCTTGCGGATCACGCGGTCTTGAACCTCGAAGGCCCGGTCACAACCCATGCCCACTGCCGGTTCGTCGCGGTACTCGGTTGCGAAGCCCCGGTCACGCCTGGGCAGCTCTTGAGGAAATGCGGTGCACGGTTCTGAATCTGGCGAACAACCATGTGCTGGACTGCGGCGAGGACGGCCTGCTCGAGACCATTGTGCAAGCGGAGAATCGCAAGATCTTCTGGCATGGGGTTGGTCGAAGCACCGAAGAGGCAAGCCGCCCGATTGTGCTGGAGCAGGATGGCCTCAGAATCGCACTGCTCGCCCTTACAGATGACTGCGGTCAGTGCCCAAGCCGTGATTCCTGGGGGACAGCCTCCGGCCTTTCCATCCATCGCGTACGCAGGATGATCGAGGACGGGCGTGCTGAAGCCGACTATGTCATTGTCCAGTATCATGGTGGTGGCGAATTCATCCCGCTGCCCTCGAGGCAGGAAATCGGACGACTTCGCCGAATGGCGGAATGGGGCGCCGACGTCGTGATTTGCCATCACGCCCATGTCGTAAGGCCCTGGGAGAGTTTTCAGAACGCGTTCGTGTTTTACGGATTAGGCAACTTTGTCTTCGACATTCCTGGACATCAAGCGCGCTCAGGGACGCCTGAATCTGCACTTGTCATGCTGTCCTTTTCGCGGGAAGGGCTCAACTTCGACGTCCTCCGGACACGTCTGAAGCGCGACCTCGGTCAGATTGAGCGGGACGCTGAATCACCACATATTAAGCCCCTGGGATTGGAAGGCTACAGGGCTCAGTACTGCAAGGCTGTGTACGACACCCACTACTGGCCAGACATTCCCCGAGATCGGTTCGGTGCGCCCGACAATGTTGCCCTTAATGCGAAGAGATCGCCGCTCCTGAAACGAATCCGCCGTGTCTCCCGGCTCCAGGCCCTACGGTCAAGGAGGGTTCGCAGGCAGGCATTTGCGTTGCTCGAGTACAGAGTTCGGATTTGGCTCCGGCGCCAATGGGCGCGTATCGCTGGCGGCATGTGAAACCCGCAGTTCGCCCTGAGCTAGTAGGCTGCAGGCCGCCCGGCGCCTTCGTTCGCCCCGGTCTCAAAGGAATCAAGCCAGGCCGATTTCATCGGAGGCAAGTTCCCATTGGGGCCGCCGATACTCGTGTGGGGCCGGGGACGCAGGTTCTTCGCTTGGAGGGGTGCAACTTTGGCGGGAGTTATGATTCCCCCGGTTGGCTGCGTTAGGCGTCTGCAAGATGACAATATCTTTACGATGAAGACCGAGAGCGGATGGGGGGGCAGCAGGTTGGTTGCCGCGGGCGATGCTCCTGTGGGGCTCGCGTGCGTTCGGTCGTTCCGGTAGGAGATCATGGCACGGAGAATCCTCGCCATTCGAACCAATTCGTACCCGAACTCGGCCACCGCCACGCGGAGGTTCGAGTCGTTTGCCCGTTACTTGGACGAGAGCGGGAATCGTGTCACGGTTCTTGCCCTTGCCCCCAACGAATCTGAGTTTGAAGGGGCGCGCTATCTAGACCCCAATTGCGGATTCGAAGCTATCCACGTGCCGCCAATCCGGCGGACGCAGTTTCAGCGGCGTGCCGAGACCGTCATCGCGAGGCGCCTGTTCCCGGAATGGGAGTACAATCCGATGGATAACTTCGCTGTCTCTCGGGCGGCAGAGCGCCTTCTGCAGGAGCGTCGGTTCGACCTGCTTCTGACGACGTACCGGCCCCTTGGGTCGCTGAGGCTCGTGAACCGATTGGCCCGCCGGCACGGGATTCCGTGGGTTGCCGATCTCAGGGATCTTCCTGACCAGTTTGACCGGAATCGAAGGGCATGGTTGACCCGCAGAGCTTCAAGTTCGGTGGCGAAGGCTTGCCAAGGCGCTGAACACGTCATTACCGTCTCCAAGGAACTGGCGCGGATGCTTCAGCATCAGTATGCGCTGAAATCCCCGGTGTCCGTGATCTACAATGGCTTCGAACTCTCGCAGTTAGCGGAATTCGATCGCCCTCAGCACCTCGACGAGTTTCATATTACGTACTGCGGCAGCGGCGGCTACGGCCGGGACATAGGCCTTCTGATGCAGGCGCTGTCCGCACTGGCGAGCCGGGGTGGGGACCTGCGAGGTGTGAAGGTCAAGGTTTTTGGCGTTGGTGACCCGGCATCCGTTCGTGCCGAAGACTGGGTTGGCTCCGAGATGCTGTTATTTCCAGGCAGGGTAAGCCACAGGGAAGCTCTTCAGAAACAAGTCGAAGCCGGTGTTCTTCTCAGTCTGGCTTCCCCCGGCGGGCGCGGGATCATCACGTCGAAGGTTTTTGAGTACGCGATGATCGGGCGCCCGGTGCTGAGCATTCCCGCAACAGGTGATGAGCTTGACGACTTCATTCAGGAATCCGGAATTGGAATTGCGAGTAGCGATGTGCTTGAAATTGCAGAGTTCCTAGAAAACCTTCTGACAGCCTGGCGGGTTTCTGGTCGCCCGCCAGTTAACACATCGAAGAAAGAGTTTGTTGCTCGCTTTACCCGCAAGGCGCAGGCCGAAAAACTAGTCGAGCTTGTTGGCGCATTGGTTCAGTAACTGGGTAGATGACTTTGAAATCAACGAATGATTCCAACCTCCGGGCGAGCATCTCTTCAGGGATTGAAGATACCCCGGCTGGTGAAGGCCCACCGCCTCTTGGGTGGGCGCCCCCCGGTTTCTCGACTGGCTCTAATAAATTCGGCTCTGAGACGCTCTGCGAGCAGCTCGTGGTTGGCGGGGTAGCTGGCACGGGGGAGCGGGCCGGGCAGCAGTTACCCTCGTCGAACGCACGCAGGGTTGGCTTCCGCACTGAAGAGGCGGGCCGGGGTCCAAGAAAATCAGCGGCAGGCGAGAGGCTCATTGCCCGTGATTACAAGGGCTGTGTCGAGCTCCAGTTGAAGACACTCCGTTGTGCCTTCATGTCCATCCGCCGAGTTTGCGGCGACCGGGGCGTGAGCATGGGCCTCTCGGGCGGCTTCGACAGTCGGCTGATGTTATCACTGGCTCTTGACGCGGGAATTGCTGTTCAACCCTTCACTTTCAAGAGTGAAGCTCATCTGGTGGAGGGCAAGCTCGCGCAGCTGATCGCAGATCGCGCAGGGCTTGATCTACGCTTAGTGGAAGTTCGTAAGTGGACGGAGCTCTCCGATTCCGAGTTGGAGCTCAACATCGACGACGCGATCACGTACTACGATGGCCGCACCAACGATAGTATGGGCAGCTTCAACGATGTTCACACTGCACGCGTCCACCGTGAGTGCGTCGGCGATGCTGCCCTGAATCTGAATGGGTTGGGCGGCGAGCTGTACCGGAACCGCGAGCGGTTGCCGCCGTATAGGTTCCGCTTTGGGCACTGGTTCTGGCAGTACGTGGCGGGTCCGAGGATGCGAGACGCGTTCGTGAGCGACGAAGCCCGGCGGAAGTTCGAAAGTCGCATGGCGTGCAAGTACGGTGAGATCCTCGACTTGGGCACGCTGGAGTGGGTCGACCGCCATGTGGCGAGGAGGTGGTATCGAGAGGTTTGGCTGCCATATTTTGGGGGGGTGCGGCTCGCTGCCGAGAACCGCGTGGCCCCCTCCATGATGCCGTTCGCCGAGCCCACGGTCAGCGAGGCCGCGCTCGCGGCGACGCCCTTCATCGGCCCGCGCGGCGAGTTCGAGGCGGAGATCATCCGCCGGCTCGATGCCAGGATCGCGGCGCTGCCGTCCTCCTACGGCTACGGATTCTCGTCGATTCCGCGTCATCGGAAGCTGCGTGACCTTGTTGCCTCCCTGGTGCCGATCAGCGCTCGGCTTGCGAGGAATCGCCTCAAGGCAAGTCTCAGTAGCCGCCCTGCCGCCGGCCTGCCTGCGAGGTTTCGCGAGCGGTTCTCGGCGCAGATCGAGAACCTGAAGGAGATGGGCCTTCCGATCGACATCGAGTACCTGCTGAAGGAGCCTGTCAGCCGCGACCGCACGCTCTATATCGCAGAGTATCTGTATCGGAATCGTCACCGGATCGACAACTTGGACGCTACGAGAACGACCGGCTCGGACTGAGCGAGTGGCATGTCGCAGAGTCAAGAGGAAGACGTGAAATCCAGCGCCGCGATTCGACTCGTGATCGGTGGCGATGTGTGCCCGATCAACGCCAACGAAGGGCCATGCGTCAGAGGCGACGCTGAGGCCGTCTTCAGGGATCTGCTTCCTGTCATGCGCGGCGCGGATCTATGCGTTGTCAACCTGGAATGCCCGCTTATCGACACGCCGGCCCCGATGGCAAAGATCGGCCCTGTCATCGGGGCGCGGCGAGCCGCGGCGGCAGTGCTGCCCGCTGCCGGGGTCCACGCAGTGACGCTGGCGAACAACCACATCATGGACCACGGGCCCTCAGGTCTAGCCGCCACGAGCCAGGTCTGCCGCGAGCACGGCGTCGCCCACTTCGGGGCGGGCCCTGACCTCAAGTCCGCTCAGAGGATCCACGTCCAGCAGGTTGGCGGCCTCCGGGTAGGGCTCCTGGGGGTGACCCATCACGAGTTCTCCATCGCCGGCAGGACGACCCCGGGGGCGGCGCCGATGGATGCGCTCGAGGTCCACCGGCAACTTCGAAGCCAGGAGGGGCCGTGGGATCTCTTGGTGGCGCTGGTTCACGCGGGTCCCTCGATGCATCCGCTCCCGACGCCGCGGCTTCAACGGTACTGCCGGTTCCTGGTTGAGATCGGCGCCTCGGTCGTTGTCTGCCAACATTCCCACTGTGTCGGGGCGCTGGAGCATTACAGCGGTTCTCTCATTGTGTACGGCCAGGGGAATTTCGTCTTCGACTGGCGCCCGGAGCCCGGCCCCGAGTGGTTTCAGGGCTTTCTTGTTGAAGTAACACTATCTGGAGCCGGCGTCGTCGGTCATCGTCTCTATCCGTACGGTCGCGGGTCGTCGGGTGTTGGGGTCGAGGCCCTCCGGGAGGGCGACGCGAGGCAGCTCATCCGTGAGATCGAGACGCGCAGTGCCGTCGCCTCGGATCCGGCTCGGCTAGAGGCACAGTGGCGCGAATACTGTGCGAAGCGCGCGAACTCGTACTACCAGCAAATTCTCGGTGACCTGCCCGGTACTGGCTTGCTGCGGAGGGCCGCAGACCGCCTGGGAATCAGGTTCGCGCCGCTTCGGGCTCGCCACCGCATGGCCCTGCTCAACCTCGTCCGATGCGAGGGCCATCGAGAAGCCCTCGAGACCATTCTCGACGATTCCGGCAAGACGCGAGCTGACACGCCGGCCAAGCGATGACAACGATGATGAAGCAGCTCCTCGGCTCTGACCTGTTTCACAACGATCGCTTACGGCGATTCATCCCGGGCGCCGTGAAGCGGGCACTCAAGAAGCGGGTCCCGTATGCCGACTACCGCGTCGAGCAGCTCCGCCGCGAGGCCGAGACGCGGTTTGGGGGGCCGATTCCCTTGGTGTCCGACTACGAATCGCGACACCCGGTGCGCCTCGGGATCTTCTTCGACAACAGCTACACCTTCGTCTTCAACGTGGCGGCGTGTCGCGAGCTCGAGGTTTCGTATCGGGTCATCGACCTCATGGCGAGCAACTGGGTCAGGCGGGTCGTGGAGTCTGGCTGCGACGCCTTCCTTGCCACGCCGCCGATCCTCCTCGCCGAGTGGCGGCGTCTGTTCGACGAGCGTCTCTGGGTCGTGTCCCACGATTTGGAGAAACGCGTCTGCCCGCGGTTCGACGAGCTCTACCTGTGGGAGAGCAAGCGGCGGATGCACAACTGGTTGGTCGCCCACAGTGTGCCTCACCCGCGGACCTGGGTCTTCGCCGACCGCGACGAGGCGATGGGGTTCTGCCGCGAGACGGCCTATCCGGTGGTCTCCAAGACAGACGGCGGCGCCGCGTCGAGCGGTGTCTTCATTCTCAGCGACCAAAGGGCGGCGGAACGCCTGGTTGGCCAGGCGTTCTCCCGCGGAATCGTCGGCCGCTCGGCCGATGCCAGACAGAAAGAGCGGGGGAGCATCCTGTTTCAGGAGCATGTGCCCCACGACTATGAGTGGCGCGTCGTCCGGATCGGCGATGACTTCATGTGCCGCCGCAAGGTGCGGGCTGAAGACTTCGCAAGTGGCTCCGGCGACATCGGCTGGGCAGGGCCGTTGCCCGGGATGCTCGACTTCGCGAAGCAGGTGACCGATGCCGGTGGTTTCACGAGCATGTCCGTGGATATGTTCGAGAACACCACCGGGCGCGGCGATGCCCCTTTTCTGGTCAATGAGCTGCAGCCGATAATCGGGGCTATCGAATGCGAGGACAATCTCAACAGACACGCTGGCCGGTGGGTGCACGATTCAATCAGTGGGGAGTGGTCCTTTGATTCAGGCTATTTCTACCATAATGCTTGCGCGAACCTCCGCGTGCGGATGATGCTGAAGCGAATCTGCGAGCAAGATGGCGGTGGTGTTCGTCCGGATCATGAGAGGCCCGCGTAAGCTGCTATGTGCGGTATCTGCGGCATTCTCGATTTAAGCTCACCGGCCGGCCTTGGCTTGCAGGTGCAGGAAATGAGCGCCCTGGCAGAGCACCGAGGCCCAGATGACAGCGGCTTGGTTACCTTCGACCCCAACGGCAGAGTGCTTTACGATGGCGCGGCTGGGTGCGATCAGCTTATTCGCGGAGACATTCGGCACAACGCCGCGGCTGCACTAGGTCATCGCCGCCTTTCAATCATCGACCTCAGCCCTGCCGGTCACCAACCCATGCACGATGGCTCCGGTCGCTTCTGGATGGTTTATAACGGCGAGGTCTACAACTACCGTGAGCTTCGTACCGAGCTCGAGGGGTTGGGCCGCGCCTTCAGATCGAGCACCGACAGCGAGGTTGTGCTTCACGCGTACTCGCAGTGGGGCGCGAGTTGCCTCCAGCGTTTCAACGGGATGTGGGCCTTTGCCGTGTATGATCGCGAAGATGGCTCATTGTTCTGTGCGCGAGACCGGTATGGGATCAAACCCCTCTACTACTCCAAACAGCCCGGTCGCTTCGCCTTCGCATCCGAGGCAAAGCAGCTCATCGGGCTGCCCTGGGTGGGTGCCAGGGCAAACCAATCTTTGCTTGCAGACTTTTTTTTGTGGGGCCTCGAGAACCACACAGACGAGTGCTTCTTCGCCGGCGTCAGGCAGGTTCCGGGTTCGCACTACCTGGAGCTGAGCCGGCAGGACCTGGAGCAAGGGAATATCCAACCTGTACGGTATTGGCGCCCGGACCCGGTTCAACCCGGTTCCGAGCGGCGTGCGGTCGAGGAGTTCCGTGAGCTTCTGTTCGACTCGGTACGCCTACGGCTGCGTTCGGATGTCCCGGTCGGGGTGACGCTGTCGGGCGGGCTCGATTCCTCGAGTGTGGTCTGTGTGGCCGGGGAGCACCGTCGGTTGCAGGGCGACTCGTCGTCCTTCGATGCATTCAACGTCGAATTTGAAGGTGAGGCGTACTCGGAGAGAGGTTTCGCCGAAGCAGCAGCAACAAAGGCCGGGGCTCGATCGATCGTTCTGCAACCGAGGCAGACAGACCTCGCCCGCGACTGGTCGCGCTTCATCTGGCATATGGAACAACCCGTTGGTGGTTTGTCCTACTTCTCGAACTTCCAGATTTATCGGTTGATTCGCGAGCACGGAATCCCGGTCGTCTTGAGCGGGCAGGGTGGCGACGAGCTTTTGTTGGGTTACGAGCGTTACAGGGCCTACGATGGCCTATTCGCGCTGAAGACAGGTGGGCGCCTCGCTGCGCTGAATGAAATTTGGAATGCGCGACGGCACTCCAACATGCCGCTCACGAAGCAACTGGCTTATGGGCTCTACTTCTCATTTCCTGCGCTGCGTGCTGCACGCCGGCGAAGGCTTGTTCGGCCGATCCTGAACAGGGGCTTTTACCACGACTATGCCGGTCATTCTGAACATCTGCTAATCAGCTCGGTGCACCGTGACCCCCATGCACTTCAGGCGAGTGAACTCTTTCGCTATCAGCTTCCGCACCTTCTCCACCATGAAGACCGGATGTCCATGGCCCACTCGGTGGAGACCCGGCTGCCTTTTCTGGACTTCCGCTTGCTCGAGCTCGTTCTCGGTCAGCCTTCCAGCCTTCTCTATCGCGACGGATGGTCCAAGTACCTTCTTCGCCAGGCGATGCGGGGCATTCTGCCGGATGAGGTGAGAAACAGAACCGACAAGATGGGGTACGAGACTCCTTCCGGGCGCCTTATCCGCAGGAACCGGGCGCTGTTTCTTCCCTTACTACGCCGCCACGCCGGCGACCCGATTCTCGACACCAACGCCATCGAGAAAAAGTTCGACTCGGAGCAGCTCGACGAGCGCCTTCTTTGCAGCGCCATTTCCTATCTCAGTTGGAAAGAGACATTCGCAGCCGCTTGATGCGGCGCTGAGTCAACACCCTTGCGTATCGCCTTCATTACCGGGAACTACCCCTCGCAGGCCAGGCCGTTCGAGGGGACCTTTGTCCAGCAGTTCGTCTGGGCAATGGCGAGGCAGGGCAACAACTGCTCGGTGATCCGCCCGTGCAGCGTGTTCGACGGGCGGTATGGGCCTTACCCGCCGGTGAGTTCGGTTGAAGACGCAGGCGTGGGCCACCCGGTCCGGGTATTGCGGCCGAGGTACATCTCATTCTCTTCGAGGGACCTTGGTTTCACGCACACGGGCCGGTGGACGCAGCGAACCTTCAACGTCGCGGCGGCCTCGGGTGTTCGTAGGCTGCCGCAAGAGCCAGAGCTTTTGTACGGGCACTTTCTGTATCAGGCCGGCTATGCCGCATTGACGGTTGGTCGCGTGCTTTCCCGCCCGTCCGTCATAGGAGTAGGCGAAGACCACTTTTGGACCCTGACGGCTCACGGTGAGGCCCATGCCCGGGAGCATTTCGCCAACCAGGGGTTCTTTCTGGCGAACTCGACGCCGAACGGTGAGGGCCTCGTGAGGGTTCTCGGTATTTCACCTGAGAGGGTTCGTGTCGAGCTCAACGGTGTTGACCTTCGCCTCATGTATGCACGCGATGCTGAGGCGATGCGGAGGCAACACGGCATAGACGAATCGAAGTTCACCATCGCCTTTGTTGGAGCCAACGAAGAACGTAAGGGCCCGATGCGGATGGTGGCAGCCGCACAGCAGATTCAGGGCGTCCAGTGCATCCTTGCCGGCGCTGGCACGCAGAAGATCGATCATGCCTGTGTTGTTCGGAAAGGCCCGTGTGCCCATCGCGAGGTTCCGGAACTACTGGCCTGTGCAGATGTATTCGTCCTCCCGACCCTGAGTGAGGGCTCGTGCAACGCGGTGATCGAAGCGATAGCCTGTGGCCTTCCGATAGTGACCAGCAAAGGGTGCCACATGGACGACATCGTCGATGACCAAGTGGCGATCCGCGTCGACCCCTCGAACGTAGGAGAGATCCGTGCCGCGATCGAGGCTCTGAAGGATGACCCCGAGCGCAGGCGGCGAATGTCGGAGGCGTGCCTGAAGAAAGCGAGACGCTTCGACATCAACGAGCGGGCGAGGCGAGTGACCGCGTGGATGGAGGAGTTGGTGAGGGCCTACCAAGCATGAAGGTTGCTGTAGTGACGACCCGGCACGGCGCCCAGGACGACCGGATCTACTTCAAACAGGCGTTGAGCCTCGCCAAGCGGATGGGCGTAGCTGTCATCGCGCCGGATGACGGTGAGGAGCTGCAGTGGCCTCCGTCCATTCAATACGTCCCGATCCCGAGGAGGCGAAGCCCGCTGGGCCGCCTCTTGAGCCTGGTAGAGGCGACTCTGGCGGCCCGGAGGCAGGCGGCGGACATCTGCCACTTCCACGATCTCGATCTGGTTCTTGCCGTACCGCTACTCAAGCTCTTCACGGGGGCGAGGCTGATCTTCGATTCCCACGAGGCCTACCCCGAGCAATTTCTGATGCGGCCAGGCATTCCACGGCTGATGCGCACGGCCGTCGCGCGTTTGGTCAATGCCATGGAGAAAGGGCTTGCAAAAGGTTGCGATCACATCATCGCTGCGGACGATCCGACGCGCCGGTCGTTCGAGCCGACAGGCGTGCCGGCGACAACGGTCTTCAACTACCCGCCACTCGAGGTCTTCGAGGCGGACGCACACCAGCTCCAGGAAGAGCGAGCCAGGTATGCGGATAGGTTGCCGATCATCTACCAGGGCACAGTAAGCCCGGCTCGCGGCCTCTTCCATATGATTGATGCCTTGCCGATGCTGCAAGCGGCCGAGCCGGGGATCCTGCTTCGCATTGTCGGGTTGCGAGACCGGACCCTTCGAAAGATTGCGCGCCAGAGGGCTGAGGACGCCGGGGTCGCTGGGAACCTGGAGATCGTGGATTGGTTGCCGCATCTTGAGATCGCCTACTCAATGAAGAGCAGCCTGATTGGGCTCGTGCCGTGGCAGCCGGAGGAAAAACACAAGAGGAACATCCCGATCAAGGTTTTTGAGTACATGGCGTGCGGGCTGCCGATGGTTGCGGCTGATCTGCCCTCCATCGCGCGGTATATTAACGACTCCGGCGCGGGCGTGCTGTACGACTCGACCCAACCTGACGAACTGGCGCGCTGCGTTCTCGAGCTACTCCATGATCCCGAGCGCCGGCGGCGGATGGGAGAGGCCGGGCTTCGGGCGGTCCGCGAGCGGTGGAACTGGGGCGAAATGGAGAAGGTCCTCTTCGACGTATACAGGTCCCTCGGCATGGGGCTCGGCGAGGACCGGGCGTGAGCGCACCTCGCTTCGTGGCTCGGCCGCTTGCTGAGACGGACGCTCACGCCTGGGATGCCGTAGCCGAGGCTCACGGGAGCGTCTTTGACTCAGCCCGGTGGGCCGGGCTGTTCGGCCCCTCGTTGCGCCGCATCGGTATTTTCGAAGCCGGTGGGGCTTTGCGTGGCGGGTTCTCCTTGTGGAAGGAGCGCCGCCTTCGGCTACAGGTGCTGCGCAACCCGCCATTCACTCCTCAGATCGGGCCTTTCTTGGAGTCCAGGGCGACGAACGCGGCGGCACGCACCGCCGAGCAGCGGAATGTTGTCGAAGCCATGGCCGCCTACCTGGAGGACGCCGGTGCCGCTGTAATTTCGCTCGGTTTGTCGCTGGGGGTCGTCGACTGCCTGCCTTTCTACTGGCGTGGATACAAGGTGGTCCCGCACTACACGCATCGAATTGATCTAGCGCAGGATGAGGTTTCGCTCCTTGCCGCCTTTTCAAAGGAGCGGCGCAACGATATTCGCAAGGCGGAGAAGGACGGGATTGAGGTCGGGGAAGCCAAAGATACCCGCTCGATCCGGAACCTCGTGACCCAGACCTTCGCGCGCAGCGGGAAGAACTTTCCGCGTGCTGCGATGGAGACGATCTTCGCCGGCTTTCCTCCAGGTGAGCGAAGCCACTGCTTCACCGCAAGCGATCGCGGAAGGGAGTTGGCCGGCGTCTACGTCATCCATGACTGCCGGACGGCGTACTACCTGATGGGAGGTTATGCCGACAACGCCCACCACGGGGCCGGCGCGCTCGCGATGTGGCACGCCATTTTGAGGGCGAAGGAGCTTGGCCTCGATGTGTTTGATTTCGAGGGTTCGATGATCCCGCCCATCGAGCGGTACTTCCGCGGATTCGGCGGCGTGCTCACTCCAATCATGAGCGTCCACAAGGCGTGGTTGCCGTTGGAAATGGGGCTCAAGTTGATCAAGAGGCAGTTGTTCTGATGCCCGATGAGAGCAGTTCAATCGCCTTGAATCGAACGCAAACCGGCCATGGTTTTAGGCGTGCCGCCCCTCGGATTTGGGGGCCCTTGCTGAATATTCTGGGGATCGGGTGCGCGTGGCGGTTAGCTTGAGAAAGGGGAAACTTCCCCTGGTGGTCGAATCGCTCTCACCGTGGGTGCGAAGGCTCGACGGCTGGGCTCTCTTCGCCTTCGGTGCCGGGACCTGCCTCTTTTTCGGCTACGGCCAACAGCGGGCTCTCGGGATCATCATGGTCGCTTCCATCGTCCTCGCCAATCTGAAACGGCCGCGTACCGCATTCCGTCGGATGCGCCCGGTGCCACCGGAGCTATGGCTCTACACCGCCTGGGTTGTATGGGCGGGCACGACGGGCGCGATCGTGGCGGATGACAGGGTGATGTTTCTCACAGGCTTCAGGGTGCTGGCGCAGATGTTCGTGATGGTTTGGGCGGCGTACGCCATCTTGCGTCAGCTCAGCTCGATCAATGTCGTGCTGCTGGCACTGATCGGCGGCGTGCTGATTCAGGTTGTGATGGTGTTCACGGGTGCAGGGTCAATCGCCCCGTCCGCGGTTTTGGCTTCCGACCAGCGGCTAACCGGGACGCTCAGTAACCCGAATGGGCTCGGTTTCCTGATGGTCTGGTGCGTCGTGGCCGCGTTCTTCTTCTGGAAGACCCAAGCCCGCGGTGGCATGGTACGCCAGCCGCTGATCCTCTCGATCGTCGCCGTCGCTACGGTCGTGCTGCTCGCCTCGGGTTCGCGAAAGTCGGCCGTGGCGCTGGGCTTGTTGGTGTACCTGTGGTTCGTCTACGCCCGCGGTGCGTCGCGCGGCATCAAGAAGGCTGCGGCGTCGCTCCTGCTGGGTGCCACGGCTCTTGCTGTCTTGGCCAGCTTCGGACCCGGGCTGTTGCAGGAAACACCTGTCGGACAACGGTTCGAGACCTTCATCGATGAGGGGGGCGGCGACGTCCGGGTCGCAGCGCAGTCCAACATCCGCTACAGGATGTATGTGGATGGTCTGCGTCTCTTCGGTGAACACCCCGTCTTCGGCGTCGGGCTGAACAACTTCGGGGCGCACTTCGTCACCGGGCAGTACTCCCATTCCGACATCATCGAACCCCTTGCCACCACGGGTCTGATCGGGTTCTTGTTGTATCAGGCCTTCTACGTGCTGGTACTGGTTCGGGCGTGGCGACTCCTCGGTATCGTCCACGCGTCCGTGGAGCGCTACCGGTTGAGGATCGTGCTGATCGGGATGCTCGCGATCGTGATCATTGGCCTTGGGGCACCTCACTACACGAATACTCCGGTCTACCTGCTGTTGACAGCGTTCTCGGTCTACACCGCCAGATTGAAGGAGCAATACGCAGCAGCACTGGCGGCTCGCCGTGCGGGAGCCGGGGCTCGGTTTCAAGGGCTGTTGCAAGGTCGCCCTCCATGTTTGTCGCCCTTACCGGGCAGGTTTCCTTCGGATGTCTCTTCTTGGAAAGCCACCGTGCGCGGCCCAGGCACCACAGGCGCATCCATCACGCCGCCTGAACGGCATTTGTGAAGGACCCGGCGCAGATGGTGGCGTCCTTGCAACACGGGAACTCAATCACGCCACAGGGTGAACTCGCGTGGCCGGATGGGCATCGGTTTGCCCTGTTTCTCTCGCACGACATCGACCAGATCCACGATCGAGAGATGTGGCGTTTCCTTGGCGATTTGAACTATATGCGGCCGTGATGGGCTTGAGGCTGTTGCGTGGTTTCCGGTTCAGGGGGCGCGAGTTGATCGATCCCGCCTGGATAGGGATGATGCCGATTGTGGGGGCGGGTGGGGTGTTTCCCCTCCTGTGGCAAAACAACTTGTTCAACGATCTAGAGTACGCAGATTGGCAGTGGCTTTACGAAAGGACCTTGGGTTGCGTTGCAGCGCTCGGGCTATTTTGTGCGACCGGAGCAGAGATTGTTGGTTGGTGTTGGCAGCGACAGACCAGCCTCGATTGTGCCGAGTAGCGGGATGCGCATCCACTACTACAAACAGTTTTTTACCGGGCCGGATGCGCCAGGCACGCAGCAGCCGCGGAAACTGGTGGCGACGCTCGCCGAGCGCGGGCATCGGGTGGAAGTTGTCGCCACCGATTTCAACGTGTACAACGAGCAGGACGAACCTGCGGAACACTTCGAGGTCGCTGGTGGCGGTGAGGTGCGCGTGCATCGGCTGCCTTCGGCTCGGGGGCTGCGCTCCAGCCTCCGGGCGCGCCTGCGGACGTACCTGGGTTTCGCATGGCCGGCCCTCCGGGCGGGGCTGAAGCTGCCGCGGCCCGACGTCGTGATCGGGAGCATTCAGCCGCTGTTCACGGGTTGGGTCGCATGGGGGGTGGCGCGGCGGCATCGCGCGCCGTTCGTGCTGGAGGTGCGGGACCTGTGGCCTGATGCGCTCGAGGTGAAGGGTGCGGTCACCGGCTGGAAGGCGTGGTTGCTGCATCGCGCCGCCAACGCGTTATATGCTCGGGCTGATCGGATCGTGAGTGTGACGCCTGGGATCAAGACCGAGCTGCTGAAGAAGGGTGTGGATCCCGCGAAACTCGACGTGTTTCCGAACGGCTTCGACCCGGGTTTGTTCGAAGGGGCGGATTCGGGCCGTGATGAGGTAAGGCGCCGATATGGATGGGGGAATCAGTTCGTCGCCCTGTACACCGGCACCCACACCGAGGTCACGGCGGTGGAGGTCATCGTCCGAGCGGCTGCCGAGCTCCAGCATCGGCCGGATATCCGGTTCGACCTATTCGGGCAGGGACAGACCAAGCCCGGTGCGGTGGCCCTGGCCCGTGAGCGCGGGCTCACGAACATTCACTTCCATGATCCCGTGCCCAAATCCCAGGTTCCAGGCCTGATCGCCGGGGCTGACGTGGCGGTGATGACGCTCTTCAAGAGCCCGCTGATCCACATCTACTTCGAGAACAAGCTGGTGGACTACATGGGCTCGGGTCGGGCCATCGTGGCGGCGATGGATGGGCAGCAGGCCGACATCATTCGCGGCTGTGAAACAGGAAAGGCGGTGGCGTCGTTCGATCACAAGGGGCTCGCCGCGCTTGTCGCCGATGCTGCCGCTCATCCGGAGGAGTACGCCCGATTGGGTGCGAACGGGCGCCGCCTGGTGCAGGAGAATCTCCTTCTGCCGGAGATCCTGGGCCGGTACTGCGGAATGGTGGAGTCCGTGGCCGTTGGAAGCTCGGGGGATCTGTTGCCGTGGGAGCCGCCGTTGTGAGCGAGAAACGAGTGATCGTGGCACGATCGGTGGCCGTGCGCCGCGCTAAGCCCATGGGTCAGCGGGCACTGGGCCCGTGAGCAGCTCGGTGGGTCTTGCGTCGGGCAGCAACGACTCGGCGGTGGCGTACGCGTTCTCCACCGCCTTCGACCTGCTCGGCTTGGGCCGGCCGCAGGCCGCCGGGCCCCGAACGCCGGTACGGGTGTGCTACGGCAACGAAGGGGCTCCCCCTTCAGTGGCCGGTCAGGTGAGCGTGCGCGTCCCCCGGCTGGGTGATTGGGCTGCCACGGCGCGGCCGCCGGCCGGCGGGGCCTCGGGATTTCAGTGGCTGGGGGATGGTGGCATTCTGTTGTCCCGGGATGTCGCCCATGACCTGTGGTTTCATCTGACAGCCGGGGACGACCGGGAGCCCACGCGGCGCGAGCCGGGTGCCAGGGCGGCAAAGTCCGATGAATTCGTGGTCCGAGCTTCAGCCGAGGCGGGCGTGGCGGAGATGGGGGCGGCCATCTCTGCGGCCTTCGGGCGCCTCGGATTGCCCATGGTTTCGCTCGCACCATGGCCTCAGGGTCGGCCGTTCGCGCTGCTGCTGTCCCATGACGTGGATCAGATCTACGACCGCGAGCTGTGGCGGGTTCTGGCAGACCTCAACCATCTCCAGAAGGTCCTTCGGGGCCGCGAGCGCGGGGCGGCCGGAGAGGTGTTTCAACGAATCGTGCGTGCGGTCGCGCGACCCAAGCACGCACTGGCTGACTTCCGCCGGATTCTGGAGCTCGAGTCGCGCCGGGGTTTCCGCTCGACGTTCTTCGTGCTCGACGATCCCTACTGGTCGCGCTACGGCGCACGCTTCCGCCTCGGTGATCGCGCGGTCGGTGACGTGGTGAGGCTCGTGCGAGATGCGGGCTGCGAGGTCGGATACCACGGCGGTTACTACTCGTTCAATGATCCGGGCAAGTACGCCAGGGGCCGCCGAAGGTTCACCGATCTGTTCGGCGAAGAACCCCGGGGTATCCGCAATCACTACCTTCGCTTCTCCTACCCCGAAACCTGGCGAGCCCAAGCCGAGGCTGGTTTCCGCTACGACTCGACGTTGGGGTATCGCCATCTCCCAGGCTTTCGCGCAGGGGTCACCCATCCGTTCATGACCTATGACCGCGAGCGGGAAGAATCGCTGGATCTGGTGGAGCTGCCACTCGCTGTGATGGACACCTCGCTGTTTCGTTATCTGGCGCTTACCGAGGGCGAGGCGGTTGCAGCAGCATCCGCCACCGTGGACGAGGCCCGGCGGTACGGGGGGCTGGTCACTTTGCTGTGGCACAACAATTTCTTCAACGAACCCGAGTACCGCGATTGGGAGGGCGCCTACGTCCGTCTTCTGGACGAGCTCTACGGTAGTGCACCGTACTGTGCGACCGGCGGCGAGATTTCGCGGTGGTGGCGGGATCGCCGTGATGTCGTCGTGGACGCCGTCGAGCATCGGATTGGATGGTGGAGGGGTCGACTTCGAACGCCGCGGAGGGTGGCCGACATCGCGCTGCGTGTTCAGGGGAAGATCGGGGCGATCAGGGCAGAGGTGAACGGAAAGGAAGCTCAACTCAGTGAAACGCCAGACGCTGTGAACGTTCACGTGCCGGTCGTCGAGCCGGGCGCGGGGACGGATGTGGTCGTCACGATTGCGGTGGAGGCTTGATGGGCATCGGGGTCGATGAGGTAATCACCTGCGTCCTGGCAGCAGTTGCGGTGACGCTTGCACTCGTTTTCATTTTGAGTAAGTGCTTCTTCCTGGCCAGATGGCGCATCGGCTGGCTGATGATGTTCGCCAACGTACTGTACGAGACGGCTTACAAGAAGTACCGGTGGTCGCGCTTTCAGGTCGATGCGGTGATGCTGCCGGTGGTCGCACTGCTGGCGAGCCTGGCCGGCGGGGGCTGGGCGGGGGGCGCAACCGCAGTGGCCATGGGCTTGACGTGGGCGGCGGCCCTGACGGTGGATCTCTGCTGGCGCTCCGGTGTGCTGGCCACCCAGCATCGGGGGCTCGTCGGGCGGGTGCCGCTGCCGCTGCCTCGGTTGGTAGTTGTGATTCGGGGTCCGTTGCTGGCACGTGGACGTATCGGCGACCTGGGCACGTGGCCGGTCGGTCACGTCGGGGAGCTGGAGGTCCTGGTACTGAATCCGAGCCCGGTGGTTCCACAGCTGCCATTGGATATCGAGGTGCGGTCGGGCTCGAGCGCGGTCTCGGTCGAGCCCGCGACAAGGCGCCTTGCCTGCCCCGGACCCGGTGAGCTGGTCATTGCTCCCGTGCTGCTGCGGGCAGTCGCCAAGGGGACCAGGGCCGAAATCGTCATTCGCGTCGTCCACGGCGATCGCGCAGAGGTGCGTCGTTTGCGGGTGCAGGCTGTCGTTGACGCTGGCGACCTGAAGCCGCGGGCGGCCGGCGTGCGTCGCTGGAAGGGCGGGGCCGGTGCGGCTTTCGCTTGGCGTGGCGACCAGGATCTCTACGACCCGGCGACCTTCCAGTCTGAGGCCGGCCTTCGCGTTGCTCTGGGGCTTGCACGCCGTTTTCGGATTCCCAGCACGCTTTTTCTGTCGGGTCGGTTGTCCCTGGACCAGGAGGCGCACGAGGCATTCTGCAGGCAATTCAGATGGGACCGGCGGAGTAACGAGATACCAGATTTCGTGCGGTTCCTGCGCGAGGAGGTCACCATCGACCCAGTGCTCGAGTTCCCGGTGACCACCGGCCGCGAGCTGGCGGTGGAAATCGGGAACCACATGTTCATCCACCTCGGAACCCACGCCGCCGCGGATCCCGGTAATCAGTGGAAGAGCCACGCGTGGATTGGGGAAGGGAGCTATCCCTGGCATCATGGCGAACCTGGCGACTCGTTCACCGAGCAGCGGGACAACGCTCTTGCGAACTCGCGGCTGATCAAGGAAGTGTTGGGGGTCAAGGTGACCAGCTGGGGCGTCCCCGGGCGGGTCTACGATGAGAATACCCCTCGGGCCGTCGAGGCGGCGGGTCTCGAGGTTGGAACCGACACCAACGCGTCTGCCTTCACGAACGTGCTGCGCCTGGTGCCACCGCATCATCCGGCGGGATGCGAGCGTTTGGTCGAGATCACCAAGAAGTATCCGGGGGATCCCGACAACGCATACAAGCTCGCGATGCTGAAGTACTGGCTCCATGCGGCACGCCGCAGCAACGGCGCCTTCCTGTTCATGGCCCATCATCACCTGCTGCTGTATCAGGGTTCGAGCTGCTATCACATCACCGAGGAGTTCCTGCGCCACGTGCTCGGAGACTGTGATGGCGACTTCTATGTCGGGACGGTCACCGCCCTGGGGCGGTACTGGCGGGATGTGCTCAGCCCTCGCACGCGCGTCGTGGAAGCCCGTCTGGAAGATGGAGAGGTGCTTCTCAGCAACGCGGGGCAGCACGATCTGAAAGGCTTGCCCGTCGAGATCCAACTCGCCAACGGTGGTTCTTTCATGGTGCTGGCCGACGTCCGGGCGGGAGAGACCACGACGATCTGGAAGGAAGACATCCGTCCATCCCCAGGAGCGGGACACGCCTCGTGAGCCGGCACCGCGAGCGGGCCCGGGTGCTGGTGATCGAGGCGGCCGCGAAGGCTGCCTTGCCGGTCATCTGGTCCTCTGCGGCCCAGGGGCGTCGGGTTGTGGCGGGCGCCGCGACACGGATCTGCAGCGGCATGTTCTCCCGGTTCGTGAGGGAGCGCTTCGGCTATCCCGATCCGACTGGAGATCCGGACGGATTCGTGGCGACTCTTCTTCGGTATTTGGGTGAACACGAAGTTGATGTGCTCTACCCGGTGGGCGACGTGGCCAGCGATCTGGTGGCTCGGCATCAGGACGCGATTCACGGGTTGACTCGGCTCGTGGTACCCGCGTATGGCTCGTTCGTCAGGGGCCGCGACAAGATCCTCACGCTCCAGGCTGCGGCTGCAGCCGGGGTGCCGATCCCCGCGACGTGGTACCCGGACGAGAGCTCGCTCGATGAGACGGCGGGTCAGGCAACCTACCCCTGCCTGGTGAAGCCGGCGATCTCCGCGGGCGCACGCGGAATCACGAAGACGAGCACTCCGGCCGAGCTCCGGAGAGCTTTTCCGGCTGTAGAGAAGGAGTTCGGTCGCTGCTTTGTCCAGGACTTCGTACCGCCGGGGGGGATGCAGTTCAAGGCCGACGCCATCATCGGCCGAGATCGAGCGCTGCTCGCGGCAGTCGTGTACGAAAAGCTCCGCTTCTATCCGCCGGCTGCCGGGTCGAGTGTGCTGAACCGGACCGTGCTCCGTCCCGACGTCGTCGAGCATGTCCGCACCATGCTGGAAGCGCTCGACTGGTACGGGTTTTGCGACTTCGACTTCATCCTCGATCCGCGGGACCATGTGGTCAAATTGATGGAGATCAACCCGAGGTTTCCAGAGAGCTTCGGCGCAACGTACGCGGCTGGTCTCGACATGACGGAGATGATCTGGCAGATGGCACACGGTGATGAGCCGGCGCCGGTGGTCGATTACCTGCCGGATCGATACCTGCGATTTCTGGCCGGCGATCTCCTGTGGTTCCTGACCAGCAAAGAGCGGTGGCGGCAGCTTCGAAGTTGGTTGACGTTCGTTTCACCTCGACTTCAGTACCAGGTTGTTTCTCTCCGGGATCCCGGGCCGGCACTGGGCTACTTGCTCGAGAATCTTCAGGTGGTGCTCAGTCCTTCTCGCCGCGCCGCCCGATTCCGGTTTCACCAGGCGCGCGAACGAGAGCTTTGATGGGCGTCGAGCACGTCTCTGCCTCCGCCGCCCGGTCGAAGGAATCGCGGAGGCTGGTCCACGCCCTCAGCATCGACCTGGAGGACTGGAACAACGCTGCCGTGCTGTGGATGAGTGGGCGCGTGGTTCCGCCCACGGACGATGTCGTGCGCAACGGTGAGCGGATGCTGGAGCTGCTCGAGGAGGCCGGGGTCACGGCGACCTGGTTCGTGCTTGGCGAGGTGGCCGAGGCTTTTCCCGAGCTGGTTCGGAGCCTTGTTCGTGCTGGGCACGAGGTCGGCGTTCACGGCTTCAACCACCACCGCCTCCACGAGCTGGGGGAGGCGCGGTTTCGCGAGTCCATCGTCCGGGCCAAGGCGGTGGTGGAGGATGCTGCCGCTGTGCGGGCCAAGGGGTATCGAGCGGTCGCGATGAGCCTGACCAGGGAGACCTGGTGGGCATACGACGCGGTCGTCGAGGCGGGCTTCGAGTACTCGAGCTCGTTGTTCCCGACCCGGGCGTCGCGGCACGGGGTGCCGGACGCTCCGGTCGGGGCGCACGTGGTCGAGGTTGGCAGTAGGCAGATCCTCGAGATACCGCTGACGGTGGTCTCCGTCGTAGGCGTGCGGCTGCCCGCGGTCGGAGGCGGGTACCTGCGGCACCTGCCGCTGTGGTTCAGCCGCTGGGCATTGCGCAGGCTCGGCCGCGAAGGGCGCCCGGCGGTGGTCTATCTCCACCCGTACGAGCTCGACCCGCACGCCAAGCTGAAGGGCCTGCCGGACGACCTCGACGCCGATGCCCGCCGGCGGATCGAGCGCCTCATGCCGGGGCAGTTCCGTAATCGCGAGCACACCGAGCGCAAGCTCAGGAGCCTGCTGGGGGAGTTCTCGTTCGCGCCGATCGAGACGGTCTTCGCGGATCTCCTCGCGCGCCCGGCGCAGGCCGGCGCATGAGCGGCTGGTACGCACGGTGGGGCAAGCGGTGCCTCGACGTTGCGGCGGTGGTGGCTGCGAGCCCGCTTGTCGTCCTGGTGGGGCTTGCTTCGGCCGCGGTCGTGAGGGTGAGCCTGGGGCCGGGCGTGTTGTTTCGGCAGCTGCGGCCCGGCCGGGATGGGAAGCCGTTCACGCTGGTGAAGCTGCGCACGATGCTGGATGTGCGGGGCCAGAATGGAGTTCCGCTCAGTGACGACGAGCGGCTCACGCCGGCCGGTCGCCGGTTGCGTGCTTGGAGCCTCGATGAGCTGCCGACCTTGTGGAATGTACTCAAGGGAGACATGAGCCTGGTCGGGCCGAGGCCCCTGCTGATGCAGTACCTCGATCGGTACACGCCGGGGCAGGCGCGGCGGCACGAGGTGCGGCCAGGTATCACCGGTTGGGCGCAGGTCAACGGCAGGAATGCTGTGAGCTGGGACGAGAAGTTCGCGATGGATGTGTGGTACGTGGACAACGTGTCGCTCGGGCTCGACCTGAAGATCCTCGCGATGACCGTGTGGAAGGTGATCAGGCGCGAAGGGATCAGTGCCGGGGGATATGCCACGATGCCGGAGTTCATGGGAACGGGTGAGGCACGATCCGAAGAACCGCTGGAAAGGGAAGAGTGATGCGGATTGCCGTGATCGGCGCGGGGGGATTTGCCCGTGAAGTGAAGTGGCTGATTGGCGAGGCCGGGCATGAGTTCGCCGGTTTCTTCGTCTCCGACCTTGCGAAGCTCGGCGAGCACGACTCGCGTGACGAGGTCGTGGGGGATCTGGGGGCGATCAATACGACGGCAGGCGTCGAGGGTCTGGCGATCGGGATCGGCAACCCGGCAGTCCGACTCAAGATCGGCAGGGAGCTGGCTGAGCATCTGCCGGATGTGCAATGGCCGCCGCTGGTGCATCCGTCGGTGATTGGCCACCGTGGCACGCTGCGGCTTGGACGGGGGTCGATCCTCTGCGCAGGGGTGATCGCCACCGTCAACGTCGCCATCGAGGAGTTCGCGATGGTCAATCTCGCATGCACTCTCGGCCACGAGTGCGTCATCGGATCGGGCAGTGTGCTGAACCCCACCGTCAACATCTCGGGTGGCGTCGTGCTCGAGGAAGGTGTTCTCGTCGGGACGGGGGCGCAGGTCTTGCAGTACGTCCAAGCCGGGAAGGACGCGAGGATTGGTGCCGGGGCAGTCGTGACCAAGGACGTGGCGCCTGGGGCGACCGTGGTCGGCGTGCCGGCGAAGCCGCTCGCCCGGTGAAACGGGGCTATTGAATGGGACGCGTCTACCTCTCTTCCCCGCACATGGGCGGCGATGAGCTGGTCCTGATCAAGGAGGCATTCGATTCCAACTGGATCGCGCCGCTGGGGCCGCACGTGGACGGTTTCGAGCGGGAGGCTGCCGAGCGGGTCGGGGTCGCGCACGCCGCGGCGCTGTCGTCAGGTACGGGGGCGCTGCACCTGGCGCTGAAGCTCGTCGGGGTGAGCCGGGGCGACGAGGTGCTGGTGTCGAGCCTGACGTTCAGCGCCAGCGCCAATGCGGTGACGTACGAGGGCGCGGTGCCGGTGTTCGTGGACGCCGAGGCGCGCTCGTGGAACGTGGACCCGGAGCTGCTGGCTGAGGAGCTGGGGCGCTGCGCGAAGGCGGGGCGGCTGCCGAGGGCGGTGATCGCCGTCGACCTCTACGGGCAGTGCTGCGACTACGGGCGCATTGAGCCTCTGTGCAAGCGATACGGAGTGCCCCTGATCGAGGACGCGGCGGAGGCATTGGGAGCGACGTGCGACGGACGGCCGGCGGGGTGCTTCGGCCAGATGGCGATCCTCTCGTTCAACGGCAATAAGATCATCACGACTTCCGGCGGCGGCATGCTGCTGTCGGACGACGAGGCGGCGATCGTCAAGGCACGATTCTGGGCGACCCAGTCGCGGGACCCGGCGCCGCATTACCAGCACTCGGAGATCGGCTACAACTACCGGATGTCGAACATCGCCGCGGCCATCGGGCGAGGGCAGCTGCGGGTGCTCGAGGATCGGGTGGCGGCGCGGCGAGCCAACTTCGAGGCGTACGAGGCGGCTCTTGGGGAGTTGCCGGGGGTCGAGTTCATGCCGGAGGCGCCGTGGGGTCGGGGCACCCGGTGGCTGACGTGTTTGACGATCGATCCGGAGGCGTTCGGTGCGACCCGCGAGGACGTTCGGCTCGCGCTCGAGGCCGAGAACATCGAGGCCCGGCCGGTCTGGAAGCCGATGCACCTGCAGCCGGTGTTCACGGGCTGCAGGGTGGTGGGCGGGGCGGTGTCGGAGCGGCTGTTCGAGCTCGGCCTGTGCCTGCCGTCGGGGTCGAATCTGGCGGTTGAGGATCGGGAGAGGGTGATTGAGATCGTGCGGGCGTGTTCTACGTCGTAACTCCGCCGTGCGGAGCCTTAACAGGAGCGGTCGCCAATCCGCAATGGAGCGCCTGTTGGTATGCCGACGCCGGCGTTGTTGATCCTGCATGGGCACCGGTGCAGGTCGCGGAGGCAAGATCTGGGAGAACTCACGGCTGTAAGCTCTCGGCCCCTGCGGACCGGTCAGGACTTCAGACTCGCTCAGCTCTTCAGATCGTCGATATCGGTGGACGGTTCTCTGGCGATCTTCACGAAGTTCTCTTTGTAGAAGTCCAGCAGCCCGCTGGTCATGCGATCGTGCCGACTGACGCTGCGCAGCTGGGGGTCCAAGTCCCGTTCGTACTCGAGGAAGTAATCCTGTTCGATTCCTTTCGATTCAAGCTGGGTCCCCGCGAACGGGCTGTAATAAGCGACCGTGATGTTGTCGGGGTCGAGCTTCCGGTTGAAGTCGATTGTCTCGACGATCAACTCCTCGGTCTGGCCGGGCAGCCCGATGATGTTGTATGCGGTGCGTTTGATTCCCGCTCGTCGGAGGAGATCGAAGGATCGGATGATCTTCCCCTGGTCGGCAAATCGGTTAAGTTCCTTCTCTCTGAACGATTGCGTTGACAGTTCAATTCCCATCCCGACGCCGTCGACCTGCAGCCTTTTGAGAAGGTCTACCGTGCGCGAGTTGATGCCTTCAGGTCGAGTTTCTATGTAGAGACGCACCGGCAACTCGTCTTCATCCATGAGGAAAGCGAGCTCTTCGAGGACGGTGCGGGGAATGCTCAGGAAGTTCGTGTCCTGGCTGCGAATCAGCTCGATTCCATGGTTCCGCACGAGGGTGCGGATCTCTTCATGAACTCTCCCGGCACTCTTGGTGCGGACGTACGATCGTGAGTTCTTGAGGACTCCGCGATGTGTCTGGTCCAGGAACCCGTAGTACCGCTGGATGACTGTTTCGACGCAGTACGAGCACGTGAACACGCACCCTCTGGAGAGCTCGTAGTCGACAGCTCGGACGACACGGCCCGAGTACGGCCTCAGAAAGACCTGGTCGTCGAATAACGAATAGTCATATGGCGGAATGTCGTCCATCCTGCTGATGATGGGCTGGGGAGGATTGACCACGATGTCACCGTTCGGGTCGCGATAGCTCAGACCTCTCACAGTTTCCATCTTGATGCCGGGATGCGCGTCTGCGAGCTCGGCCAATACGAACTCGGACTCTCCGCGGATCATCAGATCGAGGTCGGGGAACCTCGCGAAGGTTCCCACAGGGTCTGCGGTCGGTTGAAGGCCACCGCAGATCTTCAGAGCCGGCGACTCAATGCCTTCGAGGAGCTCATGGCCGTATTGAATGCTGACATATTCGCCTTCACCGTGGATGTGGGACGAGATCGCGCCCCAGAAAATGAGGTCCGGTTCGAACTCGCCAATGGTGCGGCGAAGTTCCTTGTTGACGGCGGCTGAGCTCCACTGAATCACGGAATCGTAGTCGGTTGGCAGGTACTGTCGATTTTCCGTATTGAAGGCGTTTTCGTTCTCCGTCCAATCGCGGAAGAACGTACAGTCGAAAAGGCGAACCGTATGGCCGCGGGCCCTGAGCACAGCCGCGTGACTCGCGATCCAGATTGCTGTGATTCCACGGCCCCATTTGTTGGGGTGGAGGAGCAACACGCGGGCCATCGGTTACCACCTCCCCATCCGGAGGAGCTCGTTGACCGCGGCAACGATTGCCCGTGCGTCGTCGACCGCAAAGTGCGTTTTCCGCTGGTTTCGAAGACCGACGAGGGCTGGAAGGCGGGAGCTCACGACAGTCTCCTCCGGAAGCTCGAGAGTCTTCGCCAGGAGCGGGCGGAGGTTGGCGACTCGATCAGGCCTGAACGGGTAGTCGACACCGTTGAGGATGCAGTTCTCGCGGAGGATCTGCCCATCGAGGCCGTTGCAGAGCACCACGTCAATTGCCCCTGTGAACTCCTGGAGTGTTCGCAACGCCGCGGGGAACGCGACCCCGCGTTCCGAGATCATGTCGTTGGTGATTCCGGTCAACTTGGTGATGTAATCCGAGAGCTCGGGGTTGATCGCCGGTCGGACCAAGATGTCGAGCTCGGCTTTGAGCGCCAAGGTTCTTTCGTGTTGAACGACCTCTACCGCGCCGATCTGGATGATCTCACGGTACTCCTGTTCTCCGTTCCATCCCCGTGCGTGGCTCCCTTCCCACGCTGTGAACTCCAGATCGATCACGATCAGGCTTCGTTGTGAGGGCCACGCTTGGAGCGGTGGATCCGGGTACGTGTGAGTGCAGGTCTTGGCGGTGGACATCACAGACCCTTGGCTGCCCAGCCACCGTCAACGATGACATCTTGGCCGGTCATGTACGCGGAAGCATCCGATGCGAGAAAAATCATGGCTCCGATGAGATCTGCTGGCTCGCCCCAACGCCCGAGAAGCGTTCGCTCAAGACGCCGCCGGTGACGCTCGGCGTCATTGAAGCTCCCTTCAGTCATTGCGGTACGGATGTAGCCGGGTATCAGGTTGTTCACCCGGATTCCATCGGCGGCCCAGTCGACCGCCGCTGCCCTCGTGAGTGCGAGGAGGCCGCCCTTGCTCGCAACATATCCCGGGTTGTTCGGGAAACCCAGGATGCTTGCGAGGCTGCAGACGTTGATGATCGAACCGGCGCCCGTCAGGGTCATTCGCTCCCTCGCTGTACTCATGCAGCGAAACGTGGCCGCGAGGTTCACTTCAAGAGTCTGGTGGAAGTTCTGAAATAGCTCGTCGGGCCGATCGAATGGCAGCGATATCCCGGCACAGTTCACCAGAATGTCAAGCCGCCGATGCTCGTGCATGACGGTATCGCAGACCTTCGCGAACTGCTGGGTATCAGTGATGTCGCAGGGTTCGTACTCGACTGATCGGGGAAGCTCGCCGCCGGGCCGAGGTGAGCGCGCTATCGCAGTCACAATCGCACCTGCGGCTGCCGCGCCCGCCGCGAGCGCTGCACCGATCCCGCGCGATGCCCCAGTGACGATCGCTGTCCTGCCATCGAGCGAAAAGAGTTCTGAGATGGGTTTCATGCGGGACCCGTTCCGTCGGCTCTGTCTTTCTTGGTCATCAGAAACTCCGCGAACTCGAGATCGAGGGGTTCGTCGATGTCGTGCGCGTGCTCCATTGGAACCACGAATCCTCGGATGTCGGGCCCGAAGACTCTCCCTTCCTTGATGAACTTCGACCGTGTGGCGATGAGGACACCAGGCTGCCAGTATGCCGGTCGGAGCTTCTGCCTGGGCACGTCGGTCAGCAACCTGCCCCAGTGTTCAGTTTTCAGCACCGGCGACATTCGCCCGGTTTCCGATTCCTCGAGAAACCACATCTTGAAGGGAGTGAAATCGCGGGGTATCGCGAGGGTTCGCACAGAGTCACACTCTTGGGCGATCATGAATCGCAGCGCACCGTCAACGTCTTCGACCGTTCGAAAGGGAAGGGTCGGCTGGAGTATTGCGACGATTTCCGGCTGCCAGCCGCGGTGCTCTTCCAGCCACTCGAGAGCGTGTGCCAAGTATTCGATGTCCGGAGAGTCGTCGGCTGCAAGGTGCTTGGGGCGGAGAAAGGGGACGTCGGCGCCAAGGCTGCGGGCAACCTCCGCGATTTCGGAGTCGTCGGTGGTCACAACCGTGGCGTCGATCGTTTCTGAACCCGCGGCCGCATCGATGGTGTACGCGATGAGAGGCCGCCCTGCCAGGTTGGTGATGTTCTTCCTCGGGACACCCTTCGAACCGCCCCGGGCGGGAATGACGCCGAGGATCTGAATTGCCTTCCCCGCCTTACCTGGATCAGCCACATCGTCTCCCTGTTCGTGCTTCACTCATCCGTACTCATGGAAGTGTAGCGTTGTCGGGGGCTTTTCGAGCGGAGCATGGCGGCGGAATCAGGGTGGGGCAGGGGGCAATGTCACGCTGCACGCCCCAACGCGGCGGGCAAGCCGAGGGGTGCGCCTGCCCCTCGCGATGGCAGGTGCTTCTTGGGGGGGCGGTCGTGGTTTGCCCCTAGCCTTCTACGAGTCGGCCGGGCTGGCTTGGGATCTGACCCGTGGCGGGCTTGGTGACGGTGAGACGGTGAGCGAAGTTCGCTCTGGCGGGCCTGGACGGGTTACGCTGTTCGGCGCGGGGTTGGGGGTTGGTTCAAAATGTGTGTGAGGCAACATGGGCGGCAGTGAACGGGACCGGTTGAGCGACTCGTCGCAGGTGCGACTGAGGCTGGAGCGGCGGGACGAGGAGCCGGTGCGGGCCGTGCCATGGCGCAGGTTGATGAGCCGGCCGATGCAGTACGTCATGGACGTGCTGATGCTGACGGCGGCGTTCTGGCTGGCGTACGCGCTCCGGTACGATTTCGCGATCCCCGCCAGGGTCGTCGACAACATTTTGGTTCAGCTGCCGCTGGTGCTGCTGCTGCAGTTCGGTGCGCTGCAGATCTTCGGGATCTACACCTTCGTGTGGCGCTACATCGGCATGGCCGAGGTCATCCCCTTCCTCAAGGCCGGGCTCTGGTCTTTTCTCCCGCTGCTGCTGCTGCGGCTGTTCCTGCCGGTCGACTTCCAGCAGTGGCGGGTGCCGATCTCGATCTGCCTGCTGACGCCGGTCTTCGGTATCGGCGGCGTGCTGGCGCTGCGGGTGCTGCGGCGGTGGGTGTACGAGCGGTGGGAGCGTCAGCGGCGGGAGACCGCGGCAGAAGGCGGCCGCAAGCTCCCGGTGCTGCTGGCCGGCGCCGGGCGGGCCGGGGTGCTGGCGGCGCGGGAGATCACCAACCGCGGCGATCTCGACCTGGCGATCGTCGGCTTCGTGGACGACGACCCGGAGAAGCAGGGCTCGGTGATCCAGGGCGTCAAGGTGCTGGGCACGATGCGGGACATCCCGCGGATCGTGGCCGAGCGCGAAATCGACCACGTGGTCATCACCATCGCCCAGGCCGAGAGGAAGGACATCCGGCGGATCATCGAGGTCTGCGACAGCGTGCCGGTGCGGGCGCGGATCATCCCGGGGCTGTATGAGATTCTCAGCGGCACGGTCGAGATCACCCGGATGCGTGACGTGGAGATCGAGGATCTGCTGGGGCGGGACCCGGTGCACCTCGACGAGGCGGTGGTGCGCGCGTTTCTGGCCGGCAGGGCGGTCATGGTCACCGGCGCCGGCGGGTCGATCGGGTCGGAGCTGGCGCGGCAGGTGGCGCGCTTCGGGGCGGCCACGGTGCTGCTGGTGGAGCGGGCGGAGTTCGCGCTGTTCGAGATCGATCGCGAGCTGCGGGGGTCGTTCCCCGAGGCGGCGATCGTGCCCCTGGTGGCGGACATCTGCGACCGGCCGCACATGGAGAAGCTCTTCGAGCTGTTCGCGCCGGCGATCGTGCTGCACGCGGCGGCGCACAAGCACGTGCCGATGATGGAGTCGAACCCGACCGAGGCGGTGAAGAACAACATCCTGGCGACGAGGAGCCTGGGCGAGGTGGCGGGGGAGGCCGGGGTCGAGGCCTTCATCCAGATCTCCACCGACAAGGCGGTCAGGCCGACCTCGGTGATGGGGGCGTCGAAGCGGGCCGCCGAGCTCATGGTGCAGGACCTCAACCCGAGGTATCCCACCCGGTTCGTGTCGGTGCGCTTCGGCAACGTGCTGGGGTCCGCGGGCTCGGTGATCCCGATCTTCCGGGAGCAGATCCTCAAGGGCGGGCCGGTCACCGTCACCCACCCGGACATGGTGCGCTACTTCATGACCATCCCCGAGGCGACCCAGCTCGTGCTCCAGGCGGGGGCGATGGGCAAGGGCGGCGAGATCTTCATCCTCGACATGGGCGAGCCGGTGAAGATCCTCGATATGGCCAAGGACATGATCCACCTGTTCGGATTGAAGCCCTTCGAGGACATCGACATCGTCTTCACCGGCATGCGGCCGGGCGAGAAGCTCTTCGAGGAGCTCGAGACCGAGGGCGAGGATCTGTCCAGGACCGGGCACCCGAAGATCTATGTCGGCAAGCTCGCGGCGTATCCGTTGGAGCGCATTGAATCGGCAGTGAAGCGGTTCGAGGAGGTGGGTAGGCTGGGGAAGGAGGCGGAGCTTCGCGCGTACCTCAATGAGTTCTTGCCGGAGGCCAACGTCGCACATTAGTTTTTAGTTTTTAGTTTTTAGTTTCCCCCGCCCGCCCGCGGACATCGAGAATTCTCAATTCTTAATTCTCAATTTCGAGTTCTTAGGTCCCCTTCGGGGATGGGTAAACCCCCTCGCCTTTAGGCGAAGCCT
>CAZXMW010000023.1:0-53810 GCA_964641415.1 uncultured Thermoanaerobaculia bacterium | reverse complement strand
TGCACCCTCAGCTGAGCGTTTCTGCTGGATGAGATGTGCCAAGATCCTGATGCGCTGGTGGTTGCGAAAAACGGAGGCATACCCGTTGGGATGTCGACCTCAGCTGAGCGTTTCTGCTGGATGAGATGTGCCAAGATCCTGATGCGCCCATGGTTGCGAAAAACGGAGGCATTCCCGTTGGGATCTCGAGTCCTTTCGCAACCATCCAGAGCGCAGGAGCTTGGTGCAGATCGCCAGTGAGATTGCTCAGCTTCGGTGCACGGCAAGGGCGCTCGGGTTTCCGAGCTCGAACGTCGTGACCCGGTTTTTCTTGCCTTGAACAGCGTCGAGGTTTATCCTGTTGCGCGCCGCGTTCGTCCCGCAGGCAGCGCTGTGGGGCGAGCTCGAGCCCACGACCACCACGAATCTCTCTCGATTCCCACGCGGAGGTTATTTTCATGGCGAAGCCACGAATGGTCATGATCGACGGCAACGAGGCCGCCGCCTCGGTCGCACATCGCATCAACGACGTGTGTGCCATCTACCCCATCACCCCGTCGTCCAACATGGGCGAGTTCGCGGACGAGTGGTCCGCCCGAGGAAAGACCAACATCTGGGGCACGGTTCCCGACGTCGTCGAGATGCAGTCCGAGGGCGGCGCCTCGGCGGCGGTCCACGGTTCGCTCCAGGCGGGGGCGCTGACCACCACCTTCACCGCTTCCCAGGGCCTGCTGCTCATGATCCCGAGCATGTACAAGATCGCCGGCGAGCTGACCTCGGCGGTGTTCCACGTCTCGGCGCGAACGGTGGCGACCCACGCCCTGTCGATCTTCGGCGACCACTCGGACATCAACGCGGTGCGCCAGACCGGCTGGGGCCTGCTGTGCTCGGGCCCGGTGCAGGAGGCGCACGACATGGCGTGCATCTCCCAGATGGCCTCACTCGCCTCCCGCATCCCCTTCGTTCACTTCTTCGACGGCTTCCGCACCTCCCACGAGGTTTCGAAGATCGAGTACCTCGAGGATGACGATCTCAGAGAGCTCATCGACGACGACCTGGTTCGGGCCCACCGTGACCGCGCCCTGTCGCCCGACCGGCCGGTGATTCGCGGCACCTCGCAGAACCCGGACACCTTCTTCCAGGCCCGGGAGGCGATCAACGGCTTCTACGACGCTTGCCCACAGCACGTCCTCGACGCCATGGCGACGTTCGAGAAGCGAACCGGCCGAGCCTACCGCCTGTTCGACTACGTCGGACACCCCGAAGCCGAGCGGGTGATCGTGATCATGGGATCAGGCGCCGAGGCGGTCCACGAGCTCGTCGAGCACCTGGTCGAAGAAGGCGACAAGGTCGGGCTCGTCAAGGTCCGGCTCTATCGGCCGTTCTCGGCCGAGCACCTGCTTCAAGCGCTGCCGACGACGACCCGGCGCATTGCCGTGCTCGACCGCACCAAGGAGCCGGGCGCCATCGCCGAGCCGCTCCACATGGACGTGCTTCACGCCCTCACCGAGGCGCGCGCCGCGGGTCTCAGTCCGTTCACCACCGAGCCGGTGGTGGTCGGCGGCCGCTACGGCCTGTCGTCCAAGGAGTTCAACGACGCCATGGTCAAGGCGGTGTACGACAACCTCGCCGCGGACAGCCCCCGCAACGGATTCACCGTGGGCATCGTCGACGACGTCACCCACCTGTCGCTGCCGGTGGACGACGACTACGACATCGCTCCCGACGACGTCTTCCGCGGCGTCTTCTTCGGTCTCGGCGCCGACGGCACGGTGGGCGCCAACAAGAACTCGATCAAGATCATCGGCGAGGAGACCGACAACTACGCCCAGGGCTACTTCGTCTATGACTCGAAGAAGGCCGGGGCGGTGACGATCTCGCACCTGCGCTTCGGACGTCGCCCGATCCGGGCCTCCTACCTGATCAAGAAGGCCAAGTTCGTCGCCTGCCACCAGTGGGTCTTCGTCGAGAAGCTCGACATGCTCGCCTACGCCGAGCCCGGCGCGACCTTCCTGGTCAACTCGCCGTTCGGCCCGGACGAGATCTGGGACCAGTTCCCGCTCGAGGTCCAGCAGGACATCAAGACGAAGAACATCAAGCTCTACTGCATCGACGCCACCTCGGTGGCGCGCGACACCGGGATGGGCCGGCGCACCAACACCATCATGCAAACCTGTTTCTTCGCCATCTCGGGCATTCTGCCCCGCGACGAGGCGATCGCCAAGATCAAGGACGCGATCAAGAAGACCTACGGCAAGAAGGGCGACGAGATCGTCCAGCTCAACTACGACGCCGTCGACGGTACCCTCGCAAACCTGCACGAGGTCAGGGTGCCGGACGACATCACGGCGGCGATCTCGCGGCCGCCGATCGTGTCCGAGGAGGCGCCCGAGCTCGTCAGGCGCGTCACCGCTTTGATGATCGCCGGCAAGGGCGATCTCCTCCCCGTCTCGGCGTTCCCCCCCGACGGCACGTGGCCCACGGCGACAACCCGGTGGGAGAAGCGGAACATCGCCATCGAGATCCCGGTCTGGGACGAGGAGCTGTGCATCCAGTGCAACAAGTGCGCGCTGGTCTGTCCGCACGCCGCGATCCGCGCCAAGGTCTACGATCCCGAGCTGCTCGAAGGAGCGCCCGAGACCTTCAAGTCCGACGACTACAAGGCCAAAGACTTCTCGGGCATGAAGTACACCATCCAGGTCGCACCCGAGGACTGCACCGGCTGCACCCTGTGCGTCCGGGTCTGCCCGGCCAAGGACAAATCGAACCCCAAGCACAAGGCCCTCGACATGGCGCCCCAGATGCCGCTCAGAGAGCCCGAGCGCGCCAACTACGACTTCTTCCTCGACCTGCCCGAGGTCGATCGGGCGCAGGTCAAGCTCGACGTCAAGGGCTCGCAGTTCCTGCGGCCGCTGTTCGAGTACTCGGGCGCCTGCGAGGGCTGCGGCGAGACCCCGTACGTCAAGCTGCTGACCCAGCTGTTCGGCGACCGTGCGCTGATCGGCAACGCCACCGGCTGCTCGTCGATCTACGGCGGCAACCTGCCGTCCACGCCCTATGCCGTCGACTCCGACGGTCGCGGGCCGGCCTGGAACAACTCGCTGTTCGAGGACACTGCCGAGTTCTCCCTCGGCTTCCGACTCGCCGTCGACCAGACCCGCGAGCGCGCCATGAGCCTGCTCGGGGACCTCGGCGGCGACCTCGGCGACACCATCATCGACGAGCTGATCAACGCCGACCAGACCACCGAGGCAGGCCTGGCCGATCAGCGGGAACGGGTTCGCGCGCTGCGCGACACGCTGGCGGGAATCGACCGCACAGAGGCCCGACAGCTCGACCATCTCGCCGACTTCCTGGTCAGAAAGAGCGTGTGGGGCGTCGGCGGCGACGGCTGGGCCTACGACATCGGCTACGGCGGTCTCGACCACGTCCTCGCCATGGGTCGCGACGTCAACCTGCTGGTCCTCGACACCGGCGTCTACTCCAACACCGGCGGTCAGGCGTCCAAGGCGACGCCCATGGCCGCAACCGCCAAGTTCGCCATGGGCGGCAAGGCGATGAGCAAAAAAGACCTCGGCCTCATGGCCATGGCCTACGGCCACGTCTACGTCGCCCAGATCGCCTTCGGCGCCAAGGACAGCCAGACCGTCAAGGCCTTCGTCGAGGCCGAGTCCTACCCCGGCACCTCGCTGATCATCGCCTACTCCCATTGCATCGCCCACGGCTATAACCTGGCCGACGGCCTCGACCATCAGACCGCGGCGGTCGAGAGCGGCGCCTGGCCCCTGTACCGCTTCGACCCGCGCAGGGCCGCCGCGGGTGAGAACCCCCTCAGGCTCGACTCCAAGGCGCCGAAGATCGCTTTCGAGCAGTTCGCCAACTCGGAGACCCGGTTCCGCATGCTTCAAAAGTCGGACCCCGAGCGCGCCAAGAAGCTCATGGCCAACGCGCAACGCGCGGTGACCGCCCGGTTCGACGTCTACCAGCAGCTCGCCTCGCTCAGCTTCGGGACCGAGGGCGACTCAGAAGCCAACTGAGCTCAACGGAAAGGGACGCACCATGGACCTCACGACGCACTATCTCGGACTCGAGCTGAACAACCCCGTCGCCGTCGGCGCCTGCCCCCTCTGCACCGACGTCGCGACCATCAAGGCGCTGGAGGCGGCAGGCGCCGCCGCCATCGTCCTGCCGTCGCTCTTCGAGGAGGAGATCATGGCCGCCGCCCGCGGCGAGCTCGCCATGGAGTCCATGGGCGCCGGCTTCGCCGAAGCCGGCTCCTACCTGCCCGACCCCGACGGCTATCACATCGGCCCGGGCCAGTACCTCGAGCACCTTCAGGCCGCCAAGGAAGCGGTGTCGATTCCGATCATCGGCTCGCTCAACGGCAACTCGGTGGGCGGATGGACCCGCTACGCCGAGAAGATGGAGGCGGCCGGCGCCGACGCCCTCGAGCTCAACGTCTACGACCTCGCGTTCGACACCTCGGAGTCGAGCGACGACATCGAACAGCGCACCGCGGACATCGTGAGGTCCGTCACCGAGACCGTGTCGATCCCGGTCTCGGTCAAGCTGTCGCCGTTCTTCACCTCGCTGCCCAACCTGGCGGTCAAGCTCGCCGATGCCGGCGCCGCCGGCCTTGTTCTGTTCAACCGCTTCTACCAGCCGGACATCGACATCGAGGCCCTCGAGGTGGTGCCCAACCTGCGCCTGAGCACCGCCGACGAGCTCCGGCTCCGGCTGCGCTGGCTCGCCGTGCTGTCGGCCCAGACCGAGCTGTCGCTCGCCGCGACCGGCGGCGCCCACAGCGCCGTCGACCTGATCAAAGCGGTGATGTGCGGCGCCCACTCGGTGCAGCTGGTCTCCGCCCTGCTCATCCATGGGCCCGAGCATATCGGCCGCCTGCTCGAGGCCATGGAGTTCTGGCTCACCGAGCACGAGTACACCTCGCTCGCCCAGATGCAAGGCAGCATGAACCTGGCCAAGGTCGAGAACCCCAAGGCCTTCGCCCGGGCCAACTACATGAGGCTGCTCGATTCATGGGAGCTGTAGAGAAACGGTCTGCCGACGGGGTCGGCCTGCAGATTCCAAAAACCGGCCCGGTCATCGGATGACCGGGCCGGTTTGGAAGTGGGTTTTCATCCCGACACGAAGGGGTTCGACGCCTTCTCCCGGCCGATCGTGGTGTTGGGGCCATGGCCGCAGATGACCCTCGTCTCATCGGGCAGGGTGTAGAGCTGCTCCCGGATCGACTGCTCGAGGACCGGGAACGACCCGCCCATGAGATCGGTGCGGCCGATGGAGCCGGCGAACAGCACGTCGCCGACGATCACCACGGGCTCGGGCGCGCCGTGGACCACGAGGCAGACGCCGCCGGGCGAGTGACCGGGGGTGTGGCGGATCTCGAGCTCCAGCCCGCCGAGCTCGATCCGCCCGCCGTGCTCGAGCCAAAGGGTCGGCTCGGGCGGCGCCTCGACTTCGAGGCCGAACATCCGGCCCTGCATGGCGACGCCCTGATAGAGCTGAAGCTCGTCGCGGTGGAGACCGATCGGGATCCCACTCGGGAGCCGCCGCACCAGGTCGGCGGTGCCGCCGGCATGATCGAGGTGGCCGTGGGTGTGGAGGATCATCACCGGCCCCAGGTCCGAGGCCTCGATCCGCGCCGCGATGCGCTCGGCCTCCTCACCCGGATCGATGATCGCGAGCTTGCCGGCATCGCGGTCGCCGAGGAGCACGCAGTTCGCCTGGATCGGACCCACAGGAAAGACCTCGAGCAGGATGCTGCTGCCGTTTTCATTTTTTCGGCCTGCTTTCGACATGCTACGACTCCTCGGTGTTCGGCCCTCGGCTCGAAATCAGGCCGAAAAAATGAACTGGTCAGAACATCTCGCGAATCAACTGCCCGAGCATGACGCGGAGCTTGATGCCCGCCCTTTTCCCCTCCTCCATGACTTCGTCATGGGTCAGCTCGCGGTCGACGAGACCGGCGGCGGGGTTGGCGGCCAGGGAGAGTGCGCAGACTCTCATCCCGAGCTGACGCGCGGCGATGACCTCGGGAACGGTGGACATGCCGACCACGGTGCCGCCCAGGGTGATGAGCATCCGGATCTCGGCCGGGGTCTCGAAGGACGGTCCGGGCATGGCGCAGTAGATCCCCTCACGCGCGTCGAACCCGGCGTCGCGGGCGGCCGCCAGCGCGAGCTTCCGAAGCTCGGGATCATATGCCGCAGACATGTCGGGAAAGGGAGGTCCGAAGTCGCGGCCCCAGTCGCCGACGAGCGGGTTGGCGCCGAGCAGGTTGAGATGGTCTGAAATCACGACCAGCGAGCCCGGCGCGATTTCGGCGTCGAGGGCGCCCGATGCATTGGTGGCGATCATGACCTCGGCGCCGAGCAGCCCGGCGAGACGTACCGGCGCCGCGACCTCTGCCACCGAGTATCCCTGATACAGGTGGAAGCGGCCGTCGGCGACCATGATGGTGGTGTCGCCGCGCCGCCACAGAGTGAACGTCTGGCAATGACCCATCAGCTCGTGGAGCTTGAAGTCAAAGACCTCGCCGAGCTCCACCTCCTCGGCACGCTGCCATCCCGGAACCTCCACGTCGAGCCCGGACCCGGCGACCAGGAGGCCGCGCACGTTCCCCGGTTTGAACCGATCGCGGAAGCGCTCGGCGGTCGCGCGGAGGGAGTCGGGAGTCATGGGCTCGGTCACGGCGGTGAGCGTAGCAGATGCGAGATGTCGGGGGTCGGATGCACGCTGTCGGCCGGCAGCGATCAGCCATCGGCGCAGCGGTCATCCGATCCTGCAGGCACAATGACACCGCAAAGACGCCAACGACGCGAAGAAGCCGCCAGGCGGGCCGGCGCAGAAGGCCGATGTCATCGGACTCAGGCACGGACTCGGATTTCTCGCAGTGTGACTCCGGGCGCGCCACGGGAACCCGAATTCTGCTACCGTGTCGCCCCGATGGCACGGGTCCGCCTGCGCTCGCTCAAGCTCACCGGTTTCAAGTCGTTTCCCGATCCGGTCGAGCTCGGCTTTCCAGGCAGAGTGTCGGCGATCATCGGCCCCAACGGCTGCGGCAAGTCGAACATCGTCGACGCGATCCTGTGGGCCCTCGGCGAGCAGAGCCCGTCGCTCATGCGGCTCAAGAACATGGCCGACGTGGTGTTCAACGGTGCGAGCGATCGGCCGCCGGCGGGCGCCGCCGAGGTCGCGTTGGTCCTCGAGTCCGGCGACGGCCACTGGCAGAAAAGCGGCGGACGGATGGAGATCACCCGTCGGGTCTACCGCTCGGGTCCGTCGGAGTATCGGCTCAACGGCAAGATCGCGCGGCTCAAGGACGTCGTCGACGAGCTCATGACCGTCGGGTTGGGAACCCGCAACTACTCGATCATCGAACAGGGCCGGGTCGGCCAGGTGCTGTCGGCGCGGCCCACCGACCGCCGGGTGCTCATCGAAGAGGCGGCCGGGGTCACCCGCTACAAACGGCGCAAGCACGAGGCGGAGCTCAAGCTCGAGCACACCCGTCAGAATCTGCAACGGCTCGAGGACGTCATCGCCGAGGTCGACCGCAGCCTGCGCCAGCTCAAGCGCCAGGCAAGCGCCGCCAAGCGTTACGACGCCCTCCATGCCGATCTCAAGGACCGGTTGCGCCGGCTCCTCACCCTCGAGGCCCACGACCTCGACGGCCAGCGACACGAGGCTCTCCAGCGACGCGGCCTTGTCCAGAATGAGGTCGCCGCCGCCGCCGCGGCTCTCGGCGGCGCCGACGCCGATCTGACCCGAGCCCGCCGGGAACTCGAGGCGTGCCACGCCGCGGTCGATGCGGCACAGTCTGAGGTCGCCCAGCTGACGGCATCGCGCGAGCGGCTCGAGGCATTCCTCGAGCGTTCCGCCGACCTGCTCGACACTCTCCGCGGCTCGCTCGAGCGCGCGACCAACGACCGCAGTGCGCTGACCGAGGGCCGCAAAGTGCTCGACACGCGCGAGCGCGAAGCCCACGACCTGGTCGCCGGCCGCGAAGCCGAGCTCGAATCGGTGCACGGGTCGGTGAGCGCGGCGTCCGGCGAGCACGACAGGAGTCACAGCGAGCTCACCCGGGTCGAGTCTCTGGCCTCGGACAAGCGACAGGACCTGCTGCGAACGATCTCGCGCCTCACCGACAGCCGCAACCGACTCGGCGAGCTGCAACGCGATCAGGACCGGTTGGTTTACTCGCTCGGCAGACTCGAGCACGAGCGGGATCAGCTCGCCGCCCGGCGCACTGAGCTCGACGAGCGGACCCGGATGTCGGCGAAGGCGTCGAGCGCCGCGGTGGCCGCGGTCGAGACCATCGAGATCCGGCGCCGCGCCCTGGTCGACGAGCGCGGCCGACTTGCCGACGAGGCGATCACGGCGCGGCACGAGAACGAACGCCTCGGTCACGAGCTGTGGGAGCTGCGCCATCGGCTCGAGGGTGTCGAGCGCGAGCTCGCCCGCCACGCCACCCGAATCGACCAGCTCGCCCCGGTGCTACCGCCTGACGCGATCAAGGGCCAGGTCAGCGACTACCTGTCGCCGGCGCCGGGGGCTGCAGCCCTGCTCGATCGGGTCTGGTCCGACCGGCTCGAGCTGCCGGTCATCGAGCTGAGCTCATTGACCGAAGACCAGATGGCCGCCGCCGCGGAGCTCGAAGGCCGGCTCCGGATCGTGCTGACCGGCGGCGTCACGGCACCGGTCGAACGTCGCCATGTCGACGGCGCTGAGGACCTTTTCAAGCTCGCCGGCGTCGCAAACGAGAACCGCCCGTGGCTCGAGCGCTGCCTCCCCCGGGCCCTCAGCTTCAACGACCCCTCGCGGGCGGTGGCGGTCGCCGAGGCCGACCCGTCGGTCGTCACCATCGATTCGGCCGGCGTCATCCGCCGCGGTCGCGTCGTCGAGCCGCCGACCGGATCGACCGGCCGGACCGGCACCCTGGAACTCCGCGAGGAGCGCGCCCGGCTCGCCGCAGCGATCACGGACGTCACCGAACAAGAGACCGCAGCCGCCCGGCTCCACAGCAACGTCGCGACCCGGCTCGCCGAGCTCGAGACCGAGCTCGACGGGCTCGACTCGGAGCTGCTCGCCGCCGAGCAGGAGCGGGCACGGGCAACCGCCGTGGAGCAGTCCCACGCGGCCGAACGACGGCGCGCCGAGGCCGACCTCGACGGCGTGACGACTCGGCTCGAGGCCGGAGCGACCCAGCGGATCGAGCTCGATCTGCGCCACAAGCAGCTCGAGGCCGAGGTCGCCGAGCTCGACGCCCGCGGTATCGAGCTCGAGCAGGCCGTGGACGCTGCCGTCACCGAGCTCGAGTCGCGTCGCGACAAGGCGGCCGAGACCCTGCGGCGCCTGGATCGCTGGCAGGCCGAGGCCCGACTCGCCGAGGAGCGGCTCGCCGCCGCGACAAGCGACGCGGAGCGGGTTGACGAGGAACGCCGCACCCTCGTAGCAAGGCTCGACGGACTCGACGCCGAGGTCGAACGGCTGACCGGCGAGCTCGCCGACACCGAGACCGAGGTTGTCCAGACCCGCGCCCGACTCGCCGAGGAGCAGGGCCGACTCACCGCGGCTCGCGAGCAGGCACGACGGCTCGGCGACGAGGTCGCGACGCGCGCGAAACGGGCGGAAAAGCTCGATCTGGAGGTCCGTCAACGTCGGGACGAGCACGAGCGCCAGCGCGAGGCGCTGCACGACATCGAGATGGAGGTCGCACGGCTCGACTCGGAGTGGCAGCGGCTGCGCGACACCGCGGCCGGCGAGCTCGGCACCGTGCCCGAAAGCCTGCTCGACCAACCGCCGTTGGACGGTGACGAACCCGGGGCGATCGCCGCCGAGATCGAGGACCTGCGGGCCAAGATCGAGCGCATCGGTCCGGTCAACCTGCTCGCGCTCCAGGAGGTCGACGAGCTCACCGAGCGCTCCGGATTCCTGCACGAGCAGCGCACGGACCTGGTCGGCGCCCTGAAGAGTCTGAGCGAGGCGATCCGAGAGATCGACACGACCTGTACCGAGCGCTTCGTCGCGACCTTCCAGCAGGTCAACATCGTCTTTGCCGAGACCTTCTCGACTCTGCTCGGCGGTGGCGCAGCCCGCCTCGACCTGGTCGACGAGGACGACCCACTCGAGTCCGGGATCGACATCACGGCCCAGCCGCCGGGCAAGCGCAACCAGTCGGTCCAACTGCTGTCCGGGGGCGAGAAGGCGCTCACCGCGCTCGCTCTGCTCATCGCCCTGTTCCGGATCAAGCCGTCGCCGTTCTGCATTCTCGACGAGGTCGACGCCCCGCTCGACGACGCCAACGTCGAGCGCCTCGCCGACCTGGTCCAGGCCATGACCGACCACACCCAGTTCGTTCTCATCACCCACAACCGCCGGACCATGCAGCGCTCGGACCTGTTGTACGGCGTCACCATGGAGGAGCCCGGAGTCTCGAAGATCGTCTCGGTGCGGCTCGAAGACTGACCACAATTTTCAATTCTCGGTTCCTGATTTTGAATGACATCGCACCAGTCGCACCAAGCGGATGCGATGGAATTGACAATTCACTCATGGTCTCCACTTGACGGAATGCGGCGTCTCGGTCTAGCCTTTCCACATGCGTGTCGCGGGCATGCTCCATCACCATCATGAAAACCACCCGGCCGGGGTCCGGTGATGGTGTAGCGACACGGCTCGACCGCACCACAACGCCGGCCCCGCCGGCGTTTTTCTTTTGCACCCGGGAGATCAGATCATGAGACGCACCGACGACGACACCCTGCAGCTGGCCATCCCCAAGGGGCGCATGTACGACGGCGTGGCCCGGCTCCTCGCCGAGGCCGGCATCGACCTCAAGCAGACCGTCCGCTCGTACCGGCCGCACGTCAACCTGCCCGACTGCGAGGTCAAGATCCTCAAACCGCAGAGCATCGTCGAGATGCTCCACGCCGGCTCGCGCGACGTCGGTTTCGCCGGTGCCGACTGGGTCGCCGAGCTCGACGGCGACCTGGTCGAGCTGGTCGATACGGGTCTCGACCCGGTGCGGGTGGTGGCCGCGGCTCCAGTAGAGCTGGCGCCCGACGGTCGACTGCCCCTCGGGCCGCTGGTGGTGGCGTCGGAGTACGAGCGTCTGACCCGCGACTGGATCGTCGGTCGCGGTCTCGACGCGACCTTTGTCCGCTCCTACGGCGCCACCGAGGTCTTCCCGCCCGAGGACGCCGATCTCATCGTCGACAACACCGCCACCGGCTCGACCCTGGAGGCCAACAACCTCCGCATGGTCGACGAGCTCATGCCGTCATCGACCCGGCTCTACGCCAACCCGGCCGCACTCGCCCACCCCGATCGCCGCCAGGCCATCGACGGCCTGGTGCTGCTTGTCAACTCGGTGCTCGAGGCCCGGCGCCGGGTCATGGTCGAGGTCAACGTCGCGCCTGACCGGCTCGACGCCGTGCTCAGCGTGCTGCCGTGCATGCGCCGGCCCACCGTGTCCGAGCTCGCCGGCGGCGACGGATTCGCGGTCAAGGCCGCCGTGCCCCGGGACGGTCTGCCGACCGTGATTCCGAAGCTCAAGGCGGCCGGCGGCTCCGACGTCGTGGTGACCCGGCTCGCGCAGATCGTGCCCTAGGCCGATGCAGCCCGCACCTTCTCCCGCGTCCGAATCCGTGTCCGTGACCGCAACCGTGGCCGAGTCCGAATCCGTGTCCGAGCCCGAATCCGTGACCGCAGCCGTGGCCGACGCCGGCGGCAACGGCAGCCGCACAAGCGCAGGAGCTACCCATGCCTGAACGCCCTCTTCTCGTGGAGCCTGTGCCCGCGCTGGAGCGTCTGTCGCGCTACTCGGTCGGACGGCCGCCGTTCGCCACCGACCTGATCCTCGACTTCAACGAGTCCACCGTGCCGCTGCCGGTGACCGTCGACGCGGCCGGGCCGGACGACGCCCACCTCTACCCATGGACCGACCGTCTCGTCGGCCTGCTCGCCGAGCGGCTCGGCGTCGAGCCCGCCCGCGTCATCGTGACCTGCGGCGCCGACGACGCGCTCGAGCGGGCGGTGCGCTCGGTGTGCTGCCCGGGCCGGCGCGCGGTGCTCATGCAGCCGACCTACGGCATGCCCCGGCGCTATGCGATCCTCGCGGGCGCCGACATCAGCGCCGTCGAGTGGTGGAGCGGGGCCTTCCCGGTCGACGCCGTGTGCGACGCCGCCGGCGACGACGCCGCCCTGCTCTTCCTGGTCTCGCCCAACAACCCCACCGGCGCGACCATGACCCGCGACGAGCTCGCCGAGGTGGTCGGCCGGCTGCCGCGGACCCTGGTCATCCTCGACCAGGCCTACCGCGAGTTCACCGATCGCGAGCTCGACCTCACCGAGGTCGCGCTGGAGCACCCGAACGTGGTGCTGGTGCGAACCTTTTCCAAGGCCTGGGGCGGCGCCGGCCTGCGCGCCGGCTACGCGGTCGGCGACCCCCGGGTCATGGACTGGATGTGGCGGGTCGGGCAGCCGTTCCCGGTGTCGCGCGGGTCGCTCGCCGTCCTCGAGCGTGCCGTCGCCTCGGGGGCCGAACCGACCCGAGCGAGGATCGACCGGGTCCGGGCCGAGCGCGGGGCCCTGACCGCCCTGCTCGCCGAGCTCGGCGCCGAACCGCTGCCGTCCCAGGCGAGCTTCGTCGCCTGCCGCTTCGCCGACGCCGCGTGGGTGCGCACCGCCATGGCCGCCCTCGGCATCGCCATCCGGGGCTTTCCGGGTCGGAGCGAGCTCGATGAGTGGCTGCGGACCACGCTGCCCGGCGATGCGGCATCGTACGACCGGCTCGCCGCCGCGTTCCGCACCGTGCTGCGGCCCGATGCACTGCTCTTCGATCTCGACGGCGTCATCGCCGACGAGTCGCGCTCGTACCGCCAGACCGTGGTCGCCACCGCCGCCGCCTTCGGCCTCGACGTCGACCTCGAAACCGTCAACGCGATCAAGGCCGCCGGGAACGCCAACAACGACTGGATGGTCACCAGGCGGCTGCTCGCCGACGCCGGCATCGAGGTCGGGCTCGACGAGGTCACCGAGCGCTTCGAGGCGCTCTACCAGGGGACCGGAGACGTGCCCGGGCTCCGCCGGCACGAGCGGCCGCTGGTCGATGCTGAGGTGCTGCGGGCGTTCGCCGGCCGGCTGCCCCTGGCGGTGGTCACCGGCCGGCCGCGACGCGACGCCGAGCGCTTCCTGTCGGACCACGGCATCGCCGGCCTGTTCACCACCGTCGTCGCCATGGAGGACGCGCCGGTCAAACCCGACCCGGGACCGGTCCGCGTCGCCCTCGACCGGCTCGGCGTCCGCCACGCCTGGATGGTCGGCGACACGCCCGACGACATTCATGCCGCCCGCGCCGCAGGGGTGCTGCCGCTCGGGATCGCTGCTCCCGGCGACGACCCCGAGGTCGTCCGAGGCGCCCTCGCCGGTGCCGGCGCCGCCCGGATCCTCGACCGGCTCGATGAGCTCAAGGAGGCCCTTCCATGACCGACGCTCCGCGCACCGCCGACCTCGAGCGCGCCACCAAGGAGACCCGGATCACCGGCCGACTCGTGCTCGACGGCGCCGGCGAGATTCGGGTCGACACCGGGATCGGCTTTTTCGACCACATGCTCACCGCCCTCGCCCACCACGCGGGCTGGGACCTCGAACTCGCGTGCTCGGGCGACCTCGAGGTCGACGACCACCACAGCGTCGAGGACTGCGCGCTGGCCCTCGGCTCCGCCCTCGACCGGGCGCTCGGAGACCGGGCCGGCATCGTCCGCTTCGGGTCCGGCTGGGCGCCCCTCGACGAGGCTCTGGCGCGGGCGGTGATCGATCTTTCGGGTCGGCCGTGGCCCGAGATCCACCTCGGCCTGACCCGCGAGGCCCTCGGCGGTCTCGCCTCGGAGAACGTCGGCCACGTCCTGAGCTCCTTCGCCATGAGCGCCCGCTGCGCGCTGCACGTCGACGTGCTGCGCGGCACCAACGACCACCACCGGGCCGAGGCCGCGTTCAAGGCCACGGCGCTCGCTCTCAGGCAGGCCCTGGCGGTCGTGCCGGGTGGCATCCGCTCGACCAAGGGCAGCCTCGGGGGCGCACCGTGACCGAAGTTGTCCTTCTGCGCACCGGAACCGCCAACCTGGCATCGGTGGCCGCCGCCCTCCACCGAGCCGGCTGCGAGGTACGGATCACCGATGCCTCCGACGATGTCGCCGGTGCTGAACGGTTGGTCCTGCCCGGCGTCGGCGCCTTCGGCGCGGTCGTCGAGCGCATCGACGTCTTGGGGGCGCGCGCGCCCCTGATCGATCGGATCGCCGAGGGGCGGCCGACCCTGGCGATCTGCCTCGGGCTCCAGCTGCTCGCCGAAGCCAGCGAGGAGAGCCCCGGCGTCGCCGGACTCGGCCTCCTCGAGGCCAAGGTGACGGCGCTGCCTTCCGGCGTCCGCCGGCCGCAGCTCGGCTGGAACCGGGTCACCGCCGGTCCCTGCTGCCGCCTGCTCGAAGACGGCGACGCCTACTTCGCCAACTCGTACAAGCTCGACCGGGTGCCCGACGGCTGGCACGGCGCCCTCACCGACCACGGCGGGTCGTTCGTGGCGGCCGTCGAGCGCGGCGCGGTGCTCGCCTGCCAGTTCCACCCCGAGCTGTCGGGCGCCTGGGGCCAGGCGCTGGTCGAGCGCTGGCTGGCGGTGGCGTGATGCTGCTGCCGCGCGTCATCCCGTGCCTCGACGTCCGGGACGGACGGATCGTCAAGGGCGTGCGGTTCCAGGGGCTGCGCGACGCCGGCGACCCGGTCGAGCGAGCCGCCGCCTACGCCGAGCAGGGGGCCGACGAGCTCGTCGTGCTCGACGTCAGCGCCACGCCCGAGGGCCGCGGCCACGCCCTCGAGGTGGTGTGCGCGGTGCGCGAAGTCCTGCCGCTGCCGCTGACCGTCGGCGGCGGCGTCCGGGCCGCGGCCGACGCCGAGGCCCTGCTCTCAGCCGGCGCCGACAAGGTCGCGGTCAACACCGCCGCCGTGACCGGCCCCGGCCTGCTGGACGAGCTCGCCCGCCGCTTCGGCCGCCAGTGCACCATCCTCGCCCTCGACGCGGCCCGTGCCGACAACGGTTGGGAGGTCGTGATCCGCTCGGGTCGCGAGCGCACCGGCCGCGACGCCCTCGAGTGGGCCGCCGAGGCCGTCGAGCGCGGCGCCGGCGAGATCCTGCTGACGTCCTGGGATCGCGACGGCACCGGGTCCGGCTACGATCTCGAGCTGCTCGCCGCCATGCGCCGGACGGTGCCGGTACCGATCATCGCCTCGGGCGGCGCCGACGGGCCGGGCCACATGGCCGAGGCACTCGCAGCAGGCGCCGACGCGGTGCTCGCCGCAACCATCTTCCACGACGGCCGGACCACGGTCGCCGATCTCAAGACCGAGCTCGCCGGGCTCGGCGTGGAGGTTCGTCGATGATCGTTCCATCCATCGACCTCATGGGCGGCCGCGCGGTCCAGCTTGTCGGCGGCCGCGGCGAGCCGGTGATCAGCGCCGACCCCTTCGAGATGGCCGAGCGCTTCGCCGTGGTCGGCGAGCTCGCGGTGATCGACCTCGACTCCGCCCTCGGTCGGGGCTCCAATGCCGAGGTTGTTCGCGAGCTCATCAGGCGCTACCCGTGCCGGTTCGGCGGTGGGATCCGTTCAGTCGACGCAGCCCTGGACTGGCTCGACGCCGGCGCGGAGAAGGTCATTCTGGGCACCTCGGCGATCCCGGAGGTGCTCTCCGATCTGCCGCGGGAAAGGGTCATCGCCGCCCTTGACGGAGTCGACGGCCAGGTCGTGGTGCGCGGCTGGACCGAGCGCACCGGCGCCAGCGTCCTCGACCGCATGGCCGAGCTTCGTGAGCTGGTGGGCGGCTTCCTGGTGACCTTCGTCGAACGCGAGGGCCGCCTCGGGGGCATCGACCTCGAGGCATGCCGTCGCGTGGTCGAGGCCGCCGGCGGCACCCGGGTCACGGCCGCCGGCGGCATCACCACCGCCGCCGAGATCGACGCCCTCGACCGCATCGGCGCCGACGCCCAGGTCGGCATGGCCCTCTACACCGGCCGGCTCGAGCTGGGCGACGCCTTCGCCGCGCCGCTCATCTCGGACCGGGTCGACGGCCTCTGGCCGACCGTGGTGTGCGACGAGCACGGTCTCGCCCTCGGGCTGGTCTACTCGAGCCCGGACAGCCTGGCTGCCGCCGTGACCGAGCGGCGCGGGATCTACTGGTCCCGATCGCGATCCGAGCTGTGGCGCAAGGGCGCCACCTCGGGCGCGACCCAGGAGCTGCTCCGGATCGAGGCTGACTGCGACCGCGACGCGCTGCGCTTCACCGTGCGCCAGCACGGCGCCGGATTCTGCCACCTGAACACCCGGAGCTGCTGGGGCCACGATCGCGGCCTGGCAGCCCTGGAGCGTCGGCTCGCCGACCGCATGGCCCACCCCGTGCCGGGCTCCTACACCGACCGCGTGGCACGCGATCCGGAGCTGCTCGCGGCCAAGCTCGGCGAAGAGGCCGCCGAGCTCGCCGAAGCCGATGGCGCCGCGGCCACGGCGTGGGAGGCGGCGGACCTGATCTACTTCACCCTGACGACCCTGGCCGCACGCGGCGTCGCGCTCGAGACCGTCGCGCGCGAGCTCGACCGCCGCAGCAGAACGGTCCGCCGCCGCGACGGTTCGCGGGTCAGAGATCGCGAGGAGGTTTCGTGAAGCTTCGACGGATTTTCCCCGACCAGGTGTCCCGGGAGCGCCGCAGCCCGGTCGACGCGGCGACACTGGCCCGGGCCGGCGCCATCATCGACAAGGTCCGCAACGGCGGCGAGGGCGAGCTCCGCCGGCTCGCCGAGACCTACGGCGACCTCGAGCCCGGCAGACCCATGGTGCTCGAGCGCGACCGGCTCGAACTGGCTCTCGCCGAGGCGCCCGCCGACACCGCCGGGCTGCTCGAGCGCACCGCTGATCGGATCGCAAGCTTCGCCGACGACCAGCGGCGGTCTCTGGTCGAGCTCAAGGCGCCGGTGCCGGGCGGTATCGCCGGCCACACCGTCGCACCCGTCGAGCGCGCCGGATGCTATGCGCCCGGCGGCCGCTACCCGCTGCCGTCGTCGGTGCTGATGACGGCGGTGACCGCCCGGGCGGCGGGCGTCGCCGAGGTCTGGGTGGCGTCGCCGCGGCCGACCGAGCTCACCCTGGCGGCCGCCGCGGTCGCCGGCGCCGATGCCGTGCTCGCGGTCGGCGGCGCCCACGCCATCGCCGCTCTCGCCTACGGCGCCGGGCCGGTCCCGCCGTGCGACGTGGTGGTCGGTCCCGGCAACCGCTGGGTCACCGCGGCCAAGAAGCTCGTCGCCGGCAATGTCGGAATCGACATGCTCGCCGGGCCGTCCGAGCTGGTGGTGCTCGCCGACGACACCGCCGATGCGGCCACGGTGGCTGCCGATCTGCTCGCCCAGGCCGAGCACGATCCGGACGCGCTGCCGGTGCTGGTTACGTGGTCGAAGAAACTGCTCGACGCCGTCGACGCCGAGCTCGAAAGGCAGCTCGCCGACCTGCCGACCCGGGACGTCGCGGTCGCGGCCCTGGATCACGGCTTCGCCGTTGTCGCCGACGACATCGACGGCTGCATCCGGGTCTGCGACGTGATCGCGCCCGAGCACCTCCAGGTTCTCACCGCCGATGCCCAGTCGATCGCCGACCGACTCGAGCACTGGGGCGGGCTGTTCATCGGCGCAGCGTCGGCCGAGGTCTTCGGCGACTACGGCGCCGGACCCAATCACACCCTGCCGACCGGCGGGGTCGCCCGCTTCAAAGGCGGCTTGAGCGTCTTCGACTTCCTCAGGGTGCGGACCTGGCTCAAGCTCGAGGACGGCGAGGCTGCCGACCAGATGGCCGCCGACGCCGCCGCGCTGGCCCGGCTCGAGGGCCTCGAGGCGCACGCCCGCGCCGCCGAGCGCCGGCGCGGCGATTCGTAACGGGTCCCTCGACCACCCTCCGTACGACCGCGCTGCACGGGCGGCGCTGGTCCGCACCCGCCACCGGGCGGGGCGGAGCAGAAGGCCGATGTTGTCGGAACCCGGACCGTTTTGGTCGCGATTCGCTGTCGCCGCCGCTGCATTCGGGATCGGGAGCGGGCACGGGAACGGAAGGCAAGGGCTTGACACCCGGTTTGAACGTGCGATCATCCCCCGCTGATCCGCCGCGAGACGGCGGATCACGGAGGTCCCGTCATGACCTGGAAGCTGCCCGTCGCCGGCCGCTGGCGCACCGTGTTCGACTACGTTCAGATTGTTGTCGGCGCAACACTGGTCGGCATCGGCGTCAATCTGTTCTTCGTCCCCAACCAGGTGGTGTCGGGAGGCGTGACCGGCATTTCCATCATGCTCCACTACGCCCTCGGCACCCCGGTCGGTCTCGTCACCCTGATGCTCAACCTTCCTCTGCTCGCCATCGGCTGGCGTTGGGCCGGCGGCGCCCGGTTCCTGATCCGGACCGGCGTTGCCGTGGCCGTTCTGTCTGCGACCATCGACCTCACCGAGCCGTATCTGGCGGCGCCGACCACCGACCGACTGCTGGTGATCTGCTACGGAGGGCTGGTCGACGGCCTCGGCCTGGGGCTGGTCTTCCGCGGCCGTGGGACGACCGGCGGCACCGACGTCATCGCCCGGATCGCCCAGCGCTTTCTCGGCCTCGGGATCGGTCAGACCCTGCTCATTCTCAACGTCCTGATCTTCGGCGTTGCCGCCTTTCAGTTCGGCGCAGAAGCGGTGATGGTCGCTCTCGCCCTGGCATGGGTGTCGACCCGAATCCTCGATACGGTCCAGGCCGGCTTCGCGGCATCCCGTCAGGCGATCATCATCACCAACGACCCCGACGGAGTTCGTGATGCGATCTTCAACAACCTCCACCGCGGCATCACCGTGCTCGAGGCCAGGGGCGGTTTCACCGGCCGGACTCGGCCCGTGCTCTATGTCGTGGTCGCGGCCCACGAGGTCGGCCGGCTCAAGCTGCGGGTCGCCGAGGTCGACCCCGACGCCTTCGTCGCCATCTCCAAGGCCCAGGAGGTCTTCGGCGAGGGGTTCTCGCCGGCGGAGTCGAAAGCTACCTGACCCGAAACCGGAGGCGGGGCCTTCAGGCCCTGCGACCCGACGGCCATGGGGTCGCGGGTCGTGAACGACCCGCCTACGGATGGGAGCGCCAGGACGGTTCCGGATGCGGTTTCGGTCCCGGATGCGGGTTCGGAATCGGCTTCGGGATCGACGAATGGTACAGTCCGATCCGTCATGCAGTGGCGCTTTCTCACCGACGACGACCTGCCGGGCGCGCGCAACATGGCGCGCGACGTGGCGATCCTCGAAGCGGTGTCGGAGGGCTCCTCGCCGGCCACCGTGCGGCTCTACGGCTGGGATCCACCGTGTCTGACCCTGGGCAGGCACCAGGGGCTCGACGCCGCCGATCTCGCCTTCTGCGCCGGCAACGGAGTCGACGTCGTCCGGCGCCCGACCGGCGGCCGCGCCCTGCTCCACCACCTCGAGCTGACCTACGCGGTGATCGCGCCGCTCGGCGTTTCGCCCCTGCCGCGCAACCTCCAGGATGCCTACCGGCGGGTCTGCGCCGGGCTGGTCCGCGCCTGCCACGAGCTGGACGTCGAGGCCGAGCTCACCGGCGGCGAGGTCAACCTGCGATTGCCCAGCCCGACCAGTACCGCGCCATGCTTCGAGGCCCCGGCCGGCGGCGAGGTCGTGGTTCGGGGCCGCAAGCTCATCGGCTCCGCCATGCGGGCGCACGCGGGCTGCACCCTGCAGCACGGCGCGATTCTGCTCGACTGGGATGCCCGACTCCAGGCCGGAGCTCTGGGTCTCCAAGACGACGCGGCCCTGCGGCCCCACATCACGACTCTCGCTGACGAGCTCGGGCGGGAGGTGCCGCGCGGCGAGGTCGCGGCCGCCCTCCGGTCCGGGCTGGCCGCCGACCTCGGGATCGACCTGCTCGACAGCGCGCTGTCGGAGCCGGAGCGCCGCCGCGAGGAGGAGCTCGTCGGCGAGTACCAGATCCAGACGGCAGGCGACCCAGCTCCGTAAGCCCGGTCGAGACCACTGACTGAACGGAGGGCTGCTCATGCCGATTCCGAACCCGCGTGCCGGCGTCGTCGCCACCATCGTGCCGCTCGTGATGATCACCGTTGCCGGTGAAGCCGGGGCCGCCTCGAACGGGTGCTTCGTCGAACGAGCCCGGACGCCGATCGCTCACCCCGGCCAGCCATCCGCGTCGGGACGGCTGGTCGCGACGGTGCAGCGCGGCAACTGGGACACGCGACCGGCCATCCGGATCGCCAGGGTCGGACCTTCGGGCACCATGGAGACCGGCGTCTGGGAGGCCGAGTGGTACGTCTCGGACGTCCACCTCGCCGCCGACCTCGCGGTCGTCGCGGCGGACTTCGGCATCGTCACACTGGACCTCAGCGATCCCCGGCACCCGGTCGAACTCGACGCCCTCGACCTGCTCGGCGCCGACGTGCTCGCGGTGGACGGCAACTCCGCGTACATCGCGACCACCGGCGCGAGCCTCAACGGATGGTTCGACGTCATCGACCTGTCGGATCCCGCCGAGCTCGCGCAGGGCAATCGCCTCTACTGGGACCGGCCGGACCCGGTCAAACGCGCCGTAGCCGCGCGCGGCGGCACCGCGATCATCGCCGACGACGAGGGGTTGCTCGTCATCGACGTCGATCGGCCCCTGCTCCCCCAACCCGGGGGCCGGTGGAGCCGCGTCGGCGTGCGCGATGTGGCCATGGTCGGACCGTGGGCCGTGGCCGCGGTGACGTCGTTCACGGACCCGAACGACCACCACATCGAGATCGTCGACGTGTCTGATCGGGACGCGCCGGTCTCGCTGGGCTCGTGGCCGACGCCGAGCGCGGCCCTGACCGTTGCCGGATACGGGACCTCGGTGCTCGTCGGCACCGAGTCGCACGGCGTCCTGCTGCTCGACATCGCCGACCCGGCGGACCCCGTGCCGATCGACGGCTGGCAGCTGCCGGGCGTCAGCGTCTCCCACCTGGCCACGGCCCGGCCCACCGTGGTACTCACCGACGACAGCGTCGGCACCGTGGTGCTGGGTCTCGACCCGTCGTGCCTGGGGCCGCGGCGACCCTCAGGACGCGTCGGCTTCTGACCGGGGTGAGAATTCGTTCTCGGGCCGCTCCCGGATCCGCGGCCGGACAGCAGGAAGCAGCGCCAGACCCGGCAGAGCCAGCGCGGTGGTCACGGCGAAGTAGACCGCGTAGCCGAGCGCTTCGACGCCGAGCCCGGAGAACGCTCCGACAACGTCCCGAGTGAGCGCGAACAGCGCCGACAGGATGGCGTACTGGCTCGCCGCGTGCTCCTTGTCGCACAGGTTCATCAGAAACGAGAGAAACGCCGCGGTGCCGAGCCCCTGGGTGAAGCTCTCGATCATGGACGCGACGTAGATGCTCTCGCGCGGCAGCTCGAGGGCCGCGACCGCGACATAGCCGAGATTGGAGACCAGCTGGGCGATGCCGAGCCAGAGCAGCGCGGAGAAAATCCCGAACCGGTTGGTGAACCAGCCGCCCGCGAGGGCGCCGACGATGGTCAACCCGACTCCGAGCGACACCGAGATCGCGCCGATCTCGGCCAGCGAGTAGCCGCGGTCGACCCAGAACGGCTTGACCATCCGGCCCAGGGTCGAGTCGCCGATCTTGTAGAGCAGGATGAAGGCGACCACGGGCAGCATCTGCCAGCGCAGCGCCCACCGCAGCACCGGGCGGATGGCGTTTCGCCGCTCCTCGGCCGCGAGCTCGACCCGTGGGCTGATCCAGGCCAGGGCCGCCAGCCCGAAGAACACGCCGGTCAGGACGAACCAGAGCACGGTCCAACCGGTGAAGTCGGCCAGGAAGACGAAGCCGCCCCCACCCGCGAGCAGCGCCACCCGCGCCGCCGACACCCGCATGCCGTTGATGCTGCCGGTGGTGTCCGGAGTCGCGACGTCCACCGCATAGGCGTCGATGGCGATGTCCTGGGTCGCCGACGCCGTGGTGAACAGCAGCAGCAGCCCCCACATGAGCCACGACGGGTCCGTCGGATCCTGGGGGATGATCGCCAGGGTCGTCGCGCCGAGGGCGAAGAGCGCGGCGGTGATCCAGTGCTGGCGGGCGCCGTACCGGTCGACCAGCGGCGCCCACAGCAGCTTCCAGGTCCACGGCAGCGACAGCAGGCTCATGAGCCCGATTTCGGCGAGCGACACCCCGTGGACCCGGAAGAACACCGGCCAGACGTCGTACGCGATGCCGAAGGGCAGCCCCTCGGCGAAGTACAGGACGGCGATCCAGAACAGGACCTTGCGCTGGGTCACCCGGTGATTCTACAGATCGCGGCAAACAGCCGTTGTGTCGTTGCCGACGGGCGTCAATACGCTGTGATGGGAAAGGTGTACTTCTGGTAGACCGTGTTCTCGAACGGGCCGTCGTAGATCCGGCGGATCGCCACGACGAGCTCCGGATTCGGCTTCTTGAGGGAGAACCCGTACTTGACGCCGGTCTTCCGCCCGTGCGCCTTGGTCTCCCAGTTTTCCCACACGTAGGCTCCCACCCACCGGTTCGGGGCGATCCACCGAACCTTGCCCTCGAGGTAGGGGTCGAGTTCGTGTGCCGGACGAGCCACCGTGCCGTTGCCCGGCATCCGATTGTTGTCCCGGTAGAACTCGAGGGCCGCCTTGCGAACCAGGGTGAAGTCGCTGACGATGGACGCCGCTCGCGCTCGCCAGAGCGCTTCCTGGACCTGAGGGATTGCGATGTTGGCCAGAATCCCGATGATCGCCACGACGAGGAGGACCTCGACCAACGTGAAACCGCGTTGAGTGCTCATGGTCTCCTCCCTCTCACCCGGTCGCCGGCTTCGGCCCGTCACTCGGCTCAAGCCGGGAATCATAGGTCCTTCTCTCGCCGTTCTTGATCAGCGCGACGACGAACTGCCCATCGTCGACCAAATCGTACTCGGCAGCCGCGTCGCCGAGGTCGAGCTCGAGCTCGTCGAGTTCTCCGGGCAGCCGATCGTGGTCGGCGCGGTAGTCCTCGATGTAGCCGACGAGGGCGAGTAGCTCGAGCTCGTGAGTTTGCCGCTCTTCCGCCGGCGTCGGCGGAGCGGGCCCTCCCTGCAAGGGCCCCCAGCCCACAAGGTTGGCCACCGTCATCGCGATGGCAATCAGCAGGGCCACGATCGCGACCGGTAACGATCGCCAAAACGGCGTGGCGGCCGGCTTCCGCGGCGACGGCGCTGCGGGAGCCGGCCGTGCGGCTGCAAGCTCATCGGTGAGCTCGCCGATCTTGCGCTCGACGTCGACCCCTTGGTCGCGCTCGTCGCCAACCTCGGAACTCGGCTTTTTGGTGTCGCGGTCCTCGCCGGTGTTGGTCATGGTGGCTCCTGCCTCAATGGTAATGCGGTTCTGCTGGATGAGATGTGCCAAGATCTTGGCGTGGTGATGGGTGATGATTGCGGAAAACGGAGGCATCCCCTTCGCCATGTCGAGCAATTTCGCAACCATCCAGGGCGCAAGAGATTGGCACAGATCGCCAGTGGGAATCGCTCATCTTGGGCAATAGTATAGTGCTTGGAACAAACGGATGCACTGAGCGTGACCGAACCCGTGAACCCGTGCCATCGGACCGTGACGTCGTACGCGATGCCGAAGGGCAGCCCCTCGGCGAAGTACAGGACGGCGATCCAGAACAGGACCTTGCGCTGGGTCACCCGGTGATTCTACGCAATCCCGCTGCGGTGTCCGGACCTTTCGACCGGCATCGCAGTCTCAGGGCGAGGAGGCCGACCAGCCCCCGACGCCGCCCGACTCGAAGCCGTCGGCGAAGATCTCGATGTTCGCGATCAGGACCACGTCCGCCGCTCCGGCATCATTTATCCCGGAAGGGTCGCAGTAGCGGTCGCCGATGACCGCGGTGCCGCCGGACATCGCCACCGACAACCCGAAGTTGCCGTCGGCGCCGGGCTGGCTCGCGATCAGGGTGGCGATCGGTTTCCATGCGCCGCCCATCCGGCTGAAGACGAAAGCCGCTCCGGAGTGCGAGAAGGGTCCCCCGTCGTATTCTTGTGAGCCGACGATCGCGGTCGTGCCTTCGAGAGCGAGGCCGCAGCCGAAGTGAGAGTCGGATTGAGGCTGGGTTGGCAGCAATCGCTGCTGCTCGGTCCACACCGTTCCAGCGCGGGTGAAGACGTATGCTGCACCTGCATCGTCGTCTGCGGCTGCGACATCTTCGAACATATCGCCGACTCCCAGGGTATCGCCGTCGAGCGCGACCGGAAAGCCGAACCTCTGGGCATCGGTCGAGCTCGACGTCAGGCTCTGCTCCAATGACCAGCTACCCGCAGTGCGGGTGAAGACGTGCGCCGAGCCGTAGATCCCGGCCAGTTCGTCGAACTGGTTGTCGCCGACCACCGCGGTGTCGCCGTCGATATCGACCCAGACCCCGAAACGGTCCTCCGGGTTCGACGTCGGTGAGACGAGCTCCTGCTGCTCGGTCCACACGGCACCCGACCGGGTGAAGACGTACGCCGAACCGGAGCTCGTCGCGTGGAACGCACCGACGATCACCGAATCGCCGTCGATCGCCGCCTTCCAGCCGAACCAGTGGTTGCTCACCGGATCGCCCGGAAACAGCCGCTGCTGGAGGCTCCAGACGTCGGCGTCGCGGACCCAGACCTCGACGAATCCACGGTAGTCGTTCCAGTGGTACGAACCGATCGTCAAGGTGTCGCCGGAGATGTCGACCGTGCAACCGTAGCTCAGACCGTACTCGTAGTATGCCGGATCGACCTCGATCTTCTGCTGCTGGCTCCACACAGCCGCGGCCCTCGTGAAGATGTAGACCGCACCGACGTCGATCTGGTTCGGATCAGTCCCCATGTCTTCGTGTCGAGCCCCGACTGCGATGGTGTCGCCGTCGATCGCGACGTTCTCGCCGAACCAGGCCTCGGCCTGCGGGTCGCCGGCGAGCAGCTGCTGCTCGTGGACCGGCGGTCCGTCAGGCAGCTGGGCGATGGCTGGAACGACCGCGAACGCGGCCGCAGCGAACATGACACCGATCACGCGAGGGTGCATCTCGATCCTCCTTCGGACTGGTCGGTCCAACCGGTAGTGAACGCCGTCGGGAACATAAGTTGATGCCGTGTCAAAACCATATCATGTTCTGCGAAAGATACTTCAGTTACGAATATTCGATCAAATGATCAAGCGAAAAGCGGACCGCGGGAGAACCGACGGCACCGTCGCGATTCGACTCAGTCGGCGAGCAGCTCGGCAACGAGCCGGAACGCGGCCGGCGACGCGACCAGCCCGAGGTGACTCGAGGTGATCTCGTGGTGGCGGACGTGGGGGTTGTGGTGGTCGATGCAGGCGCGCCAGGCGACGATGCCGTCACAGCGGCTGTAGACGGCGTCCACCGGCACGGTGATGGGCTCGGATTCGCGGGCCTCGACCTCGGACTCGATCGCATCGAGGTCGTACCCCTTCTTCAGGTACATGGGCGCCGAAGCGGTGTACCTGGGGCCGCCGATCACGGGCGCGCCGAGGGTGACCACGCGGTCGACGAGCTCGGGACGCTCGCGCGCAATCTCGCGCACCAGATAGCCGCCCAGGCTCCAGCCGACCAGCCGGACCGGTCGGCCGGCATGCTCGGCGAAGGCAGCGGTTTGAACGGTGACCCGAGGAATCAACTCCTGAACCCGTCCGTGGTTGCGGCCGAGCGCCCAGCCCTGAACCGTCCAGCCGAGACCGCCGAGAAACCCCCGCAGGCTGACGGTCCAGCCGTCGTCGGTCGCGAAGCCCGGAACGACCATGACGGGCCCGCCGTCGCCGCGCGGGGCTCGCGATCTCAGCCACGGCAGCGCCAGCCGCATGGCGGCCCACTCGGCCGCCACCCGGACCTCGCCGACGAGGGCGAGCCGCGAGGGTGGTCGCGGATCGGCGCGCTCGGACATCATGCCAAGGCGAGAGTAGACCATCTACCGAACAAACACGGCGACTGGTCCGACCTCCGCTCGGACTCCCTTTCCTCCGTTCTCGGAAGGTCCCGGGGGAGCCGAGCGAAGCGGGGCGACACCGGGAGCTTCCGAGCCTCGAGCCAGCCGCGGCTCGGCTCACCTCTCCACGGGAATCGACGCCACGTCCCGGCCGCGCAGCACGATGGCCATGGCGATGCCGATCGTGACCAGCAGGGTGCCGATCCAGATCAGGCTGATCAGCGGCTTGGTCGACACGTCGAGGACGATGCTGGCGGGCTGTGGACCCGCGGCCGGCAGGCCGGGGTCGAAGACCTCGAGACGAATCGCGCCGTTCTCGGCGTCGATCCCGGCCGGCCGCAGGGTGATGCCGCCGCTGCCGGGCACCAGGGCCGGCGTCACCACCGGGTCGCCGGTCATGTCGCCCCGGTAGGTCGGCACCACCTCGATGGTCTGCCCGCCGACCTCGACCGAGAACACGACGCCGAAGTCGATCTTGCCGTTCTCGGGGTCGAACTCGGACAGATCGAAGTCGGCAAAGGTGATCTTCAGGTCCTCGTAGGCGAGGGTCTCGCCCTTGCGCATGGTGGCGGTCCGGCCGATCCCGCCGCCGAGACCGAGCAGCTCGACCCGGACCAGGCCCGAGTCGACGTCCATGCCGGTCGCTCTCAGGCGCCCGCCGGGGTGGTCCGGAATGTCCACCGCGATCGCCTGGACCCCCTGGTCGGTGGAGATCAGGGTCGGCTCGAGCACGACGGTTTCGAGGCCGGGCCGGTCGAGCTCGACCTCGACACCGACGGTGAGCGCCCCGGGCACGGTGTTCTCGTTGGACAGGTCGAAGCCCTTGAAGGTCAGCTGCCAGTCGTCGAAGGCCTGGGGACGGCCCTTGGCGAGCATCAGCCGCGCGCTCGGCGGCGGCTCGGCCGCCGGCTCGAACTGGACCGGCGCCAGATAGAGGTCCGACGACAGGAAGGTCTTGATGTCCGGGTTGGCGACCAGCTGGTTGGACTTGCGGTTGACCCACATCCGCGGCTTGAGCACGAAGTTCCGGCCGCGCTCGTCGGTGATCTCGACCACCATCGCGTCACGGGCATCCGGGGTCGGTTTCTCGACTCCACGGAAGGTCATCGTGTAGCCGAGGACCTCCCTCGGCTGGTTCTGATGCAAGCGGATCTTGGCGTCCCGATCGAGCCAGCCGGTGGTCAGGAAGGCAAGCATCATCAGCCCCATGCCGATGTGGGACAGCGGTCCTCCGGTCAGCTGCCATTTGCCGTGACGCCCGTAGTCGGCGAGCGCCCAGATGTTGGCGGCGATGGCGAAGAGCACGGTGCCGACGTAGGCGAAGGACTTCCATCCGCTCAGACCGAGCCAGGCACCGACCAGCAGACCGACCACGGTGATCGCAACGGCGGCCGCGAAAATCGGCGCGACGTTCTGCTTGACCCGAGTCCAGCCGAGGAAGGGGGTGCCGCCGAGGAAGAGCGCGAAAACGATGGCGATCCAGAGGCCCATGGAGTTGTAGAACTCGGGCCCGACCTGGGCCGGCTCCCCCCACAGGCGCGAGATGATCGGCGCCGACGTGCCGAAGGCGACCACCAGCCCGATCAGGATGAAGAGCAGGATGCCGACAACGTAGAAGATCGTCCGCGAGACGAAGGGCTCGTCGCCGACCTCGGTCGGGATCTCCCGCCAACGCAGGGCGAGCAGTCCGGCCGAGACGAGCAGGAAGAAGCTCATGTTGAAGACCAGCCAGCCGGTGATCCCGAGATCGACGAAGGAGTGAACCGAGAAGTCCGACAGCACACCGGAACGAGTCAGAAAGGTCGCGTAGACGACCAGCAGATAGGCCGCCACAGCAAGCACCAGATTGAGCCGGCGGAAGCGTTTGCGGCCGTGCTGGAGCAGCATGCCGTGGACCAGCGCGGCGGTCGCCAGCCAGGGAACCAGGGACGCGTTCTCCACCGGGTCCCAGCCCCAGTAGCCGCCCCAGCCAAGCGTTTCATACGCCCAATAGCCGCCGAGCATGATTGCGGTGCCGAGGGTGATCAGCGACAGCAGCACCCAGGGCAGCGAGACCTTGGTCCACTCGTCATAGCGCCTCATCCACAAAGCTGCGAGCGCAAAGGCGAAGGGAACGGCGGCCGCCGCATACCCGATGAACATCACCGGCGGGTGGATCACCATCCAGAAGTTCTGGAGCAGCGGGTTGAGCCCCTGACCGTCCATGGGGGTCATGGCCGCGGTCAACCCCTCGTGGAACCTGAACGGGTCCTGGCGCAGGAGCAGCATGATCAGCGACAGCACCGAGAGGTTGTAGAAGATCATCGCGCGTGACTCATAGGCCCTGGCATAGCGCATCACCGGCAGCCCCAGCAGCACGGCCCAGAAGACCCAGAGCAGAAAGCTGCCCTCCTGACCGCCCCAGAAGGTCGAGATCAGGTAGTGCAGGGGCAGGAAATTGTCCGAGTAGGCCCACACGTAGTGCAGGCGGTAGTCGTGGGTGATGAGCAGGTACAGCAGCAGGGCCGAGGCGATGACCACCGCAGCGGTCATCAGACCATAGGCCTGGCGCGCGGTCGGACGCCACCGGTCGGGATCACGGACCGACAGGGCGTAGGCGACGGTGGAGCCGAGCCCGATCAGGAAGGACATCCACAGCAGCGTGGTGCCGGGTACGTACATCGATTCTCCTCTCCACAGGGGTCCGTTTTTCGGTCGGCCGGGACCCGTCGGCCCATGACAGGCACGCCGCCGCCGGCAAACCGGCGACGGTCAGATATTCGACGCGTGCTGGGTCGGATCGTCCTCGATGCCCTGATACTTCGAGGGACACTTGACGAGCAGCTGGTCGGCGTGGAACGCGCCCTCGCCCTCGGCGTAGGTGCCGATCGCAACGATCTGGGTCGCCTCCTCGAAGTTGCCGGGTTTGACGCCCTCGTAGAGCACGGTCAGGGTCTCGCCGGTGTCCTCGACCATGCCGAACTGAAGCAGCTCGCGATCCTCGACATAGAGGGTCGAGTCGGGCACCAGCCCGCCCGCCACCTGCACCTTGCGCGGCGACTTCATGGCCTCTTCGAACGACACGTACGACGTCAGATTCGATTTGAACGACGTCGCACCGTAGGCGAGAAACGCCACGATCAGCACTCCTCCCACGGCGTACCACAGGCGTCGCTGTCGTCGTGGGTCTGACATTCAGTCCTCCAAACGGCTAACCTTCCGGTCGAGCCGGTAGACGTAGGTGAACAGGCCGATCCAGATGATCATGGTCACCGCCATGATGCCGGCGAGATCAGACATCTACAGCACCTCCTGCCGGCGCCGGTGACGGACGGCCTCGATCCGGCTGCCGATAGTATATAACCATACGTACAGACCCGTAAATCCCAGCATGGACGCCAGCAGAACCCGAAGGTGGGCCGAGTCCAGCCGATTGTCGGGGTTCGCGTTGGTCAGCACGTCGGGGTGCAGCGACCAGTAGATCCGCGGCACGACGAACATCAGAAACGGCACGGTGACGAAGGCTAGGATCGAGTACACCGCCGCCAAAGTGGCGCGCTTTTCAGGGTCGGGAAGCGCGCCCCGCAGAGCGAAGTAGGCGGCGTAGATCAGCAGCAGGATGGTGATGGAGGTCTGGCGCGGGTCCCAGTTCCAGTAGGCGCCCCACATGATCTTGGCAAAGATCGCGCCGGTCACCGTGGCCAGGATCGCGAACAGCAGACCGAGACCGGCGCTCACCGCAGCCCGGTGGTCGTCCATCGGGTTGCGTCGGCGCAGGTACATGACCGAGGCGATGCAGGAGACGAGAAACGCCACCGTGGCGACCCATGCGGTCGGAACGTGAAAGAAAACGATCCGCGACGACTCGCCATTGAAGCCTGCCGCGGACGGCGCCCACATGAAGGCCGCCCAGATGACCGCCATCATCCAGACCAGGAGCAGCCACTTGAGGATGAGGCCCAGTCGGGTCACGGATCAACCTCCCGTTGCGATCTGGCCCGAACTGTTCATGAGTGATCTGCTGCACGCCGCGATGCGCGGCAGGTGGCGGCATTTTTTCGAAACGGTCGTTCGACGTGCCGCGAGGCCGCCTTCGCCCCCTCCTGTTGCGAGAACACCGTCACGCTCGCGCCTCCCGTCGTTCGCCACGAACCCACGTGAAACGTGCGGGCCAGTCGTGTCTTCGGCGACCAACATACCAGCCGACTCGGCATTCTGTCATCCGACCGGTAGGGTGCGCCTGGAAGGAATCAGTCGCGCCATACCGCCGGAAACAGGAACACCGACACCACGGTCATGGTCCCGGACATGGACAGCACGGCACGCACGCTGGCGGACCAGACCTCCACGTCGCCGCCCGCAACGGCGGTTGTACCCTGGATCAGGAAGATCAGCAGCGGCAGCAGCAGCGGCAGCGACAGCACCGAGAACAGGGCGCCGCGGGTCATTGCCTGAGCGATGATCGCGGCGATGATGGTCGAGGTCACGGCGAGACCGAAGCCGCCGGCGGCGAGCAGCGCGACGAAGCGCCAGGGCAGCACGACCTCGAAGCCCATGAGAACGCAGAAGAGCGGCACCAGCATCGCCATGAGCGCGAAGATCAGCACAAGGTTGTAGAGCAGCTTGCCGGCCCACACGATCGTCGGCGCCGCTGCCAGCCGGAGCAGCGGCGCGGTTCGGCTCTCCTCCTCCTTGACGAAGCTCCGGTCGAGACCGGCGAGAGCGGCGAAGAACACGACGATCCAGAGCAGGACCGAGAGCAGGAAAGGACGGTCCTCGGCGGCCAGCCGGTAGGGGCCGATGGTGTAGGACACCGCGGCCAGCGTCGTCAGCGCGAAAAGGGCCAGGGAGTTGAGCGCAACTCGGGTCCGAAACTCCGTCCGCAGATCCTTGGCGGCGACCGCCAGCGCCTCAGCCAGCCAGCGTGACACGACGGCTTCCCCAGGTCATCTCACGACGGTCGTTGGTGGCGACGATGAGCGTCCGTCCGCTTTCGGCGAGCGATCGGACCTCGGCCTCGAGCCAGTCCTGGCCCTCCGGGTCGAGGTTCGACGACGGTTCGTCGAGCAGGAGCACCTCCGGGTCGTGGAGCAGCGCCTGGGCGATCTTGAGCCGCTGGACCATTCCCGTGGAGTAGCCCCTGATCGGGGTCGACCGCTCCGGGTCCAGCCCGACATCGCCCAGACGGGACGAAAGGCCGGAGTCGGTCATCCGAAGCCCTCGGACCCGGCTGAAGAAGCGCAGGTTCTCGAGTGCCGTCAGATCGTCGTACACCGCCATGGACGGCGCCACGACTCCGAGGTGTCGCCCCCAATTGTCGCGCGCGAGCTCGTCGCCGTGCGCCCCGATGTGGCGGACCGCGCCGCGGGTCGGTCGCACGAGGCCGCACAGGATCGACAGCAGGGTCGACTTGCCGGAGCCGTTGGGCCCGGTGATGATCAGCACCTCCCCCGGCTCGGCCCGACCGGAGATCGAGCGGAAGACGACCCGGAGATCGTACCGCTTGGCCACGTCGGTGAAGGAGATCGAGATACCTTCTCTCACGCGCGGAACGATACCACGGGGCCCGGGGGCGCAAGGGCATGGGAGCTTGTTGCTCGCTGGAGCTGTTTGCTGCCGCCGTTCCCGATCGCTGCCGCAGCCACTGCCGCTCGACTCGGGCACCCCCGGCTCCGCCGTGGCGGGCGGACGCGGACGCGGATACGGACGCGGATACGGAGACGGATACGGAAGCGGACACGGCCACGGAGCCGGATACGGCCAGGGTTACGGATACGGATACGGATACGGACGCGGACGCGGATACGGAGCCGGATACGGCCACGGATACGGAGCCGGATACGGCCACGGATACGGATACGGATACGGATACGGATACGGAAGCGGACCCGGACGCGAGGTTGTCGGCTATAGTATGGCGACCGGAAGGGGGGGGTTGCATGCGAGCGGTGATCACCGGGACCGGAATGCACATTCCTGAGTTGCGGGTGGACAACGACACGTTATCCAAGCTCATGGACACCTCCGACGAGTGGATCAAGATCCGGACGGGCATCGAGCAGCGCCACTATGCGGCCCCCGACCAGGCGACCTCGGATCTTGCGGTGCCGGCGGCGCGGCGGGCGATCGAGAGCGCCGGCCTTCAACCCTCAGACATCGACTACCTGATCGTCGCGACGATGACCCCCGATTACTTTTTCCCCGGGTCGGCGCCCTTCATCCAGCGCAAGCTCGGGCTCGAGCACATCCCGTGTCTCGACATCCGGCAGCAGTGCGCCGGCTTCATCTACGCGCTTCAGATCGCCGATGCGGTGATCCGCTCCGGTCAGGCCCGACGGGTGCTCGTCATCGGCGCCGAGACCCACGCCTCGCTCGTCCCGTGGAGCGACAACAGCTGGAAGGTGGCGCGGGGAGAATCGGACGGACCGATCAGCTCGGAGGAGTACGAATCCAACACCGCGACCCGTGATCGGGTGGTGCTGTTCGGAGACGGCGCCGGGTCGGTGGTCGTGGAAGCCTCCGAGGATGGCGACCGGGGCGTCGTCGACTGCCTGCTCAAGACCAACGGCAACGAGGCCGAGAGGTTGTGGACCAGGGCAGCCGGCTCGGCATTCCGGCCGTATCTGCACCCGGACATGTACCACTCCGGCGACTACGTGCCGATTGTCGACGGCCGCAAGGTCTACGCTCTGGCGGTCACCTTCATGCCCAAGGTCACCTTCGAGCTTCTCGAGAAGAACGGATTGACGACCGACGATCTCGACCTGGTCATCATGCACCAGGCCAACCTGCGCATCAACGAGGGCGTGCAGAAGCGTCTGGGTCTGCCCGACGAACGGGTGTTCAACAACATCCAGAAGTACGGCAACACCACCGCCGCCACCATTCCCATCGCCTACCACGAGGCGCTGGATCAGGGCCGGATCAGGCCCGGCGATCTGGTCTGCTTCGTCGGCCTCGGCAGCGGGCTCAACTGGGGGGCCATCCTGTACCGATGCTGAGGTTGGGGCCCCCTTGGCGATCTGCACCAAGCTCCTGCGCTCTGGATGGTTGCAAAAATACTCGACATACCAGCGGATATGCCTCGGTTTTTCGCAACCACCGGCGCCTCAGGATCTCGGCACATCGCATCCAGCAGAATCGCTCACCTTAGGTATTGATTTTCAAATCTTTGCGAGTTGGTGCTAGTCTTGGCGCGGGTGAACGTCAACAGCTTCACACCATCAGATGTCGGACGGCGGGCCATGGCTTCGACCGTCCCGTCAGCGGAGACACCGTGACCCGAAAGATGCTCATCAATGCCCAACGTGACGACGAGGTCCGCCTCGCCATCGTCACCGATTCCACCCTCGACAGCTACGTCGTCGAAGCCGCCGACTCGGGGCTGCTGCGCGGCAACATCTACCGCGCCACCGTCGCCAACATCCAGCCGTCCCTCGACGCCGCTTTCGTCGACTTCGGCGCCCCGCGCGACGGGCTGCTGCGCGCCGACGACGTCGTGCCCGCCGCTTACCACCGTCAACCTGACGGCAACGCCAAGCACCCGAAGATCGAAAACATCCTCGAGCGCGGTCGTGAGATTCTGGTTCAAGTCGTGCGCGACGCTGTCGGCCACAAGGGCGCCCTGGTCGACACCAACCTCAGCATCGCCGGACGGCACCTGGTGCTGATGCCTCTCGACGACGTACGCGGAGTCTCCCGCAAAGTCGAGGACGAGGCCGAGCGCGGCGTCATCCGCGAGCGCCTGGACCGGCTCCAGCTGCCCGAGGGCTGCGGCGTCATCGCCCGAACCAACGCCGCCGATCAGCCGCAGCGGTCGCTCAACCGCGACCTCAACGCGCTGCTCAGGCTGTGGAAGAAGATCCGCGCCGAGGCGTCGAGCGGCAGGGGCCCGCGGCTGCTGTACAGCGACCAGGACCTCATCGTCCAGGCGCTACGCGACTCGCTGGACACCACCATCGACGAGATCCTAGTCGACGACGCTGACGCCTTCGACAAGGCTCAAGGCTTCATGCAGACCTTCATGCCGCGAGCGCGGGCCAGACTGATCCATTACACCGAACGGCTTCCGTTGTTCAGCCGCTACCAGCTCGAGCCCCAAATCGAGAAGATCTACCTGCGTCAGGTCGAGTTGCCGTCCGGCGGTTCGATCGTCATCGACGGCACCGAGGCGTTGACCGCCATCGACGTCAACTCAGGACGAGCGACCCGCGGTCACAGCCAGGAGGAGACCGCGCACCACACCAACATGGAGGCCGCAGAAGAGGTCGCCCGGCAGCTGCGCATGCGGGACATCGGCGGCCTCGTGGTCGTCGACTTCATCGACATGCGGAGCTCGAAGCACCGACAAAACGTCGAGAAGGCCATGCGCGACGCGATGAAGGACGACAAGGCCAAACAAAGCACGAGCCGGTTGTCTCCCAACGGTCTGCTCGAGATCAATCGGCAGCGGCTTCGCAAGGCACTTCAGCTGCGCACCCACCGACCGTGCCCGACGTGCGGCGGCGCCGGGACCATCGCCAGCCCGGAACTGGTCGGGCTCAACCTGATCCGCCGCATCGAGACCCGGGCGGTCACCGGGCGGTTGAAGAGCGTCGCGGTCTCGCTCCACCCGGAGCTCGCCGACGCCATCCAGAACGACCGGCGCAAGGAGCTCGCCGACCTCGAGCGCGAGTTCGACATTCGAGTCGAGATCATCGCCGCCACCGGCCTGCACCGCTCGGAAGAGAACATCGAGTGGACCGAGCGGTCGATCGGCGAAACCGCGGCATCGGCGACCGCTGCGGCGGTGAGCGCAGCGGATCTCGCCGAGGGCATCCGGTCGAAACCCCGGGAAAGCAAGGAGGCGCCGAAGACCGAGGACGGCTCACGAGGCGGCGACGCGGCGGACGGCGACAAAGACAAGACCCCGCGCAAACGGCGCCGGGGCGGCCGGAAACACAAGAAACCAGACGGCAGCCAGTCCGACAGGGCGACATCGGATTCCGGCAGCGAAGGCGACCCGAAAGTCGACGACTCGGCCGACGACACAGGGGACAACGGCGGCAGCGCGCCCAAGACGACCAAGAAGAAACGCCGAGGCGGCCGGCGGCGCCGCAAGAAGACGCCGGCCCCGACCGAAGGAACCGACGCCGGCGCCGAGCCGGACGCCGATCCGAAGTCGAACCAGCCACTGGCCAATCTCGACGTCGACGATCCGTTCGCGTACTGAGGGGCCGTCAGCCGTCAGCGATCAGCTGAGCCGTTTGCAAAAGCCGACAACGAGGGCGTCGAAGACCGAAACCCCTTGGAACGCCCATCTCCAGGTGGGCGTTCTGGCAGGTATCGTCGCCATCAACGCCGAGCTGGAGCTCGGCGCTCCAGAGTTCCGTCGCGATTCTCACACGTGGCTCAGCCGACGGCTGACCGCGCGGCGTTACGCCATCTCCATCAGCGCCTCGACGGTCTTTTCGATGCCCTCGGCGGCCTCGGAGATCCGGCCGGCCAGCATGTAGGCCGGGCTGGTGATGAGCTTGCGCTCCCGATCGACCACGAACTCCGACACCGGACAGCTGACGTGCCTCGCCCCCATGGACTCGAGCGCGTTCGCCGTTCCCTGATCGGTGCCGATGGTCAGCTCGGGGGCTTGGTCACCGAGCACCTTGGCAACCAGCGCCGGCGCGATGCAGACCGCCGCCACCGGTTTGCCCTGGGCGTGCATCTCGCGCACGAGACGTGCGACGCCGGGATCGACCCGGCAGTCGGCGCCGGCCACGGCAAAGGTGCACAGATTCTTGGCGGCTCCGAACCCGCCGGGTAGGATCAGTCCGTCGAGGTCGGCGGCGTCGATCTCGGCGACGTCGGCCACCGGCCCCCGGGCGATCCGGGCCGCCTCGACCCGGGCGTTCCGACTCTCGCCCTCGACGACCTCGCCGGTGTGGTGATTGACGACGTGCATCTGGTCGACGTCCGGCGCGCAGAACACCATCTCGGCGCCCGCCCGGTCGAGAGCAAGAAGGGTGATCACGGACTCGTGGATCTCGGAGCCGTCATAGACGCCGCAACCCGAAAGAATCACACCGATTTTCTTCGCCATCTTTGCCTCCCCTTCGCTCGCTTTCGGCCCGTCATTGTAGCGGGGATTCCCGCGCCCGAGTCCGTGACCGCGTCCGAGTCCGAGTCCGAGTCCGATCGCACTCCCGATCCCGATTCCGGCAACCTCCGCACGACCGCACTGATCGGGCGACGCTGGGCCGCCTCCGCCGCCAGCCGGGGCGGGCCGCAAGGCCGATGATGAGCCTCGGCTGCGGGCATGGATGCGGATACAACAATGGATGCGGCCCCGGAATCGGGAACGGGATCAAAATGGTTGCAAATTGCCGGAGGCATCGTGATTGAGCTCTACACGTGGACCACACCGAACGGTGAGAAGGCGCGGATCATGCTCGAGGAATGCGAGCTCGCGTACCGCGTCCGGCCGGTCGATCTCGACCGCGGCGAGCAGAACGAACCCGGCTTTCTCGCCATCAGCCCGAACGGCAAGATCCCGGCCATCGTCGACTCCGACGGCCCGGACGGCAAGCCGATCTCGGTCTTCGAGTCGGGGGCCATCCTGCTCTACCTCGCCCACCGGACCGGCCGCTTGACGCCCTCTGACGAGCGCCTGCGGTGGCAGGTCATGGAGTGGCTGATGTTCCAGAAGGCGGCAGTCGGCCCCATCTTCGGCCAGCTCGGTCACTTTCTGTTTGCAGCTCCGGAACCGGCTCCGTACGCCATCGAGCGTTTCGCGAATGAGGTCGAGCGGCTGGCCGGCGTCCTCGACCGCCGGCTGCGGGGCCGTCCGTACCTGGCCGACGAGTACTCCATCGCCGACATCGCCAGCTACCCGTGGCTCGCCCGTCACGAGCGCCTCGGTCTCGACCTCGACGAGCTGCCAGAGCTCGAACGCTGGCTCGACACCATTGCCGCGCGACCGGCGGTCCGCCGGGCTCTGATGCCATTCGACGTCAACGACTGATCCGAGCGCTCACCCCGACTCGGAGCGCGACACGCCGAGCGAGGTCCGGCGCGACCACCGGGGACCTCCGTCCGGGATCTGACCCGGTCGGGATGGACGGCGCTCAACGGCGTCCGTGTGCTGCGGTGGATCCGACATCTCTACGCCTCACCGGAGTTTCGCCGCGGTTGTCGGTGCCCGACGGCACCGCGGCACAACCCCTGCGGTGCTCGGACGGTGGCCCACCGGGCCCGCTCGGTCAATCATCTGACGGCAGGCGACCGGCCATGGTTGACCGAGCCCCGGGATCGGACCGGATACCATGCCTGTTCGTGGCCTTCGAGTACCTCCTCAACGCCGATTTCGACCTCAGCCTGCGGCCACGCTGGAGGCCGCCCGGAGGTCCTGCAGCCCGCCGCCGAATCAGCGACCTGATGTGGCACGGTCTGTTCCTCGCCGGACCGGACGACTCGGTGCTCGTCCCGGAGCCCGCACCGGACGACTTCCTCGTTTTTCTCGACGCCGCCGGCATCGCGGTGCCGCGGCTCACCGAGCTGCCGTCCTGTCGCGCCGATCACCGTCTGTCGCCCTTCGGGTGGAACGCCGAGGCCGCCCGGCGCAACCGCCGTCACACCGAGCCGGTCGAGCACCCACCCCTCGATGTCGTCACGAGGGTCAACGGCCGGCGATATCAGGTCGAGCTCGAGAGCGAGCTCGACGGCGGTGACCACACCGTCGCCGTCATCGAGGACGAGCGCGAGCTGCGCTCTCTGGTGCGTCGGCTCCCGGCGTCCGACAGCGGCTGGGTGGTCAAGGCCGAGCACGGTAACGCCGGACTCGGCAACCGCCGGCTCCGCTCGAACCGGCTCGATGCGGCCGACCTCGCGATCGTACGCCGATGGCTCGACGAGGACGACGCGGTGGTGGTCGAGCGCTGGCGGCCGAGACGACGCGACCTGGCCGCCACGTTCACAACCGAAGCGGCGGGCCGGGTCACCGGCTTCGAGCTCCACGAGACGGTGACCACGGCGGACGGCGCCCTGATCGGAGCACTCTTCGAGGCCGACGCGGGGCCGCTGGCACACTGGCGGTCCGCCGTTCGAGACGCTGCAATTGCGGTTGCGGCGCGGCTCGCCGAAGCCTCCTACCGCGGACCGGTGTGCCTCGACGCCATGGTCTGGAACGACGCCGGCCGAGCCGTGCTGCGTCCGCTCGTCGACCTCAATGCCCGACGCGCCATGTCGGCTGGCGCCGCCGAGCTGTGGCGCCGCCTCGGCGCCGGAGGCGCGGCGTTGTGGCGCTTCTACTCCCGACGCAAGCTCGACCTTCCGGACAGCTATGAGGCGATCCTGCGGCGCCTCGGCAGCGACGCCTTCGACCGCAACCGGAGGGCCGGCGTGCTGATCACGGCCCCGCTCTGGCTCGGCCCTCGGCGCCGGGCACCAGCCAAGGCCGCGGCTCTGCTGCTCGGACGCAACCGGGACGAGGTGCTGGCTCTCGACCGACGGGTCCGCTGCAGGCTCGAACGATGACCGTGCGATTGATGGCCATCGTCGGGCCGACCGCGGTCGGAAAGACCCGGCTCGGCGTCGAGGTCGCCCATGCGCTGGGCTCGGAGATCCTGTCGGCGGACTCCCGTCAGGTCTACCGCGGCCTCGATCTCGGCACCGGCAAGGACCTCGATGAGTACTGCGCAGTCGACCCCCCGGTGCCCCATCACCTCATCGACATCGCCGACCCGAACGAGGTCTACACCGTCTTCCGCTACCAGCAGGACTGCTACCGGGTGCTCCGCCGGCTGGCCACCAGGCCCCGGTACCGGACCGGCACGGTACCGCTCGTCATGGTCGGCGGCAGCGGGCTCTACGTGGAGGCCGTGATCCGCGACTACCGGATTGCCGACGTTCCCGGCAGCCCCGCGCTCCGGGGTCGCCTGCGCCGCCACCCGCACTCCGAGCTCGTCGCGCGTCTCCGGCGCGCGCATCCCGAGCTCGCCGGGCGGACCGACATGGAGCGGCGCGAGCGGGTGATCCGCGCGCTCGAGATCGCGGCTGCCGCGCGTCACGGACCGGTGGCGCGCTCCAAGCCGCTCGGGCTCGACCTCTCGAGCCGGGTCTACGCCATCCGGATCGACCGCGCCGAGCTGCGCCGGCGAATCCGCGACCGGCTCGAGGCACGGCTCGCCGGCGGCCTGGTCGACGAGGTCCGAGGCCTGCTCGCCGGCGGCCTGGCCGACGAGCGCCTCGACCGGCTCGGTCTCGAGTATCGCGAGATCGGCGCCTACCTCGCCGGCCGAACAAGCTACCGCGACATGGTCGACCGGCTCGCGGTCGCCATCGGCCGCTTCGCCAAGCGCCAGGAGACCTGGTTCCGGGGCATGGAACGCCGCGGTACACCGGTGACCTGGATTTCTCCCGGTGACACGTCCCGCATTGTCGAGGACCTCGCCCGGTGGCCCGGGTCAACCGGGCCCGTCGAACGGGACAGGCCTTCATGAACAGGAACACTCGTGGAACAAGGAGGCCATCACGGCTACCGCCACGGCAACATGACAAACGGGAGGCGTCGGGGCCGCTCCGATCGAGCCGCGAATGCTGTTTCGGGAGACCCTGTCGCGGGCTGCTCAGTTCACCGCCATCGGTTGGCTGAGGGCGAACTGCCCGATCCCGGCGTCGAAGCCGACACCGCCCTCGGTCATCATCCGGTAGCTGCCTTCCATGGTGCCAAAGGGCGTCGTCAGCGGACAGAACGAGGTGTACTCGAAGGACTCTCCGGGCGCCAGAACCGGCTGGTTGCCGACCACTCCCGGTCCCTTGACCTCCTCGACGTCGCCGTTGGCGTCGGTGATGATCCAGTGCCGGGAAAGCAGCTGGACAACCTCTTCGCCGAGGTTGCTGATCCGGACGTCGTAGGCGAAGAACCAGCGGTTGCGGCTGGGGTCGGACTTGTCGACCAGGTACCTCGACTCGATCTCGATCCTGACCCCCCGGGTGGTTGCTTCCGATGTGTGCACGGGCGCCTCCTCCGACAATCCCCTTCGAAAACCCTGGGCGGCGTGGAGTGATTCCGAGGCGCCGGGACCTGCCACGGTCCGGACAGAGTGCGGCCACGGGAGCATCCCGCGCCCGGACTCTCGTGTCGACGGGGGCTTCTCGATCTCCGACGAAGACTCTCGACACGATGTGCGGTACCATGAGAGTGAGTCGCTTCGACCGAAGTGAGGTGCCCTCGATGCAAAAGCAACTGGTGTTGACGGCGGTGGGCCGGGATCGGACCGGGGTTGTCGAGGAGTTCACCAAGCTGATCCTCCACTACGACGGGAACATCGAGGCGAGCCGGATGGTTCGACTCGGCGGCGATTTCGCGCTCCTGATGTTCGTCAGCGCGCCGGAGGACCGGGTTTTGGAGCTCCGCCGGGCGGTCGACGAACTGCACTACACCAAGTTCGACGTGCTGACCCGGGTCACCGAGACCGACGACGAGGGCGACGAGGCGCTCGACCACTGCTGCACGATCACGGTTCTCGGCGCCGACCACATGGGCATCATCAACCAGGTCGCCCGGTACCTCACCGAGCAGGGCATCAACCTCGAGAGCATGCACACCGAGGTCTCCGCGGCACCCATGAGCGGCACCCCCCTGTTCACCATGTCGGCCGAGGTCGTGGTGCCCGCCCGGCTGGCCCTCGACGACCTGCGCGAGGCCATGGAGTTCATCGGCGACGAGATGGGCGTCGACACCAAGGTCTTCGACAAGTCGGAAACGAGTTAGTTCAGAGTTCAGAGTCGATCTTCTCGCAAACCCGCTGGGATCGCCCTTCGGCTCGATTCCGAGTGCTCCACCTCCGAGTTCCTGCAGGAATCTCCGGTCAGGAGCTGCAGATCGGGCACCGCCGGCGAACTCCGAGCTCTGAATACTGCACCCTGGACGTGCTCCGTCGGCGGCCGGCGCCGGGTGGTATCATCCCGCATCGAGAGGTCGCCCGTTTGCCGACATCCGCGCTCAACGCCGTCGTCACCCAGAAGATCGAGATTGCCCCCGGTCTGATGGTGATTCGCGTCGTTCCCCAGGGCTGGGAGCTGCCGAGGTTTTCGCCGGGTCAGTTCGCAATACTCGGGCTGCCGGCAAAGGCCGATCGCTCCGGCCTCGCCGATGTCGAGGACGACAACGGCAAGGCCGGCAGGCTGATCCGACGCCCCTACTCCATCGCGTCGTCGTCCAAGGCCGACACCTATCTCGAGTTCTACATCACGCTCGTGCATTCAGGCGCCCTCAGCCCTCGGCTGTTCAACCTCGCACCCGGCGATCGAGTCTGGCTGGGCCCGAAGATCACCGGCGCCTTTACCCTCGACCAGGCGCCGTCAACGCTCGACGTCGCCATGATCGCCACCGGCACCGGTCTCGCCCCGTACATGAGCATGCTGCGGTCCGAGCTCGCCGCTTCGAAGGGCCGTCGCTTCGCGGTCCTGCTCGGGGCGCGCCACTCGTGGGATCTCGGCTATCACGCCGAGCTGGTCACAATGGAGCGGCTCAGCCCGTACTTCACCTACCTGCCGATCATTTCGCGTCCGGCCGAGGAGCCGGTCCCGTGGACCGGCCGAGCGGGGTACGTGCTCGACCTGTGGCGCAGCCGAGAGCTCGACCGGGCCTGGGGCGCCGTCCCGACTCCCGAAACCGCCCGGATCTTCCTGTGCGGTAATCCGACCATGATCGACGACATGGTCGAGTTGCTGTCCCACGAGGGCTTCACCGAGCACAGGAAGAAGCAACCGGGGTCGATCTACGTCGAGCGCTACTGGTGATCTGTCGGAAGGGAAGGCCCCGCTCGACCGTTGTCCTTCGTGGAGCTGAAATGGATATCACCATCGAGTACTGCGTGGTTTGAAACTACGAGCCCCGCGCCGCCGGTCTGGCGGCCGAGCTCGAAACGAACTTCGCCGCCGACGTCCGGCTGATCAGGGGCAAGGACGGCGTCTTCGAGGTCGAGGCCGACGGTCGTCTGGTCTTTTCGAAGCGGCGGCTCGGGCGCTTCCCCGAGCCCGGCGAGGTGGCGAGGGCGATCAGGTCGTAGCTGACAGCTGACGGCGCCGCGATCGACTTTGCTTTCCTCGCTGTCGAAGGCTTTCACTGCGATACAGCTGAGGGCTGACAGCTCTCGGCTCACTCCGACGGGGGGCGACGGCGGTAGACGAACCGGTCGAGGATCTTCGAGTACGACGTCCAGGCCCGGTCGTCATCACCGTCGGCCTCGATGGCCTCCATCATTCCGGCCATTTTCGAGTCGAGATTGTCGATCATGTGGACGAGGAGCGCCTCCGGCGTCTTCGGCCGTCGAGGCGATCCGTACTCGTACTCCCCGTGGTGAGCCAGAAGCAGGTGGATGAGCTGGCGGCGCAACTCGTCCGGGAAGGTATCGAGCTCGGAGATCCTCCGGTCGAGGTACAGAACCTCCATGGTCAGGTGACCGAGCAGCCGTCCGTCGTCGGTGTACTCGATGGACGGCGACATCTCGAGCTCCCAGATCTTCCCCAGGTCGTGGAGCACGCAGCCGGTGACCACCAGGTCCCCGTCGAGCCCGTAGTGGGACGCCAGCCAGCGCCCCATGGTCGCCATGGACACCGTGTGCTCGAGCAGGCCGGAACGGAAGGCGTGGTGCATGCCGCGCGCCGCCGGCGCGAGCTTGAGCTTCTCGGCCACCTCCGGGTCGGACACCACCCGAAACAGGAGCTGGCGCAGGTGGCGGTTGCCGACACCCTCGATCAGCGCGTCCAGCCGTTGCCACAGGATGTCGGCATCGACCGACGACGCGCGCACGAACAACGAGTCGTCGACCTCGTCGGGCACCACCGCCGCGGCCTGACGGACGACCACCTGAATCTGGTTGTTGTAGCGCTGGACCTGCCCCTTCACGGAAACCACCGCCCCTACCTCGAGCACCTTGCCCAGCATCGGGACGTTCTCCCAGACAAGGGCGGCGACCTCGCCGGTTCGATCACCGAGCCTGAGCGCCAGGTAGGGTCCGCCGCCCCGACGTTGGCGGACCTCCTTGGAGCGCACGACGTAGCTGTCGCAGATGTCGGTTCCGGGACAAAGCTCTCTGATCCAGGTCCTTTCGACGGTCACAGCTTCTCCACGGTGTCGAGAATGTGGTCGAGCTGCCTCTGGTTGATCTTCACCAGGTACTCCTCTCGGAGGCGTTCAACGAGACTCTGGGACTGCCGCTGGTAGGACTCACCGGACATCCGACGCCTGATGTCGTCCTCGACCTCCTCGAACGGCTGGTAACCCTCGGCAATCCGCTCGACGAGATGAATGATCTGAACACCGCCGGCGGTGCGCAGAGGTTCGGTGAAGCCGCCCTCCGGTACGCCGTTGAGCGCGCTGCGCAGGTCGTTCCTGAGATCGGCGAGGGGAATGGCGCCGAGATCCTGAACCTCGACGCCGGCCAGGGTGGCCTCGGCCTTGAGGTCCGAGCCCTCGGCCACCCGCGCCGCCAGCGAGCGCGCGATCCGGATCACCTGAGCTTCGTCCGAACCGCTCTCCTCGGTCGAAAAAAACAGCTGTTCCAGGGCGACCTTTTCGGGCACCTTGTAGATCGCTTTGTCCTCCTCGTAGCGACGGCGGACCTCTTCCTGGGTGATCTCGGTGGGACGAACCTCGGACTGCACCGTTCGCGACAGCAGGATCGACTGCCGGTAGCGCTCGCGCAGTCTTTCAATCGTCATCCCTGAGCTCTCGAGTGCTTCGGCCCACGCCGCGTCGTCAAGCAGCTCGTTCTGCTCTCGAAGGCTGTCGATCGAGGCCGTGACGGTCGCCTCATCGACCGAGATCCGCCGGGCCTCCGCCCGCTCGAGCAGCAACATCTCGTCGACCATGGTCTCGAACAGCCCTTTGGTGAAGTCGCGCAGGTCCGCGCCCTTGGGTACCGGGCTGATCTGCGACAGTTCCTGGCGCAGACGCATCTTGAAGTCGGTCACGGTCACGATCCGGTCGTTGACCCGGACCAGAATCGTCTCGAGCACCTCGCGCTCGGCGCAAACCGCGCCGGGGGTCATCGCCATCGCGAGCGCGACGACAACGAGCATCCACGTCACCCGTCTGCCTTCACTGTGCATAACGTCCCCGATAATCGAACCACAGGCGGTCGCGGTCGATCTCGACCCCGACGCCACCGGCGAGCTCTCGGATGCATGCGGCGGCGTGCTGCCGGGCGGACGCTTCGGCGAGCCGACGACGAGCCTCAAGCTCGAGCTCGGCTCTCGGCGGCGGCCCGGACGGCACAACCTCGAGCACCTGGAAGATATGGTACCCCGACGGGCCCGAGACCGGCTCGGAGATCTCCTCCGCCTCGAGCGAGAAGATCACCGAGTCGAGGTCGTCCGAAAGACCACCCTGGCTCAACAGACCGAGATCTCCGCCGGTCTCGGCGTTGGGCGCCCGGCTGACCCGGCGGGACAGCTCGACGAAATCGGCGCCTTCATCGAGCTGGCGACGAACGGCCTCGGCCTTTTCGAGACTGTCGAGCAACAGCTGCCGGACCCTGGCGCGAACCGGCCGAACCGTCGAGCTCGTCGCCTCGATGTCACGGATGACATCGTCCTCGGAAGGCTCCGGTGGCGACCCGCACACGACCTCGACCAGTCGGCGGACCCCGTCCATTCGCTCGCCGGGGCCGATCGGCAGATCGGAATCAGGGTCGCGCGCCGCCGCGGCAATCAGCACCTGCTGGTCGATGAACTGGTCGAGCATCCGCGATGCCACCGCGTCGGAAACGCTCTCCCAGGGCGCTCCGGTCACCGCGACGATGTGTTCCTGGAAGGCCTCGGCCGAGACTCGCCGGTCACCAATCCTCGCCATGTGATCGCCGTCGGACCCGCACGCCGCGGCGAGCACGACGGCGCCTGCAATCACGAGACGAGCCGGATGCGCCAGCATCCGCGGAGCTTAGCACGTCGGCAACAGGCCGTCGGGGCGGCGGTCAGCGGTCGGCGGCCGTGCCCCTCGCCAACACCCGGTCGAGCACCGGCGTCAGCGGCCAGCCGAGCACGCTCCCGAGCAACCGTTTGCGGCCGAGCACCGTCCCCAGCCGCAGCGCTCCCTCACCGGTCAGGTCGAGGTCGAGCAGCAGCGCGGTCGGATCGCCTTCCAGCAACAACCGGAGGTTGACAAGACCGCCGACGAGCTCTGCGAATCCTCCGATGACGCTACGCAGCCAACCGGATCAGGAGGTTCAGGATCTCGTCGATCTCGGCGCCGGTCCGACCGACCGGAACGGTGATCTCACCGGACGGCGAGAGGCTCGCGTCCGGCCAGCCGGTCAGCACCTCGCCGAGGCTGGCGGGCGGCGAGGCGGCGGGGTCGAGACGGACCCGCCATCGGCCGCCGCGGCGCTGGACCGAGATCGCTCCCACGCGTTGCGCCGCCAGCCGGATCCGTTGCGTTCGCGCGAGGGTGTCGAGCTGGACGGGCGGCGGCCCGTACCGGTCGACGATCTCCTCGAGCAGCTCCGCCACGCTTGTGTCGTCGGCGGTGGCCGCGAGCCGCTTGTAGAAGCTCAACCGAAGCTCGGGCTCGGGAATGTAGGCGTCGGGCAGCTGGAGATCCAGCCCGAGCCTCAGCTCGACCTCGCGCCGCACCTCGGGCGGCCGGCCCTCGAGCTCGGCCACCGCCTCCTCGAGCAGCTGGCAGTAGGTCTCGAAACCGACCGCCTCCATGAACCCGTGCTGCTCGGCGCCGAGCACATTGCCGGCGCCCCGAATCTCCAGATCGCGGGCGGCGATCCGGAAACCGGCGCCGAGCTCGCAGAACTCCTGGATCGCAGCGAGCCTCGCACGCGCCGCGCCCGACAGTGCCACACCGGGCGGCACCAGGAAGCTGGCGAAGGCGAGCCGGTCGGAACGCCCGACCCGGCCGCGCAGCTGATACAGCTGGGCGAGCCCGAACCGATCCGCGCGGTTGACCAGCAAGGTGTTGGCGTTGGGAATATCGAGGCCGTTCTCGATGATCGCGGTGGCAAGCAGCACGTCTGCGTCGCCGTCGAGAAAGCTCCGCATGGCCTTCTCGAGCTGGCGCTCGGTCATCTGTCCGTGGCCGACCACGATCCGGGCCTCCGGCACTGCCCGACGCAGCCACTCGGCGAAGGCGCCGATCGACCGGACCCGGTTGTGAACGAAGTAGACCTGCCCGCCGCGCTCGATCTCGTACAGGACGGCCTCCCGAACGACCTCCTCGGAGAATTCGCGAACGGTGGTTTCGACTGCCTGACGGTCACGCGGCGGAGTCTCGATGAGCGAGATGTCGCGCAAGCCGCTCATGGCCATGTTGAGGGTGCGGGGAATCGGGGTTGCCGACATGGCGACGACGTCGACCTCGGTGCGGAGCTTCTTCAGCTTTTCTTTCTGGGCGACACCGAAACGTTGCTCCTCGTCGAGAATGACCAGGCCGAGGTCGCGGAAGACGACGTCGCGGCCGAGCAGCCGATGGGTGCCGATGACAACGTCCACCGTGCCGTCGGCGAGAGCCGCCAGCACCTGCGCGACCCCGCTCGGCGACACGAAGCGCGACAGCATCCGCACCTCGACCGGAAAGCCGGCGAAACGGCGCTGGAAGGTCTCCAGATGTTGACCGACCAGGATCGTCGTCGGCGCCAGCACCGCCACCTGCTTGCCCTCGAGTACCGCCTTGAAGGCGGCGCGGATCGCGACCTCGGTCTTGCCGTACCCGACATCACCACACAGCAGCCGGTCCATCGGGCGCTCGGACTCCATGTCGGCCTTGATCTCCGCGATCGACCGCTCCTGATCGTCGGTGAGCTCGTACTCGAAGGCGTCCTCGAACTCGCGCTGCCACGGGGAGTCGGGCGAGAACCGAAAACCCCGCGCGGCATGCCGCGCTGCCGCCAGCCGAAGCAGCTCGGCGGCCATCTCGCGGACCGCCTTCTTGACACGAGCCTTGCGATTGCGCCAGGTCGATCCCCCGAGCCGGTCGAGCCGGGGCGCCGTCTCGCTGTCGCCGGCAGCGTACTTCTGGATCAGATCCGCCCGCTCGACGGGAACCAGGAGGGTGTCGCCGCCGTGGTAGCCGAGCACGAGCATCTCCAACTGACGGCCCTCGACCTCGACGCGCCTGAAGCCCTCGAAGCGACCGATCCCGTGGTCCAGGTGCACGACCAGATCGTTCGGCCGCAGATCGCGGAGATCGGACACGAAAGCGGCCGCGCCGCTTCGCCGGCGGCGCGGCCGCGGGGCGGCAGTGAGGTCCCGGCGACCGTAGACCGCGAGGCCACCGGTCGCGCCGGTGACCAGGTCCGCGCTGTCGCGCCAGACGAAACCGTGCTCGACATCGCCCTCGACCAGGCTCACGCTCCCCGGCATCGGCGTCGACGCGGTGCAAACGCCGCCCTCCGACAGCAGGTGCTCGAAGCGCCGGGCCTCCCCGGCCGAGGCCACGACCAGGATCTGGGCCATATCCGCCGCCCGGCGGTCACGAAGGGTCGGCACCAGATCTGGGATGCGCCGGGCGAAGCCCTCGATTTCACGCGTCGCGGCCCGCCACCAACGGGTTCTTCCGTCGTCCACCTCGAGCTGCTCGATCCTCAGATCTGCGTTCTCGAGCCGCGCCGCAACCGCGTCGGCCGGCAGCAGGAGGCGCTCGGGCGGAGGCAGCGCCAGCGTCCGTTCTTGGAGCGTTTGCCACTCGCGTTCCTGAATCTGCGACCACCGGCGCAGCTCGCCGGCGACGTCGTCCGCTTCGCAGACCACGACCGCGTCGGCCAGGTCGAGCCAACCGGCGTATTCGTCCTCCAGGTGGAGAGCCGCCCACCACAACCGGCGCTGGGTTCCCGATCGCATGGCGTCAGCCAGCCCGGGAAAGTCCGGGTCGAGGACGTCGGCGACCACAGCGAGTCGCTCCGGCTCGGCTGGAAAAGGATCGAGGGGATACAACGCCACCCGATCCAAAGACTGCCCGATCGTTCGTTGGGTCGACGGGTCGAAGCGGCGAATCTCGCCGATCCGGTCGTCGTCGACCACCACCCGAAGCGCCGCATCGCCACCATCGTGGATGTCGACCACCCAGCCACGCACCGCGATCTCGCCAGCTTCCTCGACCAGATCGACCCGCCGGTAGCCGGCTCCGGTCAGCCGAGCGGCGAGCCGCCGCTGGTCCAGCCGACCGCCGACCTCGAGCCGTTCGACAGCGGCCGCGACCGAGGCCGGTGTCGGCAACGGCGTCAGGAGCGCCCGCACCGGCACAACGGCGATCTCAACCGAGCCATCGGCAATCCGGCGCAGCAACCGAACCAGATCGAACCGCGAAGCGAGCGGCGGCTCGGCACCCTGGTACGGCGCGCCGAGATCGGCCGGCACGCAGCCGACGCCGAGACCGGGGGCGAGCAGCTCGAGACCGGCCGCCAGGTTTCGGGCATCCGACGCGTTGGACACCACCACCGCGATCAGCCCCGGTCGCCAGCCGTCGAGGGCGAGCGACGACACGACCAGCGACCGGGCGCCCGGAACCACGCCCCCGACGGCCAGCGGCGCGACTCCGGCGTCGAGAGCCTCGACCAGCGAGGACAGATCGGGTCGCGGCAGCGGCGATTCCTGACGGCGACTCACGAACGAAGACTCACGATCCCGCGATTCACCGGTCATCGTTCACGAGTCACTGCCTAGACCAGCTTGAGCAGGTGCCCCATCTTGAGCTTCTTGGTCTCCAGGTAGGTGCGATTGGACTCGTTGGGCGCAACCTCGAGGGCGACACGCTCGACGATCTCGAGACCGAAACCACTCAGAGCCGTGTACTTCTTCGGGTTGTTTGTCATCAGGCGCAACCGCCGCGCTCCGAGGTCGTGCAGGATCTGTGCGCCGGTGCCGTAGTCGCGCGGGTCGGCCTCGAAGCCGAGGTGCAGGTTGGCCTCGACGGTGTCCTGACCGGCATCCTGGAGCTCGTACGCGCGCAGCTTGTTGAACAAGCCGATACCCCGGCCCTCCTGGAGCAGGTAGAGCAGCACCCCTTTGCCCTCCAGCGCGATCCGCGCCAGGGCCGCGTCGAGCTGGACACCGCAGTCGCATCGGGCCGATGAGAAGACGTCTCCGGTCAGACACTGCGAGTGGACCCGAACCAGCACCGGTTCGTCCGGATCGATTTCCCCCATGACCAGCGCCACGTGCTCCTCATCGTTGACCGTGTTGCGGTAGGCGTAGATCCGGAAAGGCCCGAACTCGGTCGGCAGCAGGGGGCCGGCGATCTGCTCGACGAGCTTCTCGGTGCGCATCCGGTAGGCGATGACGTCGGCAACCGTCGTCAAACCGAGCCCGTGCTCCTTGGCGAACTCGACCAGGCGCGGCAGGCGGGCCATCTGGCCGTCCTCGTCCATGATCTCGCACAGCACCGCCGCAGGGGTCCGACCCGCCAGGCGAGCCAGGTCGACGCCGGCCTCGGTGTGACCGGCCCGCTTGAGCACACCACCAAGTTGGGCGCGCAGCGGAAACATGTGGCCAGGCCGCTTGAGGTCGGCGGGCCGGGTCGCGGGATCGACCAGCGCCCGCACCGTGGCGGCACGGTCGTGGGCGGAGATGCCCGTCGTCGTGCCCCGACCCGCCTCGACGCTGACGGTGAATGCGGTCTCGTGCACCGAGGTGTTCTTCTCGACCATGGGCGGCAGATCGAGCTGGTCGCAGCGCTCGGGGGTCAACGACACGCAGATCAGCCCCCGGCCGTGTCGAGCCATGAAGTTGATCGCCTCGGGGGTGACCGCGTCGGCGGCGAAGATCAGGTCGCCCTCGTTCTCCCGGTCCTCGTCGTCGACCACCACGATCTGGTCGCCCCGCGCGATCCGTCGGAGCACCTCTTCGATGGGAATGTAAACCTCGGCGGCGATGTCCTTGAACTCGTCGGTCACTTTGAACTCCCGGTTTCCGACAGTGCGGTCGTCGGTCGGTGGGCTGCCCACCCCGGTCGGCGGCATCGTGCGCACCTCGCCCGGGACGGGAACCCGAATGGTAGCCCGAAGCGCCTGTTGCCGCAAGTTCGGACCGGAACCCGACGCATTCGCGGCCGGGGACCCCGCGTTGACGCACGCCCGGCGTGGGCCGAGGTAGGATGACGGCATGACCCCCGTGACCACCGGGCTCGAGGTGATCGCGGCCGACCCCGAACCGATTGCCGGACGGCCGTGGGCCCTACTCGCCAACCACGCCGCGGTGACGTCGGGCTTCGACGCCGCGCGGTCGGTGCTCGCGGCGAACGCCGGAGCGCCGGTGAGGCTCTTCGCACCGGAGCACGGACTCGATGGGGTGGCTCAGGACATGGAGGCGGTGGCCGACGAGTTCGATCCGCTCACCGGAGCGCCGGTACGCTCCCTGTACGGCCACACCTCTGCGACCCTCGCGCCTCGCGCCACCGACCTCGACGACGTCGAGGTCGTCATCGTCGACCTGCCCGACATCGGCAGCCGGTACTACACCTTCGCCGCGACCATGGACGCGGTCATGGCGGCGTGTCTGACGACCGGAACGGAGATGGTCGTGCTCGACCGGCCGAACCCGATCAGCGGCCACCGGCGAGAGGGCGGACCGGTGACGCCGGGCTGCGAGTCATTCGTGTCGCGCCTCCCGACCCCGATCCGGCACGGCATGACCATCGGCGAGATCGCGCTCCTGCTTCAGCGCCGACGCCATCCCGAGCTCGCGCTCGGCGTGGTTCGCTGCCGCGGCTGGTCGCGCAGCGACTGGTGGGACGCCACCGGGCTGCCCTGGGTTCCGCCGAGCCCCAACATGCCGACCCTCGAAACCGCGGCGCTCTATCCGGGCATGTGTCTGGTCGAGGCGACAACGCTGTCCGAAGGCCGGGGTACGACCCGGCCGTTCCACCTGATCGGAGCTCCATGGGTCGACGCCGAGACGGCAGCAGCGGCCCTGCGCGCCGGCAACCTGCCCGGGGTCGCCTTCCGGCCGACCCGATTCCGCCCCGAGTTCGGCAAACACGGCGGCACGGTGTGTTCCGGGCTCGAGCTTCATGTCACCGACCGTGAAGCGCTGCAACCGGTTGCGCTCGGGCTGCACCTGCTGAGCAGCCTCCACGACCTGCACCCCGGGCATTTCGCATGGCGCACCCAGGCCTACGAGTTCGTCGACGACGTACCGGCGATCGACCTACTGACGGGATCACCCGACGCTCGCCGATGCATCGAGAACGGCACGCCGATCGAGGACCTGCTCGAGTCATGGCGGGTCTGGGTCGAAAGCTGGGAGTCGTCCCTCGACGGCATCCTGCTCTACCACGAACGGTAGCTGTCAGCGATCAGCGATCAGCGGCAGGATCAGAAACAGCGCCAGCGGCGGCAAACAGCGACCAGGGTCAACGGCAGCAAAACAGCGACCACGATCAGGGGGCGGCGGCAGCGTCCGAGGCCGGCGCCGCCGGGAACCCCAGCGACAAAGTCCCCGGATCCGCCTCGTCTGGGTCACAATGCTCGCGCACACTGAGCCTGGGAGGCAGCGATGGCAGCATCCGACATCCGACTCCGGATCGCGCTCATCTTCGGCGGCCGCAGCGGCGAGCACGACGTCAGCGTGGTCTCCGCCAGATCGGTGGCGGCCGCACTGGATTCCGGCCGCTACGAGATCGTCCCCATGGCGATCGACCGGCGGGGGCGGTGGGCGAGCGCCGAGACCGCCGTCCGCGTGCTGACTGAATCGGGCGACCGCGCCGACGAGGTGGTCGAGTTCGCGGGTGGCTCGAAGCTCGATTCGCGGCTGCTCGGCGACGGCATCGACGTCGCCTTTCCCCTCCTTCATGGGCCGTACGGCGAGGACGGCACGATCCAGGGCCTGTTCGAGATGCTCGACCTGGCCTACGTCGGATGCGACCCGACCGCGTCCGCAGTGTGCATGGACAAGGTGCTGACCAAACGTCTGCTGGTCCAGGCCGGGTTCGCCACGCCGCCCTGGATCGCCATCGATCGCGAGACGTGGTCCAAGACGCGCGATGCGACGTCGGCCCGCTGCTGCGATCTCGGGACACCGCTGTTCGTCAAACCGACCCGTCTGGGATCGTCCGTGGGGATCAGCAGAGTCGTCTCCTCGTCCGATGTCGGAGACGCTGTCGATCTCGCCCTCGACCTCGGCGCGGCGGCACTCGTGGAGCGCGGCGTCGCCGGTCGTGAGATCGAGGTTCCGGTGCTCGGCAACGCCGCGCCGCGGGCGTCGCTCCCCGGCGAGGTCGTGCCCGGGCACTCATTCTACGATTACGAGGACAAGTACCTTGACGACTCGTGCCGGCTGCTCGCACCGGCGCCGCTTGAGGATGACCAGGTCGTCGCGGCCCGGCAGCTCGCGGTTCGCGTCTACCGGACTCTCGGCTGCACCGGCATGGCCCGGGTCGATCTGTTTCTCGATGACGACACCGGCACTCTCTGGGTCAACGAGGTCAACACCATCCCGGGCTTCACGTCGATCTCCATGTACCCCAAGCTGTGGGGCGTCAGCGGTCTGCCGTACCCCGAGCTTGTCGACGAGCTCATCCGGCTCGCACTGGAGCGCCACCGGCCCTCGCCGGGCTGACCCGACGCGCCCGCCGCGCGTCGGTCGGCTGCGCCTTGACGCGCCTTCCGACAGGGTCTATGTTCCGGCTCGTGAAATCGTTCTCGGACCTCGGGCGAGCAATTCTGCTGGATGAAATGTGCCAAGATCTCGATGCGCTGGTGGTTGCGACAAACGGAGCCACACCCGTTGGTATGTCGAGTATTCTCGCAACCATCCAGAGCGCGGGAGCTCGGTGCAGATCGCCGGTGAAAATCGCTCACCTGAGGTCGGAGGTGTCACCCGAGACCGCTGGGAGGACCCGTCATGAAGAAGATCACCCGCGAGGAAGCGCTCGCCTACCATACCGGCAAACGCCACGGCAAGACCGAGGTCGTCGCCACCAAGCCGTGCGCGACTCAGCGAGATCTTTCGCTCGCCTACACACCGGGGGTCGCCGAGCCCTGTCTGGACATCGCTCAGGACGCCGAGCTCGTCTACGAGTACACCAACAAGGGCAACCTGGTGGCGGTGGTTTCCAACGGAACCGCGGTCTTGGGTCTCGGCAACATCGGCGCACTCGCCGGCAAGCCGGTCATGGAGGGCAAGGGCGTTCTGTTCAAGCGGTTCGCAGACATCGACGTGTTCGACATCGAGGTCGACTCCGAGGACCCGAGCGAGGTGATCCGGTTCTGCGAGCTGCTCGCCCCGACCGTGGGCGGGATCAACCTCGAGGACATCAAGGCGCCCGAGTGCTTCGAGATCGAGGAGCGGCTCAAAAAGACCGTCGACATTCCGGTCTTCCACGACGACCAGCACGGCACCGCGATCATCTCCGGCGCGGCGCTTCTGAACGCGGTCGAGGTCGCGGGCAAGCGGCTCGATGAGGTCCGGGTGGTGTTCTGCGGCGCGGGCGCGTCAGGCATCGCCTGTGCCACCTTCTACCTGTCGCTCGGCGTCAGGCCGGAGAACCTGGTCATGTGCGACTCCAAGGGGGTCATCTACAAGGGCCGCACCGAGGGCATGAACCGGTACAAAGAACGGTTCGCCATCGACACCGGGCTCCGCACCCTGACCGAGGCCATGGCCGGCGCCGACGTGTTCACCGGGGTCTCGGTCAAGGGCATGGTGACCAAGGAAATGGTCGTCACCATGGCCGACAACCCGATCATCTTCGCCATGGCCAACCCCGACCCGGAGATCACCCCCGAGGAGGTCGCCGAGGTCCGGACCGACGCCATCATGGCCACCGGCCGGTCGGACTACCCGAACCAGGTCAACAACGTGCTCGGCTTCCCGTTCA
>CAZXMW010000022.1:0-54574 GCA_964641415.1 uncultured Thermoanaerobaculia bacterium | reverse complement strand
CACATGATCAAAGGCACTGACCCCGCCCTTACACAGTTCGCCGGACACGGCCCGCTCTCCGGCCCCCATGCGATGTCGGTCGGGCCCTCGGCGCCAGCCGTCGCTTCCCCCGCGGTGAAGCAGGCGTCGACGAGTTCCTGCTGCACCGCTCCGGCAGAAGTGGGGAGGTTGTTGCAGTCCACCTGGGCCGGCGCCGGCGTACCCGCCACGACCTAAATCGCCAACATCACCGCGACCATCCGACTCTCACGCATGTTGCTCTTCCTTCTTGGTTTGGCGGCCCCAGGACCGCTGTAGCTCCGTCCTCGCTGACGATGAAAACGAAATCAACTGAAGCCCGAAATACAACGTGTCGCTTCGGCAACTCAACATACCACCATGTCGAGTGAGTAATCGTTCCAGGCCCAACGTTTTCACGTTCTTGACTCTCCGCCGTGGGCCTCAAGCTCCGCCGTTGACCCCTGACCAGCCGGCCCGAACCCTCACGGCGCCGGCGGGTAGACCATGCTGAAGGTCGTGGCGTCCTGGGAGCCGTTGGCGACCCGGGACCCGAACACCAGCGCCCGGCCGTCGCCGGCACCGCCGGTGACCCGGAGGCGGAAGTTGTCGCTGTCGCCGATCACGTTGTTGAACAGGTCATCGACGGTCATCTGCCGTTGCTCGAAGGGCTGCAGCTGGATCGAGTACGAGACCCAGGCGCTGCCGCCGCTGGCGAACAGCTCGACCTGCACCCTCAGCGGGTTGCCCGTGGTCTCGACGAAGCCCACGTTGTAGCGGAAGTCGCCGCCGTCGAGGTTGGTGAGGCCGATCAGGTCGGCGTGCTCGCCGGTGCCCAGAGCGCGGTCGGCCGCCAGGGCAGGGAAGGCCTGACCGGAGGAGTCGCGCTCGGCAAGGCCGGAGGCCTGGGAGTAGATCCGCGCGAAGACGTGAACCGGCATCGGGCTCGCCGCTCTGATGGCGCCGAACTCCTGGACCCCGAACAGTGCCGACACCGCGTCGTCGATCTGCACCACCGCGCCGGGGCCGACGCTGACGCTGTCCATCAAGGCCGAGGGGTCGTTGGCCTGGTTGCGGCGCAGGAAGCTCAGGTCGACCTGGGCGGGCACGTCGTTCGGGTTGAAGATCCAGACCGTCGTGTACCACACCGAGGGCGGGACGCCGGGCCCGGTGCCGGCAGCCGGCAGGAAGAGCTCGGTGCCGGTGCTGGCGGTCGCAAGGGGCGAGGCAGCGACAATCGCGACGAGAACCGTCGCGGCCGTGAGGAATCGAGGGATGGATCGTGCCATGGAACACTCCCGGTGGAATCAGTCAGTCGTGGCGGTCTGTCCGAATCTCTGATGGTTCGAACCCTACCACAGCCGAAACTCCGACCACGAGCGCGACCGAGGGCGGGATTGACGCCGGCGCAGGTGACGTCGCTGTGCGGTTTCCGCCAGCGGCGCCGTTGGAGGTCGGCTGGCTCGAGATGGAGGACACCCCGCTCGAGATCGCCGTCTCGGGCGCCCATGGCTATGTCGCCGAACTCAGCGCGGGCTTCAGCGTTCTCGACCTGAGCCGACCACGGACGCCCACGGTGATCGCCCGGCTCGACACGCCGGGCCAGGCGCGTGGGGTGGCGGTTGCCAACGACCTCGCCTACCTCGCGGACGGCAGCGCCGGCCTGCGGATCTTCGACGTCAGCAAGCCCGCGGCGCCGGCCGAGGTCGGCTCGGTGGACACGCCCGGCGCCGCCTATGACGTGGTGGTCGCCGGAGGCACCGCCTTCGTCGCCGACGAGAGCGCCGGCCTTCGGGTCGTCGACGTCAGCAACCCGGCCGCGCCGGTCGAGGTGGGCTTCGTCGACATTCCGGGCTTGGCCATCGGGGTCGCCCTCGCCGGTCATCACGTCCTTGTCGCCAACCGAAGCCGCGGCGTGCGGGTGATCGACGTCTCCACGCCCACCGCGCCCGTCGAGGTCGGCCCTTTCACTGCCGTGAGCACGACCGAGCGCATCGAGGTGTTCGAGCACCGGGCCTTTGTCGCGAACTACGGAGGCGGGCTGCTGGTGCTCGACGTGAGCGACCCGATCGCCCCGACCCTCGAAGGGTCAGGTGACACCCCAGGCTTCGCCATCCACGTTGCCCTCGGCGACGGCATCGTGATTGTGGCGGACCATGGCGCCGGCGTCGCGGTCTTCGACGACTGCCGGGGCGCGGCGCCGCCGGCATCTGGCTGTTCTACGTCCAGCACCAGTTCGAGGGCGTCTACTGGGACCGGCACGACGAGCGCGACTTCCTGGCCGCGGCGATGCAGGGCAGCTCGCTCTATGACTTGCCGCACGTCCTGCGGTGGTTCTCGGACAACATCGGCTTCCACCACATCCACAATCCGTTCGACGAATTGCCGGCGAACGAAGCGAGCCCCTGCGATGCCCTTGGCGCCGCCGAGGCGCCACCACAATTCGTCCGACGAATTGCCGGCGAGCGAAGCGAGCCCCTGCGACGCCCTTGGCGCCGCCGAGGCGCCACCACAATCCGTTCGACGAATTGCCGGCGAACGAAGCGAGCCCCTGCGATGCCCTTGGCGCCGCCGAGGCGCCACCACAATTCGTCCGACGAATTGCCTGTTAGAAACGGGCCGAGAAGCCGATGATGACCAGCGAAATCGTCTTTCTCGTCGAGGAGGCCCCCGAGGGCGGATACACCGCCCGAGCCCTCGGCCAGGCGATCTTCACCCAAGGTGACACCCCGGGAGGAGCTCGAGGCGAACGCTCGCGACGCGGTCCGCTGCCACTAGAACGATGGAAGTCTGCCGAGTATGATCCGGCTTCACTCCGTCCGCGACGACGTCATCGCGGTATGACCCCGCGGCTGCCGAGCGATCTTTCCGGTCACCAGCTCGCCACCGCTCCCACCGCCTTCGGCTCCCGGATCTCACGGCAGACCGGAAGCCACCTTCGCCTCACCACCTCGCTCAACGGAGAGCACCACATCACAGTACCGAATCACGACCACCTCAAGCTCGGCACCCTCTCCGGCATCCTGACCGAGGTCGCACAGCCCCTCGGGATCTCGAAGTCCGAGGTTGCGAGGCGTCTCTTCGGTTGACGGTCTCCGCATGGTAGAGTGAGGCCATCCCGCCCACGCTCCAGCAAAGGAGCGCCCCATGAAACCGACACGAGAAACCGGTCGCTCGGCAGCGCCGGGTGCCAGTCCTGCGATCCCCAAAGCACGCCCCGCGAGCGAGACCATTCGCGAAGCGAGCCCCTGCGACGAGCTTGGCGCCTTCGAGGCGCCACCGCAATTCGTCCGACGGATTGCCGGCGAGCAGAGCGAGCCCTGCGATGGACTTGGCGCCGCCGAGGCGCCACCGCAATTCGTCCGACGAATTGCCGTCCAACGAATTGTTGTTGACCACCGCGAAATCCGATCCGGCGTCCCTGCGGCACTGGCCGCCCACCCCGACGTCCGAGTCACCCTCCACCACCTCGCCCTCGGCGACTACCGCGTCGACGACGCCCTCGTCGTCGAGCGCAAGACCCTCACCGACTTTGCCTGCTCGGTCCGGAACGGCCGGCTCTTCGCCCAGGCGTCGCGGCTCGCCCGCTCGGAGCACGCCAGGCCATGCCTCATCGTCGAAGGCACGCGGATCGATCACTGGAGCGCGGCCCTCCCGCGATCCGCCCTCCAGGGCGCCGTCGTCAGCGTCACGCTGGTCTTCGGCCTCCCGCTCCTGCGGTCACGCTCCCCCGAGGAAACCGCCGCGCTCATCCTCTACGCCGCCGACCAGCTCCAACGCCGCCCTACCCGACCTCCCCGCCGATGCGGCTACCGCCCCAGAGGTCTCGGCCTCCAATAGAACCTCCTCCTCCAGGCCATCCCCGGCATCGGCCCCGCCAGAGCCGATCTCCTTCTCGACACCTTCGGCTCCCCATACGGCATCGCATCCGCCACCATCGAGGACCTTCGCGCCGTCGACGGCATCGGCCGGGCCACCGCCGACAACATCCACCGTCTCTTCCACGGCGAGTAGCTCTGCTCCGAGGTCACGAGCAACGCGAGTGACTGCGATCGACTTGGCGCCTCCGAGGCGCCACCACAATCCGTCCGACGAATTGCCGGCGGGCGAAGCGAGCCCCTGCGACGCCCTTGGCGCCTCCCAGGCGCCACCGCAATCCGTCCGACGGATTGCCGGCGAGCGAAGCGAGCCCCTGCGACGCCCTTGGCGCCGCCGAGGCGCCACCACAATCCGTTCGACGAATTGCCGGCGAGCGAAGCGAGCCCTGCGACGCCCTTGGTGCCTCCGAGGCGCCACCGCAATTCGTCCGACGAATTGCTCTCCATGAGTTCCAGGCCCAACGTTTTCACGTTCTTGACTCTCTGCCGCTGGCCTCAAGCTCCGCCCGGCAAGAGCCTGATCGAGCGCCTCGCACTCCCGGAGGAAATCTCGCGAGCTCATCCGCAGACCTGTGCTACATTTGATGCATGGGGAGATGTTTGATGCGAACCACAATCAGCATACCCAACGACATCGCCAAGAGACTGCAGGCTCACGTCGGCGAGGGCTCTCTGAGCGGTTTCATCCGCGAGGCGGTGGAGTACCGACTCGACGCGCTCCACCGCGAGGCGATGGTGCGTGAAATGGAAGCGGGCTACCGCGCCGAGGCCGAAGAGCCGTCGCTGGATCCAGAGTGGAACGACATCGAGGTGGAGGGCTGGTCATGCGCCGCGGCGACGTCTACTGGGTAAATCTCGACCCTGTCGTCGGATCGAAGGTCGGAAAGTTCCGACCGGCGGTGGTTGTCCAGAACGAGGCCGCCAACCGATCGAGCGCGACCGTCACGGTCATCCCATTGACCTCATCTACCGGGCGGGTCTATCCCTTTCAGGTGTTAATCCCGGCGGGAGAGGGGGGACTCCCGCAAGCGAGCAAGGCTTTGTGCGAGCAGGTGCGGACCCTTTCGCGAAAACGACTCAGCGAGCGCATCGGAACCCTGCCGGACGATCGCCTGTTCGAGATCCGCGAAGCCCTCGACCGGCACCTTTGGCTTTGACGATCGTCCTCAGCCCAACGTTTTCACGTTCTTGCTTCTCTGCCGCGGGCCTCAAGCTCCGCCCGGTAAGAGCCCAGGTTCAGCAAACACATCCTCGCCCCGCACGAACCGTTTGTCGACGTGGTACAGCCCGCCCTCGACAAGAATCCGCCGCGCTCGAGGGATCGTGATCCCCCTTCGCTCAAGACATCACAAGATCGTCTGAATCGTCTGACCTGTCACGGGTATTGAGCACGATGAGGCGGGTAGAATGGCTTCATGCACGATGACGGCGACCGGCGCCCGATGAAGCGGCCCAAGCGAGAAGATGTCCAGGTTCGTGTCTTCCTCTCGTTCGAGGAAGAGAACGAGGCTGAGCATCAGCGGCTGGCGGCCATGACCCACGATGAGCGCATGCGAGAGTTCTCTGTTCTGCAAGCGCGCCGTTGGGGCAAGGACTGGGGTCGCTTGCGGATCGAGAAGCGGGCAACCTGGGAACGACTCTCCTGGTAGGAATCTCCCATGCAGTTTTCCGACGACATGAAAGCCCTCATCCGTCTGTTCAACAGACATGGGGTTCGATACGTTCTCGTCGGAGGTCATGCTGTCAACTATTACGGGTATGTGAGAACAACCCAGGACATGGACGTGTTGGTCTTGCCGACAAGCGACAATGCAGTGCGGGTCATGGGCGCGATCGAAGATTTCGGCTTTGCCGGGGCCGGAATCCCCCTCCAGCTTTTTGAACGCGAGGGCGGCGTTGTCCATCTCGGAGTGGAGCCGAACCGAATCGACATCCTCACGAGTCTTGTCGGGGTTCAAAACGACGAAATCTTCGCTCGATCCCAGGTTGTTGAAATCGATGATGTCGAGTTGAACATCATCGCATTTGAGGACTTGTTGCGGGTCAAGCGAGGTTCGAAAAGACCGCGTGATCTGGCCGACGCCGACGAGCTCAACAAGATCGACCGTTGACATCCGGCGCAGGCGTCGGCGCCATCGTGGCGCCAAGAGATTTCGATGCCAGTTCATGCGCGAAATCACCGAAAGGGTGCCTGACGCGCCATTCTGCCGTGGTTCGGGCCGGGGTGCCGAGAGGGTGAAGCTCAGGCTCTCGCAGTGCCCCGAAGTCGAGCGCTATCGACTCAGACCTAAGCTGAGCGATTCTGCTGGATGAGATGTGCCAAGATCTTGATGCGCTGGTGGTTGCGAAAAACGGAGGCATACCCGTTGGTATGTCGAGTATTCTCGCAACTATCCAGAGCGCAGGAACTTGGTGCAGATCGCCAGTGAGAATCGCTCAGCTTAGGTCCGAGTCAAGGAGCTCGCAGAAAGCGTTCGTAAGTCGCCCGATGGGATGAGTCAGGCACTGGCAAGGGGGGTCAGACGACGAGCCCAGGATGCCGATTTCAGGAAGAGGCTCAGCGACCTCGATCATGCCGTCGCCGAGGGGATCGCCATCGCCACTCATAACGTAATAGCGTGACCGGCACTTTTAGCTTCACCTCGGAACACGTACGCACTCTGGTACTCTAGGAATTGTGGGCGTCGAGGAGGTCGCAGACGATGAAAAGGGTGGGGCTTGCAGTTGTGTTGTTGGTGGCGGTACCTCAAATCGCCGCCGCAGTCGTGACCTTTCAACAGCTTGATGGAAACACCTTCACCGTGAGTCACGCGGTCAAGTGGATCGGGAGCCGCGGCCAAGCGATGGACCTTGTTTACGAGAAAGCCGCGTCCCTTTGCATCGCAGCTGGGTACACCCACATGAGGATCCTCGACCAAGAGTCGAACGCGAGCGGGAATTACCAGTCAGCAAACGCGACCCTGACGGTCAAGTTCTTCGTTGAGACCGGTCAGGACCGGGTCGATTGCAAGCCCAAGGCGAGTGAGAAGTACATCGAGCAGGCCAAGAAAAAACTTGGGAAGAAGGGCTATACCGGGCCGATGGCCGTTGAGAACGACAGTGATGAAACTGAAGGGAACAATCACTGCACAGTCGAACAGATCACGGCGATGGTGAAGGCCGGTTTATCAGATGAGCAAATCAACGCGGCTTGCGGGAGCGACGAGAATTGATCGAATCGGTGTCACAGGAAAGTACCCTCGCCCTACCCCGTCTTGAAAGCGTCAGATCGGTGCACATGGATCTTGTGTTCTTGCCCCTCAACGGGCGACGAGTTCGGAGGCGCGAGATGGGCGCCTCTCCAGGCCGAGTGGGGTCACCAGCACAGGGCGCGAGCCGCGGCCCGGCACTGCTATGGGCCTCAAACCTCGAGCGGTGGCTTGGCGGTCCTTGAGGTCATAGGGCGCACACCTTCCCACCTACACATCCAACCCCGCTCCTTCCCTCCTCAGCCACTCCTTCTGTTCCCGGTACCCGGGCATCACCTTGTCGACCTCGTTCCAGAAGGCGTCGGTGTGGTCGCGGTGGTGGAGGTGGCAGAGCTCGTGGACGACGATGTAGTCGAGGATGGTGAGGGGGGCCATCATGGTCTTCCAGTGGAAGGCGAGGTCGCCTGAGGGGGAGCAGGAGGCCCAGCGGTTGCCGAGCTCGCGGACGTCGACGGCGGCGGGGCGGACGCCGATCTTGGGGGCGTAGTAGGCGACTCGCGGTGGGATCTTGGCCATGCCGCGCTGGACGTAGTAGTCGCGGAAGGCTGACTTGGCGGCTTCGATCTGGCCCTTGTCGACGAGGTCGCGGCGGAGGCGAAAGCGGCCGTCCTTGAGCATGAGGGGCTCGTCCTGGTCGGCGACGAGGCTCAGGCGGTAGGAGCGGCCGAGGTAGAGGAAGCCCTCGCCGGCCTTGTACTCGCGCAGCACCTTGGTGGCGTTGAGGTCGCGCCACTCGGCGAGGTTCATGTAGATCCAGCGCTGCTTGGCCTCGACGAGGTCCTCGATGCGCTGGTCGGTGATCTCGTCGGGGGCGCGGACGACGATGCGGCCGTCACGCTCGATGACGACGTCGGCGGTCTTCCGCTTGCTGCGGATGACCTCGTACTCGACGTCGCCGTTGCGGCTGATCATTGGACCAGCTCCTCGTGGCGCTTCTCGGCGAGCTTGACGATCTCCACCGCCAGCCGCTCGTGGCGGTCGATGAGCTCGGGGATGCCCGTGAGCAGGATCGCGGTGTCGATGTCGCCGCGCAGGCGGTGGACCTCGATCGGCTTCTGCCAGAAGTCGAGGACGTTGATCCTGCCCCGGATCAGCTCCACCAGCTCTGCCGCCAATCGCTTGACATCTTCCCCAGTCTGCCCCGGCGCCTCGTCCTCGTCAAACGCTAGCTGCACCAGGTAGTCGCACAGCACCGTCGCCTCGCGGTCGAGGCCGTCGACGGTCTCCCGCCGCCCCTCGGCCGCCTCCTTCCTCAGCTCCTCGTAGCCCTCGGCCAGGGCCTCCCAGTTGTCGTGGTAGCGGCGGATCAGCTCCTCGAGCTTCTCGCTCAATCGCTTGTAGAAGGCCGGGTCCTCGTCGAAGTGGACGGTGCAGTGCTTGCGCAGGGCGTGCTCCATCTCGCTCGCCCGGGCCTCGTCGTCGCCCCCGGAGTGCCTGCGGACGTGGTCGATGAAGTCGTCAGCGAGCAGCTCCACCGGCGGGATCTTGGGGTCGATCCCGAGCTCGACGAGGTGCTCGTTGATCAGCGCCTTGACCTTGGCGCCGGCGTCGGAGACGTCGATGGAGCCGTCCTTATAGCGCTCCTTGACCATTCGCAGCAGGTAGCCGAAGCGCCGCGCCGGCACCCGGTAGCGGTGGCCGGACTCGTGCGGCAGGATCAGGTTGAGGCTGGCGAGGAACTTCTTGAGGTAGACCTCGAAGTCGGCCCGCCGCTTGACGTCCCTCATGGCCCGCACCGCGGCGTGGACCACCGCCACCTCGGCGCGGGGGTCGCCCAGCGTGCCCTCGGCGAAGGCCTCGATGTCGCGCACTCCCGCCGTCTGGAAGTGCTGCAGCAGCCGCCGGTAGCGCTCCTCGAGGATGGGCAGCTCGCTGGCCAGGTTCTTCAGGCCCTGCCTCAGGTCCTCCAGGTCCTCGTCGGAGTAGATCGACAGCGCGCGGGTCAGATTGTTGGCGAGGCCGATGTAGTCGACGATGAAGCCGCGCCGCTTGCCGGGCGCCACCCGGTTGACCCGAGCGATGGCCTGCAGCAGGTTGTGCTCGCGCAGCTTCTTGTCGATGTACATCACCTGCTCCACCGGCGCGTCGAAGCCGGTGAGCAGCATGTCGCAGACGACGAGGAAGGCGATCCCGGTCAGCTCGTGCTCGGGGTCGTCGAGGTCGAAGGGCTTGCAGAAGTTCTCGACGGCGTTCCAGCGCCGCGCCTCGGTGCGCGCCGCGGTGATGATCGCCGGCTCGTTGGTGGCGTCGGAGGAGACCACCACCACCGCCTTGAGCAGGCCGAGCCGCCGGATCAGCTCGAGGTCCGGCCGCTGCCGCCGCTTCTCGCGCTCGAGCCGGTCCGCCAGCGCCTCGCGGATCGCGGTGCAGTAGCGCACCGCTGCCAGCTTGGAGTGGCACACCACCTGCGCCTTGAAGCCGTCGGGCAGGATGAAGTCGACGTAGTGGTCCACCAGGTCGCGGGCGATGGCGACGATCCGCCGCTCGGCCTCGAGGATGTCGCCGGTGGCGCCGTACTTGGCCTTGATGGCGGCCAGCTCCTCGTCGCTGCGGTCGCGGAACAGGTCCTCGAAGCGGGCGTCGAACTCGGCGCGGTCGCGCAGCGCGGTGTCGGCGGTGCGGCCCTCGTAGACGATCCGCAGCGTCGTGCCGTCGCGCACCGCGTCCATCAGCTTGTAGGTGTCGATGTAGTCGCCGAAGCGCCGCACCGTGCGCCGGTTGCCGTGCTGCTCGGTGATCAGCGGCGTGCCCGTGAAGGCGATGCGGACGGCGTTGGGAAACGCCTCGAAGAGGTTGTCGCCGAGCTCGGAGCTCTGGGTGCGGTGGGCCTCGTCGATCATCAGCAGGATGCGGTCGGAGGCGTTGACGACGCCGAAGGTCTCGGCCGGCGGCGGCGCCGTGTACACGCTCAGTGGATCGTGGCGGGCCGCGATGGAGTCCATCGACCGCCCGAGCGGGTACCCGCCGTCCCGAGCCAGCGCCTCGTCCACCACCGCCGGCAGCCGCTCGTCGCGCTCCATGAACTTGTGCACCATCACCATATTGACGTCGCTCGCCCCGGTGCTCAGGTGCTCGCGCAGCTCGGCGGTGCTCGAGATGACGTTCACCCGGCCGCCGATCAGCCTCGCCGTCCGGGCGAGCTGCTGCTCGAGGTCGATGCGGTCGTTGACGAGGACGATCTTGAAGTCCTGCAGGTCAGCAGCCGCGCGCACCATCCGCGCCAGGAAGACCATGGTCAGCGACTTGCCCGAGCCCTGGGTGTGCCAGATCACGCCCGAGCGGTCGTCGTGCCCCGAGCCCGAGCGCAGCCGTTCGACGATTTTGCGCGCCGCCCGGTACTGCTGGTAGCGGCTCACCACCTTGATCCGCGCGCCCGAATCGGTGTCCATGAACACCGTGCAGGTGCGCAGCACGTCGAGCAGGATCGCCGGCGCCAACAGCCCCTGGATCAGCCGATCCTGCTCGCGTACAACCGAGCCTCCTGCGAAACCCGCGGCGCGCTTTGTAGCGTCCTTTGTAGCGCCGATCTCCAGATCGGCGTCAGGCGGCTTGTCGGCGGCGCCATCGCCGAGCTGGAGCTCGGCGCTACAAGGCGGCTCGGACTCCCGTTTGGCCTCGGGCCAGATGCCCCGCCAGGCGTGGAAGTGCTCCGGCCCCGAGCTCAGCGTGCCGAACTCGCAGGTCTCGCCGCAGGTGCGCACCAGCGCCAGGTTGGTGACGAAGAGCCGCGGCTCGCCCTCGCGTAGCCCGGCGGCGGCGGTCTCGGGCCGGCCGTTGCGGTAGCGCAGCAGCTGCTCGTAGGCGGCGTGCATGGGGTTGGCGGTGGTGGCGTCGCCGATCTTGGCCTCGACCACCACCAGCGGCAGCCCGTTCACGAACAGCACAATATCCGGGATGATGCAGGTCTTCACGCAGCCCGGCGTGTCGACCCGGAACTGGTTGATGGCGTGGAAGCGGTTGCGCTCGGGATGGTCGAAGTCGATCAGCCGCACCACCGGGTCGGCCTCGCCGGTGAGCTCGTTGACATCCACCTGCGCCTTGAGCAGCAGCCGATGGGCGACCTCGTTGGCCTCGAGCAGCCCGGCCGCGCCCTGCCGGAAGAGCTGGTCGCGCAGGTCGTCGAGCTGCCGGTCCGTCAGCCACGGATCGCCATCCCCGGTCAGGTTGATGCCCCGCACCGCCTCGCGGAACACCTCGGGGAGGATGACCTGGCGGAAGGTTGAACGGAGGCTCGCCGCCGGGTCGGTCGGGATCGCGCCGTACCCCTGGTCGAGGACCTCCCAGCCCATCCCGCTGAGCTGGGTGAGAAAGGGCTTCTCGACGTGGAGGTACTCAGACATCAGAGCCTTCGATCTGATCCTGCGAGACCTGACTCCGCATCGGTTCGTAGATGAAGACATCGGTCCCTTCGAGGTCTACGAGGTACTCCTCGATCAGTTTTCGGACATCTGTCCATTCGAGACCCCCGAGGCCGCAACCGAGGGCAGGAACGGCTACCGATGCGATATTGCGCTCTTCGATGACACGGCGCAGGTCTTTGAGTCCCTCTTCAATCCATACGGTTCTCGATGGGCGTCGCCAGTGCTCCTTGGTAGGGAAGTTCAGAATCCAACGGGGACCACCGGTCAGGCTGGGCTCTAACTCGTGGACAAAAACCGACCCGGTACGGACCTCCCCGCGGTTGCAGGCTGCCTGGTATTGAACGAAGTTCTCCGGAAACGCCTTCTTGAACAGGAGAGCAATGCCCTTACCCATCACGCCCACGGTGTTCACTGGATTGACCAAGCTCTCGACGTCGGCGCATAGAACGTCGCCTCGGGTGTGGTGAAGCATCAGGAGGTTCTCCACCAAACGACCTTGAGTTCCAGTTCGGATGACTGGTTCGTAGGTCTTCTGCCGGCCGACTGTTTCATCTCGAAACTATCGTGGTCCGGGTGCTTTTCCATGCTGCCACCTGATCATCACAGACGAACTCGACTCTTACATCGTTCTTCTCGAGCACATCCCGATAGTCCCACCAACCGGGGTCAAGGGCGTTCAATACTCGCGTGCTGCTTTCACAGGCTCGGGCTACTGCGACGAACTTTCGATCGGCAGGGTCGAACTGCTGGAGTTCCGGGTCGTCGGGAAACTCCACGTATCCTCTCGTCAGGTGGGGTGTGATCGAAACCCGTTCACATTTTCCTGGGTTGAACTGGTTGTCGTGAATCCACTTCAAGAAGAGATCACCGAGCCCACGCTGCCCGGCGAGCGAGAGGTTGTGCATATACTCGGTGAAGATCTCGAACCCTTCGTCAACGACAGGGATCACCTCACCGCGCATAGCCATCTTGATCGATGAACGACAGTCTTCCTCGCAATCGGCCGATGCCTGTTGGGAACGACCGTTCGCCGCGACAGGCACGTTGGTGTCGATAACCACCCTTTGTGGCCTCCCGCTCATCGTGCACGTTGGCGGTCCTTCGCCGCCCGACTCATCGCCTCGATTTCGCCCATCTCGTCGCCGAAGAAACCTTCGGGCCAGTTCTCGATATAGCCGAAGAGGTTGACTTGCAGCCGTTCGGCGACCGCGGCCCCGTTCTCGAGGCTGCAGAAGTACAGAGCGGCGTCATCCCGGTCGATCGTCTGGTCCGCGACCCGCCTCTGAATCCTTCTGAGGAGATGCTCGCTGTGACTCTCCACCACGATTTGAACACCACGCTTCTTCACCGCATCGATGAGCACATCCGCGAGACCGGCCTGCACGGACGGGTGCAGGTGAATCTCCGGCTGCTCAAGAAGAATCGTGGAACCTCTCGGGGCGTAGAAGCACAAGACGATCACTGGCAGGATCTGAGAAACGCCGAATCCCACGTCAGTGATGGCGACCTCGCTGGCCCTCGGTGCTGTCTTGACCATGACGCGGTACAAATTGCTCCCTTTGGAAATCTCCTCGACGCGGAAGCTGTGAATCAGATTCAGCTTCTTGAGCCACCACGCAACATGCCCCTCCATCGTGCGGAGTCCCCAGTGTTTCTTCCGGCCTTCTGATCGCGAGGCGAGAATCGCGTTCACCCACCGACCTCCTGTCGCGCCCATATCTTCGGGCTGATCACCGGCCCATGTGTACTGCCGCTCGGGGTGGGCGCGGAGCGGTCCGAGATAGGTAATGCGACCCATCAGCCGTTCGAACTCGAGTTCCAGATCAGTCAGAAAGTCTGCGTTCTTGTACGCCACCCGGATCTCGTCCGGAAATCCATAGCACCGGTTGGGTGGAGGGAAACCCTGCCGAGGTCTTCCCCGGCTTTTTAGGAAGTAGTCCTCGCTCCCGTTCCTCTTGAGCGTGTAACCGGCTTTCTGTGTCTTGCCTCGCGCTTCGTAGGAGAACTCCTGGTCGTCAACGGAGTAGGCCATGGATCGGACCCATCCGGATCCGTTGCTCCCGTTCGCCGCGATTGATGCCTGGAACGACACGGGTTTCCCGCTGACGTCCCGTGTTCTCTGGCTGCTCAGCGCGAGCTTCGTCTCGGCAGGCAACGCCCATCGCAAGAGCCAACCGAGTCGGCTGTCCTCGTCATGCCCGTGTATGACGTCCTTGAGCGTTCCCAAGCCAACGATGGTCCGGTCGTCGCCGAGATGAAGCACCTGGGACCGGTCCGCCGACTCCGATGTCTGTTTGAGCATCAGGAGAAGTTGCAGCAGACTGGTCTTGCCGGAGCTGTTCGTGCCGAAGAACCCTGTGATCTTTCCAATCGCCAGCTCACCGGAGTCTTTCCACCCCTTGAACCCGTGGATTTGCAGTGCGTTGATCATGAGAGCCTCCTGCTTCTCTGCAAGGCTATCCGATTCAAGTTCGAAGGGTGAAGTTTGAAGGGTGGAACCATCGTACCGCCGCACCGCCGCACCACTGCCCCGCACCTGCAGGGACTTGCCCTCTTTCACTCTTCTCATTTCTCACTTCACTCTTGCGGGGACGATGGCGTCGAGGTTGTGAAAGTCGATGCTGCGCTCGACCTCTCGGTTTCCTTCGGTTTGAACTGTTCGGAATTTCCGAAGAGTTGCCTCGCGGTTCAGCTCACCGGAGCTGTAGATGTTCTTCAGGTGCTCGTTGATCGTGGGCACCTCCACGTCGAACAAGGTCGCCATGAGCTTCTGAGAGAGCCAGACCGTCTCGTCCTCGTACCGGGCCTCGATACTCTGCTCACCCGCCTGCCCAGTGAAGATCAGAAACTCCGCCGTGCTGTTGCGGATCAGGCGCGTTCCCGGGGATTTGGTGGGTTTCATCCTGACCTCCGAGGTGAGGTTCCTACCGGTGGCAGGTCGGGCATTGTCGGCTTTGTCTGAAGAACTGCCACGAACATTTCTTGTCCACAGGCGGCACTCCGACGACGCCTCGCTCGTGCACCTGGCAACATCAGATTGCCCCGACTCCACCTGCCCAAAATCATCGAGTATTCACCCATCCCTATAATCACGTTTTCGTTGGGCCTGCACCGCATTGAAAATGCCGACTTCGGCTCACGAGGCGCCACCCCGGGCTGTCGATTCATCGACGTGACGGCATTCACGGGCGCCACGTGTCTTCTCCGCGGCCATCCCGACAGTCTGTCGGGATTCTTGTCGGAACTCAGGCAAGCACGCCCATCGGCGGGCGAGATCCCGACACGGCGTCGGGGTTTCCGTCGGGACTTCCAAGCCCATCAACGCGCGACCTCGTACCGGGTGGCGGGCCCCTTCCCGACACGGCGGATCAAGCCCACTCCGATCAGCTTCTTCAGCACCCTCTGGGTCTTTCGTTCCTCGAATCCGAGATGCCCGGCCACATCCACCGCGGCGGCGCCTCCCTTCGTCGCGAGGAACTCCCACGCCGAGCGCTCGTCGCTGTTCAGTTTCGCGAGGACCTCCTCGCTGAGAACCCTCGTCACGCTCTCGGGGCTTCGGAACATGGTGAGCACGAGGTACTCGCCATCGCGGGTGAACGTCGGCAGCGGAAGCCCGCGTTTCACGGACTGCCGCTTGAGGCTTCGCTCCAGGCCGAATGCCTGCTCCTCCGCCAGCCCCATTCGCGCCGCCACAAAGTGCAACAGTGGGTTCCGACTGTTGGCCGGTGCGGAGAACGACTGCAGCTGCTCCATCGTCGTCGGCGCCGGCGGCCCGCCCGGGCTCTTGACTGCGATGGTGTCGGCGTTGACCACGAGCTGGCACTTCATCGTCTCGAGGTCATAGTCGCGATGAACCAACGCGTTGACCACCGCCTCTCTGATCATCTCGAAGGGCAGGTCAACGCGTTCGCGGCGCTCCATGCTGCTTCGGTCGATCGTGCTCGGGAGAACACTCAGGAGCCACTCCTCGAGGGCGCCCGGAATCAGCACCAGCGGGCCCCCGAACTCGTTTCGGGCCGAGCTTCCATCAGGAAGGTCAGCGCGTGCGAGAAGGCCGGCCTGGTGAACCGAGTTTCGAGGCTGCGTACCGAACAGGATATGGCCGAACCCGCTGGGTCGGACCGCATCGCCGTCGCCGACCAGCACTCCCTGCTGCTGGAGAACACGAATGAATGACGCGGACTCAACGCTCTCGCCGATTCTCATCGCGGATCGATACCGGTCGAGAGCGTCTCGCGAGAGGTCCTCGAATAACACCTGCGGAAGTGGCCCTTCAAAGCGGGAGAGCGTGATGGGCTCCTCGACCGGGGTCTGGGGTTGGCGCCGAGCCCACTCCAGGAACTTTTCGTTCTCCTCCAGGATGACCTCCTGAAGTTCCCGATCGAACATGTGGATCGTGACACCGTGGCGTCGCAGGTGCTCCACACCCTTGCCCGAGACCGCAGGGTTGTCGTCCAGGATGCCGACATAGACATTCTTGATTCTGGCGCTGACGATGTGGCGCGCGCATCCCCGCTTGGGCGAATGCCGGTCCAGGCAGGGTTCAAGCGTCGTGAACAGGACGGAACCGTCGAGCCTCTCATTCACGCACTTGCGCTCGAGCAAGATGTACTCCGCGTGGTTGCCGTCCCGAAGCTCGCCCCGCGCGGCCGTCTCGACCGATCCATCCGGTCGCACCAGCACGGCGCCGACTGAGGGGCTCGGAGAACCGTCTGGACGGTTCTCCTGCACCGAATGCCGCATAACCTCCACGGCCACGGCCCGTTCCATCATGCGTCGCGCGTCAACAGAAGACTGTTTGGTGGCCATGTCTCTCCCCCAGACCTCAGCTCCTCAGGCTTCCGCACCTACCGCCGCTGCTGCCCACCCCACTCGTGTGGGAAAGCCAGACCGTCTCGTCTTCGTACCGAGCCTCGATGCTCTGCTCTCCCGCCTGCCCGGTGAAGATCAGAAACTCCGCCGTGCTGTTGCGGATGGGGCGGGTCCCCGGGGATTTGGTGGGTTTCATCCTCTCTCCGAGCTGAAGTTTGAAGGGTGAAGTTTGAAGTTTGAAACCATCGCACCGCCGCACCGCTGCCCCGCACCTGCAGGGGCGCGCCCTCTTTCACACTTCACACTTCTCACTTCACACTTCACTCTTGCGGGGACGATGGCGTCGAGGTTGTAGAAACCCGTGCTGTAGGTCTTCCCATCGGAGGCAGTTGTCCGGAAATTCCGGACAACTGAGCCCTTCTCCAACTCACCGCTGGCGAAGATGTTCGTCAGATGCTCGCTGATCGTCCGCACATCCACGTCGAACAAGGTCGCCATGAGCTTCTGAGAGAGCCAGACCGTCTCGTCCTCGTACCGGGCCTCGATACTCTGCTCACCCGCCTGCCCAGTGAAGATCAGAAACTCCGCCGTGCTGTTGCGGATCAGGCGCGTCCCCGGGGATTTGGTGGGTTTCATCCTCTCTCCAAGCTGAAGTCTGAAGGGTGAAGTTTGAAGTTTAAAACCGTCGCAGCGTCGCACCGCTGCCCCGCACCTGCTGGGGCGCGCCCTCTTTCACACTTCACACTTCTCATTTCACACTTCAGACCGATGACCTTCCAGCCCAGGGTGGCGAGTTGGGTGAGGAAGGGCTGCTCGACGTGGAGATATTCAGACATCTAGGGATCGATTGCAGGCTTGTAGCCACCGACTTTGGTCTGGCCTTGGCAGTTTGGGTCGGACAGGCGTTCTTTCGGGAATCGGCTGGGTGCGCCTTAAGGAATGGACCCACTGGGAGCCCAGGCTATCGATCATCATGGCGCCTCTCCTAGACCCGAACACGCGCGCGAACCCGGGACTGCAGTCGTGTTTGAATCTGGCTGTACAAGAGCGGACGCTCGTTGTCCCTGTCACGAAAGCATACGGCGAGCGAATAACCTTCCTCACTGGAACTCAGATTCTCGCCCCACGGGAAGTCGTTTCGTGTTACGACCAGAAACAGGCGGTTATTCCTCAACTTAGAGTTGCGGCTAAACTGACGATACTCCCAGGTCGCTCCTTGCACGGTTCCCTTGTCCCGGGCATTTGGCCCTACGTTCGCAGTCGAGAGTTCCGGAATCCTCTCGTATTCCTCACGATCTGTAGCCTTGTTGAAGGTCGTAACAACCTGATCAAGGCTGCCGGCTGCGACCAATCTGAAACTGATCCGAGTAGCACGATATGCAATCCGGGTCGACCTGACGGCCGGTGAATAGGCCAGCGCGACGGTAATCGTCCTGAGTCGGCGTCCACTCGTCAAGAACGAGTCAGGCACTGGCAGCTCGAAGAACTGGTTTCTGCCATCCGAAATGCTCTCATTCGCGATCAGCGTGGTTTCGTCCTCCAGGGATCGAATGAGCGCCCTTGAATCAACCATGCCGTATCCACAGACTCTCCGACGATCGTCCTTCTCCTCGATAAGGTCAGAACTGGGCGTTGGAATCTCGGCATGGCACACCAGAAGTGCACGGATTAGATTCGGGTTTGCATCTGGTATTTCTGCCAGAATCGTGGCAGCCAAGTTGGCCACCTTGGGTGCTGCCATACTTGTTCCACTTTCGTCGGCAAGTGGGTGCCCCCGCACAAAATCCATGTTTGTCGAGAGTTCCCCGAGACCGCTGTTGGCCACCAAGTTGTTAGCCCCAGCCCGGGTCATTACAGCCCAGTTCCCGCCATAATCGACGAGGTCCGGCTTGATTGCATGTCCGACCGAATTGCCGTGCCTCGTAAACGGCGATGGCTGGTCCCTTCGCGCGATCGGAACTTCAGAAGGGTCGTTTAAGTACCTCTGGCTGTTGGTTGTCGAGTCATATCGCGCAAGACTCCCTACCGTAAGGACGTTGAGGGCTGGAGCCGGGTCGATAATCGACCAACCTTCGCTTGTCAGGTATCCGGGATAGCGATCACGCCATTCGAGCCCGTGGAGTTGCGATCCGATCGCGTTCCCAGTCGAAACAACAAACAACACTCGGTGTTTGCGAGAGAGAGTGTCGAGTGTGTACGCGAGGCCTTTTATGTGCTTTCCAAGGTAGGGCTTGTTGAGGTCGCCGATCGACAGGTTGAATACCCTGCAACCGTACTCGCCCACAAAGTACTCGACGGCTTTGGAAACCCGGTTTTCCACGAAGTCCGCTTCACAGGAATTGTCAGCATCGAGGATCCGCCCGCTGAAGAGCCAAAGATGGGGATTCAGGTCGCCGTTACGGACCTTCGTCTCCACGTCTCGAAAGAGCGCAAGTCCAGCCACTAACGTCCCATGGCCGTTCTCGTCCGAAGGGTCCTTGCCGTCGATAAAACTCGCGGCCTCACCTACCGCCGGACCAAGCAGAGGGTGGCCAGTGGTGATGCCGCTGTCAAGAACCACTACACCTGGGGCCCCTTCCGGCGGGTGTTGAGGCGAGGGGATGGACTGAACATCTGTGGTCAAAACGTCGATGCCCAGCGTATAACGCGGTGGTAAATCCACAGTCCTTACATCGCGGTGATGTAGGAGCTGATCTAATTGAGATCGGTCGCATTGGATCCGGAATATTGACAGGCCCTCCGTTTTCACTGAGTCGAGCGTCCTTATGCCGATTTCCTGAGACCACTTTTCGAATGACTGCCACAGACGAGCTCTCTCATCGACCCGTTCCTCCAGCGGCCACAGTTCGACATCAAGGACAAATGGTTCTTGCTCGGGGATACCTTCATTCTCTAACGCCCATCCAGTCCGGTCCTCCTCGCTCCAACCTGAAATCGACTGGAGGGCGTACAGCACGGTCTTGTACTTCACGGCTTTGCCGCTGGCTAGTGATGCCAACCTGGATTCGAATTCCTCGAGGGCCCCCGAACTGAAGAAGGCAACAATGACGTCATCGCCTTCTTGGCTCACAACCTCAATTTCCGGTGAAATGTGCCGAAGTTCATCGGGATCGAATCCGGGCTCAACGGCGAAACGAAAAAGCCGACGTTTGTCAAACCCTCCTACGTCAGTTGTTGTTTCGCGCTTTGCATCCTCGAGGTGTCGGGTCAACCCTCTTCCATGCTCTGCAGGATCATCCGGTTTCGCTGGAATCCGATGTCCAGCTGGGCGGCGCTCCGTAATTGGTTCCTCGCGAACGATCTCAAGATGAGGGAATTCCTCCTGCATTTGGCTCTACCCCCGATGCACCCGAGCCTTCCTTGAGTCCTCACGACGTAATCCCGCCTTCAGGTGTCGTTCGCTGAGGAACTCTTGTCCGGAGAGCACCATGTCCTTTGCTGCGCGGCGCAATACTCGCTCGATATCTGCGTATGTCATACCCTTGAATAGCCCGGCGATTCGCGGATCTTCAACCTCGAACTCGCGGCGCAATCCACGGAGCTTAACGGCAAGGAGCCTCCTGATCTGCTCGAGATTCGGCGTCTCAAATACCAGCACCTCGTCGAATCGGCGCCAGACAGCTGAGTCGAGTATTGTCTCGTGATTGGTCGCCGCAATCAGAATGCTCTTGCCCTCATAAGAGTCGAGCATCTGAAGGAACGCGTTCACCACGCGTTTCAGCTCACCATGGTCCGCCGCGTCCGCCCTTTCTTTCGCCAGCGCATCGAACTCGTCGAACAACATAACAACAGGGAAAGCGGAGGCGAACTCAAAGACTTGCCTGAGGTTGGATGCGGTTTCTCCGAGAAACGATGAGACCACACTATCGATTCGCACCACCGTCAACAAGAGGCCAAGTTCGCTTGCGAAAACCTCTGAAGTGAGCGTTTTACCGCATCCGGGCGGACCACAAAAGAGCAGTTTGTCTGCAGGATGAAGGCCATGTGAACCGAGTACCTCTGAACGGTGGTGCTCCTGCAACAATTCATCCAGCAGGGAGGAGTTGTCGTCGGATAACACAACATCTTCAAGCCGCCTAACGGGTTCCCGGACCTGAAGTAAGGGGAGGTTCGTTTCACGATCAACCGGCACCCGTTGTTCGAGTGCTGAGAACTTAGGGCTGAGGTTGTTGGATCGCCCATAGAGGATTTTCTCGAGTTCATTGGCAAGAAGGTGGTGCTGTTTCTCTCGTTCCTCGCGAATCACCTCCTCAGAGACTTGGCGAAAAGCCTCGTGATCTCCCTCGGCCCCTGTCCTGATGAGCTTGCGCAGTAGTCTCCCGGATGCCATTCTTCACCTCCGGTCAAAAACGACCCTCGACGATCTTACTATTCGCAGGTTCTCGCGCAGGTACCTGAAGGAGATCCTTCGCCAGGCCCGATTTGATTGACTGGAGTGCCCTGCGGAACTGCCGATTGAGCTCAGCTCTTTCCTCAATTGAGATCATCCGGTTCTCTATTCGAGCCTGCTCCGCGTCACTAGGGAACGGGAAGATCAAACTTCCCATCACCGAGTTATTTAAGCTAGGCATCGTTGTGCCCACAGCTTTGCCATCCAATTGGCGCTGGACGATCTCGTGGCGGTACGCGTTTGCCGCAAAGAAGGGATCGAATCGGCTTCCACCAAGCCTCAAGAGAAAACAACCGGTGCCACAAACCCAATCCGCCTGTGTCATGCGTGTTGCCGCAGCGCGAGAAAGATCACCTCGACGCGCGATGACAACATCACCTTCACGGAGGCGATGTTTCTCGAGATCTGTAGCCCTGCTTTCGGGAATTCGGGCAATCTGCCTTGTATCGATCTCACCATCGACAATATCTTGAGGCATAATGACCGGCACACCCTCGGACGAGTATTCGTAAGCGTGAAGCTGACTACCAAACGGCCCCGTTTGAAGGTGGCCTCCAGCTGTTTCTAAAATCGCTGACAGTTTCTGTGCCTTCCACTCCCGCGGGATCCAGCCCAGCGCGGACTGCTTGTAGAGCTCTGGGGCCTGGTCTTGGGGGGGGCGGAGGCGGCCGTCGGGGGTGACGCCGCGGGTGAAGAGGTCGTGCATGAGCCCGGTCTTGATCTGCTGGGTCTTGGCGATCAGGGTCTCGGTGTGCTCGATGGCTTCGTCGACGGTGGAGAGGATCTCGGCGATGCGGCGTTGTGCTGGTTCGCGCGGAAGGCCTGGGACATGGCACCCTCTGTAGAAGCTGCTCTGCAGATTCGGTATCGCGCTACCACCGGTGTGCGCGGGCACCGATTTCTGCACAAACTGTGACCTGACGAGGTGATATAGGAATGCCGCGTCGGTTCCCAACCTCGGACGGAGCCTTCTCACAAAGTTCGAAACCACAACGGGTAGGTCATCATCCTCTCCGACAACCACTCCTGCGTTGCCGGTGTAGGCCCCCGAACTCACCAGGATGATGTCGCCATCTTGGATCGACGCTGTCGCAATCTCATGATCCGAGAAGTACCGGATTGGTAAACCCCGCCGCTGGATCTTGCCGTCCTTGGCAACGTCCCCGTTCCTCACAACTCGGCAGGGTGAAGTGTTCGAAGTGGTCTTCTCCGGCTCGCCCCAGAATCCGGCAATGACCGGTTCGATCAGATCTTGAAGAACAGCCTCACTCATACCCCAGCTCCCGAAGAAACCCCTCGAGCCTGGCCGCAGCGGCGTCCCGCTGGGCCTCGATCTGCTTGAGGGTGACGCCGTACTTGTCGTGCAGGTTCTCGAGGGCGGCGAGGCAGGCTCGCTGGTCGGCGCGGAGGTAGGTCTCGAAGGTGGTGGTGAGCCGGCAGTGGAAGCGGTCGAGGATCACCCGGCGGGCCTCGTCGCGGTCGATCTTGTGGCGGGCGGCCTCGACGAGATCCTTCTGGCGGCGCTCGGTGGCGCGGAGCTCGGACTTGAGGGTGCGCGCCTCGTCCTCGAGCTCCTTGTGGCGGGCGAGGCGGGCGGTGAGGTCGTCGATCTCTTGCTGGTAGTCCTCGACGTCGCCCGTCCGTTTCTCCTTTTTGGCGACGCGCTGGTTGCCGCGGGCCTCCTTGAGCCGGGCCTTGAGGTCCTTGACCTCATCCTTGGGCAGGACGCCGGTGTCGTCCTCGTCCTCGAAGTCTTCGTCGTCGGCTGCTGCAAAGAGGGCACTGAGCTCGGCGAGGCGGGCGCGCTTGGCCTCCATCTCGGTGAGGACCTCGGGGAACTGGCTTTCCAGGATGTCCTGGTCGGGGATGAGCTCGGGGCCCCAGCCGCTGGCGGCGACGGACTTGAGGTCGGCCTTGAGCTCGGCGAGCCAGCGGGCGAAGGCGCCGCGGATCTGGTGCGGGCTGAGCAGCGGGGTGCCGGCGAAGGCGGTTTCGGCGGAGGCGAGGAGGGTGCGGCGGAGGGCGTAGACGTTGGTGCCGCCGTTGCCGTTGCTGCTCTCACCGCCGTTCGCGGGAGCGAGGGCCTCGATCTCGCCGACGGTGTCCTCCCACCAGGCGTCGAGGGTGGCGAGGAGGATGCGGTGGGCCTCGGCGATGCTTGGATCTTCGTTGACGATCCCGACCAGGGCGCGGCGGTCGGCGGCCTCGGGGGCGAGGTCGAGGTAGGCGGGGTCGTCCGGGCGGGGCGTGAAGACGCGAGCCCTGAGGCCGGGGTAGTTGGTCCAGAAGTGGTCGAGGGCGTCGACCTCGGCCGCGGGGACGCCACCGTGAAGGTGGGCGCGGACGTCGTGGGGCTCGGGGGGCGGCGCGTTGTCGACGTAGCGGCGGATGTTGCAGTTGAAGTCCTCGGCTGCAATCTCGCTGACCGGCACGCGGCGGGCGTAGGCTGGGATCTCGTCGCGCGCGGCTGGTTGATTCCCTTTTGGTGTCAGCGTGCGGTAGGCGTGGACGATGCGCGAGATGTCCTCGGGGCGGAGGAAGTTCTGCGCCTTGCCCTCGCGGTAGTCGCGGTCGGCGTTGATGAAGACGACGTGGTCGCGCTGGGCGGCGCCCGATTTGTTCATGACCAGGATGCAGGCCGGGATGCCGGTGCCGTAGAACAGGCCGGCGGGCAGGCCGATGACCGCCTCGAGCCAGCCGTGGCGGATGAAGTGGCGGCGCGCCTCGCGCTCGTCGCCGCCACGGAAGAGCACGCCATGGGGCATCACCGTGGCCATCCGGCCGTCCGAGGCGAGCACCGCCAGCATGTGCTGGACGAACATGAGGTCGGCCTTCTTGCCCTTCTCGGGCATCCAGACGGCGAATCGGCCGGGGTACTCGGTCTCCTTGCGGATGTAGTTCTGGCTGAAGGGCGGGTTGGCGAGGACGCGGTCGAAGCGCTTGAGCTCGGCGTTGGCGCCCTTGTGCTGCGGGCGGCGGATGGTGTCCTCCTGCCGGATGTCGGCGTGGGGGATGCCGTGCAGCAGCATGTTCATCTTGCAGATCGCCCAGGTGGCGCCCATCTTCTCCTGGCCGGCGAGGCTGAGGTCGCGGGGGTCGCCGCCCGACTCGCGGATATAATCGCGGGCCTGGATGAGCATGCCGCCCGAGCCCACGGTGGGGTCGTAGATGCTCATGCCGGCGTGGGGCTCGACGATCTCGACCATGGTGCGGACGACGTCGGCCGGGGTGTAGAACTCGCCCGCCTTCTTGCCCGCCGAGTCGGCGAAGTACTTGATGAGCCACTCGTAGGCGGCGCCGAGCAGGTCCGGGAACTCGAAGTTTGAGTCTTTGAGCGGGATCTTCTCGAAGTTCTGGATGAAGTCGGCCAGGGTGTCGTCGTCGAGGGTGCGCTGGCCGATCTTGCGGTTGAAGTTGATGTGCTTGAGGACGTCCTGCAGGGCGTGGACGTTGGCGTCCTCGAGCGCCTCGAGGGCCTTGTTGAGCCCCGAGCCGACGTTGGTCTTGAGGTGACGGAGATTGCCCCAGCGCGCCTCCTCCGGGACGAAGAAGGTGAACTTGTCCGGGTTTTCGAGCTGGCTCGCGATCAGCCCCTCGGCCATGCCCCGGGCCCTCAGGTCCGCTTCGAGCGCGACCCGCTCCTGGTCGAAGAGGTCCGACAGCCTCTTCAGGAAGAGCATGCCGAAGATGTACTCCTTGTACTCCGAGGCATCCATGTTGCCGCGCAGGTCGTCGCACGCCCGCAGCAGGAGGCTCGAAAGCTGACCGAGGGTGAGCTTGGGGGTCATCGGGCGGGGCCGGATTGCAGGTTTGACCGGGTTATTGGGGACAAGTTCAACTCCAGGCGAGCCCGAAGGCCGGCGATCGACGAACGCGTGCGACGATGACCCCCCGCACGCCTGTCGAGATGCCTGTAATGACAGTCACCTTGGTGAGCAGTGGGAGAAATTGCAGGCTCCATCCAGCAGGCGGGCAACATGTTCTGTGGCAAGTATATCCGACGCCAGACCGACGAGTGATTCTCGGTTGCAGCGACGATTCGTCGTACGGCAATTCGTCGTACGGCAATTCGTCGGACGAATTGCAGTGGCGCCTCGGAGGCGCCAAACTTGATCGCTGGGGATCGCGGGGCGGCAACGTCGTGATCGAGGCTGTTGGACGACGCAGAAAGAGTTGATTCCTCGCGTCGCGATGTCCTGATTCTTCTTCTTTAAAAATGTGCAAGGCACCCTATTCAGGTTGTACGCGAGAAGAACCCGTCAACGACCCCCATCGCCAAAGGCTTCGCGAAGGGCTGCGAGGCGGTCGCGCGCCACCGGCAGGACACGGTTGACCGGCGGCTGCATCTTCACCTCCCAGTCGCGGCCGTCGGACTGGAGGCGGATGAGGCGGACATGGGCCGGGTTGACGCCGTGCTCCCGGTGGATGCGCACGAGGCCGAAGGGCTCGAAGGCGGGCATGACCTCGCCGATGGGTCGGACGTCCACGAGCGGCGAGCTCGCTCGGAGCCGGATCTCGGTCTCGCCGCCGCGGGCCTCGAGGAGGTAGACGTCGTCCGGGTCGACGACGCGGTGCTCGGAGCGAGACATGTGGATCAGCACCCTTTTGATGGTCATTGGTCGTTTGTAGCATGGATGGGTGGTTGCGCGCATGGGCCGGCGGGCGGGGCCATGGGCTGTCACCACTCACTGGGTTTTTCGAACCGTCCGTTCTCGTCATCAAGTTGGATGGAGAATTGACATTCATTCATGCAGAAACCGCCTTTCGGCGGTTTCGCGCCCCACAGCGAAGCCGCAGGGGTGGTGTGCCCAAACTCTAGGTTTCAGCCGCAACGATGTCAAGAGCACGGGTGACAGGTTGATTCAATCAAACGTTCTCAGGCGTCGCTGCCGGATGTCCGAGCGTAAGAACGAGGCGCCGTTGTCGGCTTCATTCGAACCGGGGCACACCGAGCTTGTCGAGTGTCCGGTGAAGCTCGGGGTCGGCCTTGCTTCGGATCACCATTGCCGAAAGATCGGGGGCGAACTCCGGATCGGCTGGTTCGTACGCTTCGCGAAGGCACCTGACCACGCCGAAGGCGGAGGATCAAGGTCGAACGCTCGTTGGCCCTGGCCCCCTCTCCCGCAGGGTGAGAATCAGCAGGGGCCAGAAGTCCGGATTCGTGACGGACTCGCGAAGATCGGTCTTCCCGAGAAACCGTTCCATCTCCTGGCGAAAGGCCCTCTGGTGGGACGCGTCGTCCTCCAAGACCGCGATCCGGTGATCCAGACGGTCATGGAAGACGCCGGCTTCGAGCCCCCGGTCATCGAGCTTTCGAGCGAGCAGGTCCGGCACGAAATGAACGCCCCGGTGATCCAGCCAGAGGATGTCCCAGAGGTCGCGGTACTGAACCCGGTTGGGTCGGAACGCGAGAGCGATCCACTTGTCCACGAGGATCTCCTCGCGAGTCTCGATCTGCACGATCAAGCCTCTCGTGCCCATGTCCACGCCGTAGTCGTTCCGCAGAAGTGCCGGCCGGACGTCGTGGCTGTCCACGGCGCAGATGTCGATGTGGATTCGTTGAACGGGCAGGTGCCTGGCCGCCGGCTTCGTCTCCAGCCGCAATCTCCAGGTGGTGACGTTGCCGCCATCCCGCGCCGGTTCGGAGACTGCGACCGGCAGCCCGTACTTTTCCATCAACGTCGATTCGAGAGTCCTCCCCAGACTCGCCAGGCTGTCCGGGGCGAACCCGCTCCCCCCCGTGAAATCGAGATCTTCACTCAACCGGGGAGATCCGTAGCAGGCCCGAAGACAGGTCCCACCGATGAAGGTCAGTCCCGCCAACAGCCCGGCGTTGCTCATTTCCCGCAGAATGTCGTGGTGGAGCAACTCCTTCTCGACTGCAGCCTGCACCGTGCCGAGGGCGGCATCCGACTGCATCGCTTCGGCAACGAGCCGGTCAAACAGGCTCATTGGCATCCTCCCACCTCGTCAGGCCGGTGTCGCGCCGCGTGTCCCGCATGTCCCGCAGCGCGAGCTGAACCGATGCCCGCCAGAGGCAATGCTGTGTGTCGTAGCTCAGATCCGGCGCCAACTCGGCGGGGGTCTTTCGGGTGTGGACGAACTCGATGATTCCGAAGTCGCCACACGAGATGGTGTTCGACCGCCCCGAGGACATCACCGTGATCCGGTCGATCGGAATCTGTGCGATCAGACCTGCGCTGCTCAGCACCGATTCCAAGCTGAGGTAGTTGAAGCGATCCGCTCGAAGCCTCGCGGCCGTGCAACCCAGAAGCTCACTGCCCCGCAACGTCGATTCGGGCAACAGATAGACACCTCGGCAGATCCTGACAAGCTCGCCCCGTCGCTCCAATCTCGTCACGACGGATCTCAAGGCGCCCTCGCCGTGCTCAGGCAGCAGCGCCCGCAGATCGCTCAAAGCGAAGACCCGCTCGTCTTTGCCCGCGAGCCTCCGAAGAACCCCGATCAATCGGTACATCGGCTGCATGGCTCAACTCTACACAAAGTGTCGAAAAGTGCAATTAAGTGTAGAGAGAAGGAGGCGTGGTCGCAGCAATTCGTCGGACGAATTGCGGTGGCGCGGTGGCCGCGCCAATTGCATCGCAGCGGATCGCTTCGCTTGCCGCTTTCGTCGCTGGGATGCGCTTCGCTTCGAAATATCTGCTTGACAGCGATATTCGCCGGTTATCGGGAGATCTCCGATAACGTCATGCCGGTCAGCGGGGTCCGACGAATGTCCGTGCGGTGACGACGGTTGCCCAATGCGGGGAGCTGTCGACGAGGGCCTGATCGCCGGTCACGAGGACGGCGCCCGGCCAGGCGGCGAGCAACGACCACAGGTGGAGGTCGCCGCGGTCCGGGGGTGCGCTGGGTGGTTTGACGGGCTCACAGACCACCGCGTTCTCGGCGATGGCGGTGAGAATCGCGTCGATCTCGTTCTCGCCGAGCCGGTGCCGGGAGCGGATCGCCGGGCGCAGGAGCACCGATCGGTACTCCGTCAGCAGATCCACCGAGATCAACGCTCTGATCTCCCCCGTGAGCGCGCGGTCGAGGATCGTGGCCGTCGGCGCCCCCTCGTCGCTGGTCAGCAGGCCGCTGACGATCACGTTGGTGTCAATGATGACGAGGGGCGCCGTCACGGGCTGCGGTGCTTTGCCGTCTCGTCGACGGCGAGGTCGAGAGCGCTGTCTTCGGAGAGCCCGGACTGTGTGCGGGCGCGCTCGACGAGAGCGGCTGCGTCCTTCGGGCTCTTGATCCCGTAGGCGATGAGGGACTCGGCGACCATCGAACCGATCGTCGTTCCCCGCCGCGCGGCTGCCGCCTTGACGGCGCGGTGGAGATCGTCGGGGAGATTGATCGTGACCCGTGCCATGGGACCTCCAATGGTGACGTCAACACATATTAGCATACAGACATCAATCTGTCCGATGGCAATTCGTCGGACGAATTGCGGTGGCGCCTCTGAGGCGCCAAATCCATCGCAGGGACTCTCCCTCGGTGGTCTTGATCTCCCGCGCCAGTTTCGTCGCACAGCCCTGCAGAGGTGATCGGGTCAACGGGGTCGACGACGCGGTGCTCGGAGCGGGATACGTGGATCAGCACCCTGTTGATGGTCATTGGTCGTGTGCAGCACAGACCGGTCGCACCGGGGATGAGCTGGTGTCCTGGCGCACAGGCTGGCAAGAAAGAGGGAGGGCTGCCGAGAGCTTTCCCGGGGGATCCGGCTCGCGGCTCCCACAAACGAGTCTGGTATCTGCTTTGCCACAGCGGTCCGGACCTTTGCCAACGCAGGTTGAAACCCCTGGCGTAGCCATCCTGGAGCGTTCGCATCAAGAATCCGCCGCGCTCGAGGAATCGTGATCCTTCTTCGCTCACGATCTCACAAGATCGTCTGAATCGTCTGATCCGGCACCGGTAGTCGCCGTCCGAGCGGTGATACGATCTCTCAGTAAACTCTCTCATCGTCCGCAGGACCGATCGGACAAGGAAGCGACAACCGAAGGAACCGGAGGAAAGGCCATGTTGAAGAAGACGTTCGTTTCGATGTGCATCGTGGCGGCGGCGCTGGCGGCCCCGGGGTCTGCCCAGGAGGGCGGGATGCCCGAGATGACGCCGGAGCAGAAGGCGGAGATGGACGCCTACATGAAGGCCGGCGAGCTCGGGCCGCAGCACGAGTGGATGGCCGAGCACGTCGGCACCTTCGACGTCGCGGTCACGAGCTGGATGGACCCCGCGGCACCGCCGATCGAGTCCAAGGCCGTGGCGACCCGGACCCTGCACATGGGCGGCCGGATCATGCACGAGGAGTTCCAGGGCGACATGATGGGCACGCCGTTCACCGGCCTGTCGCGCAGCGGCTACGACAACGTGTCCGGCAAGTACTGGTCGACGTGGACCGACAGCATGTCCACCGGGATCATGCTTTCGGAAGGCGAGTGCGACGAGAACAAGACCTGCACTTACACCGGCACCTACAACGATCCCGTCAAGGGCGGCCCCGTGACCAGCCGCTTCGTCACGAAGTGGACGTCGCCCGAGAAGCAGCACTTCGAGATGTACGGCCCCGGCCCCGGCGGCGACGAGGTGAAGATGATGGAGATGACCTACACGCGGCGCTGATTCGACCTGGAAGTGGCGGGGCCGAGCCGCGGCCTCAGAACAGCTCGATGGTCGCGGGGGGCCGGCGGCTGATGTCGTAGGCCGCCCGGGCCGCGCCGGCTTGCTCGCAGATCGTCTCGCCGATCCTCGCCACATGGATGCCGGGTTCGCAGTTCCGTAGTTGTTGGTCGTAACTACGATTCTGCGGACCTGGCATCCATTGGGGCGGCGCTGTCGAAGGATCCCCGACGGGTCGCCACATCGCACCTGCCGGCAACGCCCCACCAACCCTCGGGGGATCCTTCGACTCGCTGACGCTCGCTCAGGGTGACATGAACCGAAGCTCAGCGTAGGATGAAGAAACCGGCGGGCAGGCTCGCATGAGCTGGCACACGTCTTCTTCGGGCGATCGCGCCAGGAGACGGCGCCGGGTGCGCACTTCCACACTCGCAGCCTACATCTCTGGTCGGCACCGAGTGACCGCCCGCTCGACGCCGCGAGAGTCGAGGCCTAGTCGATGGTGAGCGTCTGCAGCTCCACCGGGACGATGTCGTTGATCTCGACATCGTCGATGTACCATTCATCGGCGAAATCGCCCTCGTAGCGGAAGGCGATGCAGGTTGTCTGCCCTCCGTAGCTCGCCAGACTCAGGTTGATCTGCTCCCAGGTGTCCTCGGTGCCTGGCCCGAGCTCGACGAGTTCCACGAACGCGCCATCGTTGGGATCGCAGCTGCCGGTGGAAACCCAGATGCCGTGATAGTCGTAATAACTTGCGAAGTTTTCATTCTGCCAGAAATGCAGGTGAAAGTCCGGAGACGCCGGGAAGGCGATCGGCGGGGTGATCAACCAGGCGACAGCCGGAGCGTCCAGATTGTCATCGTTGTGATATGCCGAGTAGGTCCCGTTGTTGGCTCGAAGGTCCGTTTGAACAAATCCGGGATCGGTCGGGTCGCCGGTTTGGAACAGCGTCCAAGCGGTGGGCGGATATGAGCCCTCGAAGTCTTCGGTGAGAACCTGGGCTGATGCGCTCGCAGCCAAGCCGAGACAGCAAACAAACGCGATCGAAACGACAGCTGATCTGAAATTCACCACGTCTCCTCCTCCTTGCGAAGAGAATACAGGAAACTCCTGTTTCCTCAACGTGATTTTATCAACTTCCTAAGCTGAGCGATTCTCACTGGCGATCTGCACCAAGCTCTTGCGCCCTGGATGGTTGCGAAAATACTCCACATACCAACAGGTATGCCTCCTTTTTCGCAACCACCAGCGCGTCAGGATCTTGGCACATCTCATTCAGCAGGATCGCCCAGCTTAGGAACTTGGTATTGCGACAACGCCAGCGGTACGCGTCTCGACGCTCGGCAGGTGACCTCCTCATCTCGCTGGAAAAGAAAAGCGAGCCCTCACCGTCAAGGCACAGAGAGGTACTTCTTCGATGCTCGTCACGGTGTTGGTCGGATCGACATCCTGCTCAACAACGCCGGCGTCGAGAACGAAGGGGCCTTCCTGGATCGACCCGTGGAGAGCCATCGCCGGACCACCGAGCTCAACCTCCTGGCGCCCATCGAGCTGACCCACGCGCTGCTCCCGGCCATGCTCGGGTACCATCGGTTCCGATCATGGCCTCGGAATCGGCCGTGGCTGCCACGGGAGGCTGACGGTGAAGATCGAACCATTCGCTCTCGAGCGGTACTTCGCGCGCTACGAGTTCTCCGCTCGTTTCCTGCTCTCGAGCTCGGACTGCGAGCCGCTCGGACTCGCCGAGCTGTTGGCGATGGCCGACGAAGACACACGGGCGTTGTGGGACGATCTGCAGCTGGGATACACCGAGAGCGCCGGTCATCCCCTGTTGCGTCGAGCCATCGGCGGTCACTATCGCGACCTCGATGCCGACGAGGTACTGGAGGTGGTGCCCGAGGAGGGGATCTTCCTTCTCATGCATGCCCTGCTCTCGCCTGGCGATCACGTTGTCTGTGTCGCGCCGGCCTACCAGTCCCTGCACGAGGTGGCGCGGTCCATCGGGTGCGACATCTCCCCGTGGTCACCGGACGAGGCTCGCGGTTGGCACTTCGATCTCGATGCGCTCCGGGCGCAGCTGCGAGACACGACCAGGCTGGTGGTGGTCAACTTCCCCCACAATCCCACCGGCTTCTCGCCGACCCGAGACGAGTTCGCCGAGCTCGTCGAGACGGTCGATCACCACGGCGCCTTTCTGCTGTCGGACGAGATGTACCGTCTGCTCGACGTGGCGCCGAACTCGGGTCTGCCGGCGGCGTGCGAGCTGTCGGACCGCGCGATCTCGCTGTCCGGTCTGTCCAAGAGCTTCGGCCTGCCGGGGCTCCGTGTCGGCTGGGTGGCAACCCGCGACCGGTCGGTGCTCGAGCGCATGCTCGTGCTCAAGGACTACACCACCATCTGCGGCTCGGCCCCGAGCGAGATCCTGGCGCTCGTCGCGATCCGCAACCTCGGGTCGATCACCGCCCGGCAGACCGAGAGGGTGCGGCGCAACGTCACGGTCCTCGACGACTTTTTCGATCGCCACCGGAGTCTGTTCGCCTGGAACCGTCCGATCGGAGGTTCGGTCTGCCTGCCTCGCCATCTGGGCCCCGAGGACACCCCGACCCTGGCCGCCGAGATGGTGGAGGGCGCCGGGATCATGGTCGTGCCCTCGACGATCTTCGACTTCGGCGACCGCCACCTGCGCATCGGCTTCGGTCGGGAGAACCTGCCCGAGGTGGTGGAGCGGTTCGAAAGGTATCTGGTCGAGCGACATTCAGACCGATGAAAACCGACGATGCGACCCACGCGCGTCGGGGATTCGCTCATGATTCCGGGCGCCCGGGGCCGTGTTCGCGTTCATCAATGGTGAAACCGGTTCTTGAGGAACTCAGGACATTGACGAAGACATCGACACACCGTTGACGCACTTCCCACGTTCCTCGAGGGAGGCACCGAGAACAGAATCTATGCGGTGCAGCCATAGAGAATCTCGTGGCGCTCGCCTTGCGGCGCACGAGGGCGAACTCTACAACGCCGAGAATGTCGGCTCTGACACCTGCCGGAACTGACACCTGCCGGAAGCCCAGCTGCTGGAAGCCGGCGGGCTCGAGAAGGCTCCTTCGCGTTCAGACCCTCACGGGGCGGAGTTCGACCATGCGCTGGTGGTGCCGGATTCGAAGCCGTCCCCCCAGAACGGAGTCGCGACGGTGCCGAGGCCGACGTACGCGGTCTCGACACCCGAGGCATTTCGCGCCTTCGCCCGGTAGGCGTAGGTCGCGCTCGGACCCGTGGAGGCGTCGAGCCACTCCAGAGCCGTGGTCCAACCCGAGCTCGCCCCGGTGGTCGTGTTCTCGGCCAGGTACTCGGTGCCGGGCGGATTGCCGTTCGCCGACCAACGAACCGTGACCGAACCGTGGGTGAGCGTGAAGACCGGGCCCGGCGCAGGCCCCGCCGCCCACGTAAAGACCGAGGTCAGAGGGCTCGCCGGGTTCTCGACCCCGTCTCCGTTGCGGGACAACCCGGCGAAGCTGTACTCGGTGTTGGGGCTCAAACCCGCGCTCGTCCAGCCGACGGACCCCTGAACCCACGCCGAGCTCGTCCCCAGGGTGAGGTTGGTCACGCGCAGACCGGAGGAGCCCGAGCCGAGGTTCGAGTACGAGCCCTGGGACTGAGCGTCGACGGTGGTCGCCGAGGTGGCCGTAACCGCCGGCGCCAGCGGCGCCTCGATCAACGTGTAGGCGGAGCCGGTCGGCCCCACGGGCGCCTCCAGGCCGTCGCCGTTGCGGGCCCGGGTCGAGTAGCTGTACTGGTGGTTGGTCGCGAGCCCGCCATTGGTCCAGTTCACCGGGCCCTGGACCCACCCCGAGGAGTTGAGGTTGTCGAGGTTGTCCAGCCGAAGCCCCGACGAGCCGGCGCTGAGGTTGTTGAAGGTGCCCTGGGACTGAGCGTTGACGCTCGACGTCGAGATCGCCGACAGAGCGGGGGCGAGAGGGGTCTGGATCATCGTGAAGGCGCACTCGGTGGCAGGGTACGACGTCTGGTTCTGACTGGCCGAGCCGTCGCGGGCGTACGGACGGTAGCAGTACTCGTCGTTGGGCTCGAGGCCGCTGTCGGTGTAGGACCGGCTCGCCTGCCATCCCGAGTGCGTGCCACCGGCCCCGCCGGTCGGAGATCCACCGTACACGAGACTGTACTCAACCGGCTCGTGCAGGTCGGTCGCAACGGTCGCCACCATCGAAACGGCGCTCATTCCGGAGTGGGTTGGAGATGTCGAGAAGACCATCGGGTTGGGCGTGGGCGGATCGGTGTCCCACTCGACCGTGAGCGGCAGGTACCAGTTGGTGCCGGTGAAAGGCGTGTTGTACGAGTGGTGGCTGTGGGGCACGTAGATCTGGGTCGCTCCCGTCGGCGGCGCCGGTGGTGCCTGGACGGTCCAGCTCGCCCAGGGCGAGGCGCCGCCTCCGCCGGCGGCCGAGCCGACGTTCTGGACCTCCAAACCCGAAAGTCGCGTCCACCCGGTGGGGAGGTCGAGGTCGAAGGTGTTGTCGTGGCTCGCGATCTCGCTCGTGTTGGCGATCCGCACCGAGATGTCGATGACCTCGCCGGGTTCCACCGACGAGGGCCAGATCGCGCCTGCCGAGAACGAGGAGGGAAGGTCGACCTCGGTGAAGCCCTCCTCGGTGGCGAGGGCGAAGCTCTCCGTCGACCCTCCGTGGGCGAAGGTGGTGGACCACGCGTAGGCCTTGACGATCACGTCGGTCATCCCCGATCCCGCGGAGATCCGCACCTGGTGGACGTTGTCCGATCCGGTCGTATCGGAGTCGTAGAGGTGCTCGTCGCTCTCCCGGTACAACCGGAGGTTGAGGTCGGCCAGGCTGAAGTAGGTCGTCGGAGGCGCTGCGGGGTTGTAGGTGGCGTGCCGGTTCCAGACCATGGTGACCCGGTCGCGGCCTTCCCCGGCGGAGCCCTCGTCCCGCATGGTTCCCTTGAAGAGCCGGTAGTCGCCGCTGGTGCCCCTCGGCGTCACCGACGAGGTGACAACGTCGGCCCGGTGGAAGTACGCCGCCTGCGCGTTCATGTACCCCCACCCGATCTGCGGGTGCCAGCCGTCGGCATCGCCTTCGAAGTCGAGACCCGGCTCGTTCTTCTGGGCGGTGTTGATGAGCAGGGCCTTGAGCTCGAGCTCGTCGTGAACGCCGGCGTCCATGAGGTCCATGATGATACCCAGCACCGAGGGCGCCGCCATGCTGGTGCCACTCTTCGGGATGAAGTCGGACGAGGTTTCCCAGTTGTTGTTCGGCGCCGTGATATCCGACCCGGGCGCCGCGATGTCGGGCTTCCTGCGACCGCTCGCCGTGGGCCCCACCGAGCTGCTCGAGGCGATGGTGTCGTCATCCCGGTCGGCCGTCCCGTGGTCCCAGACGTTGGCGACGGTGATGGCGTTGTAGGAGATGGCGGGATTGTTGAAGAGGGTGTTGTTCGGACCGCTGTTGCCGGCCGAGATGGTCATGGGCAGGTCCGGGTAGCTCGAGATCACCGAGTCCCAGAACCGGCTGTCATCGGTGTCGTCGTCGGAGGTCTCGCCCCCGAAGCTCAGGTTCAACCCGTCGACGTCGTCGCTGAAGGTGCCGGGGGGTTGGAGCAGACCGGTGTCGTACAGCGCCCGATCAGCGATGACATGCCTGTCCGACCAGTACATGCGGCCGCTGCCGGAGGTGTTGCGCCACCCGGCCTTCAGAGTGACCAGCTTGGCGACTCCGTTGGACATCCCGAGATGGCTGGTGTAGCCGGACGAACCGTAGCTGCCGACGATCCCCGAGACGTGGGTCCCGTGGCCCTGGAGGTCGTCCTCTGTGTTGACGTCGTTGAATGTCGGGTCAGCGTTGGCGGCGACCAGGTACCAGGTGTAGAAGTTGGTCCTCGCGGGCGACGTGCTGTCCGCCATCGCCGGATGAGCCCGGTCGAGGCCGGTGTCGATGATCGCCGGGTCGAAAATGCCGCCGTCGAAGCCGCTCGACCAGAGCCCGCCGCTGGCGTTGACAAGGGTCGCATCGTCCATGGTGGTGAGGTGGCTGTCGAAAACCTGGTCCTCGACCACCCGAAGGACGTCCGGGTGCCGCCCGAGCTCGGCGATCCGGGAGGCCGGCACCCGGGCCACGACGAGGCTGCCCGCAATGGTGCTGAACTCGACCTCGCCGCCGAGGCCTTCGATCTCCGCGATCACCCTCGCGACGAAGGGCTCGAGCTCAGCGCTGAGCGCCGCCTTGATCTCGTTCAGGATCACCAGGTCGAGCGCCTCGAGCTGCTCGTTCAAGCTCCTCAGGGCCTCGCGCTCGAGCGGGTAGGTCTCGAGCAGCTCCGGGAGGTTGTCCGCGTCGGTCGACGTCGTCGGGTCGCGTCGGGCCGCGAACTGCGCCAGGACGTCCCCGACCTGCTCGTCGAGGGCGGCTCGTTCGGCGGCGTGGCGTGCGCGAACGTCCTCGGAGACCCGATCGTGCGGCATGTGACGCAGCTGCACGATGACCCGGAGCGGCTGGTTCGCCGGAACACTCGCGACCAAACGCTCGAGCTCTCGGGAAACGACCGGCAGGGTGGCGAACGGACCGGCCGGTTCCTGCTCGGGGCCGTCGAGACCGTCGCCGAGATGCCCGGGCGGCGCCTCGACGGGTTCACCGGCGACAAGCGGACGTTCCGGAGGGGTCGCTGCCTGCGTGCCCGTCGGCTGAGGGTCATCGGCTCCCGAGAGCGTGACACCCGCCGCGCCATGGGAGCTTTCGGCGTTCGCGATCGACGGAGCCAGCGTCCACACCACGACGAGGACGGCACAGCACACCACTGCGGGTCGAAGCATCCTGGTCTTCATGGTCGATTCCTCCAAATCCCACGGCGCGGGTCGCGGGGTAGCGGCCGCGATCCCCGCCATCCGGGACCTGACCGATTTTCGAACTCCAATCGGAGCCTCGTCGGCTCGCGACTGCGGCTGCTGATTCCTCACTATTATCGGTTCCGAAGTCCAAATCCGCAATCGTCCAACGCGACAACTCGGTGGACGAACGCGACAGGGAGATTCCGCTCGACATGACCACGGTCGTCAACCGACCCGGCTGGAATCTTGACCCTGCGGATCTCACACCCTCAACGGCGCGGTCGCCTGTCGAGCAACGGCCGCACGCGTCGCCGTCAGCCGCTGCCGGCCCTCGACGGCGGCTGCTGGGTTCGCGAAACAGACGGCCTGCGGGTCGGCAGCAGCATCGGGACCTGCCGCTGGTAGCGCCGGTACCCGTCGCCGAATTCGGCCACCAGGTCTCGCTCTTCGAGCCGGACGGCGACCACGATCCAGACGGTCCACATCACGTTGAACAGGAGGCGGTCGGCGGTGACGTCGGGCGCCGCCCAGATCATGACCAGGACCGCCGTGTACAGGGGGTGGCGGACCCACCGGTAGGGGCCGCGAACGGCGAGCCCCGGCTCGGCCGGGGCGGCGCCCCTGAGGTGGGCCCGGATCGGCCGAGCGCCGAAACCGTCGAGGGCGTCGAGGGACCGCAGCCCCCACAGGAATCCGGCCGCCGCGACGACGAACAGCGCCCGGAGCAGCCACCGCATGGGCGGCCCGACGCCGGCCACGATCGGCCCGGCGGGCTGCCAGAGCAGCATCACCGCCCACAGCACGAGTCCGGACGCCACCGCGTAGAGGGCGCGGTGGAGGTAACCGGGGACGATCCGTGACATTCGGTTCTCGAACGGCCTCCGGATCATGCCGCTGTGCTGGACGAAGAAGGCGAGGCTCAGAGCGGCGTCGACGGCCAACGCTCCGGTCACGGAGCGGCTCAGCCCGACGGACCACACGGGCCCGAGCAGGAGGAACCCTCCGAAGGCCAGCAGCGAGCTGCCCGCGATGACGGTCGCGGCGACGACGACCGATCGTGCGGCACGGGCGGATACCATGGCCGGCATTGTCGCATCCACCGGCGGCGCCGTCGCCGCACCGCGGGCGGCCGCCCGTCATCCCGCCGTGCTGTAGAGGGCGTCGCGGCGCGATACACTCGTCGGGTCGGAGGGCAAGATGGGAGCTTCCCGGTTGCGGGCGATGATTGCCGGTTGCTGTGCTCTGGTCCTGCTGCCCGGGGCGGTCGCGGCGACGGACCGCCCCACGGACCGCGCCGAGGGCCGGCTGCGCGACGCTGCGCTGCTCATCATCGACATCCAGGCCTTCTACTTCCCCGACGGCATGATGCCGCTGGCGGCGCCGGAGGCGGCGAGCGCGAAGGCGGCCGAGCTGATCGGCTGCTTCAGGGCCGCCGGGCGGCCGGTGATCCACGTGCAGCACCTGCCGAAGGGCGTCGACGAGCCGGACCCGACGGGGATCGAACCGCAGTACCGGATCCACCGGGACGTTCTGCCGAAGCCGGGCGAGCCGGTGATCGGCAAGCACCACGCGAACTCGTTCCGTGAGACAGGGCTCGAGGCCGTCGTGCGCGAGCTTGGGGTGACGAGGCTGGTGGTGGCCGGGATGCAGACCCACATGTGCGTCGAGGCGGCGGTCCGCGCGGCGGCTGATCTCGGCTTCGAGGTGACGGTGGTCCACGATGCCTGCGCGACCCGCGAGCTGAGCTTCGAGGGCGCCCCGGTGCCTGCCGCGCAGGTGCACGCCGCGGCCCTGGCGGCCATGCAGGCAAGCTACGCGACAGTCATGTCGGTCACCGAGGTCTGTGCCGAAACGTCGCCCTGACAGCCTCCTCTCACCGCGCAATCGCAGACCTCAGCGACTGCTGTCGGACAAGCAACAGCGCGAGTCATGGCGGCGGCGGTTCTTTTCGCGACCGACGAGAGCAGCTTCACCACCGGCGTCGTGCTGCCCGTCGACCGCGGCATGACCGCATCGCCGGCGGGCCCGCGCCCGGCTCGTACCGGTCATGCTCCGCCGTGCTCACCGCCGACCGGTTGCGTTCGGGTTCAGTCGTCGCCGTCGCCGTCGTCGAGCAGGCGCTTGATGGTTCCGACGTGATAGACCACGAACACGAGAATCAGCATCCCGACCGCAATGCCGCCCCAGGTCCGCAAAGCCTCGAGATCGACCCACCGTCCCAGCAGCACGAGCAGGTTGGTTCCGACCAGGGAGTATAGGACGATCGCGGTCAGGGTGCCGCTGAACACGATCGAGAGGTTGCTGATCGGCCGGTAGTGGAGGAGGTAGCCGATGATCGCGCCGATCACCGGACCGGTCATCATGAAGGGGAACATGACGAACACGAACAGGCCGACGGCGCCGAAGCGTTTGATTGCGGTCCGCTGCCGCTGGGCGCTGAGCTCCGCCTGGCGAACCGCCCCCCGCAGCAGCGTGGGCTCGACCAGGTTGCGCATGATGAGCACCACGACGCCGTATGCGACGAGAACGATCATCACTTCGAGATAGAAGTTGTAGGCGATCGTGAACCAGATCGGGAGACCGGCGGACAGGCAGGTCGCAACCCCGAGCGCCCGTCCGCCCATCAGGTGGAGCACCGCGGTCGAGGTCAGGGTCTTGTAGAGCTGCGGACCCGCGAAGACGACGGCCGCGACGAGACCCAGGCCGAGCAGCCCTGCCAGCAGCAGACCGGCACTCAGGATCTTGACCTCGACCAGGTCGAAACGGGTCGCAATCAGGGATCGAAGCCTGGAGGCGAGGCCGGCGGCCGACGTCCAGAGTCGATTCATGGTCCTCATCGTCCCCCACGGCGAGCTGCTCGCAGCCCGGCGGCGCACCGGACGATTCTACGAGATCTCCCCGCATCGAGCGTGTGCCCCGGCGAGCGTGGCGGTGGACGCCCCTGCCCCGACCGGGCCGCGGTCAGCGACGCCGGCCCTCGGCCAGTACCTCGCCGCCGGGGTCGACCACGACCTCGGCCCCGGCGGCAACGCGCAGCTCTGCCGAGCCGCCGGACATGTCGACCCGCCGCCTGTCGCCGTCGACAGCAACCGGCAGCGGCATCTCGAAGGCGGCGTCGGACCATTCGATCATCACCACGTCGGCGTCGGCGCCGACGGTCCGGCGCAGCCGCCACGACGGCAGCGCGGCGTTGAACAGATACCGCTGCCAGAACCAGTCGAGGTCCTCGCCGGCGACCTGCTCGACCAGATCGGTGAAGTCGCGCGTGGTGACCAGGCTGCAGGCGCCCGGATGGTCGCCGTCGGCGAAGAGCCAGAGAATCTCCGCAATCCTCTCCTCGCCGAGCATCAGGCGCAGCATGTGGAGCACCCAGGCGCCCTTGCCGTAGACGTCGGGGGTCAATGCCTGATGCGCGGTCAGATCGACACCCTGGACGACCGGAATGCGGTTGGTCATTTTGTCTCTGAGGTGGTGCATGACCTCGAGGTAGCGCCGCTCGCCGGCAGTGTCGAGGGCGTAGAGCGCCTCCGAGTAGCTCGCGAAACCCTCGTGCAGCCAGACGTCGCCCCAGTCCGCTGCGGTGACCTTGTTGCCCCACCACTCGTGGGCGAGCTCGTGGAGCAGCAGGGCGTCGAAGCCGAAGGGGCCGTCCGTGAAGTCGCCGCCGTAGGCGACCAGCGTCTGGTGCTCCATGCCGAGAAAGGGCGCGTGGACGAGCCACAACTTGTCGCCGAGGAACGGGTACTCGCCGAAGCGACGGGCGAGCGACTCGATCATGGCCGGCGCCTTCTGCACGAGCACCCGCGCTTCGTCCACCGCCTCGGGAAGCGCCCAGAAAACCACCGTTTCGGCGAGGGTCCCGTCGACTCCGTGGTAGGCCGCCTCGACCGGAACGTAGGGTCCGACATTGATCGACACCGCGTAGTTGTTGATCGGTGCGCCGACCCGCCACCTCGAGGTCTCCGTGCCGTCGGCGTTGCGGGTCGAGCCGAGCGGCCGGCCGTTGGCGAGACCGACCAGTCCGCCGGGCACGGTCAGGGCGATGTCCATGCCCTCGTCCGGCTCGTCCGACGGGTGGTCCTTGCACGGCCACCAGTTGTCGGCCCCGTCGCCTTGGCTGGTGACCCCGATCCAGGGCTGCCCGTGTGCCGTCTCGGACCACACGAAACCATCGATCCACGGCGGCCTGAGCGCCGTCTTGGGGCGGCCCCAGTAGCCGATCTCGACCCGGTGTCGCGAGCCCGGCGGCCACGGGGCCGGAAGATCGGCGCCGATGACTCCGGCGTCGTGCCGGAAGATCACCGGCGACCGGTCGACCGACATGTCGGCCACCGTCAGGCGGTCGTCGAGGTGGATCTCGAACCGGTGCACGGTGTCGCGCGCCTCGACGGTGGTGGTGGTCCGTCCGTACAGGTGTTTCTTGTCCGGGTCGATCCTGATCTCGAGATCGATGTGCCGGACGTCGTAGGCCGCCATGGTCGGCGCGAGCGCGCCGCCCGACGGCCGCATCTGACCGGAGATGTACCACCCGACGGCAACGAAGACCAGCGCCGCGAGCAACAGCAGACCCGGAACGGCGAGCAGTCCAACCTTGAGCCAGAACGGCAGGCGAGCCACGTCAGCGGTCTCGGCGGCGCAGCGCGAGCGCCCCGACGACTCCGAGGGCGACGACCAGGATCGTGATCCCGACCGGTCCCATGGTCGGCACGAGCGGGAACAGGCCCTCGGCCGCTCGCGCCCGGACCATCATCGCCCGGTGGTCGTTGAAGATCGGGTCGGCGGTCTCGAGTACGCTGGTCCAGTCGTCTGCCCGGTCGTCGATGAACCAGCCGTCGACCACCGGCGTGCCGTCGCTGTGGTCGGCACAGACGAAGAAGAAGTCCTCCTCGGACGGGTTCCAGCGAACGCCGAGGTAGAAGACGTCGGTCACCGCCCGCATGTCGACGCCGGAGACGTCGATCGACACGAAGCCACCGTCAGGGAAGACCGGCACCGCGGTCGCGGTCGCCGCCAGCGACGCCTCCGGGAACAGCGCGGGCCGGCCGGCGCGGTCGCGGTAGAGCTCGACAGTGAAATCGACGGCGTCGTCGAGCCGGGTCCGGGTCCAGCAGATGCAGACCTCCTCGATCTTGCGCGATCGGAAGTCGGCGACATCGAAACGCTGGATGTAGCGGCCGTCGATCGCTGACGGTACCCAACCGTAGCCGGTCTCCAGGGTGCCGTCGTCGAGCACCACGCCGTCGGCGCAGTCGGTCGCGCCGAGCGCCACGGCGCCGTCAACCAGCGCGCCGGGGGCGAGGGGCTGTGCTCCGACCGGCACGACCGCCGGGATCAGCGACAGCATCGAGGCCACGGCACGGGGGAGAGCCTTCATCGGGCGATTCTACAGCGTCGCCTCGAAGCGGCTCAGGTCGTCAGCCACCGCCGCCGAGTGCATGTAGCTGTTGGTCGGGCACTCCACCGCCACGCCGTGCGGCAGCGCACCGACGATCCGCGCGACCTCGGCGCCCTCATGGAGGGTGTCCGAAGCGGCGTAGGCGACCGCCACCGGGACGCGAACCGTGTCGAGACCAGGCAGCAGCGAGTAGCCGATGACGGCACGGGCCGACTGCTTGAGCCGATGCGGGTGGGCCGCCCGGAGAGTGCGCCGATAGCGCGTCATCTGCTCCGGGTCGTCGTCGGCGTTGACCCGAAAGCGGCGCAGGTACCACTCCAGGAAGGGCCGGACCGCGCGGTACAGCGATGCCGGGAAGAGAACCAGGCCGTGGCCCCACCACGGGTAGCGGAACTCCGCGTTGGGCCCGATGAGAAAAGCGCCGCGGGCCGGACAACCGCCGCCCTTCATGGCCTCGAGCACCGCGTTGGCGCCCATCGAGCTGGCGAAGAAAACCCGGCGGGCGGGATCGATGTCGAGGGCGTCGCAGACCGCGATCAGGTCCTCGCCGAGGCGCGGGATGGCAAAGCTCGACGGCCGGAGCAGGCGCGGCTCGATCTCCGCCGAGCTCTTCTCCCGGGTCTCGACGTAGATCACCGGGCGGTGCTGCACGAGCACCTCGAGCAGCGGCCGCCAGCCCTCGAGCACCGACACCCAGCCGGCGACGAAGACCAGCGGTCCGGCGCCGGTGCCGGGCCGCCACTCGAGGATCGAGAGCTGGACTCCCGGCTCGACCGCCACCCCGTGGCGCCGGAAGTCCACTCCGGAGGCGATGGGGTCGGTCGCTGTCACCCGCGAAGAGTAGCAGGGGAAGGGGCCATCCGCGCCCACCTCACCTGAGAGCGGGCCGTTCAAGCCCGAGCCCGTTACCGCTGCCGAGGATTCGGGCTGTTCTCGAAGAACGAACTTGTCAACGATGTCGGCACGGCGACCCCACCCAGGTCTCAGCTGAAACGAAAGTGGGCAACGGAAGGGGCAGCGGCGGGAACGGACGCGGACGCAGCGGCGTTACACTTCACGTATGAGCAAGAACACTCCGTCGGACCTGCCCGTGATCGGCTCCCACCCGATCGACGAAGAGGCGGCCTCGTGCTCGCCCAAGATCTACATCAGCAACGAGGAGAAGGCCATCCTCGGCGCCATGCGAAGGCTGCACGAGAAGGCGGTCGAGCTCCGCAACCGCCTCGCCGAGGCCGGCTCGGACGACGAGCGCCGTTTGATCGACAGCGAGCTCGCCGAGCTGCGCAGCGAACGCGCCGAACTCGCGGTGCGCCGAGAACAGGCATTCAAGCGCAAGATGATCATGCTCGGCCACCTGCCGCCCGACGACGAGGTGAGCTTGTTCTAGGAACCTGCAGCGCAGAGAAATGAGCGGCGCCTCTCGGCTTTCCCCCGCCCGATTTCGCGGCAGGATCTTGGCTTCGACCACCAGGATGAACCCGCGAACCGACCAACAAACGGCCTCAAACGACCCTCCGAAATCCATCCGCCATCTCTGCGCTTCAGGCTTCTCGCCCTGAGGTCCGTCCCGCTATACTGCGGGCACCATGATCCTGACCCTCATCTTCGTGTTCTCGGCGCTGTTCGTCGTGACCCATCTCGGGCTGTCCCACGGCGCGATCCGCCAAAGCCTGGTCGACACGCTCGGCGAGTGGCCGTTCCGCGGCCTGTACTCGCTGGTGTCGTTCCTGACCCTGGGACCGGCGGCGGTCATGTGGTGGAGCAACCGGCACCTGGGCCCGGTGCTGTGGCAGCTCGGGCCGTGGGTCGAGCGCGGCATCGCCCTGGTTCTGATGCTGATCGCGATCCAGCTCCTAGTGCTCATGCTCGCCAACCCGAGCCCTGCGAGCATGATCCCCGGCAGTCTCGAGCCGCGCGGCATCCTGCGCATCACCCGCCATCCCATGAACATGGGTCTCGCCCTGTTCGGCCTCGCCCATCTCGCGGCCAACGGCGCCCTCGGCGACGTCGCCTTCTTCGGCGCCTTCGTGGTTGTCGGACTGGTCGGTCCCTTCCACATGGACGCGCGGCTCAAGAAGAGTCGGGACGAGGGCTTTGCCGTTTTTCTCCGCCAGACCTCGGTGATCCCCTTCGTCGCCATCGCCCGCGGCCGAACCGGCTTCCGCGCCGACGAGATCTCGTTCCCGATGTTCGTCATCGGGGTCGTGGTCTACGTGGCGCTGGTGGTTTTCCACGGCCGGCTGTTCGGCGCCGAGATCTTCTGATCCCCCGCCACCGCGGCCGCGAGCGGATCCGGTGGGAAAAAGCTGTCAGCTTCGACCAACGCCCGGCGAGTCCTCGCGGTTGCTCTTGCCGCCACGAGGATGCCGACCTATGCTGTGCCGGTGACGACGGCAGCGGCTTTGATCATCGGTGACGAAATCCTGTCGGGCAAGGTGCGCGACACCAACACCACATGCATCATCGAGCTCATGCGCGACCTCGGGGTAGACCTGAAGCGCATCGTGACCATGGGCGACGACGAGAACGAGATCGCCGACGAGGTCCGGTTCTGCGCCGAGCGCTACGACGCGGTCATCACCTCGGGCGGTGTCGGCCCGACCCACGACGACCGCACGGTGACGGCGGTGGCCCGCGCCTTCGCCGTGAGCACCGAGCGCAACCCGGAGCTCGAGCGGATGATCCGTTATTGGTGGGGCGACCGGTTCACCGAAGGGGCCCTTCGAATGGCCGACGTGCCCGAGGGCTCGAAGCTGCTCTACTCGTCCGACGGCAACATGCCGCTGGTGGTGTGCCGCAACGTCTATCTGCTGCCGGGCATCCCGCGCCTGTTCGCGGCCAAGATCGTCGCCCTGCGCCAGGTCCTCAAGGGCAAGCACCATGCCGGCGCAAACCTCTACCTGAGTTCGGACGAGAGCTCGGTGGCGAGCATCCTGAGCGACGTCGACGACGCCTTCCCGACGGTCAAGATCGGCAGCTATCCGCGCCACGAGTCGGGCGGCGACCACCAGGTCTGGATCACCGTCGAGGCCGCAACCAGGACCGACACCGACGCTGCCGTCGACCGCCTGCTCGAGCTGCTTCCCGCCGGCGAGGTCGTCCGCGTCGAGCGCGGGTAGGCAGCGTTCGAGAGCTCCGGCAGGCGACGCGTCTTCTTTTTCCCCTCCTTCTCCGTCCTCGTCGACAGACTTCGACCGGTCGTGCAGGGGAGAGGGAGAAGGAGGGAAAAAAGAAAGAGAAGCCACATCACCGTCAAGGGCCCATCACTGCAGCTCGGCTATGATCGGACGCAATGCGACCACCGGACATCGACGGGCAGACGGCCGAGTGGCTGAGCTTCGTGGAGCGGCTGCGGCGGAATCCGTCGATCGGCTTCGACGAGCAGTGGCGGCGGTTTCTCGAGCTCAGCGAGGCCCGGGACCCGGCGCTGGGGCCGCTGCCGACCTGGGTGCCCGAACAGGCCCGAATCGCAGCCTCGAACCTGGGCAGGCTCGCGGCCGGGCTCGGCCTCGCGTCCTACGACGAGCTCTACCGCTGGTCGGTGGCTGATCGGGCCGGGTTCTGGCGGACCGTCATCGACGAGCTCGGTGTCGTCTTCGCGCACCCCCCCGACGCCACGCTCGACCTCGCGACGGGCCCCACGGAACCGCGCTGGCTGCCCGGCGCCCGGCTCAATATCGTCGACTCGTGTTTCGGGGCGTCGTCGTGCACCTTGGCCGTGGTTCAGGGCCGCGACGGTGACGAACGCGACTCGTACACGACCTACGGCGAGCTCGAGGCGCTGGTCAACCGGGTCGCGGGCGGGCTCGCCGAGCACGGCTTCGCCCCGGGCTCGCGGATCGCCCTCTACATGCCGATGAACCTGGAGTGCGTCGCCGCCTACCTGGGCGCGGTCCGGGCCGGCTGCGCGGTGGTCTCCATCGCCGACAGCTTCGCGCCCCGGGAGCTGGCGCGCCGGTGCGAGATCGCCGGCGCCGACGGCATCGTCACCGTCGACCGCTTCGACCGGGGCGGCCGCACCATCGAGCTCCACGACAAGGTGCGCACCGCCGGCGCACCCCGGGCGGTGGTCATTCCGTCCGACCCGGCGGCGAGCCCCGAGCTGCGGCCGGGCGACCTCCTGTGGTCCGACCTGCTGAGCGACAACGAGGCCTTCGACCCGGTGTCCGCCGCGCCCGACGACCTGACCAACGTCCTGTTCTCCTCGGGTACGACCGGCGACCCCAAGGCGATCCCGTGGACCCACCTGACCCCGATCAAATGCGCCATGGACGGCCGCTTCCACCAGGACATCAGTCCCGGGAGCGTCGTCTGCTGGCCGACCAACATCGGCTGGATGATGGGACCGTGGCTGATCTACGCCGCCCTGCTCAACCGCGCCTGCATCGCCCTGTACGAGGGCCTGCCTTCGGGGCCGGACTTCGCCCGCTTCGTCGAGCAGGCCCGGGTCACCATGCTCGGCGTGGTGCCCTCGCTGGTGCGGGCATGGCGCTCGTCGGACGCCTGCGACAAGGCCGACTGGTCCCGGATCGAGACCTTCAGCTCGACCGGCGAGCCCTCCAATCGTCGGGACTTCCTGTGGCTGACGAGCCTGACCGGTCATCGTGCGCCGGTCATCGAGTACTGCGGCGGCACCGAGATCGGCGGCGGCTACGTCACCGGTACCGTGGTCCAGCCGGCATCACCGTCGACCTTCACGACGCCGGCGCTCGGCCTCGATCCGGTCATCCTCGACGACGACGGTTCTCCGGTCGCCGACGGCGGCGAGGGCGAGGTGTTCCTGGTCCCTCCCTCCATCGGGCTGTCCCAGACCCTGCTCAACCGCGACCACGACGAGGTCTACCACGCGGGCTGTCCGGCCGGTCCCGACGGACAGGTCCTGCGGCGGCACGGCGACCGTCTGGCCCGCCTGCCGGGCGGCTTCCTCCGCGCCCAGGGCCGGGCCGACGACACCATGAACCTCGGCGGCATCAAGGTCTCGTCGCTCGAGCTCGAGCGGGTGGTCGACCGGCACCCGGCGGTCGCCGAGTCCGCCGCGGTGGCGGTCCAACCCGGCGACGAGGGCGCCGAGGCGCTGGTCGTCTTCGCGACGCTCGCCGCCGACGTCGACCGCGACCGGCTGCTCATCGACCTGCGCCGACGGGTCGCCCGAGAGCTCAACCCGCTGTTCAGGATCCACGACCTCGTGGTGGTCGTCTCCCTCCCCCGCACCGCGTCGAACAAGCTCATGCGGCGTGAGCTCCGCGCCCGCTACCCCGGCTGACCGAACCCTGACCCGGAGCCGGAGCCGGGCGCCACCACCATCGAGGGCCGGGCCGGTGCCCGGCTCCGACGCGTGCACCGCTCCGATCGCGCCTTTTGAAACCACGACTCCGCTATCCTGTCCCCATGCGACTCGACGACCTGCAAACCCCGTGTGCGCTGGTGGAGCTCGATCGGCTCGAGGCCAACGCCGCGGCGATGGCCGAGCGGGCGCATCGGCTCGGGGTGAAGCTCCGGCCCCACGTCAAGACCCACAAGTGCGTCGAGGCGGCGCGGATCCAGGTCCGCGGTCATTTCGGCGGGATCACGGTGTCGACTCTGGCCGAGGCCCGGGGCTTCGCCGACGCCGGCTTCACCGACATCACCTACGCCGTGCCGGTGGCGCCGCAGCGGCTCGACGAGGTCGTCGAGCTCAGCACCCGGCTCGACCGGCTTGCGGTGCTCGTCGACCACATCGCGACCGTTCACGCTGTCGAGGCGGTCGCCCGCAGATCCGGCCTCTCCGTGCTCGTCTGGCTCAAGCTCGACTGCGGCCTGCACCGCGCCGGCGTCGACCCGACGAGCGACCACGCGCCGGCGCTCGCCGGACGGCTCGCACGGTCTCCGGACATCGACTTTTGCGGCGTGCTCACCCACGCCGGACAGTCGTACCGAGCCACCAACCGAGACCAGGCGGCCGCCGCCGCTCGGGACGAGGTTGCCGTCACCCGAGCCTTCGTCGATCGCCTCGCCGACGAGGGGATCGAGGTGCCCGAGGTCAGCATCGGCGCTACCCCGACCATGGCCGCGGCAGAGGAGCTCGAGGGCATCGACGAGATCCGACCCGGCAACTACCTCTTCTTCGACGCCTTCCAGGCCGCCATCGGCAGCTGTCGTCTCGAGGACATCGCCTTTTCGGTGCTCACCACCGTCGTCAGCGCCTTTTCCGAGCAGCACCGCGCCGTGATCGACGCCGGCGCCCTGGCGCTGTCCAAGGACCCCGGCCCGACCCATGTCGAGCCCGACTGCGGCTTCGGCCGGATCGTCGCGACCGAGGACCAGCGCCCACTGCCCGGGATCAAGCTGACCTCGCTGTCCCAGGAGCACGGTGTCGTCGAAGGCCCCGGCGTCGCCGCTCTCCGACCCGGAACCCGACTCCGCATTCTACCCAACCACAGCTGTCTCGCCGCCGCCTGCTTCGAGCGCTACCACGTCGCCAGCGGAACCCGGATCACCGGCGTCTGGCGGCCGTTTCGAGGGTGGTGACCCGGACCACGGACAGCTCCGGCCGCCTCCGGACCGATCCGGGTCACCACCGTCCGGCTGTCATCAGTCGACGTAGGCCCTGGCCGGATCGGGCTGCAGCTGCCGCTTGACCGTTTTCTTCGCGCGTTTCGACTCGAGCAGCTGCATGGTCGCCTTCGGATCGAGCAGCAGGAAGCTCTCGTCGTCGTCACGCGAAGTCGCACCCTTAAGGATGAGCTCGATCACGGCCTGCGGCGTCATCAGCGGCTCGACGGCGAGGATCTTGGCGGCCAGGTTGACCACCGCGGGCGACGACATGGAGGTCCCCGAGGCCGCCATGCTCTCACCGCCGGGCACGGAGCTTTCGACCTCGAACCCGTTGGCGTACAGCCGCACGGTGCGGCCCTGGCTGGTGAACGAGGTCGGGTCGCCGGCCTGGTCGACGGCGCCGACGACGAGCAGGTTCGGCAGCTCGTAGCTCGACGGGATCATCTTGTCGAACTCGACGTCGTTGTCCGAGTTCCCCGCCGACGTCACGAACAGGGTGTTCTGAGCGTCGCGCATCGCCCGCAACAGGGCATCGGACATGATGCCGAAGATCTCGCGGGTCAGCTCGGCCCTCTGTTCGGGCGAATCACCGACGCCGTTGGCCTCGAGCATGGACTCGATCTCCTTGAGCGACCAGCCCCAGCTCATGTTGACGACGCGGACCCCGTGGCGCCGAAAGTACCGGATCGTGGAGGCGTACGAGGCGGCGATCTTCTTGGCGATGTCGACCGTCAGCGGCTTCGGCGGGTTGTGGTAGTCGAAGCTGAGCCGGGCCACCATGAGGCGGGCGAAGGGATTGCCCTCGACCGCGATTCCGGCGACGTGGGTTCCGTGCATGTGGAGCGTGGCGAAGCTCAGCTCCTCGATGAAGTCGTTGACCTGGTCCGGCTCGAGACCGGCGAGATGCCGCTTGAGCCTTGACGCGTCGTCGCTGTCGACCGACGAGGTCAGATCCATGAAGCCCTTGACATGGGCCATGGCGTTGTCGAGGCGGCCTTTCATGTCGCCCAACGGCTGGAGCAGGAAGGGGGACTTGTTGCCGTCCATGTCGTACGCGATGCCGTGAACATCATCGATGTAACCGTTGCTGTCCCGGTCCTCACCATCGGCGATCTCGCTGGGGTTGGTCCACAACCGGCCTTCGAACAGCGAGACGTCGGTCCCCGAGTCCCAGATCGCGACCGTGATCGGCGCCGTTCCCTCGTCTTTGCCGAGCGTGTACTCCCGAGTCAGCCAGATGTTGGGCTTGTCTTTTCTGTTGGCGGCGATGACCCGGCTGTAGACGTCGACGACCTCGCGATTGAGCGGCACCGTCGTGGTCAGGGCGTAGCGCAGCCCGACCACCGTGGGCGCCAGGTCCGAGCTGATCTCGCCGCTCGCCGCCACCGCCGGGTCGACCTGGCTCTTGGCGAGTCCGAGAATCATGTTTTCGGAAATGATCTCGGCGCGGCCCTTGGCCTCCTTGACGGCGTGCTGGACGACGTCCCAGGGAAGTGCCGACGCGGCCTGCTCGAGCCGGGTCTCGAAGGCGTCGGCAAAGGCCTCGAAGTCGGTCGCCGGATCGACATCGGCATGGGCGCCGACCCACGCACGGGCGAACAGGCCGTTCATCAGCTTGCCCGCCTCCTTGTCCTCGAGCTCGCGGACCCGGTCGAGCCGAGCGAGCGCCGACTCGTGGTCCCCGGCCATCAGGTCGAGACGGGCGAGCACGTTGAAGTAGCCCTGCAGGGTGGCGGCGTCGCCGATCTCGTACTCGGCGAGCACTCCTTCGATGTCGGAACGAACGGCGCCGGCGAACTCGGCGAAGGCATCGTCCGAGGTCACCAGGTCAGCCACCGAGCCCTCCACCGGGTAGGCGAAGCGCGGCAGCTGATCGAGATTTTCAACCCGGGTCTTGGCGTCGGCCCGGTCGGCAGGCACGGCGACGACGGCGACGACGACGGCGAGACACGCAAACGTCAGGCGAAGCACGCGGCTGGTCCTCATTGACAGATCCTCCTCAAGGTGTTGGTACGTCATCGGTCGGTCGGTGGTTCTCTCGCCCTGCCGACGCTTCGGGCCGCGGAAGCAGTGGTATTCTACCCGACGGGAAAGGGGTGTAATCAAGGCGATCATGGCGCGAAAAAAGGTGGCGTACGACGAGAAGGCGATCCAGACCCTCGATGCCCTGGAGCATATCCGGCTGCGCACGGGCATGTACATCGGCCGGATCGGCGACGGCTCCAACCCGGCCGACGGCATCTACGTCATGCTCAAGGAGGTCATCGACAACTCGGTCGACGAGTTCATCATGGGCCACGGCAAGCGGGTCGTGATCACGCGCGACGGATCCGAGGTGACGGTGCGCGACTTCGGCCGCGGCATTCCGCTCGGCAAGGTCGTCGACTGCGTGTCGAAGATCAACACCGGCGGCAAGTACAACGACGACGTCTTCCAGTTCTCGGTGGGTCTCAACGGCGTCGGCAACAAGGCGGTCAACGCCCTGTCGTCGAGCTTCGAGGTCGCGAGCTTCCGCGACGGCAAGTTCAAGCGGGCGACCTTCGAGCGCGGCAGGAAGAAGACCGAGACCGGCGGCAAGGAGGCCAAGGAGAAGCCGGGCACCATGATCCGCTTCGTGCCCGACCCCGAGATCTTCGGCGACCTCGAATGGCGCGAGGAGTACCTCGAGCACCGGCTGCGCTACTACGCCTTCCTCAACAGCGGGCTGGCCCTGGAGTACAACGGCCGCACGTTCGCCTCGTCGAACGGCCTCGCCGACCTGCTCGCCTACGAGCTCGGCGGCGAGCCGGCGCTGTATGAGCCCGTGCACTGCCGGCTCGACCGGCTCGAGTTCGCCTTCACCCACACCCACGCCTACGGCGAGAACTACTTCAGCTTCGTCAACGGCCAGTACACCAACGACGGCGGCACCCATCAGAGCGCCTTCCGCGAAGGCATTCTCAAAGGCGTCAACGAGTTCGCCAAGAACGGCTTCGCCGGGGAGGACGTGCGTGACGGCCTGATCGGGGCGATCGCGGTCAAGGTTCAGGATCCGGTCTTCGAGTCCCAGACCAAGAACAAGCTCGGGTCCACCGAGGTCCGCTCGTGGGTGGTCAACGCGGTCAAGGAGCAGGTCATCCTCTGGCTGCACAGGAACAAGCAGGACGCCGACCGGCTGCTTGAGAAGGTCAAGAACAACCAGCGCGTCCGCAAGGAGCTGTCGGCGATCAAAAAGGAGGCGCGGGAACGGGCCAAGAGGGTCGCCATCCGGATCCCGAAGCTCATCGACTGCAAGGTCCACCTGAGTGACGACAAGGGCAAACGGCGCGAGGAAACCACCATCTTCCTCACCGAGGGCGACTCGGCGGGCGGCGCCATGATCCAGGCCCGCGACGTCCAGACCCAGGCCATCTACTGCCTCAAGGGCAAGCCGCTCAACACCCACGGCCTCGGCCGCGAGGCGGTGTACAGGAACGAGGAGCTGTACAACATCATGCGCGCCCTCGGCATCGAGGACGACCTCGACGGGTTGCGATACAACCGGGTGGTCATCGCAACCGACGCCGACGTCGACGGCATGCACATCCGCAACCTCCTGCTCACCTACTTCCTGCGCTTCTTCGAGGAGCTGGTGTCCACGGGCCACGTCTTCATCCTGGACACCCCGATCTTCCGGGTCCGCACCAAGTCGGAGACCGTGTACTGCTACTCCGAAGAAGAGCGGGACGCCGCCGCCGGGCGGCTCCGCGGCCCCGAGATCACCCGCTTCAAGGGGCTCGGCGAGATCAGTCCGAAGGAGTTCAAGCAGTTCATCTCCGACGACGACCACCTGCGCCGGGTGACCCTGGGCCCCATGGGCGACGTCAAGGCCGCCCTCGACTTCTTCATGGGCAAGAACACCCCGGCGCGCAAGCAGTTCATCGTTGAACATCTGATCGCAGATATTGCATAAATGACTTCTCCGATTTGCGACCTTGGTTTTTCCTGGGCCAAGCCCGGGAAAAACCAAGGTCGCAAATCGGAGACAGGAGCATCATGACGCGCGTCAACTCTCTAATGAGCCAGAACTTCATCGAGTACGCGAGCTACGTGATCGTGGACCGTGCGATCCCCGGCCTCGCCGACGGCCTCAAGCCCGTGCAGCGCCGAATCCTCGCCACCCTCGACAGGATGGACGACGGCAAGTTCCACAAGGTGGCCAACGTCATCGGCGACACCATGAAGCTCCACCCCCACGGCGACGCCTCCATCGGCGACGCTCTGGTCGTGCTCGCCAACAAGGACTACTTCATCGAGCGCCAGGGCAACTTCGGCAACCCCGTCACCGGCCACGCCGCCGCCGCGCCCCGCTACATCGAGTGCCGCCTCACCGACCTCGCCCGCGAGACCCTGTTCAACACGGCCCTGACCGAGGTCCGCCCGTCCTACGACGGCCGCAACACCGAGCCGGTGGCGCTGCCCGCCAAGCTGCCGGTGCTGCTGCTGCTCGGCGCCGAGGGCATCGCGGTCGGCATGTCGACCCGCATCCTGCCCCACAACTTCTCGGAGCTCCTCGAAGCCCAGATCAAGATCCTGCGCAACCAGCCGATGGAGCTGGTCCCCGACTTTGCCACCGGCGGCCTGCTCGACGTCAGCGAGGTCGACGACGGCCTCGGCAAGGTCCGGGTGCGGGCCCGAATCGAGAGCAAGGACCCCAAGACCATCGTCATCCGCGAGATTCCACCCACCACGACCACTGAAGGTCTCATCGCCTCGATGGAGCTGGCGTCGCAGAAGGGCAAGCTCAAGATCAGCTCCATCGACGACTTCACCACCGACCAGGTCGAGATCGAGGTCGGTCTGCCCCGCGGAATCTACGCCGACGAGGTCATCCCGCAGCTCTATGCTTACACCGACTGCGAGGTCTCCATCACCTGCAACATGGTGATGATCAAGGACCGGCGGCCGGTCGAGATCGGCGTCTCCGAGGTCCTGTGCTTCCTCACAGACCGGCTGCGGGGCATCATCCGGGCCGAGCTCGAGCTCGAGCTGGGCCGGCTCGCGGACAAGAAGCACTGGCTCGACCTGGAGCGGATCTTCATCGAAAACCGGATCTACAAGCGGATCGAGCAGGCGACCACCGCCGAGCAGGTCGTCGCCGAGGTCCGCGCCGGTCTCGAGCCCTTCACCTCGGAGCTCGAGCGCGACGTCACCGACGACGACATCGAACGCCTGCTCAAGATCCCCATCCGCCGCATCTCCCAGTACGACATCGACCGCAACCGGCTCGACATCGCGGCCACGGTCAAGGCCATCAAGGCGGCGCGCGCCAAGCTGCACAGACTCACCGAGACCACCATCGAGTGGCTCGAGGACATCATCGCCCGCTACGGCGACCGCTGGCCCCGGCGCTCCGAGATCACCACCTTCGAGTCGGTCGACGTGCGCGCCGTCGCCCGCCAGAACCTGCGGGTGGCCTACGACCCCGACACCGGCTTCTTCGGCACCGCGGTCAAGGCCGACCGCTTCCAGCTCTCGCTCTCGGAGTACGACAGGATTCTGCTGATTTCACGCAACGGCAGCTACCGGGTCGTCGCCCCCGAGGAGAAGATCCTGATCCCCGATCCGGTGATCTGGGCCGGTGTCCTGGACCCCGAGGAGGGCCGGGTCTTCACCGTCGTCTACCGCAACTCCGACCGCTTCGCCTGGGGCAAGAAGGTCCACATCCGAGCCTTCATCAAGGACCGCGAGTACCAGCTGATCAAGGACCTCAAGGGCCGCATCGACCTGCTGCTGGAGGGCTCGTCCGACGACCTGGTTCACATGGACTTCGTGCCCGCCAAGCGCCAGCGCGTCCACGAGGCCGACTTCGACCTCGCCGAGCTCGAGTTCAAGGGGGTCTCGGCCCTCGGCCGCCGCCTCGCGCCCAAGCCCGTCGCCAGGATCAAGAAGACGAAGCGCGGCGACATGCCGCTGCCCGAGGCCGCCACGGCCGACCAGGACAGGGAGGACGACGACCAGCCGGGGTTGTTCGGGGATGGGGTTTAGGTTTTAGCTGTTAGCTAATAGCTATTAGCTGTTAGCTTTTAGCTTTTAGCTTTTAGCTTTTAGCTTTTAGCCTCGACGCCGGCTAGCCGTACGGTACAAGCTCGATCTTGACGTCAGCGGGAGTGTTGCTTGAAAGATTTTCGGAGCCTCAAAGTCTGGGCGAAGGCGCACACATTTGTCCTGGAGGTGTATCGGCATACGAGGAGCTTTCCGGCCGAAGAGAGGTTCGGGTTGACGTCGCACCTTCGAAAGTCGGCTTCGTCGATCACATCCAACATTGCTGAAGGCTGCGGGAGAGCGTCCGACAAGGACTTCGCTCGATTCCTGAGTATTGCGGCGGGTTCGGCGAGGGCCGTGTCCGGCGAACTGTGTAAGGGCGGGGTCAGTGCCGTTGATCATGTGGTGTGACGCCGGCGGTCAGCGCCCGGCATTCAGTCGATCCTCGAACAACACGGCAAACTGATTCAGCGCCTCCTTCCACGTCCTTGCC
>CAZXMW010000021.1:0-55394 GCA_964641415.1 uncultured Thermoanaerobaculia bacterium | reverse complement strand
CCCTCACCCCTCACCCCTCACCCCTCACCCCTCACCCCTCACCGGCGATGCTAAGCTTTTCGACCCGGAAAGGAGCCCGCCATGCGCCCCGACGGCCGCCAGTCCCACGAGGTTCGCCCCATCACCATCGAGCCCGACTTCATTCGCTACCCCGAGGGCAGCGTGCTGTGGCGTGCCGGCGGAACCGTGGTGCTGTGCAACGTCAGCCTCGGCGACAAGACGGCGCCGTTCCTGCGCGGCTCGGGCGAGGGCTGGGTGACCGCCGAGTACGCCATGCTGCCCCGGGCCACCGACACCCGCTCGGACCGCGAGGTCAAGAAGGGCAAGCCGTCGGGCCGATCGCAGGAGATCCAGCGGCTCATCGGGCGAGCGCTCCGCGCCGCGGTGCGCCGCGACCTGCTCGGCGAGCGCACCTTGACGGCCGACTGCGACGTCCTCCAGGCCGACGGCTCGACGCGGACCAGCTCGATTTCCGGCGCCTGGACCGCGCTGACCATCGCGCTGGTGAGGATGTACGAGCAGGGTCTGCTCCCCGAGTGGCCGCTTGTCGACCAGATCGCGGGGGTGGCGGTCGGTCTGCGCGACGGCGCGGCCGTGGCCGACCTCGACTACGGCGAGGACTTCGACTGCGACGTCGATCTGAACCTTGTGTTCACCGGGTCGGGGCGCCTGGTCGAGATCCAGGGCACAGCCGAGGGCACGGCGTTCTCGCGCGACGAGCTCGACGCCATGCTCGAGATGGGCTGGCGGGGCGCCGAGCAGATCATGACCGCACAGCGCGAGGTGGTCGAGCCGCGGCTCGACGCAGCCGGGCTGGCGATGCCGTAGCACGATGCGCTGCGTGCATCGAACAAAGGAAAATGCTATAATTATCAGCGATTTATGAGCACTCTTGAAGAACGGAGCGCAGTCCGGCGGCGGCACATGGTCGCCAACCTGGCCCACAGTCCAGAACAGGCCGAAGCCTGGGATCTCGACTTCTGGCAGCAGGCCGGTCCGGAGGCTCGACTCTCAGCGCTCGTTGCGATACACGAGGATCTCGCGCTCGTCATGGCAGCAAAGGCCGCCGCCACCCGGAAGCGAGAATCGTGAAGAACGTGCCCGATTTCGAGGACATTCTCGCGCTCTTCGGCGAGCACGACGTCCGGTATCTCATCGTTGGCGGACTCGCCTTCATCTACCATGCGAAGCCGCGCTATACCAAGGACATCGACCTCTGGGTCGACCCGGATCCGGAGAACGTGGTCAGGGTCAACCGGGCACTCGGCGAGTTCGGCAGCCCGAGCCTGATCGACCCCGATGACCCGAACGAGATCCTCCAGCTCGGCAACGCGCCGCACCGGATCGACATCCTTCGAACGATTGTCGATCTGGATTTCGACCTCGCGTGGGGACGGCGAATCGAGGGGGAATACGGCAACGCCCCGGCCAACTGGATCGATCTCGACAGCCTGATCGCGATCAAGGAGAGGATCGACCATCCGAGGCACCGGGAGGACGTCAGGGTGCTGAAGATGGTGCGGGATCGGAGAGGTGTCGACGACTCGGGATGAGGATCGGGATCGGGATCGGGCACCCGCGCTCGGCCGGCGGGCGAGTCAGGCCAAGGTCGAGCGAGCGAGATTGGCTCTGACCTCAGCCGGGCGAGGGTGGGACGCCGCGCGCGCAGCGCGAGCAACGGGATCGCGATCGGCCAAACCGTAGACGTTGACACTTCACGGCGCCTGAACCTATACTCGCGGCCCGCCTCCGGGCGGGCTGTGTTCTTTCACAGGAGATCGGACTCGAGCGTCGGGGTGTAGCGCAGTCTGGTAGCGCACCTGCCTTGGGCGCAGGGGGTCGGAGGTTCAAATCCTCTCGCCCCGACCACCTTCACCCCGAGCCTGGAACGGATTTCCGCCTGTAGCTCAGCGGGATAGAGCAACGGACTTCTAATCCGTGGGTCAGAGGTTCGAGTCCTCTCAGGCGGACCACACCGCATGCTAGATATGGTGGGCGTAGCTCAGCTGGTAGAGCACAGGATTGTGGCTCCTGTGGTCGTGGGTTCGATTCCCATCGCTCACCCCAAGATCGCTCGCGTGCGCCCGTAGCTCAGCTGGATAGAGCGTCAGACTCCGGATCTGAAGGCCGTGAGTTCGAATCTCGCCGGGCGCACCATCATCAAAACATGACGAGGCCTCCCCGGAGGCCTCGTCATGTTTTGATCTGGAGCTCGAATCGACCCACGACGGCCCTTCGGCAGGGACATCTCGAAATCGAGGCGCGAGGGCGAGCCCGGCTCCCATCCTCAAGATGTACGCCGTTGATCGGGAGATCGCGACAGGTGGCACCCATTGGGGCCATTCAGGGAACCGACGCGCTCCAGTTGGAGGTCCCGCCGGCCTCGAAGCCGTCGGAGAAGAGGCGCCCGGGATCGCGGACCCGGCAGGCCGCCCAGCCGTCGAAGGCTGGCTCGAGCCACTGGTGGATCACGTCACCGCTGTGGTCGAACACATAGATCCAACCGAGGGCTCCGTCCATGTGCTCGGCGGTCCAGAAGTACTCGGCGTCGAACCAGAGGCCGCGGCAGTGCGGGCTGGGAGCATCGAAACCACTCGCCGGAACCGGCACCACTGTCGGCCACGCCGAGAGATCGAAGCAGCTCACCCGCCCGCTGCCGTCCATGGTCCAGAGGTACTGGCCATCCCAGGCCGAGCCCTGGACATCCTCCGAGAAGCTGGCCGTGCCGGCCAGTGCCCCCGCCGTCGTGTACCGGCGGAGGTTCCACTCGTCGAGGTAGAAGTAGGTGCCGTCGAAGGCCACGCCGTGAACCAGGTCGAGGGCGACATCGGCGACGACCAGCTCGACGTCGCCGGTGTCCAGATCGACCCGGTAGACCGCGGCGTCCACCCAGTTCAGCGCGTAGACCTCGTCTCCGACGACCTCCAGATCGAGGAACGTGTGCTCGTACGAGTACTCGAAGTACCGCAGCACGGTCGCGTCTGCGTCGAGCACGTAGATCCTCGACAAAAAGCCCTGGTTCGCTGTGTAGGCGATCAGGTCATCGGCCGCGCACGGTGAGACCAGCAAACACACCGCAAGCACGACCAAAACGCTCACCGATCTGTGACTCATGGCACCGCCCGTTCCCATCATATCGGAGAGCCGGCAGAGTCCCGCCGCGTCCTCGAATCGTGGACGACAGCCACCCTCGCCGACGCTGTTGATCAACGGAAGGCGCCCACCTCGACGCCGGACTGCTCCGGTCGATTCGGCGGCGGAGCGGTCGGTTTCGCCGGTGAGTGGTCGTTTGGGGCGGGGAACGGGATCCCTCGTGCGGCGCGGCACCCGCGCGAGGCACAGTCGACAACGTCCGCGCGCCGGCTTCATGACCGCCTTCACCGCGGGGCGCTTCGCACGCGAAAGGCTTGGCTCCAGGACGCCGAGATCCGGGTGTGCCGCGTGCCGCGTGTCACGCGACGCGGCGCCGGTTCGGTGGACAATCGAGACATGTCGATCCGACTCTCGCGGCTGCCTCTTCCTGAGATCGCCGCAGGCCTTCTTCTCTCGGTCGCGTCGGACTCGACAGCGCAGGTCTGCCCGGCGGCGGGCCCGACCGGGCCGGTCGAGGCACCGGTCTTCGTCCGCAATCTCTCGGGCCAGACCAGCTGGTTCGCAGCGCCGGTCGTCGCCGATCTCGACGGCGACGGCGCCGCCGAGCTGGTGGCGGCGACCTACGACGTCGATGTGTTCTCCGGCGACGGCACCCTGCTCGACCGCGCCGACGACGGCAGCGGCCGGGTCTACGCGCCGCACGTGGTTGCCGATCTCGACGGCGACGGCACCACCGAGGTGGTGGCGGGACGCGGCCACCAGGTCTGGGTCTGGGAGTGGACCGGCTCGGCGCTCGCGGTCAAGAGCGGCTGGCCCGCCGACACCACCACCGGCGGCAACCCGCCCGAGGTCCGCGGCATGGCGTCGGGCGACCTGGATCGCGACGGGACACTCGAGATCGTGGTCACCACCACACAGACGGTCCCCACCGCAGAGGGCGGCGCCCAGGTCTTCGTGCTCGCGGCCGACGGCTCGCCGTGGGTCGGCAACCGCCTGACTTGGGGTCAATTCATCCGCTGGGCCGATGCCGACATCGAGCGCGACCACTACCACCTCCACACCGGCGCCTGGCCCCACCCGAGCTGGGCCGAGTGGCTCCAGTGGACGGCGTCTCCGCCGTCGGTGGCCGACCTCGATCTCGACGGCAGGGCCGAGGTGATCGGGGTGCCCAACGTCGAGATGGAGGTGCCTTACGTCACCCAGGCGCACGGGATCATGGTCCTCGAGGGCGCGCACGGCGACGGCAGCCGGTCGGCTCGGCGCCTGCCCAGGTGGGAAACGCTGCCGCGCGGCGACCCGCCGATCATCGTCGACGGCTGGTACCCGCCGACGGGGGTGCCGGCGCCGACCATCGTCAACCTCGTCGGCGACAGCAACCCGGAGATCGTGGTCTCTCTCAACGACGGCTACGTCACCGTCTACGACCACACCGGCCAGAGGCTGTGGCGCACCGACACGCGCCACGGTCTGGCGATCAGCTTCAACTCCGAGACCACGGTCGCCGACCTGAACAGGGACGGCGCACCGGAGCTGTTGGTCGCGACTTTCGGCGACCCCGACGTCCAGTCATCGGGCTTCTTGATGATCCTGTCGGCCGCCACCGGCGCGGTGCTCCACGACGTGCCGCTTCCCGACCCCGGCCACAACGGCAACGGCAACGGCGCGCCCGCGGCGCCCGCGGTCGGCGACCTCGACGGCGACGGCCGGCTCGAGATCGTGGTCCAGACCTTCGACCACGGCATCGACGTCTTCACCGTCCCCGGCTCGGCCGACAGCTGCGTCATGTGGCCGACCGCGCGCGGCGGCCCGACCCGCTCGGGTCAGGCCGACCGCCGCTGGCTCGACGGGATCTTCTTGGACGGCTTCGAGTCGGGCGATACGAGCCGGTGGTCGACCACGTCGCCATCAAGCTCGCGCTGCCCGGCCTCGGTTGTGCCCGACTCGGAAGCCGTGGCTGCGGGGTCCGATTTTTCAGCCGCTTCGTGTCGGGCTCGCCCCGGCCGTCCGGCCGTCTTCGGGCGGGAGATCGATACCGAGTCGGCGGATCTTCCGGTGCAGGGTGGTGCGGTGGATGCCGAGCTCGCGCGCGGCCGCGGTGCGGTTCCACCGATTGCGCGCCAGAATCACCTTGATGAAGCGAGCCTCGAGGTCGTCCAGGTTGGTTGCCGGCCGGTCGTCGTCGTGCCGATCGAGGAGCCAGTCCGGGAGATCGGTCTCGTCGATCCGTCGGCCCTGACACATGACATAGCCATGCTCGACGGCATTCTCGAGCTCGCGGACGTTGCCCGGATAGTGGTAGCTCATCAGTCGGCCGAGGGCTGCCCGGGAGAAACCCTCCACCACCTTGCCACGAGTCACCGAGAGACGCCGGAGCGTTGCCTCGGCGAGCGGCGGGATATCCGCCTCGCGATCGCGGAGCGGCGGCATCACCAGCCGGATGACGTTGACGCGGTAGTAGAGGTCCTGGCGGAACGACCCGTCGTCGACCATGGCCGCGAGATCACGATTGGTCGCGGTCACGATCCGAACGTCCGCCGACCGCGTGATGACGTCACCGAGTGGCTCGTACTTCCGCTCCTGCAACAGCCGCAGGAGCTTGACCTGGATCGAGGGCGGCAGGTCGCCGATTTCGTCGATGAACAGGGTTCCGCCCTCGGCCGCCTGCACCCTCCCGGGCTTGTCCCGGTCGGCGCCGGTGAACGCGCCTTTGCGGTAGCCGAAAAGCTCCGACTCGAGAAGCGTCTCCGGCAGGGCGGCGCAATTGACCGTGATCATGGGTCCGTCGCTTTGATTGCTCGCCCGGTGGATGGCGTGGGCCAGCAGCCCCTTGCCCGTTCCGCTCTCCCCCTCGATCAGCACGGTGCTCTCGCTCTGGGCGATGGTCGGCACCATGTCGAGCAGCTTCTTGACACCAGCGTCGGCGGTAACGATGGGGCCACCACCTGCAAGCTGCTCGACGTGCGACAGCAGACCGCGCACCTGGTTGAGATCGCGGAAGGTCTCGACGCCGCCCACGACCTTGCCTTCCCGGTCGCGAAGCAGCGCGGTCGACACCGTGACGGGGATGCGTCGACCGGCGGCGTCCCGGATCTGAATCGGGAGGTTGACGATGGGCCTGCCGGTCTCCATGGTGTACCGCAGCGCGCAGGCCTCGGCGCAGATGTTGGACCGGAAGACCTCGCTGCACCTCTGATTCAGGGCCTCCTCGCGGGTCACGCCGAGCGTCCGCTCGGCAGCAGCGTTGAAGCACGTGATCCGCCACTCCCCATCGACCGCGAAGACCCCGTCCGAAATGCTGTTGAGCACCGTTTCGAATCGATCGTCGCAGCGTTGGTCGCGGCCGGATGGGAGCGTGCGGCTTCGGCTCGAAGGATTTTCGGTCATGACGGCCAGCCTTCCGGTCGGGTCGATCGTGAACTGCTTCAGAAACGCTACTCAACCAGTCGATAATTGTAGCATCTGTGCAACATTGCGCCATGGTCCGTTCGGCCCCCCTCCCCTCCCCAGCCGCACAAAATTCTCGATCGATGAGACTTGGATCTGCGTCCAGCGAGCTGCTCCCGATCTGGTACACCCCGTGCAGTGCCCTCGGATGACATCGGGGCGCGACCAGACCACGCGCGTCGAAGCAACCAAAGGGAGGCCGATCATGGAAGTGGAACATGGCGACACGCTGTACGTCGGAACCGAAGCCCACAAGGCGGCACGGCCCATGAAGGTCGTGGTCACCGAGGATGGCTGCACCTGGCTGTGCGACGCCTCGGTCGACGAGTCCAAGAACCTCGACGAGCAGGGGTGCTGGCGCTGCGCCGAGGTTCCCTTCACCCGCAACGACTGACCACGGTCGTCGGGGGTGGGCGGCATCGCTCGCTCTCGCCGCGATCCTCCTCAGCTCATGACACCGCGGACGCGCTCGTCCATCACCTCCAGCCCGCCCCCCGTGGGCGGCTCGCGGCGCGATGGCAGAAAGGATGACCTCCCATGACCGACCCCGCCTTCGATCCGCTGCGGATCGGACCCGTCGAGACTCCCAACCGCCTGGCCCTGGCGCCGGTCAAAACGGCGCTCGGCGGCACCGACGGTCTGGCATCCGACCGCCACGTCGAGTACTACAGGCGCCGCGCGGTCGGCGGCGCCGGGTTGATCATCATCGAGCCCCTCGCCGTCGATCCGCGCGGCCGTGAGCACCCGCGCCAGCTCGCCATCTACTCGGACGACACCATCGACGGTCTGCGCGCGATCGTCGAGGCGATTCACTGCAGCGGATCGATTGCCTTCGCCCACCTCAACCACGCCGGCAGGGCCGCCAACCCCAAGGTTGTCGGCGGCGCGCCCGAGGGGCCGTCCGCCGTGGCCTGCGCGAGCACCGGAGCCGTGCCCGAGGCCATGATCGCGGATCGGATCACCGAGGTCCTGAACGCCTACGGCGCTGCGGCTGCACGGGCCGTGACAGCCGGGTTCGACGGAATCGAGCTCCAGCTCGGCCTCGGCTACCTGCCGGCCCAGTTCCTGTCCCCGACGACAAACCTGCGGACCGACGGGTACGGCGGCGACCGACGCCGCCGGTTGCGCTTCGTCCGCGAGCTCGTCGAGATCGTGCGTCGAACCGCCGGTCGCTCGAAGGCTCTCACGGCACGGATCTCGGCGAGCGAGAAGGCCGAGGGCGGTCTCGAGCTGTCCGACGCCCTCGAGCTCGCGCGGCGGGCGGAGGAGTGGGGCATCGACGCAATCCACGTCGTGACCGGCTCGGCCTGCGACACTCCGCCCTGGTACTACCAGCACATGGCCCTGCCGCACGGGGTCAACGAGGAGCTGGCCGCGACCGTCAAGGCCGAGGTCGCCATCCCGATCATGGTGGCCGGCAGGCTCGGCGACCCGGATCGCATCCGGGAGGTACTCGCACAGGGGATGGCGGATGCCGTCGCGCTGGGCCGGCCGCTCGTCGCCGACCCCGACCTTCCGCAGAAGATGGCCCTCGGTCGGGACGACGAGATCATGTCCTGCGGCTCGTGTCTTCAAGGCTGTCTCGCCGAGGTCAAGCGAGGCAAACCCATCGGGTGCATCATCAACCCGGAGGTCGGCCACGAGGGCGAACCGGCAGCCGTAGTCACGCCAGCCGGAGAGCGTGTCGTCGTCGTGGGCGGCGGCCCGGCCGGCCTGCAGGCCGCCCTGAGCGCCCACCGGCGGGGCGGCGCCGTCACCCTGCTCGAGCGCCGCTCCTCCCTGGGCGGCCTCTTCAACCTGGCTCCGGTCACGCCGGGCAAGGAGTCCATGGAGCGTCCCCTGCGTTCCCTCGTCGCAGCCGTCCATCGCGCCGACATCGATGTGCGACTCGACGTCGAGGCAACACCGGACATCATTCTGGGCCTCGATCCCGACCGGGTGCTGCTGGCAACAGGGTCTCAGCCCGTTGTGCCGCCGGTTCCCGGTCTCGACGATCCGCTCACCGCCGAGGACGTCCTGACCGGAGCCCGGCAGACCGGTCCGCGGGTCCTCGTGCTCGGTGGCGGTCTGGTCGGCATCGAGATCGCGGAGATGCTTGCCGGGCAGGCTCGCGACGTGGTTGTCGTCGAGATGCTCGACGACATCGCCCGCGATATGGAGCCGGTCACGCGGAAGATGACTCTCGGTCGTCTTGCCTCTCTGCCGGTTGCCGTTCACAGGTCGACCCGGCTCGCCCGAGTCGTCGACGGCGAGGCGTTCGTGGTGGTGGAGGGCGCCGACAACGAGACGTCCATCGGCGTGTTCGACTCGTTTCTGGTATCGGTCGGCCACGCGCCGTACGACCCCCTGTCAAAGGCCCTCGACCGCTCGGGAGTTGCCGTCGAGGTCATCGGCGACGCCGCCCGGCCGGGTCAGATTCTGGACGCCACCAGGTCCGCCTTCGCCGCCTTCGCCGCCACCGCCGAGACCGGGGTCGCCTGACCGGCCGGTGGCCGCGCCATCGGCGTCGCTCGACCGGCCGGTGTTGTCGAGTTCACTCCTGGAGAAAGCCGACCACCAGGTCGTTGAAGCGGTCGGGCTCGTCGAAGTTGGGCAGGTGGCCCGACCGGTCGAAGACCTCGAAGCACGAGCCCGGGACGCGGCCGTGCATGGCCCAGCCGGCCTCGATCAGGACCGCCCGGTCGTGGCGGCCCCAGACCAGCAGCGGTGGCCGCTCGAGCCTGGAAAGCTCTTCGATCCGATCATCGACGCTGCCGAAGAAGTCGCGGCGGAGGATCTCCAGCGCGGCCCGGGTCGAGCCCTCGATCTTCTGGTGGCGGGTCAGCGCCTCGAACACCTCACGGGTCAGCAGCTCGGGATCGTGGATCCACAGATCGAGAAGATTGCGCCGGCGGATGGCGTCGGTGGGCAGCCCGAGCAGGAGCTCGGGCAGCCACGGCAGCCGGAACAGGCGCTCCCTGACCGTCGACGAGCGCGGTGTGCCGACCGAGCCCACCAGAACGAGCCGGTCCACCCTATCAGGGTGAGCGGCGGCAAAGGCGATGGCGGTGCCGCCCCCCATGGAGTGGCCGACCAGGGACGTCCGCTCGAGCTCGAGGTGGTCGAGCAGCAGGCCGATCTGCTCGGCGAACAGCTCGAATCCCCAGTCGAGGGGCTCGCGGGTGGAGTAGCCCGATCCCCACAGGTCGACGGCGTACACCGTGCAGTGCCGCGCCAACGAATCGACGTTCGCCATCCAGGTGTTGAGGTCGAGGTTGAAGCCATGGATCAGGACCACCGGCGGACCCGCGCCTCGCTTGACGAGGTGGGTCAGGCGCCCGGCCAGTCGGACGATGTAGCCCGGAGCGTGGGCCCGGGTCCACTCGTCGATCGTCCGGCTGTCCCAGGGGACGAAGGGCGCCATCATCGGTCCCGGGAAGGGGAGAGCATCAGCTCAGGCCCGGGCGTGGGCCTGCTAGCTGATGTCCTTCTTGTACTGACGGATCTCGGCGAGAAGCTCCTCGGCCTCGGCGCGCAGATCGGCATCCTCGGTTTCCTTGGCGATGCTCTCGACCTTCCCCTCCACGCGCTCGACCGCCTCGAGCGCGGCGCCGGCGGCATCGGTGGTGTCGAGCCCGCTCACCCCCGCCGCCCGGCCGGCCTGGCGGAACTCGCGCGCCGCGGCGCGGAACTCGCCGCGCAGCTGGTTGAGCTCGCGCCCCTCGTCGCTCGACGACGAGGCAGGCATCAGGGCGAGCTCGCCGGTGGTGAAGTAGTTGAAGGCGAGCAGGCCGAGGACGATGAAGACGACGAACAGGACGATTTTCTGCATTTCGGTGGTCTCCCGTGAGCTCGTGGTGTGCGGACGTTTCCATTGTGGCACGGTCCGGGGGCCGGGACCGGAATCGGGGTCGGACGCCGAAGCGGGAGGCCTCACCGCCCCGGTTCGCTCAACCGCACGTCGAGATCGACCTCGCGTCCGTCGCGTTCGACGACGACCCGGACGACCTCACCGGCCCGGCGCCGCTCCAGAGCGAGCCGAAGCTCGCCGCTGGACCGAATCGGTTCGCCGTCGATGGCGACGATGAGATCGCCGAGCACCCAGCGCCCTCCGCGACTGCGGGAGGTCGGGCGCATCCCGGCCTCCTCGGCGCCGCTGCCTCGGACCACCGTTCCGACCAGCACCCCTTCGAGGCCGAGCCTCCGGGTGGCGTGATCCGCCACCAGGTCGACACCGAGCACCGGCCGCCGGATCCGGCCGTGGTTGATGAGCTCCGGCACAACCCAGTTGACGGTATCGACCGGAATCGCGAAGCCGAGCCCGGCATACCCCCCGGACGGGCTGACGATGGCGGTGTTGACCCCGATCAGACGCCCCGAGCTGTCGAGCAGCGGGCCGCCGGAGTTCCCCGGGTTGATGGCGGCGTCGGTCTGGACGACGTCCCGGATCGGCACCCCGTCCATCGACTCGATCTCGCGGCCGAGAGCGGAGATGATGCCGGTCGTCAACGTCTGGTCGAAGCCGAAGGGGTTGCCGATGGCGAGCACGTTCTGGCCGACCCGGAGGTCGTTTGAGGCCCCGATGCGGAGTGGCCGCAACCGCTGCGGCGGGGCGTCGATCCGCAGCACGGCGAGATCCTTCTCGGGCGCGACGCCGACCACAGCGGCTTGCCACGTGCTCTGGTCGGCGAGAGTGACCTCGGCGCGGTTTCCGCCCCGGATGACGTGGAAGTTGGTCACCACGTTCCCCTGGTTGTCCCAGATGAAACCCGACCCGGTGCCGCGTGGAATCTCCATGACGTTGAGCCGGAAGACGTCCCGGCGCAGTGCGATCGACGTGATGTACACCACCGACGGGCTCGACTCCTCGAAGACCGACGTCAAGGTCTGCTCGGCCGGGGTCAGATCGGATCGGGCCGACACCGTCCTGGGCGCCGCCACCTCCGGGGGTTGCTGCCCGGTCGCGAGTGCCGTCAGCCCGGCACCTCCGACCGCACCGGTGATGAAGACCAGGGGGAGAAACCACTTCGAAGCCACCATCGTCACGCCTTTCGACCGGATCAGACCTGGGATGAGCGGTTCTGCCGGATGAGATCAGCCGAGATCCCGATCGGCTGGTGGTTGCGAAAAACAGAGGCGTACCCTTCGGTATGTCGGGAATGTTCGCAACCATCCGGGGCGCGAGAGATCGGTGCAGATCGCCAGTGAGGATGCCTCATCTCAGGCCACAGTATAGCGACCGGTTCCGCGCTGAGCATGCCGATCCCGCCGCGGTGTCATCATGGCCCCTTCATGCTGGTGCTCAAGATCACTCCCGCCGAGGGCGAGCCTTTCGATCACGCGATGACCGGCGACGAGCTGTCCATCGGCAGGTCGACCCCCATGAGCTCGGCGACGCCGTCGATCGGGCGCTCGAGCACTTCGCCGCCGGACAGCCGTTCGTCGATGACCGGACCATCGTCGTCGTCCGCCGCGACGACTGACCGCTCCTCGCTCAGCCGCGGAGGAAATCTGCGACCACAGGCGCCACCCTTTCCGGGTGCGTCAGGTGGACGTGGTGGCCGCCCTCGACGTCGACCCGGCTGCAGTCCGGAATCGCGGCCAACCGCCGGTTCATCTCCTCCTCCGGGAACGGCCAGCCCGCGGTCGCCCGCACCGCGAGCACCGGGCAATCGACAGCGGCGAGGAACGCGGCCACCTGTTGCTCGGTGAACCGCCACCGGGAACGCGCCCGCAGGCGCGGGTCGAAGGCGAAGCGGACGCCGTCGGGAGCTCTGACCACCGATCGCTCGACCAGCAGCCGGGCAGATTCCGGATCGAGGTCCGAGCCGTGGCTGCGCGCGGCCACCGCGCGCGCGAGATCGGGATGGATTTTCGCCTCCGATCCGGCGATCCGGTGCTCGTCCTCGAGGGCCGCGCGGAGCAGCGACGGCGCGTCCTCGGCCGGCGTCGCAAGCGGGCCACAGCCCTCGATCAGGACGGCGCGCACCACCCGACCCGGCGCCGCGGCGGGAACCAGCGACGAGATCCCGGCCCCCATGGAGTGGCCCACGAGAGCGAACCGGTCGAGACCGAGCGCGTCGGCCGCGCCGAGGACCTCCGGCACCCAGTCCACGAAGTGGAGGTTGCAGGCCGCAGGTCGACGGCTCGAGCGGCCGTGCCCGGAAAGATCGAGCGCAACCACCCAGCAGCCCTCGAGCCGGGGCGCCAGTCTGGAGAAGCTCGCCGCGTTGTCAAGCCAGCCGTGGATCGCGAGCACCGGACGGCCATCGAGCGGGCCCCACTGGAGTCCGGCCAGGCGATGATGCGCCAGCTCGACCGTGATTTCGCGCTCGTCCACGGTCCAAGGCTACCGCAGCCAGGGGCGAACTGCTTGACCGTTTCGCGTTGGAGGATCGTGTCCGGCGGTTTCGGTTCGTGTCGTCGCGAAGGCAACGAGGCGGAGCCGAGGGCGGCGTCTCGTTGGCGGCAGCAGAAAGAGTCCGAAACCCCCGACAACCAAGAAAAATGGCCCCTCCCGCCGGGAGGTGATTGAGCGGGAGGGGCGTCAGAGACACCCGAGGCCGAGCCTCGGGGCACGATCACGAAGCCGATTGTCAATCCATCTGCTTGCGCAGGATGGCCGGGATCTCGTAGTCGTCGGTCTGGTTGATGCCGTACTCGGAGTTCGGACCGCCGGGCACGAAGAACCGGCTGGTTCGCGCCGAGGTCGGATCGTCTCGCGACACATCGGCGAACGAACGGACGTCGGCCGTGGGTACCCGGGCCGAGTCCTGCTCGCTCTGGAAACCGGTCGCGATCACCGTCACCTGGAGGCTGTCCTCGAGCTTGGGATCGACCACGGCGCCGAACAGGATTTGAGCATCGGGGTCGGCGCCCTCGGTGATGATCTCCGCAGCCTCGTTGATCTCGTTCAGCGTCACGTCGGTGCCGCCGGAGATGTTGATCAGCAGACCACGGGCGCCGTCGATCGAGGTCTCCTCGAGCAGAGGCGAAGCGATCGCCTGCTGCGCCGCCTCCACCGCGCGGTGCTCGCCGAAGGCCAGGCCGATGCCCATCAGAGCGTGGCCCATTCCCTTCATGACGGTGCGGACGTCGGCGAAGTCCCGGTTGATCAGCCCGGGCACGGTGATGATATCGGCGATACCCTGCACCGCCTGGCGCAGCACGTCGTCGGCGATCCTCATGGCGTCGGTGAAGTTGGTGTTGCGTTCAACGAACTTGAGCAGCCGGTCGTTGGGAATCGTGATCAGCGTGTCGACGTGCTCGGCGAGCTGGGTGATTCCCTCCTCCGCGACGTTGCGGCGCCGCGAGCCCTCGAAGGAGAACGGCTTGGTCACCACCGCCACGGTGAGAGCCCCCACGTCCTGCGCCATCTGGGCGATGACGGGCGTCGCACCGGTCCCGGTGCCCCCCCCCATACCGCTGGTGATGAAAACCATGTCGGCCCCCTCGAGCAGGTCGAAGATCTTCTTGTCGGCCTCGAGCGCGGCGTTGCGGCCGATCTCCGGGTTGGCTCCGGCGCCGAGGCCTCTGGTCAGCTCGGAGCCGAGCTGCAGCTTGAGCGGCGCCAGGCTGTTGGCGAGCGCCTGGGCGTCGGTGTTGGCAGCGATGAACTCGACGCCGGTCAGCCCGGCCGAGATCATCCGATTCACCGAGTTACAGCCACCGCCGCCGACCCCGATGACCCGGATCTTGGCCGGCTCCATACCCTCGTCGAGGAAAATCCCGGATCCCGGCCCGTCGTCGAACAGGGTCGAATCACCGTCGTCGGTCCCGTCGACCTCGTCGATGAGTTCATTGTCAAACTCGATCATGACCACCTCCCATTTCGAAAATATCGCCGAGGGCGTGACGCAGGCGCGCGAGCAGGCCGCCATTGCGCCCCCGATTCGTCGAGAACTCCGTACGTTTCTTGCACTGCATTCGAATCAAACCACAGGACACCGCCCACTCCGGACCCGACACCGGCTCGACGAGCCCGGCCAGGTCGAGCGGGCGTCCGACCCGCGCGCGGTGGCCGAAGATCTTCTCCGCCACCTCTTCGAGACCGTCGAGCGACGCGCCGCCGCCGGTCAGCACGACCCCGGCTCGGGGCAGCCGGTCGAGGCCGTGCTCGACCAGGTTGCGGTGGACCCCGATGAACAGGTCGCGCGCCCGCTCGTGGAGAATCTCGGCCGCGAACCTCGCCGGGTGGACGTGGTTGCCGTCGCCGCCCAGGCTCGGAACCTCGACCGCGTCGATGTCGAGTCCGTCGCGTTCCAGCGACGCGCCGATCCGCCGCTTGACCTGCTCGGCCGCCGCGGTCGTGGTCTTGAGCAGGGCCGCGAGGTCGGCGGTGAAGTGGCGGCCTCCCACCGGAATCGCCCCGGACGACACCACGAAGCCTTCGGCGAACAGCACCCACTCGGTGGTCGCGTAGCCGAGATCGAGCATCAGGCAGCCGAGCTCGCGCTCGTCCGGCGTCAGCACCGCCTCGGCCGCCGCGAGCGGCTCGTACACCAGGGCCTTGACCGCCACCGCAGCCCGGTTGACCGATTGCTCGACGGTGTCGGCATGGGTCTTGTTGGTGTAGACCACGAAGGCCGACGCGTCGAGTCTCGTGCCCGGCATGCCGACCGGATACTCCATGCCGGATTGGCCGTCCAGGGCATAGCCACAGGCGATGATGTCGAGGACCCGGAAGTCGGGCGGCACGCTGACCTGGGCGCACGCGCTGAGCGCCCGGCCGAGATCTTCCTCGGAGACCGTCATGTTGCGACCGGTCACCGGCACCGAAGCGGTCGACGGCAGCCCCTGGATCGGCAGACCGCCGAGCCCGACCGCCGCCAACTCGACCGGGGTCGACGCCATCGCCTCGGCCTCCTCGGCGGCCTGACGAACCGCCTCCGAGACCTCGTCGAGCTTGGCGACGACACCCTTGCGAGCGCCGTCGTGGCCTGCCTGGCCGCAGCCGCGAACGACCAGCCGGTCGTCCTCCATCGACCCGACCACCACCGACACCCGGGTGGAGCCGACGTCGATCCCGACCAGGAGGCGTCCCTCATTCATGACCCGACCTCCGCGGCCACCGGATCGCGGGCGAGGCCCCGTACGACCATCCGACGGGGCCATCGCAGGTCCGCCCAGCCACAGTTCGGACCATGCTTTGCAGCGGCGCGGCACCAGCTGCGCTCGGCCTCGGTGCCGCCCGGAACCACGTGCAGGACAACCGGGTCGGCGAGACCCTCGAAGCGCAGATCGAGCCGGAAGTCCTCGGGCGTGACCAGGCGGATCTGCTCGACCGCGCCGCCGCTCGCGTCGGCAAGCCGACGCGCGACGACGAATGCCAGCCGCCGCTCCGCCGGCCGCCGAAAACCCTTGAGCTGCGGCGCGACCGGCGCCGACAGGGCGCCGGCGATCCGGCCGTCCGATGCCACGGCGTGCCAGCCGGCGCCGATCCGCACCGAGCCACGGGCGGTCTCGGGGAACACCTCCATGACAATGGTGCCCGGCAGCTCGAGTCGGACCCGAACCTCGCCGGCCGCCGGCCAGGTCGCCGCCACCATCCGTACCCAGTCGAGGTCGAGCAACAGCATGCTGTGACCGGACAGTGCCTCGAGGGAGGTCAGAACCTGCGGCGGGACGACCTCGGCGCCGGTCACCTCGACGCTGTGCACGGACCACAGCGGCAGCAGCACCAGCACCAGAACTCCCAGCGTCGCCGGAGCGAGCACGCCGGGCCGCGACTGCCGCCGCCGGGTGCGGGGTCGCAGGCGCTCGGGCAGAAACCGACCGCTGAACATACTCACGCCGTACCCCCCAGCCAATCCTCGGCGACACGGTGAACGTCACCGGCGCCCAGGGTGATCAGGACGTCGCCCGGAACGAGCAGGCGATCGACGTAAGCCGGTGCGTCGGCAACCTCCGGGCCCGCCGTCACCGCCGGGTGGCCGCGCCGCACCGCGGCGGAGACCACGAGACCGGCATCGACGCCGTCCACGGGCAGCTCACGAGCCGGGTAGACCGGCAGCACGACCACCGCCTCGGCGCCGAGTAGGGCGCGAGCGAAGCCGTCCGCGAAATCTCTGGTTCGGCTGTACAGGTGGGGCTGGAAAACCGCCACCAGACGGCGGCCCGGGAAGGCCTGACGAGCCGCCTCCAAGACCGCCTCGATCTCGGTCGGGTGGTGGGCATAGTCGTCGACCACGGTCACTCCGCGCTGGTCACCGAGCACGTCGAACCGGCGGGCGACGCCGGTGAAATCGGCGCAGGCGGTCGCGAGGGCGCCGAAGTCGAGGCCGAGCTCGAGACCGACGGCAATCGCGGCCAGCGCATTGAGCACGTTGACGCGGCCGGGCAGCGCGAGCGACGTCGCGCCGAGGATCTCGCCGTCGTGTATGACGGTGAAACGGCTGCCGTCGGCGTCGGCGGCGACGTCAACGGCGCGCAGGTCGGACGACTCGGAGAACCCGTATCCGGTCACCGGCGTTCGGACGGCGTCGGCAAGCGACGCCGACCCAGCGTCGTCGCGGCACAGTACGACACGACCGCGCTCCGACGTCCGGTTGCAGAACGCCGCGAATGCCGCCTCGAGCTCGGCGGCCGAGCCGTAGCAGTCGAGGTGCTCCGCCTCGACGTTGGTGACCACCGCCACCGTCGGTTCGAGCTCGAGGAACGCCCGATCGTACTCGTCCGCCTCGCAGACGAAGACCTCACCCGATCCGATCCGGGCGTGGGCGTCGGCGAATCGCGCCCGCCCGCCGACCAGCACCGTCGGGTCGGCGCCTGCCGCGGCGAGCAGGTGACCGATCATGGCAGTGGTGGTGGTCTTGCCGTGGGTTCCGGCCACCGCGACGCCGCGCCGGCCGCGCATCAAGTCGCCGAGCACGGCTGCCCGACGCAGGACCGGCAGGCCGCGCTCGCGGGCTGCGACCAGCTCCGGCTCGGTGTCGCGTACAGCCGCCGAGTAGACCACGGCGTCGACCCGCTCCAGGTGACTCGGGTCGTGCCCGAGGCGAACCTCGATGCCGAGCTTTTCAAGCCGCGCGGTGCGATCCGACGCCGCCAGGTCGCAGCCGCTCACGGTCCGGCCGCCGGCCTGGAGCGCCTCGGCCAGGCCGCACATTCCGACGCCGCCGATGCCCATGAGATGGAGGTGCCCGCCGGTCACGACGAACCTCCCACCTCGAGCACCCGGGCGGCGATCCGCAGTGCCGCGTCGGGCAGGGCCATGGTCGCGGCTGCCGACCCCATGGCGCGCATGGCGTCCGGGTCGCCGAGGATCGCCTCGAGCGTCTCCGCGGTGCGCTCGGGCGACGCCTCGGACTCGGTCAGGACAACGGCGCCGCCGGTCTGCTCGAGGGCGCGCGCATTGCGCTCCTGGTGATTGTCGGCCGCGGCGGCGAACGGCACCAGCACCGCACCGCGCCCGGCTGCCGCCAGCTCGGACACGGTCAACGCCCCCGACCTGGCGACCACAAGATCGGCGTCCTGCAGGCAGCGCCAGGGCTCGGCAAGAAAGGCCGACACGTCGGCCGCGACGCCGAGGTCGGTGTAGCTGGTGGCCACGACATCGGCCCAACGACCCCCGGTCTGGTGCCGGATCTTGACGGCCATTCCGCGGCCGGACAGCACGGCCACGGCTCGCGGCAGCACTCGGTTGAGAAACAGCGAGCCCTGGGAACCGCCGAGCACCAGCAGCCGCGGCGGGTCGTCCGGCGCAACCGGGCCGACGGCGAAAAAGTCCTCGCGAACCGGATTCCCGGTCCATTCCGCCGGCAGTGACGGAAACTCGCTCACCGCAGCCGAAAAGCCGCAGCAGATCAGGTCGGCCCACGGGGCGAGAAACCGGTTGGTCATTCCGGCAATCGAGTTCTGCTCCTGGAGCACCGTCGGGATCCCGAGCAGCCCGGCTGCGCCGAGACCGGCGGCCGAGGCGTAGCCACCGACGCCGACCACGGCCACCGGATCGAGCTCGAGGAGGGTTCGGATCGCGGTCGCCACCGCGCGCGGCAGCAGCGCCACCGCGCGGGCGGCCGCCGCCGGTCCGCGCGACTGGATGCCCTCGAGCTCGACCAGGGTGAGCGGAATCTTGCGTTCGGGCACCAGCTCGGCCTCGAGACCGCGGCGGGCGCCCAGCCAGTGGACCGAGACACCGCTCGCCTGGAGCGCTGCCGCCACCGCCAGCCCCGGAAAAACGTGGCCGCCGGTACCGCCGCCCGCGATCACGACGTGCCGGCTCACCGGCTCACCTCCCGGGACAGGTTGAGCAGCAACCCGACCGACGCCAGCGACACCACGAGATCGGTCTTGCCGTAGCTGACAAGCGGCAGCGGGATACCCTTGGGCGGCAGCAGGTCGAGACTCACCATCATGTGCAGCAGGCTCTGGACGGCGAACGCGAAGGTCAGGCCGAAGGCGAGCAGCGCCCTGTCCGGCACGCTCAGCCGAGCAGCGATCCGCAGCCCCCGCCAGGTGATGAGCGCGACCAGGGACAGCAGCCCGAGCAGCCCGAGCAGCCCGAGCTCCTCGCCGGTAATCGAGAAGATGAAGTCGGTGTGGGGCTCCGGCAGGAAGAACAGCTTCTGCAGACCGTTGCCGTAGCCCCGGCCGGTCAGCCCGCCGCTGCCGATGGCGACCAGGCTCTGGTAGCTCTGCCAACCCGCTGCGGTGGCGGCGTCGGGGTCGAAAAAGGCCCGGACGCGCGCCAGACGGTACGGTGAGCTCACCACAGCGACGCCGAGCGCCGCTGCGCCGACGGCCGCCGGCGCAGCAAGCATCCGGATCGGCATGCCGGCGACGAAGGCCATGGCAGCGAGCACCACGAGCAGCAGCGCCCCGGAGCCGAGATCGGGTTCGGCGATGATCAGGGTTGCGGTCAGCGCGCACACCGCGCCGAGCCGAGCTAGCCGTTTCGCGGGCCAGTTCGAGCGTCGGGCCCGGTCCAGCTCAACCGCGGCGAAGATCGTCAGCGCGACCCGCGCCAGCACCGACGGCTGCAGCGACAGCCCGCCGATCGACAGCCAACGGTGTGTCGCCGCCACCGGCGCCTGCAGGTAGGCTGCGGCCAGCATCACGCAACTGACGCCGACCGCGAAGGCGGCAAGCCGAGGCTCGGTGAGGAGATCCGAGCGCAGGTGCATGCAGACCACCAGCACGCCGAGCCCGACCAACGCAGTCGCCGCCTGCCAGGTGAAGAAGTAGGAGCCCGGGCGGCTGTAGCGCTCGGTGGCGATGAGCCACGACGCCGACGCCATAATCGCCAGCCCAACCCCCAGCTGGAGGATCGCGGCGCCGAGCAGCAGGCGGTCGAAGCGCTGCCTTATGGGCACGCTGCCACCTCCTCCTGCGCCAGTGCGGCGAACGCGTCGCCGCGCTCGTCGTAGCCGGAGAACTGGTCGAACGAGGCGCACGCCGGCGCGAGCAACACCACCTGCCCGGCCTCGGCACGGGCGCCGGCCCGGCGCACCGCCTCGTCGAGGGTGCCGCAGTGCTCCACCGGCGCGGCGCCGGCCAGAGCCTCGGCGATGTCGGGACCGTCGACGCCGATGACGTAGAGACGGGCCACCGCCCGGCGAACCTCGTCGGCGAGAACCGTCACGTCCTGCCCCTTGGCCTGGCCGCCGAGAATCAGGTGCACCGTGCCGTCGGAGTAGCCGCCGAGAGCCGCCAGGGCGGCGCCGACGTTGGTTGCCTTGGAGTCGTCGACGAAGCGCACCCCGCCGACCTCATGGACGGTCCGGTGACGGTGCGGCAGCCCGCCGTAGGACGCCGCGGCCGCGGCGATGGCGCCGCGGTCGGCGCCCAGGGCGGCGGCAGCCAGGGCGGCGGCCAGGACGTTGGCCAGGTTGTGGGCGCCGGCCATCATCACCCCGGCGGCGACCATCAGCTCGGCGCCGTCGAGCATCAGCCGATCACCGTCGAGCCAGGCGTCCGCCGGGGCCTTGACCGAGAACAGCCGCCGTCGGGCCACGGTGTCGGTGGCGGCGGCCGCCGGGTCGTCGGCGTTGAGCACCGCGGTGCCGGTGGCGCGCTGGAACGCGAACAGTCGCCGTTTGGCGGCCAGGTAGTCGCCGAGGCCGGCGTGGCGCTCGAGGTGGTCCTGGCTCAGGTTGAGGAAGACCGCGACCGTCGGCGCCATATCTGTGAGCAGCTCGGCCTGGAAGCTCGAAACTTCGAGCACCCAGCTGTCCCAGCCGCCGGCGAGCACCAGCTCGGAGGCTGCGGTGCCCAGGTTGCCGCCGGCCGCCGCCGCGACCCCGGCGGCGCTCAGCATGCGGCTGATCAGGGTCGTCACCGTGCTCTTGCCGTTGCTGCCGGTGACCGCGGCGAGGGGCGCGTCGGGCCGATGGCGCCAGGCGAACTCGACCTCGGTGACGACCTCGAGGCCCCGCCGTCGGGCAGCGGACAGCAGCGGCGCCGTCGGCGGCACGCCGGGCGAGACGACGACCAGGTCGACGCCCTCGAGGCAGCTCTCGGGATGGTCTCCAAGGACCCGCTCAGCGGTCGCCGGCAGCCGCTCGACGACGTCCCCGAGTTCGGCCACGGAGCGCCGGTCGGTGACGACGACGGCGGCGCCGTCGGCGGCGGCCAGAAGAGCCGCCGCGACCCCCGACCGACCCAGGCCGACGACGAGCACGCGGGAGGGAAAACCGCCGGCCACCGCTACCTCAGCTTCAGGGTCGACAGCCCGGCCAGGGCGAACACCACGGCGATGATCCAGAACCGGATCACAACCTGGGTCTCGGCCCAGCCGAGGAGCTCGAAATGGTGGTGGAGCGGCGCCATCCGGAATACCCGCTTGCCGCGCAGCTTGAACGACAGCACCTGGATCATGACCGACAGCGCTTCGATGACGAACAGCCCGCCGACCAGCACCAGCAGAAGCTCCTGCTTGGCGACGACCGCGACCGAGGCGATACCGCCGCCGAGCGCCAGCGAGCCGACATCGCCCATGAAGACCTCGGCCGGATGGCAGTTGAACCACAGGAACCCGAGCGCCGCACCGACCATGGCGCCGGTGAACACCGCGACCTCGCCGGCGCCGGGGACCGAGACGATGTTGAGATAGGCGGCGATCCGCACGTGATCGGCAACGTAGACGAAAATCGTGTAGGTCCCTGCAGCAACGGCCATGGCGCCGACCGCCAGGCCGTCGAGGCCGTCGGTCAGGTTGACCGCGTTGGACGCCCCGATGAGCACGATGACGACGAAAGGAAGGTAGAACGCGCCGAGCGGGATCAGCACACTCTTGAAGAAGGGCACCGCCAGAGCGCCCGCATGACCCGTTCCGGCGGCGATCTGGCGGACCGCGAGCCCGGCCGCCAACCCGACCAGAATCTGCAACGCGAGCTTCTGGCGCGCGGTCAGCCCGAGGTTTCGCCGCCACCGGACCTTGATCCAGTCGTCGAGAAAGCCGATGCCGGCAAATGCCACCGTGACCGCGAGCACGGTCCAGACGTACGGGTTGCGAAGGTCGGCCCAGGCCAACGTGGCAACCACGAAACTGCCGACGATGAGCACGCCGCCCATGGTCGGCGTCCCGGCCTTGACCCGGTGATGCTCCGGACCCTCCTCGCGGATTTCCTGGCGGATCTGGAGGGCGCCGAGCCGGGCGATCAGCCACGGACCGGCGACCAAACTGATGAAAAACGCGGTCGCGATTCCTAAACCGGTCCGAAAGGTGATGTATCGGAAGACGTTGAAGCCGAACCAGGTGTCGGCGAGCGGCGTCAGGAGGGCGTACAGCATCAGGCCGCATCCTGCCCGGTCAAACCGTCCACCGTGCGATCGAGACCGACGCCGCGGGAGCCCTTGACGAGCACGACATCGCCCGGCCGCAGCACGCCGGCGAGGACGACCCCGGCGGCCTCGGCGTCGGCGGCACGGATCACCGTATCCGCCGCCATGCCGCCGGCCCGCGCTGCGGCGGCGAGCTCGCCGGCCGGCGCGCCACCCGTGGCGATGAGAAGGTCGCATACCGTCGCCGCCTGCCGGCCGACCTCGCGGTGGGCCTCGAGCGACAGCTTGCCGAGCTCGTACATCTCGCCCAGCACCGCGACCCGCCGACCCGGCGCCGCGGCGAGCAGCTCGAGCAGCAGGCGCATGGCCAGCGGCGACGCGTTGTAGCTGTCGTCGACCACGGTGATGCCGCCGTCGAGCCGGTGAATACGACCTCGGCGGGGCGGCGCCTCGAGCCGCAGCGCGATCTCGGCGACCGCGTCGGCGCCGATCCCGAAGGCGGCTGCTGCGGTCGCCGCCGCAAGCAGATTCTCGACCTGGTGGCGGCCGGCGAGGGCGAGCTCGGCGTCGACGGATCCCGACGGCAGGTGAAGCCGAAACCGGGTTCCGAGCAGTCCGCGGTCCTCGATGCGATCGCACCTGCCGTCGGCGTCGGTTGTGCCGAACCGCAGCACCGACGCCATGGTCGCCGACGGGTAGTCACGCTGGTGCGGGTCGTCGGCGTTGATCACCAGCGTGCCGGTCGGATCCAGGTGAGCCAGCAGCTCGCCCTTGGCTCGGACGATGTCGTCGAAGCTTTTGAAAAACTCGGTGTGGACCGGCGCCAGCCGAGTGTAGACGAGCACCTGGGGGCTCAGGACCGAGCCGATGGTGTCGAGCTCACCGGTCCGGCTCATGCCGGCCTCGGCGACGAAGACGTCGATGTCGGGCGGTTGGGACAGGACCTCCGCCGGCAACCCGAGGGTCGAGTTGCGGTTGCCCGAGGTGGCGCCGACCGCCAGGCCGGTGCCGAGCACCGCCGCCAGCATCTCCTTGGTGGTCGTCTTGCCGACCGAACCGGTGATCGCGGCGACCTGCCAACTGCTCGCCTCGCGCTCGGTGCGGGCAAGCCGCCAGTACGCCCGTAGCGGGTCCTCGACCCGAATCAGCGCTCTCTTGGCGGGGATCTCGTCGAACTCGGCGTCGTACCGGACGAGGGCCGCCGACGCCACCGCCAGGGCGTCGAGGACGAAGGCGTGGCCGTCGCAACGAGCGCCGCGCAGCGCAACGAACAGGTCGCCTGTGCTGACCCGACGCGAGTCGATCTCGACCCCGGTCAGAACCGACTCGGCGGCGCCCTCGACGGCGCCGGCGACCCGGGCGGCGACGGCGGCGGCGGTCAGCTGCACGGCACCCTCCCCGCCTCGTCGGCGATCACCTCCTGGTCGGAGAAGGGAAGGAGCTCATCGCCGATGGTCTGGGTCGCCTCGTGGCCCTTGCCCGCGACCACGACCAGGGACCGCCGGTCGGCGAGCTCGAGTGCACGGGCGATGGCGGCGCGACGATCGAGCTCGACGACCGGTTCCCCGCCGGCCGCCCGGACGCCCTCGGCAACCGCTTTGGCAATGGCGGCCGGATCCTCCGAGCGCGGGTTGTCCGAGGTCACGATCGCGACGTCGGCGAGTTGGCCGACCGCGAAGCCCATGGGACCGCGCTTGCCGCGGTCGCGATCGCCGCCGGCGCCGAAGACCACGATCAGACGCCGCTTGGTGATTCTCCCGAGCGACTGGAGAACCGCGCGCAGCCCCTCCGGGGTGTGGGCGTAGTCGACGAAGACCGGGAAGCCGAGATCGGTGACCACCGGTTCCAGCCGTCCGGTCAGCGGCCGGGCCGCAGCGAGACCGCGGGCGATGGCGTCGGACGCGACGCCGCAGGCGTGCGCCGCAGCGGCCGCGGCCAGAGCGTTGCGCAGGTTGTGGACGCCGACCAACGGCAGCTCGACCCGCACCGCGTCGGCCGGCAGCACGAGCTCGAAACGTGAGCCGTCGAGATCGGACTCGAGGTCGCGGGCATGGACATCGCCCCGGTCGAGGCCCCAGGACAGATCGCCGTCGATCGGCTGGTCGAGGAGCCGGGCGCCCCATGGGTCGTCGACCGGCAGCACCCGGCGGCCGCCGGCGGCCAGGTGGTGGTCGACGAGCCGGCGCTTGGCCGCGAAGTAGCTCTCCATGTCCAGGTGGTAGTCGAGGTGGTCGCGAGTCAGATTGGTCAGGACCGCGACGTCGTAGCTGAGACCGGCCACCCGGTCCTGCATCAGGGCGTGGGACGAGACCTCCATCGCGACGGCGCCGGCGCCGGCGCTGATCGCACGGCTGAAGATCGGCGCCAGATCGGTGCTCTCGGGAGTGGTCCGCTCGGTGACGGCCAGCTCGCGCTCGCCAAGCCGGGCGCCGAGGGTTCCGACGACCGCCGTCGGGACGCCGCCCACCTCGAGCAGCTGTCCGATGAGCGCCACCGTGGTGCTCTTGCCGTTGGTGCCGGTGACACCGATCAGGCGCAGGCGCTGCTGCGGGTCGTCGGCTAACGCCCAGGCCAAGGTCGCCATGTCTCGCCGCGGGTGCGGCGACCGGATCCAAGGCCGGTCGATCGGGAACGGCGGCTCGGCGTCGCTCAGGATCGCCGCAGCGCCCGCGTCGACGGCGCCGTCGAGAAAGTCGAGCCCGTGGACGTTGAGACCCGGCAAGGCGGCGAAGACCCAGCCGTCGCGAACCCGCCGCGAGTCGTGGGTGATGCCCGTGACGTCGACCCGGTCGTCGCCGGTCAACCGGACGTCCGGGCACCGCGGGAGCAGCTCCGCCAGCTTCACGCGCCGCCCCCATCCCGAGCAGCGGAGCCGATCGCACGGTGCGCCGCGCGCAGCGGGCTGCGGGCCGACCGGTCCGGGCCCAGGTCGAGGTGGCCGGCTGCGGCCGCGGCGATGCGGGCGAACACCGGCGCCGCCGCGGTCGACGCCCAGAAGTCGGCGCGGGGGTTCTCGATCGAGACCACGAGCACCAGCTGCGGATCGGGCAGCGGCAAGAAGCCGGCGAACCAGGCGACATGGTGCTCGTCGTCGAAACCGCCGTTGACCGCCCGCTGTGCGGTCCCGGTCTTGCCGGCGACGCGCAGCCCCGATACCCGGGCCTCGCTGCCCGTGCCGTCGACCACCACCGCCTCGAGCATGTCGGTCAGCCGTTCGGCGAGCCGATCGTCGAGCACTCGGATGCGGCTCGTCTCACCAGCAGGCGCGGCGCCGTCCGCCTCGCCCGACCAGTTGACCAGGGTCGGCTCGGGCAGCCAACCGCCGTTGGCGATGGCGGCGTAGGCGAAGGCGACCTGGAGCGGTGTCACCGTGAGCTCCTGGCCGAGCGCATAACCGGCCCGGCTGAGCCGCGACCACGTCGCGACCTCGGGCAGCAGCCCGCGCGCCTCGGCGGGAAAGTCGATCTCGCTCTTCCGGCCGAAACCGAAGGCACGAAAGGCCCGGTGGAGATCGTCGGGCCGGATCCGCTCGGCGATCTCGATGATGCCGGTGTTGGCCGACAGCACGACGACCTCGTCGATCGTGTACCTGCCGGGCGTGACGTGGTCCCGGATCCAGAAGCCGGCGAGCCGGGTCCCGCGGCCGCGGCAGTCGAAGAGCTCGCCGGGCCGCACCGATCCGGCGGCGAGCGCCGCCGCCACGACGACCGGTTTGACCGTCGAGCCGGGCTCGATTGCGTCCTGGACCGGACGCAGCCGCCAGCGCTCGGGAGCGACCCTGCCCGGGGCGGAGGGGTCGAAGGACGGGATCGACGCCAGAGCGAGAACGGCCCCGGTCCGCGGGTCGACGGCGACCGCCGTCGCCGCGTCGGCGTCGAGCTCGGCCACCGCCCGCTCGAGCTCGGCCTCGCACACGGCCTGGATCCGGGCGTGCAGCGTCAGCTCGAGGTCCCGCCCCTCGAAGCCCGCCTCGAGCAGCTCGAGCCTGACCTTGCGCTGAATGGCGTCGTTGACCGCCAGATAGGTCTGGGGATCGCCCGACAGGATGTCGTCGAAGTGGTGCTCGAGACCTGCCCGGCCGACCATCCGGAGCTCCTCGCGTCCGACGAAGCCGACCACCGGCGCCGCCAGCGACCCGAGGGGGTAGACCCGGGCGAAATCCGGCACCAGCACCACCGCCGTCGGCGCGAGCTCCCGCACCGCCTCGCCGGTCGACCGCGTCACCGACTTGACGAGCCACACCGTTCTCGGACCGTTGCCCAGTCGTTCGGCCAGCTCCTCGCCGTCGGCCTCGAGCAGCGGCGCCGCCGCTCGCGCGAAGAGTTCGGGTTCGGCGAGCAACCGCGTATCGGCCTGGATCGCGACCCGGTCGATCGAGGTCGCGAGCACGTAGCCGTCCGCGGTCCGGATCGTCCCACGCGGGCCCGGCACCTTGATCTCCTTCTCGTGCTGGAGCTGGGCCCGCTCCCGCCACCGGCTGCCTTCGAGCACGGCGACCTGGACCGAACGGCCGATGATCGCAAACGCGCCGGCCACGAGCACCAGCGCGACGACCCACAGCCGGCGGGGGCTCACTGCCCGCCTCCGGCGATCGCCGCCGGACCCTCGGCCTCAGACCGGGGCGGCGCCAGCCCGAGCTCGGCGGCGCGCTCGGCGAGCACCTGCGGGTTGCGGCGGCTCTCGAACTCGAGCCGCAGGACGCGCTCGGTCAGGGCCAGCGAATCGACCTCGGCGCGCAGCCGGATGAGGTCGTAGTGGATCGACGTGATCCTGAGCCGCGGCCATCCGACCAGGCCGAGCACGGCAACCAACAAGACCGCGAGCAGCAGAAACGTGCTGAGCACGTGAGGCCACCGCCGATCGCGCTGGGCGATCAGAAAACGGTTCGACGGACCGACGACCGGCAGCTCCATCGTCAGTTCCCCTCGCGCCGTTCGGCGACACGCAGCCGGGCCGAGCGGGATCTCGGGTTGGCGCGGATCTCGTCCTCGGTCGGCCGGATCGGCCTGCGGGTGAGCACCCGGAGCACCTCCTCGGGCTCGCACCGGCACTCCGGAAAGTCGGGCGGGCAGGTGCAGCGTCCCTCGAGCCTCGTGATGGTCTGCTTGACGATCCGGTCCTCGAGCGAGTGGAACGAGATCACCGCGATCCGTCCGCCGGGCCGCAGCCTGCGTGCGGTCGGCTCCAGGAAACGTTCGAGCTGGCCGAGTTCGTCGTTGACCGCGATCCGGAACGCCTGGAAGACCCGGGTCGCCGGGTGGATCCGCTGGCCGCGCCGGGCCGGGATCACCCGCTCGACGAGCCGGCGCAGCTCGCCCGTGGTGGCGATCGGCCGGCGTCGGCGGCCCTCGACGATGGCCCGGGCGACCGCCCGCGACCGACGCTCCTCGCCGTAGCGCCACAACACCGTCACGAGATCCTCCTCGTCAGCGGTGTTGACCATGTCGGCTGCGGTGACGTCGGACAGCCCCATGCGCATGTCGAGCGGACCGTCCGCGGCGAACGAGAACCCGCGCTCCGGGGTGTCGAGCTGGAGCGACGAGCAGCCGAGGTCCGCGAGCACCGCCGCCGGCGCAGGGAGCCCACGCGCGTCGAGCAGCTCGGGCACACGGTCGAAGGTGGCGGCGACCAGCGACGCTCGGCGGGCGTACGGCTGCAGCCGTCGCCCTGCTTCGGCGACGGCGGCCGGATCACGATCGACACCCAGCAGTCGGAACCCGGGCACGGCATCGAGCAGGGCCACGGCGTGACCAGCGAGGCCGAGCGTCGCATCGACCAGCAGCCCGGGCGCCGCCGGGGCGAGCCGTTCGATCACCGCATCGGTGAGCACGGGAACGTGGACGACGACCACCGGGCTCCTCCATCACAGCTCCAGGTCGGCGAGCTCGCGCTGCTCGTCCTCGCTGAGCACCTCCTCGGCAAGGAAGGAAGCGGCGCGCGACCGGTTGGTGACCGCCAGATGGTTGATCCGGCCCGACACCACGACCTCACCCTCGACCTCGACCATTTCCCGGAGCAGCGCCGGAACCAGGATTCGACCCTGGTCGTCCATCTCCTGGAGCTGCCCGTAGTTCACTCTCTCGATGAGCTTGCGGACCGCCGGTTTCATGGTCGGCTTGGAGAGCAGCCGTTCCTCGACGCCCTGCCACACCGGGAGCGGGTAGATCCGGAGCTCGTGCGGAAAAAACGAGCAGATGTAGGCCTCGCGCCCGAAGGAGCCCTCGAGCTGCTCGCGCAGCCGTGCCGGCAGCTTGACGCGTCCCTTGGCGTCGATGGTTGCCGGAAACCCGCCGCGAAACCGATCCACACTCGCTCCTTTCGACGGTACGAGCGGCCCGCAAGCATGAGCGAGCCACTTCTAACCCTTTTCGACCACTTCAGGCCACCCCATCATGAAGGTCCGAAACTGCACTGTCAAGGGTTTGGGCAGGAGGAATTTACGCTGTTCCCCGCGAAACAGGCCGAGACCACCAACGGGCATCCATCAAACCACAACATCTTGTGGCTGGAGCTTAACACCCCTACAATATGTTGATCAATGTTCACGACCCGATCTCTCGTGGGAGGGTCCGGTCCGGTGCCGGACAGTCCGCGGTCGCGCCGCCCCGGCACCGTCGATCGCGGGCCTCGCTCGCCGGAGCGCTACAATGGCCGGGTGGTGAATCAGTCCGTCCGTCGGGTCGGCGTGGTGCTCAAGACCTCGAGCAGCGATGCCGCCGAGCTCGGCCGCCAGCTCCTGGTCGAACTCGAGCGCCTGGAGATCGAGCCCGTGCTCGACCAGGCATCAGCCGAGGCGCTCGGCGCCGGCGACGGGATCAAACGGGGCGAGCTGACCTCAAAAGCCGATCTCCTGGTCGTTCTCGGCGGCGACGGCACCCTGCTGTCGGTGACTCGCGGGCCGATCGACGGAACACCGATCCTCGGCATCAACATGGGCACGCTCGGCTTTCTGACGGAGCACCCGGCCGAGCAGCTTTTCCCCATGCTCCACGCCGCCGTCGAGGGCCGCGCGACGCTCGAGAAACGTGAGCGTCTCGAGGTCACGGTCGACACTCCAGGGCGGCCGGAGACGACCCACTCGGTGCTCAACGATGTGGTCATCAACAAGTCCGCTGTGGCGCGGATGCTGGTACTGTCCATGCACGTCGACGAGCAGTTCGTCAGCCGGTTCAAGGCGGACGGCTTGATCGTCGCCACACCGACCGGCTCGACCGCGTACAACCTGTCGGCCGGCGGACCGATCCTCTACCCCACCCTCGACGTTCTGGCGATCACGCCGATCTGCCCTCACACGCTGACCAACCGACCGATCGCCCTGTCTCTCGACTCGGTGATCGAGATCCGGCTCGAGAGCATGTCCGAGGAGGTCTTCCTGACCCTCGACGGCCAGCAGGGGTTCCCCCTGACCACGCGGGACCTGGTCCGCGTCCGTCGCTGCTCCGATCCCGTCTACCTGATCACCGAGCCGAGTCGATCGTACTTCCAGGTGCTCCACCGGAAGCTGAAATGGGGCGAGAGGAGCGGCTGAGATACCGCCACCTTCGACGCACGATCATCGCCGTACTGGCCATGGTCGCGGCGTTCCTGGCGCTGACGCTGGTTGCCCGGATGCTGCTGAACGCGGGTCCGACCCGGAGGCTCGCACGGGAGTGGATCGAGTCCGTCGCCGAGCGGCGCGACCTCACACTCGAGATCGGCGATCTGTCCTGGGGCTTCCTCCCGCTCCAGGTCCAGCTCGACAACGCGCGGCTGCGCGGACCCGGCATCCGGGCCGAGGTCGAGCGCGCTCAGGTCGAGCTGGCGCGGCTCCGCTTGGCACGGCAGACCATCGAGCTCGGCACCGTGACGGCCAGTGGGGTTCGGATCGCCTTCGACGGGGCCGATCGGATCGAGGTCGGCCAGCGGCGCCGGTTCAAGGTCCGGATTCGGCAGCTCGAGCTCAGCGACGTCGAACTCGAGGGCAGCTCCCTGCCCGGCAGGCTCGATCTCGGGGTTTCCGGAATGGACGCCGGCTGGAGTTCCGAGGACGGACCGCCCAGCGGTTTCGTTCGCGCCGACACCGTCGACCTCCGGCTGCCGGGAATGCAACCCATCGTCGTCGGCCTGGCAGCCCGGCTGGTGCTCCGAAACGGCATCGAGCTGCCGTCGTGGACGGCCGAGGGCGACGGCATCGCTCTTGCCGGCCGGGGCATCATCGGCGGAGCCGACGGAACAGCGATTGCCGCCGAGGGCGCCATCGACCTCGATGCGGTGACTCGCGTCGTCAAAACCGGAGTCACCCTCTCGGGCACGATTGACGTCGAGGCCGAACTGACGCCGGGAGCTGACCGGCTGCTCGCGATCGAGGTCGGTTCCCGACAGGTCGAAGCCGCCGGCTTCCCGGTCGACGACCTCGCCGGCCGATTGATCCTCGAAGATGGTCGGCTGCGCGGCGAGATCGACCGGGCCACCTTCCACGGCGGCCGGCTGACCGGCAGCTACGAGCTCGGATCGCTGCGCGCTCCCTACCCCCACCGTGTTCGGGTCAACGGTCGCGATGTCGAGCTCGCCGGGCTGCTCGGCGAGCTCGACATCCCGAACCCCGGCATCGCCGCACGCCTCGACGCCGAGGTCGAGCTCGACTGGAACGGGTCACGATTCCCCGACGGACAGGGCCGCAGCAACGCGATCCTCAGGCCCACCGCCGGCCCCCTGCCGGCGGCCGGCGACCTCACGGTGGAGCTTCGCGGCGACGGCGCGCTGACCTTCACCGCCGACGACCTCACGCTCGGCGGCTCGACCCTGAGCTGGCAGGGCCCGCTGACCATCGGCAGCTGGCAACCGTCGTGGTCGGTGACCGCAGCTCCCGCTGTTCTCGACGAGGTCGTGCCGATGGTCAACACCTGGGTCGGGAGCAGGGTGCTGCCGGACGTCGAGGGCGAGGGGCGGATCCAGGTCACGCTCAGCGGTCCCTGGCGTGAGTTGGTGGTGAGCTGCCGCTTCGACGCCCGCCCGCTGCGGTACGGTCCGATCGCCCTCGACCACGTTGTGGCAAGCGCTCTGATCGGCGGCGACCAACTGACCCTGGAGCCGTCCCTCTTCCGTCTCGGCGACGGCACCGGCGAGATCGAGGGCGCCCTGATCTGGGACCCCGCGGTCGGCGACGAACAGCTCGACATCGACGTTCGAGGCCACCGCTTGCCGCTCGCCTCGATGGCGGAGTGGATCGGTCAGGACGGAATGGCCGAGGGCGTGTTTTCCTTCGCCGGCGGGCTGCACGGCCCTCTCGCACTGCCGCGGGGCTCGTGGGCCGCCGGCCTCGACGACGTCCGGATCGCGGGGCTCGAGCTCGGTGACGCCACCGCCACCATCCGGCTCGCCGACGCGCGCTTCGAGGCGCGTGGCATCGATTTCGAAGACGGCCTCAGCGGCAGCCTCTGGTGGCAGGTTCCGGACAGCGAGGTCGGCGCCGACCTCCATTGGACCGCGATGCCGCTGGATGATCTCGGCGACACCATCACCGGCATCGTCGGCGCCACCGCCGAGGTCGAGCTCGCGGGACGGTTGACGCCCGACGGCCGGCCTTCCGGTCGGGTCACCGCCACCACCGCAACCGGCTCGGTCGACGTGCGCGCAGCCCCCGACAGCTGGCGGATCGAGGGCCGGCTCGCCGACGCGGTGTCGGGCGAGATCACGCTCGAACGGACCGTTTCGGAGCGCCTGACCGGCGCCGGCGAGCTCCATCTCGCCTCGGCCGAGAGACTGCTCGACCTGGTGCTGCCGAACTCGGGCATCCCGCTCGCGGGCACGGCAACACTGGGCATCGACGTCGACTGGCCGGTCGGCCGACCACCAGTCATCTCCGGCCGTGTCGACGAACTGGGTCTCGAGCTCCAGGAGTCGCCGGTCCGGCTGCTCGAGCCGGGCCGGTTCGTGCTGTCCGGCGACGGGTTCGAGGTCAGCGATCTCTACCTCGGTCACCGCGACGACCGGGTGTTCCTGCGCTGGGGAATCGGCGCCGACGGGTCGGTTCGGGGCAACGCCACCGGCACCCTCGACGCCCTCCTGCTGCGCTTCCTGATTCCCGAGTGGGAGCCTGCCGGCAGAGCCACCGGTGTCGTCGAGTTGCTCGGCAGCCTCGATGTCCCTCGCTTCGAGGGCATCGCCGAGATCGCCCAGGGCTCGTTCCGGCTGCCCGGCGGCCAGACCATCATCTCGGGCATCGACGGCACCGTCCTGCTTTCGTCCGATGAGCTGGTCGTCGACGGCGCCGACTTTCGTTTCATGCAGGGGCGGGGCCGGGCCGGCGGCCGCATCACGTCGCGCGACGGCGGCGTGTCGCTCGATCTGTCCGGCGACATCAACAGCCTGCAGTACGCGGTGTTTCCGGGGCTCGTGGCGCGGGTGTCGGGACCCTGGCGTCTGAGCGGTCCCGTCGACGACCTCCATATCAGCGGCGACCTCGTGGTCGACCGGACCTCGCTTCAGCGGCGCGACGACCCGGCGGTGCTCATGGTCGAGTGGTTCGGCGGCGAATCCCCCCCGACCGCCGAGGGCGGCCCGAGCCTCGACCTGCGGGTCGAGGCCGACCAGTCCATCGAGCTGCGCAACCCGTTCGTCCGCCTCCTCGGCTCGGCGTCGCTGCAGATCACTGGCACCGTCGGCAGCCCCGGGATGGTCGGCAAGATCGAGCTCGAGGAGGGTGGCGAGATCACCCTTCAGAACCTCAGGTACGAGCTCGAGCGGGGCGCCTTCACCTTCGCCGACCCCGACCGGATCGATCCCAACGTCGAGCTCCAGCTGCGGACCTGGGTCCAGAACTACCAGGTCACGCTGCGCGTCTCGGGCACCTCGGAGCGTCTGGTGCCCCAGGTCACCTCGAACCCGCCGCTGCCCACCGAAGAGGTCTACTCGCTGCTTGCCATGGGCTATCGGAGCGACACCCTGGGCAGCGGCGCCATGGGCGTCGGGTTGGCATCGACCATGCTGTCCCAGCAGCTCACCGCAGAGCTCGACCGCCGAACCAAGCTGGTTCTGCCCCAGGTCCGGGTCGACCCGTTCGCCGAGAGCGCCACCGGCGGTCCCGCCGCACGGGTCACCCTGGTCCAGCAGTTGGCGTCGAACTGGACGGTGACTCTGCAGTCGAACCTCTCGGCGGAACGCGCAGAGGTCATCGTCAGCCGATGGTACCTGGCGCCGGGGATCTTCCTCGAGGCGAGTCGGGAGCTCGACGGCTCCTACGGCATCGACATCAAGATGCGACGGCCCTACTGATGGCGGCGCGGTGACCGCCCCCGCCACACCCGGCGCCGCGGTGCGTTGGTTGCTCGTGGCCGCCACCGTTGCGGTCTGGGCGACGTCTCTTCCGGCCGCCGTCCCGAACCCGACCGTCGCTTCAATCACGATCGAGAGCGACGGTCCGGTCGACCGGCAGGCGCTGCTCGAGGTGCTCGAGCTCGAGGTCGGAGGCCGGCTGGACCGGGCGCGGCTGCGCGACGCCATGGTCTCGCTGTTTGCGTCGACGCGGACCGACTGGATCGGGGTCGAGGCGGCCGACACCGGGGACGGCCTCGCCGTCGTCGTCCGAATTCGGCGCCGGCCCACGGTGGCCGCGATCCGGGTCGAGGTCGACCGGTTCGTCGGGCGCAAACGAATCGAGAGGTGGCTCGAGGTCCGGCCCGGCGATGCGGCCTCGGTGGCGGCCCTCGAAGCGGGCGAGCGCAGGATCCGACGACACCTGAGCGATCGCGGCTTCGCCGAACCCGAGGTCGACCTCTCCCTTGACTACCAGAGCGACACCAACACCGTCGACGTCGCCGTGGCCGTCAACACCGGGCCGCGGCTCACCGTCGCCTCGGTGCGGCTCGACGGGATCGACGACCCTGAGTTGGCCGCTCGAATCGCCCCGACCGTCAAACCGAACCGTCGGCTCACCGCGCGCCTTCAGGACCGGTTGAGGGATGAAGTCGAAGCCGATCTCAAGGAGGCCGGCTATTGGAACGCAGAGGTCATCGCCGTCGAGCAGACCGGCGATGGCAGCGGGGTCGACCTGGTGCTGTCTGTCGATCCCGGCGAGCGGTACCGACTCCGCCTGATCCACCCGGAAAAAGCGGCCAGGGCGGTGGCCGAGGCGATTCCCGACCCACGCCGGGAAGAGATCCACCCGCAGCAGACCGACGCGCTGGGTGAACGGGTCAGGGAGCGCCTGCAGCAGGCCGGGTTCCTGCTCGCCGAGGTCACCGCCGAGCTGTCCGAGGACGCCGAGGGCCCCGTTCTCACCATCACCGCCGACCCCGGCACGGTCCGGCCGGTCGCCGAGATCGACTTCCCCGGCGCCCGCGACCTCTCGTCGCGGCGCCTTCTGGAGGCGGTCACGGTGCGCGACGGCGCGACCCGCGGTCTGCGCGGTCAGGACCTCAGCGACAGCTCGCTCGAGCTCGACCGGCTGGCGCTGCTCGATCTGTATCGGAGTCGGGGGTTTCCCGACGCCGAGATCGGCAGAGCCGTCATCGAACCGCTGGCCGACGACCGGGCGCGCGTCGTCTTCCCCGTCGACGAGGGGCTACGCTGGTTCGTCTCCGAGCTCCGGTTGACCGGCGTCCCCGCCGAGACCGCAGCGGCGCTCGAGCGGTCGCCGCTCGAAATCGAGCCGGCGGCGCCCTGGGATCCACGCCGGCTCGAGGCGGCTCGCCGCCGGCTCGAGGGCTCGCTCGCCGACACCGGCTACCCGGACGGTCGGGTGACGGCCCGGGTCGACACCTCCCGGCCGGGCGAGGCACGGCTCGAGCTCGCGGCCGAACCCGGCCGGTTCGTCCACATCGGCGACGTGGTCGTCGCCGGACTGCGCCGAACCCGTGAATCGGTGGTCAGGCGCGTGCTGCGCCGAACCGGCATCCGACGGGGTGAGGTCTACTCGCGGGTCAACATGCTCGAGGCGCAGCGGGAGCTGTACGAGCTCGCCTTGTTCCGGCGGGTCGAGCTGGTGCCCATGCCGGGACAGGAACGGCACGCCGAACGCGGCGTCGTGGTGCTGCTCGAGGAGGGGCTCCACCGGTCCTACGTTGTCGGGCTCGGCTGGAACGAGACCGATCGGTTTCGTCTCACCCTCGGTTGGTATCACCTCAACCTGCTCGGCGGGGCGCACGCCTTCTCGGTCGAGACCCAGCTTTCGAACCGCGAGCAGCGCTACCAGCTCGGGCTGCGCGAGCCGCGCCTGCCCAAGATCGACGTGCCGGCGTACTTCGTCATCTACCGGACCTACGAGGAGCTCGCCACCTACTCGCAGCGGCGGCGAGGTCTCTGGATCGACGTCGGCGACCGCTACCGGCGACCGTTTCGTCTCTGGTGGCGGTACGAGTACCAGATCGTCCGGCCCGACGCTCCCGAAGAAGTCCTGTCCGACCTCGAGCGCGAAGAGCAGGAAGCGCGAATCTCGTCGATCGTGCCGACCCTGGAGTGGGATTACCGGGACAATCCGCTGGTGCCGACTCGCGGCACCTACAGCGAGGTCTCCATGGCCTACGCTTTTCCCCTGTTCCAGGCCAACGCCGAGTTCCTCAGGCTGCAGGCGCGGACGACCCTGTACGGACCGATCGCCAACGGCCGCGGCGCGATCGGGATCCGACTCGGGGCCATCGAGCCTCTCGGCGAAGACACCGGCGAGCCGGCGAACCTGCAGGTTCCCCTCAATACCCGTTTCTTCGCCGGCGGCGCCACCACCCACCGCGCTTTTCCACGCGACTTCCTCGGCATTCCCGGTCAGACCGTCGGCGACGACGGCGATCCGATCGGCGGCAACGCCCTGGTGCTGATCAACGCCGAGTACGTTCGCACGCTGAGCGGGCTGTTTTCCGGTCATCTCTTCATCGACGCCGGAAATGTCTGGGAGAGCCCTGAAGCGGTTCGCTTCGAGGACATCCGCTGGGGCGCCGGTCTCGGCTTCTCCTTCGACACTCCGGCCGGACCGATCCGGCTCGAGTACGGCTGGAAGCTCGACCGCGAGCCCGGAGAGTCCCCCGGCGAGTGGTGGCTCTCGTTCGGCATCCCGTTCTAGTTGTTAGTTTTAAGTTCTAAGTTCTTAGTTTTTAGTTTCCATCGCAGCGTGAATCCATGGCGAATGAAGCCATGTGCGATGAAACTTAAAACTCAAAACTCAAAACTCAAAACTGATGGAACTAGCCGCCGCGGATGACGACGAAGGCGACGTACGCGGTGACCAGTGCGAGGAGCGTGACGCCTTCAGCGCGGCTGATCCGCCCGTCCCGCACGACCACGGTGCCGATGAAGAGGGTCGCGACGAGGAGCAGCGGAATGTCCTGTCGAATCACGAACTCGGGCACCGTCGCCGGACGGATGGTGAAGGCCGTGCCGACCACCAATCCGAGGTTGAAGATGTTCGAGCCGAGAACGTTGCCGATCGAGATCTCGGCCTCGCCCTTGAGCGCGGCAACCACCGAGGTCGCGAGTTCCGGCAGCGAGGTGCCGAAGGCGACCAGGGTCAGTCCGATCACAGCCTCCGAGATCCCCCATCGGGTCGCGAGCTCGATGCCGCCGCGCACCATGAGCTCCGAGCCGACCACCAGAACGATGATGCCGAGCACGGTCACACCGACGTGCTTCCAGGGGCCGGTCCCGCCGACCACCGTTTGACCGACCTGGTCGACCTGCGCCTGACGAAGCGCGACGCCGATGAAGGCGAAGAAGATGACCAGCAGCGCCACCGCCGACGGCCGACTGATGCGACCGTCCCAGGCCGCGACCATGATCAACACCGCCGGCAGCACGCCGAAGATCAAGTCGCGCCGAAGCAACCTCTCGCCGCCGATCACGACGATCGGCCTGAGCGCCGCGGCGACGCCGAGCACGAGCAGCAGGTTCATGATGTTGGAGCCGACCGCGTTGCCGACGCTCAGGCCCGCCGAGCCGACGACCGCGGCGCGCACCGAGACCGCGAACTCGGGCATCGAGGTGCCGAAGCCGACCACCACCAGGCCGACCACCATGGGCGACACCCCGAGCCGCAGGGCGAGCCGCGACGATCCGTCGACCAGCCAGGACGCGCCCAACCCGAGGCCGACGATGCCGACCGCCACCATGCCCCAGGGAATCAGCGACTCCATTGCCTCGAGATCCTACAGCAACTCGCTCACCGAATTGCAATGAACTGCGGTGATTCGGCGCGTCCGACGCGCCCCGCAATTCGTCCGACGAATTGCTACCGTCCGCCGGTGATGTAGTGCTCGAGCTGCTCGATGGTCGTGGCCTGCTGGTCGATGATCGCCTTGACCACGTCGCCGATCGAAATCACGCCGACGGCTCGTCCCTGATCGATCACGGCCAGATGCCGGATCCTCCGATCGCTCATCAGGGCCATGCACCCGTCGATCCTCTGATCCGGGGCGACGCACACCACCGCCGGGCTCATGATTTCCCGGACGGGAGTGTGCTTGGACGCCTTGTCCTTGAGAATCACCTTGCGAGCATAGTCCCGCTCTGAGATGACGCCGACGATCTCATCGCCGTCACGCACCAGCAGCGCCCCAACGTTGCGGTAGGCCATCTCGCCGAGGGCGTCGTAGACAAGGGCGTCGGGCCCGATTTCGAAGATCTCGTGCCCCTTCTCGTCCAATACCTGTCGAACCGTCTTCATCCGGTCCTCCGGGACTGTTCCACTCACCGGCCGTTCGAGATCCGGTGGCGTGCGATGCAGCGGCGCGTCCGACGCGCCGCCACGATTCGTCCGACGAATCGCCGTCAGTTCTTTCGGAAGATCTGCGCGATCTGCTCCTTGGTCGCCGACCCCACCACCTTCAGCATGAGCGGGATCGCCGAGGGGCGCTGGTGATCCGGCGTCGCGGTGACACGTCCCTCCAGCTCCTTGTTGATCTCCGTCGCCCAGCGCTCGAGGGCCGAGAGCAGCTCGTGACGGACCAACCGGCCGACCAGCCGGTTGTCCTCCAACACCGGCAGACACGAAAAGTTGCACTCGACAAACGCCAGCGAGGCGGACAGAAGGTCCATCTGCGGCGTCAGCCGAGCGGTGATCTCGGACATGTAGTCCTTGACGACACCCCCGGAGACCCCCTCGTAGGCCCATCGGCCCACCGCGCGGAGGCAGTCCTTCTCGGTGAGGAGCCCGACGACCCCTCCGCTCTCGTCGATCACCGGAACCGCCGCCACCGGAGAATGGGCAATGATCCCCGCAGCTTCCGGCATGGGCTGGTCGAGCGGCAACGTCCGGCTTGGTTTCCTCATCACGTCACCCACGGTCGGTGCTTTCACCTGCATCATGACCTCCCGTCGCCCGCCGTGGGCTTTAGAGCCCAGGCGGTGGTCAACGCCCCGTGCGCTCCAACCGGTCGGTGAGCGCAGACGGAGCAGGTGTGCAAGGAGTACGGGCCCACGCAGCGGACCACGCGATTGCTCCGGCACCCCATCGGACCCGTGGCGATGGACGAACGACGCGCGGGAGCGGGAACGCTCCACCGAAAGGTCGCCTTCGCAGCCACAGGTCAAGCCTGGTTTCATCTTCTGAAATGTTGAAAAGAGTTTACCAGAAGTTATATGATGTGACCAGCACAATCGCGGAACCAGGAAGATCTCATGGGCACGCCTGCACCATCCTCACTGTGGCCCGTCGGCGTCTACATCGCCGGCGTGATCGGCGTCGTCGGCGTCATGATGGGTCTGTCGGCTCTGCTCGGCCAGCGCCACCGTGACCGCGCCACCGGAGAGCCCTACGAGTCCGGCATCGTCTCCACCGGCTCGGGTCGTCTGCGATTCACCGCGCAGTTCTACCTGACCGCCATGCTCTTCGTGATCTTCGACCTCGAGACGGTGTTCATCTTCGCCTGGGCGACCGCCGTCTCCGAACTCGGCTGGGCCGGCTACGCCGCGATCGTGGTCTTCATCCTGTTGTTGCTGCTCGCCCTGGTCTATCTCTGGCGCATCGGCGCCCTGAGCTGGGGTCCGATCGCCATGGTTCATCCGGCGAAACCACCGCGGCCGACGGACGGTGCCGGATGAACGACGCCCGGCGACCACCGACCACCGCCGAGGTGCTGCGGCAGCTCGCAGGGAGAACCGACGAGTCGTTCGTTCGCCGGAACATCCTCACGGCGCGGCTCGAGGACCTCCTTGCCTGGGGCCGAAAGAACTCCATCTGGCCGTTCGCGTTCGGCCTGTCGTGCTGCTTTGTCGAAATGGCCACCAGCCTGACCAGTCGGTACGACATCGCCCGCTTCGGATCCGAAGTGATCCGGGGCTCACCGCGCCAGGCGGATCTCATGGTGGTTGCCGGCACGGTCTTCCGCAAGATGGCGCCCATCGTCCAGCGGCTCTATGACCAGCTGATGGAGCCGCGGTGGGTGATCTCCATGGGATCGTGCGCCAACTCCGGGGGAATGTACGACATCTACAGCGTCGTCCAGGGGGTCGACAGCTTTCTCCCGGTGGATGTCTACGTCCCGGGTTGCCCGCCACGGCCGGAGGCGTTCATGGAGGGTTTGCAGCTGCTGCAGCACGTGGTTGGCGCCGAGCGCCGACCGCTGAGCTGGGTGGTGGGCGACCAAACGGTCCACCACCCCACCGCGCCGAGCATGCGGGATCTGAAACGCGACGGTCGCCGCCGGGTGACCAAGCTGAAAGAGCCGAACGGAGTCTGACGAGAAGAAACGGAGGCCTCCCTGATGTCGACCGCACCGGATCTCGCCGAGGAGCTGAGGGAGGAGTTCCGGGAGGCGATCTCGACGGTGCAGCAAACCATTGACGACGTCGCGACGCTCTGGGTGACCGCCGATCGTCTCCCCACCGTCGCGGAACGTCTGCGACGGCGCGATCCCGATCCCTTCACGACCCTGCTGGACCTCACTGCCATCGACGAACGTGAACGGACCCACCGCGCGGGCCAACCCCGCTCGGACTTCACCGTCGTCTACCACCTCTTTTCGTACGGCGGCAACCGGCATCTCAGGCTCAAGGTCCCGCTTGAAGGGGAATACCCCTCGGTCGGCTCCGTCACCCGCTGGTGGCCGGCGGCCGACTGGTACGAGCGCGAGGTCTGGGACATGTTCGGGATCGGCTTCGACGGCCACCCCGGGCTCCGGCGGATTCTCATGCCCCCGACCTGGAAGGGCCACCCGTTGCGGAAGGAGCACCCCGCGAGGGCAACCGAGATCGGACCCTACGAGCTCACCGACGAGATCCAGGACGCCGAGCAGGAGGCCCTTCGGTTCGACCCCGAGGAGTGGGAGATGGAGCGCCACGTGGAGGGCGCCGACCACCTCTTTCTCAACCTCGGACCGCAGCACCCCGGCACCCACGGCGTTTTCCGAATGGCGCTCCGGCTCGACGGCGAGCTCATCGTCGACGCCGTCCCCGACATCGGCTACCACCACCGCGGCGCGGAGAAGATGGGGGAGCGCCAGACCTGGCACTCTTTCATCCCCTACACCGACCGCATTGACTACCTGTCGGGGGTGCAGAACAACTTCCCCTATGTTCTCGCGGTCGAGAAACTCGCGGGGATCGACGTGCCGGACCGGGCGAAGACCATCCGGATCATGATGGCCGAGCTCTTCCGTATCGCCAGCCACCTCGTCTGGTACGGCACCTTCGCCCAGGATATCGGCGCGCTGTCGCCGGTCTTCTTCATGTTCGTCGACCGGGAACGGATCTTCGACATCGTCGAGGCCGTGTGCGGCGGGCGGATGCACCCGAGCTGGTTCCGGATCGGCGGAGTGGCGCACGACCTGCCGGAGGGCTGGGATCGACTGGTCGCCGGCTTTCTCGACTATCTGCCGGGGCGACTCGACGAGTACGAGAAGGTCGTCATGCGAAACCGCATCTTCAAGGCCCGGACCCAGGGTGTGGGGGCCTACACCCGCGACGAGGCGATGGAGTGGGGCGTCACCGGGCCGAATCTCCGCGCCTGCGGGCTCGAGTGGGACTTCCGGCGGCAGCATCCCTACGGTGGCTACGAGGCATTCGAGTTCGACGTTCCGACCGCCGAGGCGGGCGACTGCTACGCGCGTGGCGAAGTGCGGATCGAGGAGATCCGGCAGAGCCTCAGGATCATCCGCCAGTGCCTCGACGACATGCCCGCCGGCCCGTACAAGGCCGACCACCCGTTGACCACTCCGCCGCCCAAGGACCTCACCATGAGGGACATCGAAACCCTCATCCACCACTTCCTAGGGGTCAGCTGGGGGCCGGTGATCCCGCCCGGCGAGGCCTTCCAGGGGATCGAGGCGCCAAAGGGATTCACCGCCTACTACCTCATCAGCGACGGTTCCACGAGCTCGTACCGGACCCGGATCCGGGCGCCGTCCTTCGCTCACATCCAGACCGTTCCGTGGATCAGCCGGGGAGTGTTCGTCGCGGATCTGCTCGCCATCCTCGGCAGCATCGACTTCGTCCTCGCGGACGTCGACCGGTAGCAGGGAGGATCGTGGTACTCACCCCCGAGGAGCTCATGCTGTTCGACTACGGGCTGGCCCTCGAGGAGAACCCCCGGTCGGCCTGCGTCGCGGCAATGAAGTTCATCCAGGAACGCCGGGGCTGGGTCGACGACGACGCCATGCGATGGCTGTCCGACAAGCTCGAGATGAGCCTCTCCGACCTCGAGAGCGTGGCCACCTTCTACAGCCTCATCTTCCGCAAACCGGTGGGCCGGCACGTGATTCTCATGTGCGACAGCGTCAGCTGCTGGATCATGGGCTGCGAGTCGGTGGCCGACCACATCCGGCGGCGTCTCGGGATCGAGCTCGGCCAGACGACCCCGGACGGCGCCTTCACCTGGCTCACCATCCCCTGTCTCGGCGCCTGCGACCTGGCCCCCGCCATGATGGTCGACGAGATCCTGTTCGGCCCGCTGACGCCGCGGTTCATCGACGAGATCATCGACGGCTGCGAGGAGGCGGACTCATCGTGACCGCGGCCACCCCCCTCACCGCGGGCATCCGGCCCAACGGCGACGTCATCGGCCTGCGCGAGTACGAGGAGATGGGCGGCTACCGGGCGCTGCGCACCGTGCTGCGCACCATGACGCCGGCGGAGGTGATCGGGGTCGTGAAGGAATCGGGCCTCCGCGGCCGGGGCGGCGCGGGCTTTCCAACCGGGATGAAGTGGAGCTTCGTCCCCTCGCCCGACGGAGACACGGGCCACAGGTACGTGGTCGCCAACGGCGACGAGATGGAGCCGGGGACCTTCAAAGACCGCCTGCTCCTGGAGGGCAACCCCCACCAGCTCATCGAGGGCGTCGCCATCGCGGCCTACGCCATGCAGGCCGACTTCGCCTACGTTTTCATCCGTTGGGCCTACAGAGACGCCTTTCTCAGGCTGCGCCGGGCGAACGAGGAGGCGCACGACGCCGGCTACGTCGGCCGCAACGTCCTCGGCTCGGGGTTCAATCTCGAGTTTCACGTCCACGTCAGCGCCGGCCGCTACATGTGCGGCGAGGAAACCGCACTGCTGACCTCGCTCCAGGGCGGACGCGCCAACCCACGCGCCAAACCGCCGTTCCCACCCGTGGCCGGGCTCTACGGCCGGCCCAGCGTGGTCCAGAACATCGAGACTCTCTGCAACGTCCCCCACATCATCGTCCACGGCGCCGACTGGTTCCGCGGCCTCGGCCGGACCGAGGACGCGGGAACCAAGCTCTACGGCGTCAGCGGCAGGGTCGAGCGGCCCGGGATCGTCGAGCTGCCCATGGGCACGCCGATCCGCGAGATCGTCGAAGAGCACGCGGGCGGCATGCGCGACGGGTACCGGCTCCGGGCGCTTCTGCCCGGCGGCGCCTCGACGTCGTTCCTCACCCCCGACCAGCTTGACCTGCCCCTGGACTTCGGCCACGTCGAGGCCGCCGGGAGCCGGCTCGGCACCGGCACGATGATCCTCCTCGACGACCGGACCTGTCCGGTCGGGCTGCTCCGTAACGTCGAACACTTCTTCGCCCAGGAGAGCTGCGGCTGGTGCACCCCGTGCCGGGAGGGCCTGCCGTGGGTGGAGAAGACCCTGCGGGCAATCGAGGACGGCCTGGGCCGCGAGGAGGACATCGAGATTCTCGAGCGGCACTGCGCGATGCTCGGACCCGGCTACACCTTCTGCGCGCTCGCTCCCGGCGCAGTCGAACCGCTCGCGAGCGGGCTTCGCCACTTCAGGGAGGATTTCAACAGTCACATTCGAGAGGGAAGGTGCGCGTATGGGCAGGTCTGAACGATGACGGGCGGAATGGTGATTTGATGGTCAGCATCTTCGTCGAGGACAGAAAACACGAGGTCGCGGAGGGCCAGAACCTCCTGCAGGCGATCCTCGGCCTCGGCTATGACCTCCCCTACTTCTGCTGGCATCCGGCGCTGGGTTCGGTCGGCGCCTGCCGGCAGTGTGCGGTCAAGCAGTTCCGAAATCCCGACGACACGGTCGGCATGATCATCATGGCCTGCATGACACCGGTCGCCGACGGCCTCCGAATCTCGATCGACGATCCCGACGCCACCTCCTTCCGGCGGTCGGTCATCGAGTGGCTGATGACCAACCACCCGCACGACTGCCCGGTCTGCGACGAGGGCGGCGAGTGCCACCTCCAGGACATGACCGTCATGACCGGCCACCACCGGTGCAGCCACCGGTTCCGAAAGCGGACCCACCGCAACCAGGACCTCGGGCCGTTCCTCAACCATGAGATGAACCGGTGCATCCAGTGCTACCGGTGCGTCCGCTTCTACCGCGACTATGCCGGCGGCGATGATTTCAACGTCTTCGGCTCGAGGAACCGGGTCACCTTCGGCCGCGTCGAGGACGGCACGCTCGAAAGCCCGTTCAGCGGTAATCTCGCCGAGGTCTGCCCCACCGGGGTCTTCACCGACAAGGTCTTCAGGTCTCGGACGGTCCGCATGTGGGACCTCCAGACCGCACCGTCGCTCTGCGTTCACTGCTCGCTGGGGTGCAACACCCTGCCGGGGGAACGCAACGGCCTCCTGCGGCGAGTTCGCAACCGCTATCACCGCGAGATCAACCGCTATTTCCTTTGCGACCGCGGGCGTTTCGGCTTCGAGTTCGTCAACAGCCCCCGCCGGCTCCGACGGCCCCTGATCCGCGACGCGCGCGGCGTCGACCTCCGGTACGCCTCCGTCGGCGAGGCGGTCGATCGGGTAGCGATGATGCTCGCCGACGGCGGCGCCATCGGGATCGGTTCGCCGACCGCGTCGCTGGAGGCCAACCACGCCCTCCGGACCCTGGTGGGCGCCGACAACTACTTCATGGGGATCGATCCCGATGAGGCGGAGCGTCTCGAGACGATGTTGGAGATTCTCCGCGGCGGGCCCTACCGGACGCCGAGCCTGCGCGATGTCGAACGGGCCGACGCTGTCCTCGTCCTCGGTGAGGACCCGACCAACACGGCGCCGCTGCTTGATCTCGCGGTGCGCCAAGCGGTGCTCAACAGACCCAAGCAGCGGGTCCGCGACCTCGGCATCCCGAACTGGAACGACGCCGTCGTCCGGCTGGTGGTCGACCGGAAGAACGGGCCGCTGTTCATCGCGACTCCCTCCGCCATTCCGCTGGACCGGCTCGCCACGAAAGTGGTCCGGGGCGCGCCGCAGGACCTCGCTCGTTTCGGCTTCGCCATCGCCGCGGCTGTCGACTCCCGCGCGCCCTCCGTGCCCGATCTTTCCGGCGATCTCGCCGGGCTGGCCGAGCACGCCGCCGCCGCGCTGAAGGAGGCCGAAGCGCCGCTGATCATCGCGGGCGCCGGGGCGGGCGAGGTCGCCACCATCTGCGCCGCCGCCAACATCGCCCGCGCCCTGGCCGCCGACAACCCCGAGACCGCGCTCAGCCTCATCGCACCGTCGTGCAACTCGGTGGGCGCGGCGCTGCTTGGAGCGGGAGATCTCGCCGGCGCCGCCGTCGCAGCGGCCACCGATGCGGTCACCACCGTCATCGTACTCGAGCCCGATCTCACCGGCCGCGGTCGGCTTTCTTCGCTGACGGGGCTCCTCGGCGCCGTGCAACACCGCGTCATCCTCGACCACCTCGAGGGGCCGCTCAGCGAGCAGGCCGACGTCGTGCTTCCCGCCGCCACCTTCGCCGAAAGCGGCGGCACCCTGGTCAACAACGAGGGCCGGGCGCAGCGGTTCTTCCAGGTCTTCATCCCGAACGACGTGATTCGACCGAGCTGGCGGTGGCTGCAGCTCGTCGGCGCAGCTCTCCACCTTCAGGCGGCCGAGGGCTGGACCGGGTCGGCCGACGTGGCCGATTCGCTCGCCGCCGCCCAACCTGCCTTCACACCCATCACCGGGCTGACGCCGTCTCCCGACAGCCGGGTGAAACGACGGATTCCACGCCAAAGCCACCGCGTCAGCGGCCGCACCGCCGTCAACGCCCATCGGACGATCCGCGAGCCCCGCCCGCCGGACGACCTCGAGTCGCCGCTCGCGTACTCGATGGAGGGCAGCCCGCTGCCGCCTCCTCCCGGTCTGATCACCCGGTACTGGTCACCGGGGTGGAACTCGGTCCAGTCGCTCACGCGATTCCAGGAGGAGATCGGCGGTCCGCTGCGCGGCGGCGACCCCGGCGCCCGGCTGTTCGAGCCGTCTCCCGACCGGCCGAGTCAATCCTTCGACCAGCTTCCGGGGGCGTTCGAGCCGCGGGACGGCGAGTGGCTGCTGGTGCCGCTTTTCCACCTCTTCGGCTCCGAGCCCCTGAGCATGGAGACGGCCGGCGTGGCCGAGCACGCGCCCGAGTTGTACGTCGCCCTCAACCCCGAGGACGCGAAGACGCTCGGGATCGAAGGCGGCGGCGCAGTCGAGATCGTGATCGACGGACACACCGGCCGTGTGCCGCTCGCGATCACCCCCGGCCTGCCCGAGGGGTGCGCCGGCCTGCCCGAGGGTCTGCCCGCCTGCAAGACGATTCCGGGCGGACGGTGGGCCCGACTCCGGCGGCCGTCATGACCGCCTCTCTGGGACCGCTGATCAACGTCGCGGTGGTGCTCGGCTCCGTGCTGACGCTGGCGGCGCTGCTGATCTGGTACGAACGGCGACTGCTCGGGCTCTGGCAGGACCGCTACGGTCCCAACCGCGTCGGCCCCTTCGGTCTGCTCCAGGTCGTCGCCGACATGATCAAGATCTTCTTCAAGGAGGACTGGATCCCACCCTTCGCCGACCGGGTCGTCTTCGTCCTCGCGCCCGCGTTGATCATGATCGCCGTCCTGATGTCGTTCGCGGTGGTGCCCCTGAGCCCCGGGATCTGGGTCGCCGACTCCAACGTCGGGTTGCTCTTCATCCTCGCCATGTCGTCGATGACCGTCTACGCATCGGTGCTCGGGGGCTGGGCGTCGAACAACAAGTACGCCCTGCTCGGCGGGCTGCGGTCGGCGGCGCAGATGGTGAGCTACGAGGTCTTCATGGGAATCGCGCTCATGGGGGTCGTCGTGCTCACCGGCTCGTTCCGGCTCATCGACATTGTCGAGGCCCAGGCCGGTCTCTGGAACTGCGTGCCGCAGTTCTTCGGCATGCTGATCTTCGCGGTGGCCGGGATTGCCGAGACCAAGCGCGTGCCCTTCGACCTGCCCGAGGCCGAGGCCGAGCTCGTAGCCGGGTACCACACCGAGTACTCGGGGATGAAGTTCGGGATGTTCTTCGTCGGCGAGTACCTCGGCGTGACCCTGATCTCGGCGTTGGCCGTCATCTTCTACTTCGGTGGTTGGCGGGGTCCGTGGCTGCCGCCCGTCATCTGGTTCCTGCTCAAGACCCTCGCCGTCATCGCGGTCTTCATCCTGCTGCGCGCTTCGCTGCCGCGGCCGCGGTTCGACCAGCTCATGGCCTACGGTTGGAGGGTGCTGCTCCCGTTCGCGCTGCTCAACCTCCTCGTGACCGGCGCGGTGGTGCTGTCATGAGGGCGATCTTCAACTCCATCTCGACCATGGCGCAGATCTTCACCCACGCCTTCCGACGGCGCGAGACCGTGCAGTACCCCGAGGAGCGTCCGGCGATCCCGCCGCGGTGGCGCGGGCGAATCATCCTCAGCCGCGATCCCGACGGCGAGGAACGCTGTGTCGCCTGCTATCTCTGCTCGGTCGCCTGCCCGGTCGACTGCATCGCGCTGCAGGCCGCCGAGACCGGGGACGGCCGCCGTTATCCCGAGTTCTTCCGGATCAATTTTTCGCGCTGCATCTTCTGCGGTTTCTGCGAGGAGGCCTGCCCGACCTACGCCATCCAGCTCACTCCGGACTTCGAGATGTCGGAGTTCGACCGGACCAACCTGGTCTACGAAAAGGAGCACCTGCTGATCAGCGGCACCGGGAAGTTCCCCGGTTTCAATTTCTACCGCGTCGCCGGGGTCGCCGTCGCCGGCAAGGATACGGGCGAGGGAGAGCGCGAGGATCCTCCCGTGGACGTCCGGGATCTCATGCCGTGAGGACGTCATGGTGATTCTGTTCTACATCGCGTCGTTCATCGCGCTGGCGGCGTCGGCGATGGCGATCAGCCGCCGCAACGCCTTCCACTCGCTGCTGTACGTCGTGGTCTCGCTGCTCGCGGTGGCGGTTGTCTTCTTCGCCGTCGGGGCGCCCTTCGCCGGCGCGCTCGAGATCATCGTCTACGCCGGCGCGATCATCGTGCTCTTCGTCTTTGTCGTCATGATGCTCAACCTCGGCCCGCCCGCGGTCCGGCGAGCGGAGGGCTTTCTCACCCCGACCATGTGGATCGGACCGGGAGCGCTGGCGGCCGTGCTGCTCGTCGAGATGGCGGTGCTCCTTACCGGAAGCGGCGACGAGGCCGTCTCCGGAACTCCGGTCGGTCCCAAGGACGTGGCGCTGTCGCTCTTCGGTCCCTATGTCCTCGCTGTCGAGATCGCCTCGTTCCTTCTGCTGGCGGGCCTCGTCGGGGCCGCCTATCTCGGCGAGGGGGTCCGCACCACACGAGGCGACCGATGACGGGCGCGGTCCTCCTCGACCACGGCCTGCTCGTCGCGAGCGGCCTTTTCGCCATCGGGCTGATCGGCGTCCTCGTGCGGCGCAACCTGCTCTTCCAGCTGTTGTCGATCGAGATCATGCTCAACGCAGCGGGGTTGGCCTTCGTGCTCGCCGGTGCCCGCTGGGGCTCGGCCGACGGCCAGATCATGTTCATCTTCATTCTGGTCATGGCGGCGGCGGAGGTCGCCGTCGGACTCGCGTTGCTGCTGCGTCTGTCACGCCGCTTCGAGGACCTCGGCGGCGATGCGGTGAGCGGGATGCGAGGCTGAGGTGGACGGAATGCTCTGCTCGCTGCCGCTCTGGCTCGTCCCGGCGCTGCCCGCGGCAGGGTTCCTGACCCTGGCCCTGGCCGGCGCACGGCTCGGCAGACGGTGGTCCGCCGTTGTCGGCGTCGGCTCGGTGGGTCTGTCGGCTGCGGTGACCTTCGGCGTCGCCTGCTGCTTCCTCCGCCACCCGCCCGCCGGCGGAGCGCGGATCGAACACCTCTGGACCTGGATCGAGGTCGGTTCCTTCGACATCGGCTTCAGCCTCGCCCTCGACGCGCTGTCGCTGGTGATGATCTTCGTCGTCACCTTTGTCGGATTCCTCATCCACCTCTACTCCACCGAGTACATGGCGACGGATGAGGCGTTCAGCCGCTTCTTCGCCTACATGAACCTCTTCGTCGCGTTCATGCTTATGCTGGTGCTCGCCGACAACCTCTTCCTGCTCTACCTCGGCTGGGAGGGCGTCGGGTTGTGCTCGTATCTGCTCATCGGGTTCTGGTACGAAGATCCCGCCAACGGCGTGGCGGCGCGCAAGGCATTCATCGTCACCCGGGTCGGCGACACCGCCATGGCGGTGGCCCTGCTGCTCATCTTCAAACACGCGGGCACCCTCGACATCCAACGAGCGATGGCGTGGGCCGCCGACAACTGGGAGGTCGGTTCCGGGATCGCGCTCGCTGTGGCCCTGCTGCTGCTCGGCGGGGCGGTGGGCAAGTCGGCCCAGCTTCCGCTCCAGACCTGGCTGCCCGACGCCATGGCGGGGCCGACCCCGGTGAGCGCGCTGATCCACGCCGCCACGATGGTCACCGCCGGGGTCTATCTCATCGCCCGCACCCACGCGGTCTTCCTCCTGGCGCCCGCCGCGATGCTCACGGTCGCCGTCGTCGGCGCCGCGACCCTGCTGCTCGCTGGGTGCAGCGCATTAGTCCAGACCGACATCAAGCGGGTCCTCGCCTACTCCACTATCAGCCAGATCGGTTACATGTTTCTCGGCCTCGGGGTCGGCGCGTGGTCGGCGGCGATCTTTCACCTGATGACCCACGCCTTCTTCAAGGCGCTGCTCTTCCTCGGCGCCGGCGCGGTGATCATGGCGCTGCACCACGAGCAGGACATCTTCGAGATGGGCGGGCTGCGCCGTCGCCTCCCGGTGGTCTTCTGGACCTTCCTCGTCGGCGCCGCCTCGCTCGCGGCATTGCCCGTCGTCACCGCCGGCTTCTACTCCAAGGATCTGATTCTGTGGGGCGCCTGGGCCTCGGCGGCCGGCGGGCCGTGGCTGTGGGCGGCGGGCGCTCTCGGCGCGTTCCTCACCGCCACATACTCGTTCCGCCTGGTGTTCATCGTCTTCTTCGGCGACGAGAAGCATCGCGTGGATCAGCCACCCGACCGCCGGATCCTGATTCCGCTGGCGATCCTCGCCGTGCTCTCCATCGGCGGCGGCCTCGTCGAGACGCCGGGCTGGCTCGGCCACGTCACCCTCTTCACCGATCTCACTCACCAGGCGCTTCCGCCGATGGAGTCGGCGATCCACGACGCCCACCTCGAGCACGTGCTCCAGGCGGCCGTCGCCGTGATCACTCTCGTCGGCGTCTTTCTGGCCTTCTTTCTCTATCTCGAACGTCCGTTGATTCCGGCCGCGATCAAGGCGTCGCCATTGGGCGCGCGGCTCAGCGCCTTCTGGCTCAGCGGCTGGGGTTTCGACACGCTGTATGACCGGCTCGTCGTGCGTCCCTTCGTCGGGCTCGCGCAGCTGCTTCGCGGCGACCCCTTCGACGAAATCTCCACCGCCGTCGCCCGGGCGGCCGGCGCCGGCCACACGGCGCTGTCTCGAACCCAGACCGGCCGCATCCGGACCTACGCCTTCGGGATCGGGCTCGGGGCGGTGATCGCCCTCGCCATCGTGGTGCTTCTATGACCCTGGGGCTGCTCATCCTCGTGCCTCTCGTCGGCGGGTTCGCCGCCTGGCTTGTCGGTCGGCGCAGCACCGACGCCTGCCGGTGGCTGTCGCTGCTCGTGACTTTCGGCGAACTCATGCTCGCCCTCGGGCTGTGGGCCCGGCACTTCGGCGCCGCCGGGTCGGTCGGACCGTGGCTCGAGATCTTCGAGCATGAGTGGATTCCCGAGCTCGGGATCGGCGTCATCCTCGCGATCGACGGGCTCAGCTTGCTGATGGTGGTCCTCACCGCCTTTGTCGGTGTGATGGCGGTGCTGGTGTCGTGGCGCGAGATCGGCGAGCGGGTGGGGATCTACTTCGCCTGTCTGCTCTGGGTGCTCGGCGGGATTACCGGGGTCTTCATGGCCCTCGACCTCTTCCTCTTCTACTTCTTCTGGGAGGTCATGCTCATCCCCATGACCTTCCTGATCGGCGTCTGGGGCCACTCGAACCGAGTCTACGCGGCGGTCAAGTTCTTCATCTTCACCCTGGTCGGCGGTCTTCTGATGCTGGTGTCGATCCTGGCGCTGGTCCTCGGCCACGCGAAACAGACCGGCGTGACGACCTTCGACTATACCGAGCTCCTCGGCACACCCATGACCGGCCCGGCGGCGTTCTGGATCATGCTCGGCTTTTTCGTCGCCTTCGCTGTCAAGCTGCCGGCGGTGCCGATCCACAACTGGCTGCCCGACGCCCACACCGAGGCGCCCACCGCCGGCAGCCTCGTCCTCGCCGCGCTGCTGCTCAAGACCGGCGCCTACGGGCTCATCCGCTTCGTCGTCCCGCTCTTCCCCGACCAGTCGCGTGCGTTGGTGCCGTGGGCTCTGTGGCTCGGCGTCTTCGGCATCATCTACGGCGCCGTCCTCGCCTTTGCCCAGACCGATCTCAAGCGGCTGGTCGCCTACACCAGCGTCAGCCACATGGGCTTCGTCCTGCTCGGCGTCTACAGCTGGAACGCCCTCGCCCTCCAGGGGACCGTGATGCAGATGATCTGCCACGGGATCTCGACCGGCGCGCTGTTCATGGTCGTCGGGATGCTCTACGAGCGGATCCACACCCGCGACCTGACGAAGATGGGCGGGCTGTGGGCGACGATGCCGCGCCTCGCGGGAGTGGCCATGGTCTTTGCCATGGCGTCGTTGGGGCTGCCCGGAACCGGGAACTTCGTCGGCGAGTTCCTGATCATCTTCGGCGTCTTTCCCGTCGATGTCGCGGTGACCGTCGTCGCGCTCATCGGGATCGTCGCGGCCACGGTCTACTCGCTCAGGATCATCCAGACCACCTTTCACGGGCCGGCCGAGACGGTGTGGCGGGTCGACGACATGAGCACCCGCGAAGCGCTGATGATGGCGCCCATGGTCGCCGCCATCGTCTGGCTCGGGCTCTGGCCGCAGACGGTCATCGCGACCTTCGAGCCCGCGCTTCAGAGCCTGCTCCACCTCGTCCCGGCGATGTTCGGGGGCGGTTTCTGATGGGCACGACCGAGCTCACCGTCCTGGCGCCGGTGCTCGGGGTCGCGGCGACCTCGATCGTGCTCATGGCGGTCATCGCCATCCGGCGACGCCCGACCGTCCATCTGGTCGTCGCCCTCGCCGGGCTCGCGGTGTCCCTTGGTCTGATCCCGATCTCGAGCGAGGTGGCGCCGCTCGCGGCGACTCCGCTGCTCCTGGTCGACGGGATCGCGCTGTTCTTCTTCGGGTTGATCATGGCCTCAGCTGCAGTTGTGGTGATTCTCGCGCACGCCTATCTCGAGCGCCGGGGCCTGGACAACGGCGAGCTTCTGATGCTCGTGCTCTTCGCGACCTTCGGCGGCTGCATCCTCGCGGCGAGCACCCATTTCGCCTCGCTCTTTCTCGGGCTCGAGGTGCTTTCGGTCGCGCTCTACGCCATGATCGCCTACCTCCGCGACACCGACATGAGCCTCGAGGCCGGGGTCAAGTACCTCATCCTCGCCGCGGTGTCGTCTGCGTTTCTGCTCTTCGGGATGGCGCTGGTCTACGCGCACACCGGCGATCTCGGGTTTGCCGCCCTCGCCGGCGTCGGTGGGTCGACGATTGCGCTGGCCGGGATCGCCCTCATCATGGTTGGGGTCGGGTTCAAGCTCGCCCTCGTCCCCTTCCACATGTGGACCGCCGATGTCTACCAGGGAGCGCCCGCCCCGGTGACGGCGTTTGTCGCGACCGCCTCCAAGGCGGCGGTGGTGGCGGTGCTGCTCCGTCTGCTTTCGGTCGCCGACATCCCACCACCCCCAGCGCTCGTGTGGTTCATGGCCCTGGTTGCCGCCGCTTCGATCGTCGTCGGCAACCTCCTCGCCCTCCGTCAGGACAACCTCAAGCGGCTCCTCGCCTACTCGTCCATCGCCCATCTTGGGTATCTCATGATCGCGGCCGTCGCCGGCGAGGTCGGGTCGGGGGCGGCGGTCTACTACCTGGCGGCGTACGTCCCCACCACCCTTGCCGCGTTCGGTGTGATCACCGTTCTCAGCACCGGCGACCGGGAGCCCGATCGGCTGGACGACCTCCTCGGCCTCGGCGCCCGGAGGCCCGCTCTCGCCGGCCTGCTCACGGCAGCCCTGTTTTCCCTCGCCGGCATTCCCTTGACCGCCGGGTTCATCGGCAAGTTCCTGGTGCTGCATTCGGGCGTCGGCGCCGGGTTGTGGGTCCTGGCTCTGTTCCTGGTGTTCGGTTCCGTCATCAGCATTTTTTACTACCTGCGCGTGATCGTGGCGATGTACATGAGGCCGGCGCTCAAACCATCGTCGGAGCTGCCTGCGGTCCCGATCATCGCCGCCGCCACCCTTGCCGCTTTGCTCGCGGTAGTGGTGTGGCTGGGGGTGTGGCCGCAGCCGCTCCTGGAACTCGTGCGCCACCTGGTCGGCACGCATTAAAATTCGTCCGACGAATTGTCCGTCAGGACTTGAAGATCTGCTGCCGCCTCAACTCCTTGATGCGGTCCCGGAGTCTGGCGGCCTCCTCGAACTCGAGGGTCTTGGCCGCGGTGCGCATCCGTCTCTCGAGCTCGGTGATGAGCTTGGCCAGCGACGCAGCGTCCTCGAACTCGCCCTCCACCGGCTCCGAGACCCGCGGCTGGGGCGCGCCGGGCCCGTAGTAGTCGAGATTCTGCATGGCGAGCAGCGGGCTCGCCACGTCCTTGATGATCGACCGCGGCTCGATGCCGTGCTCCGCGTTGAAGGCGGCCTGCTTGGTCCGTCGGCGCGAGGTCTCGGCCAGGGCGCGCTGCATCGATCCGGTTTCTCTGTCGGCGTAGAGGATCGCCCGGCCGTTGAGGTTGCGGGCGGCTCGGCCGACGGTCTGGATGAGCGACGTTTCCGAGCGCAGAAAGCCCTCCTGGTCGGCATCGAGCACGGCGACCAGGGAGACCTCCGGCAGGTCGAGGCCCTCGCGCAGCAGGTTGATGCCGATGAGCACGTCGAACTCGCCGCGCCGGAGGTCGGCCAGGATGGCGGTGCGCTCAAGCGTGTGGATCTCCGAGTGCAGGTAACGCACCCGAATGCCGACCTCGGCGAAGTAGGCGGCGAGGTCCTCGGCCATGCGCTTGGTCAGTGTGGTGACCAGCACCCGCTCGCCGCGCTCGACCACGATTCGCACCTCGGCCAGGAGGTCGTCCACCTGGTGCTTCGCCGGCCGCATCTCGACCACCGGGTCGAGCAGGCCGGTGGGCCGGATCACCTGCTCCACCACCTCGCCGCCGCACTGCTCGAGCTCGTAAGGGCCCGGAGTCGCCGACACGAAGATCGCCTGGTGGACCCGCTCCGAGAACTCGTCGAAGGTCAGCGGCCGGTTGTCGAGCGCCGACGGCAGCCGGAAGCCGTGCTCGACCAGGGTCTGCTTGCGCGACCGGTCGCCGTGGTACATCCCGCCGACCTGGGGCACGGCGACGTGCGACTCGTCGACGATGAGCAGGAAGTCCTTGGGAAAGTAATCGAGCAGGGTCGGCGGCGGCTCGCCCGGCGCCCGCCCCGTGAGGTGGCGCGAGTAGTTCTCGATCCCCTGGCAGTAGCCGAGCTCGGTGAGCATCTCGAGGTCGAAGAGGGTGCGCTGCGACAGCCGCTGGGCCTCGAGCAGCCGCTCGACCCGGTTGAGCTCGGCGAGCCGTTCGTCGAGCTCGGTTCGGATGCCGTCGATGGCCGCCACGAGCTGCTCGCGCGGCGTCACGTAGTGGGTCCGCGGGTAGATCGGCAGTCGATCAACGGTTTCGACGGCGATGCCGCGCACCGGATCGATGCGCTCGATGGACTCGACTTCGTCGCCCCAGAACGAGATCCGCACCCCGGTGTCGTCGTACGGCGGGTAGATCTCGAGAACGTCGCCGCGGAGCCGGAAGGAGCCCGGCGCAAGATCGAGGTTGGTGCGTTCGTACTGCATTTTGGCGAGCTGGCGCAGCACCTCCTCCATCGGCTGCTCGGCGCCGGCCTCGAACAGCTGGAGCATGTCGAAGTACGCCTCGGGCGATCCCAGGCCGTAGATGCAGCTCACCGAGGCGACGATGAGCACGTCGCAGCGCTCGAACAGCGACCGGGTCGCCGACAGCCGCAGCCGGTCGATCTCCTCGTTGATCGAGGTCTCCTTCTCGATGTAGGTGTCGGACGACGGGACGTAGGCCTCGGGCTGGTAGTAGTCGTAGTAGGAGACGAAGTACTCGACCGCGTTTTCGGGGAAGAAGCTCTTGAACTCCTGATACAGCTGCGCCGCCAACGTCTTGTTGTGGCACAGCACCAGGGTCGACCGGTTGGTCGCCTCGACCACCTTGGCCATCGTGAAGGTCTTGCCCGACCCGGTGACCCCGAGCAGGGTCTGGTACGCGAGGCCGCTCTCGACCCCGTCGACCAGCCGGTCGATCGCCGCGGTCTGGTCGCCGGCCGGCTCGAACGGCGTCTGAAGCACGAATCGCGAACTGCTCATCCGGGGGATTGTAGCCGCAGAGACAGTTCTTAGTTAGTTCCCGTCCGGAAACGGCGCTTTTTGGCAATCTCGGCGTCAGATTGCGAATT
>CAZXMW010000020.1:0-55568 GCA_964641415.1 uncultured Thermoanaerobaculia bacterium | reverse complement strand
CCGCGCCCGAGTCCGGGTCCGAGTCCGAAACTGAATCCGAACCCGAGACCGAGCCGGGGGCACGGATGCGGCCACGGCCACGGATACGGACACGGACACGGACACGGATACGGATACGGATACGGATGCGGCCACGGCCACGGACTCGGACACGTCCTCAGGCGCGATCGACGGGGAAGGCGATGACCTCCTCGATGCGTTCGGCGCCGACGGCGAGCATGACCAGGCGGTCGACGCCGAAGGCGACCCCGGCGCAGTCGGGCAGGCCGTGGACGAGGGCGGCGAGGAGGTGCTCATCGACCGGCACCTCGGGCAGCCCTCGGGCCCGCCGTTCGGCGAGGTCGGCCTCGAAGCGGCGGCGTTGCTCGCCGGGGTCGCCGAGCTCGTGGTAGCCGTTGGCGAGCTCGACGCCCTCGAGGAAGACCTCGAAGCGCTCGGCCACCTGCGGGTCGCCGGGCCGCACCCTGGCGAGGGCCGCCTGGGAGGCCGGGAAGTCGAAGACGAAGGTCGGCCGGCCGCGGCCGAGCTCGGGCTCGACGATGTGGCTGAGCAGCAGCTCGAGCCATGAGTCGCGGTCGTCGCCCAGGTCCGGCGGCGCGTGGCCCAGGATCCCGGCGGCCCGGGCCGCCAGTACATCGATGGTGTCGCGAAAAGGGTCGACGCCCGCGTGCCGGCGGAAGGCCTCGGCGTAGGTGAGGCGCTCGGCGGGAAGACTGGGGGCGCGATGGGAGGGGATGCCGGGCACCCGTCCATCCGGTCCGGAGGATGCTCTGCCGCTGCCGCTGCCGCTGCCGCTGCCGCTGCCGCTGACGCTGCCGCTGACGCTGACGCTGCCGCTGACGCTGCCGCTGACCCTGCCGCTGCTCCCCAGCACCACCGAGATCAGCGCCTCGACCTCGTCCATGAGCCGGTGGTGGTCCCAGCCCAAGCGGTACCACTCCAGCAGGGTGAACTCGGGGTTGTGGCGGCTGCCCGCCTCGCCGTCCCGGAAGGCCTTGCCGAGGGAGTAGATCGGCCCGCTGCCGGCGGCGAGCAGCCGTTTCATGGCGAACTCGGGCGAGGTCTGCAGCCACAGCTCGAGGCCCTCGTCGTACCCAGGACCGCGGTAGCGGGTGCTCAGGGCGTGGAGGTGGACGTCGGTGACCGGCACCGACCCGAGCAGCGGAGTCTCGACCTCGAGCACGTCACGATCGGCGAAGAACTCCCGAATGGCGCCGACAACCTCGGCACGGGCTCGGAGTACCTCAACGGAAGCGGTCGGGCGCCACGTGTTCGCCATGAGGTGATTATGACTCAGGTCGGTGTTCTGGAGAGCTTGCCGTTCGTGACCCCCCAGCCGATGTTGCGCAGGAGTGTCGTTGTCGCCATCGCGGTCGCGCAGATCGCGATCTTCGGATCGCTGATCGTGCGCGAGGCTGTTGTGACCTCTTCGGGTCAACCTGCCGGCTCGAGCATCGCTCGGGAGGCCTCCTCGCCCTCGAGGGGTTCGAAGAGCACCCGCTCGTCGTCGTGCAGGCGATGAACTCGCGGAGATCGAGGCGGCACTTGCCGGGATGCGCGTTTTCGCCGGGCCCGGCCGATGAACATCGCGGGCGCGAATCGGGATGCAATCGCGTTCATCGGGATCGGATACGGCCACGGACTCGGATACGGCCACGGCCACGGATACGGACACGGATACGGCCACGGACTCGGATACGGCCACGGCCACGGATACGGACACGGATACGGCCACGGACTCGGATACGGCCACGGCCACGGATACGGACTCGGATACGGCCACGGACTCGGGTACGGACTCGGATACGGCCACGGACTCGGGTACGGACTCGGACTCGGATACGGTTACGGACTCGGAGACGGACTCGGACGGCGGGTCATGCCCGCGAGACATACTCCCCGGTGCGGGTGTCGACCTTGATCTTCTCGCCGATCTGAACGAAGAGTGGCACCCGGACGACGGCGCCGGTGTCGACGGTCGCCGGCTTGTTGCCGCCGGACGAAGTGTCGCCCTTGAGACCGGGGTCGGTCTCGGTGACCTCGACGACCACGAAGGTCGGTGGCGCGACCACGATGGGGTTGCCCTCGAACAGGGTGACCGTGCAGACGTCCTCTTCCTTGAGCCACTGGGCGGCGTCGCCGACGACCTCCGAGCTCGCGGCGATCTGTTCGAAGGTCTCCTGGTCCATGAAGGTCCACATGTCGCCGTCGGAGTACAAGTACTGCATCTCGGTTTCGTGGACGTCGGCGCCTTCCACCGAATCGGACGCCTTCATGGTCATCTCGTTGACCCGACCGCTGTTGTAGCTCTTGTACTTGACTCGGGTGAAGGCCTGGCCCTTGCCGGGTTTGACGACGTCGGTGTCGACCACGAGGCACGGGTCGCCCTCGACCATGATCTTGAGCCCGACCCGGACCTGGTTCATGTTGTAGGAATCCATGGGTGTCCCCTCTCTCGCGGTTGCGCCGATCATACCGGAGCTGCAACACTGCCGCCCGTGCCGACTCCAACCGATCCGTGGCCGGCGGGCGCCTGGCGCCGAGTGCTCGCCGAGGCAGTCACCGATGCCGAGGAGCTGCTCGGGCTGCTCGGTCTCGACCCCTCGAAGATCGCCGGCGGCCCAACCTCGTCCGCGGCCCGCCGATTCCCGCTCAGGGTACCACGTGGTTTCGTCGCCCGGATGCGCCGGGGCGAGCGGGACGATCCGCTGCTGCGGCAGGTGCTGCCTGTGGCCGACGAGGACCTCGTGGTGCCGGGCTTCTCGGCCGACCCCGTGGGCGAGCTCGCTATCGTCCGCGGCGACGGCGTGCTCGCCAAGTACCACGGCCGCGCCTTGCTCGTGGCCACCGGCGCCTGCGCCGTCCACTGCCGCTACTGCTTCCGCCGGCACTTTCCCTACGAGGACGAGCGAGCCGGCGGCGCCGACTGGTCCGCGGCCGTCGCGGCAGTGGCCGCGAACCCCACGGTGGACGAGGTGATTCTGTCCGGTGGCGACCCGCTGCTGCTGCCCGACCGCCGGCTCGCCGAGCTCGCCGAGGCGCTCGCCGCCGTTCCCCACCTGCGCCGGCTGCGGATCCACACCCGACTACCGGTGGTGCTGCCCGAGCGGGTCAACGAGGAGTTGGTCGAGTGGCTCGGGGCCTGTCCGTTGCCGGTCGTGATCGTCATCCACGCCAACCACGCCAACGAGGTCGATGCCGGGGTCGAGCGCGCAGTCGGTGCGCTTCGAGAAGCGGGATCCGTCCTGCTCAACCAGGCCGTGCTGCTCGCCGGCGTCAACGACTCGCCCGATGCGCTGGCCGAGCTGTCGCGGCGGCTGGCCGACTGCGGTGTCGTGCCGTACTACCTCCACCTGCTCGACCGGGTCGCCGGCGCCGCCCACTTCGAGGTCGCCGAGCCGCGCGCTCTCGAGATCATGAGCACCCTGCGCGCACGGCTGCCCGGCTACCTCGTCCCCCGCCTCGTCCGCGAGCTTCCCGGCGCCGCTTCCAAGGTCGCAATCGGCTGACGACGCCGGCGCGACCATCGCGTTTCAACGCAGAGGCGCAGAGGCGCACAGCCATCGCGTCTGAGAAGCCGCGAAACAGAGCAGATCGAGCCATCGCACCTCCGAAAACACGAAGCCACGAAGGCGCGAAGCCACAAAGGCGTTACAGGGTGTCGAGCCCCATCGTGTGCCTCTGCGTTGACAGCTGCGACAGGGGTGCCGAGCTCTGCTAATCGTCGAGGCGGCGGGGGTGGGCGTGGATGGAGCTGAAGCGGCGCAGGGTGACCTTGCCCGGCGCCATGCCGCGCCCCTTGCCGACGTCGCCGGCCAAGGCCATGTGGACCGCGGCCCGGCCGCCGCGCCGGGCCTTGGAGTAGCCGGCGGCGAGGGCCGCCGCGAAGCGCTTGGTTTCGCGCGGCAGCACGTCGAGCTTGTCCGGGTTGCGGACCACGACGTGCGAGCCCGACTCGCCGGCGACGTGGAACCAGAAGTCCCTCGGCGCGGCGAGCTTGAGCGACAGCACATCGTTGTCGAGGGCGGTGCGGCCGACCAGCACCGTCATCCCATCCGGCGACGTTGTCACCCGTGCCACCGACCGGCCGTGGTAGATCCCCGCGTCGGCGTCGGTCTCACCCGGTGGCTGTCCGCGTTGCGGCATGGGTTCATCATAATCCCGTATCCGTATCCGTATCCGTATCCGGAAACGGAAACGGATACGGAAACGGAAACGGATACGGATACGGATACGGAAAACGGATACGGCCGCGGATCAGAACGTTCCGAGGCCGGTGACCTCCTGCAACCAGGCGGCGAAGCGGCGCAGCCGGGAGGTGTCGCGGAAGGCCTCGGAGGGCACGGTGTAGGTGCCTCCGTCGTTGGTCCAGATCCGGTCGATATACCGCTTGAGCTCGCGGTCGAGCGCCGAGCCGCGCGGCGCCTCGACCCACAGCGAGGCTTCGAGGTTGTAGTCATCCAGGTTGCGGCGGGTGAAGTTGGCCGAGCCGAGCACGATGTTCACCGTTGTCGGGCCCCGGACCACGATGAGCTTGCCGTGGAACTGCTCCCCGTGTGTGAGGTACCAGCGCAGGGCGATCCCTCCGCCGACCCTGCGGCGCATCGCCTCGGCGGTCTGGCGGTTGGGAATGCCGGGTTTTTCGTGTCCGAAGGCGTCCCGGTTGGGGTCGAGCACCGCGCGGATCCAGACCTTGCGCTGTGCGGCGTCGCACAGGGCCTCGACCACGCCGTTGTGTGACAGGTAGAACAGGGCGAGATCGATCTCGTCGCCGGGCTCGGCGCTGTTGATGAGCGCGACCACATGGTCGCGAACGGCGCTTTCGGTGAGGTATGCGACCCGGTGGTCCCCGCCGGGATCGACGCTGTCGAGCTCGGGAAGCTCGGAGAAGGGGGGAATGCCGCCCGACAGCCGGAGCACCTCCATCTCGGCCTGGAAGGCCTGGCGTGCGAGGTCGGCGCCGGTCACCCGCAGCGCCACGTTGGAGTGGGCGCTCGAGGCGTCGTGCGGGTTCGCTGAGGTGACCAGGGTGACCCACCGGCGGCCGGCGTCGGCGAGGATGACCTTGCGGTGGTTGGCCTTGAAGTTGGCCATCCGCAGGTAGGTTCGGATCCCGACCGCCCGACCGCGCGCGTCGAGGGGGTTGGGCAGCCAGCCGCCGTCGGCCGAGTTGCCCCACCAGCTGAAGAGCAGGCGCCAGACGGCGGAGTACAGCGGGTTGGAGTCGCGCAGCCGGAGCAGGTCGGTGGCGACAACCTGGACGCCGGCATCGCGCAGCTTCTGAAGCTGGGGCGACGGGTCGCCGCCGTAGAGGTCGTTGATCGGGTCGGTGACGAGCACCACCGGCATGTCGGGCGTGCAGCGCCGCGCCGCGAGGAGTGCCTCGGTGAGCTCGCTGCTGAGCGGCCGGACGCAGCTGCCGTCGGGGCCGAGGTGATCGTTGAACAGGAACATATCGAGCACCAGCAGGCGCCGGGCGGAGTCGACGAGCGTGAGGACCTCGTCGAAGATCTGTTGCTCGTGCACCGGGCGATCGTCGAAATTGCGATACGTGAGGTCGGTCAGGAACCTCAGATCGGTGCTCGCGACGACCACCGGCGCTCCGGCGAAGACCAGATCGACGGGGAGCGGCTTGACGACCTGGTAACACGCGACCGCAGACCACAGGCCGAGGGCGACCACTCCGGCGAGCAGCGCGCGCCGGGGCCAGGAGCTCGCCCAGTGCCCGAGCCGTGCCCACCACCCGGCGATCATGCGTAGTCCCTGAACACCGGGACCAGGCGCGCCGGGTCGTCGGTCATGATCCCGGTGGCGCCGGCGCCGAGCAGCGTCCGGGCGGCGTCGGGCTCGTTGACCACCCAGTAGTCGGCACGGATGCCGAGGGTGCGGCACCGCCGCAGCAGCGTGCGCCGGTCGAGGCGAAAGGCGCCGGAGCGCAGCGGGATCTGGGCCGCGTCGCCGTGGATCAGCCGCCGCGCCATGGCGAGCGGCGCCAGGCGCAGCGCCACCACCTCGCCCCGGGTCAGCGCGGTGCGGCCGCGCCAGCCGAGGCGGCGCGCCCGCCACACCAGACGGTCGTGGAAGCTGGCCAGCGTGATCCGGCGCTCGCCGTCGTGGCGGGCGAGCAGCTCGAGCAGAGGCGCGACGGCGCCGGGGTCGTCGGGCTTGAGGTCGATACTGAGCGGCGTCTCCGGGAATGCGTCGAGCAGCTCGGCCAGCGTCGGCACTCCCTCGCTGCCGATGGTCCACCGACGCAGCGCCTCGAGGTCGACGTCGGCGATGCGTTCGGCTCGGCCCGCGAGGCGACTCCCGTCCGGGTCGTGGGCGACCACGAAGTGACCGTCGGCGGTCCGGTGGATGTCGAGCTCGAGAGCGTTGGCCCCGTCGTCGAGAGCGGTCCGAAAGGCGTTGAGCGTGTTCTCGGGCGCCTTGGAGGACGCGCCGCGATGGGCGTAGAGGCGGAGTCGGAATCGAGGGTGCTGCACCGGATCACCATGGTACCGCGAGTGTCCGGATCGAGGCTGCTGCGCTACTTGAGGCCCTCGAGCTGCTCGCGAACCATCGCGATGTCAGGGTGGCCGTCGGGGGCGAGCTCGAGGAAGCTCTCGAGGGCCGCTCGGCCGCCGTCGGCGTCGTCAAGCGCCAGACTGCAGATTCCCAGGTTGAGGTAGGCGGTCGCCGGATCGGCCGTGAAGTCGACGAGCACCTCGTACAGGGCGCGTGACATGATGAAGACGCCGTTGTCGTAGAAGGTCCTGGCATGCTCCTCGATGGACGCGACCGAGCTCGGATCGGCCGCACCGAGCCTTCTGGCGGCGTCGCCGACCCGATAGTGGTTCCGGGTGACAACCATGCCGAGATACAGGAGGCGGATGGCCTCGGTGTCGTTCGGGTCGATCCGGAGCAGGTCCTCGGCGTAGCGTGACGCCTCGGCCCAGCTCTGCTGCTTGAGCGCGATTCGGGCGAGCAGCCGATGGGGTTCGGCGAAGGTCGGGTCGATGGACGCCGCTTCGCGCAGCATTCGAATGGCGGCGGCCTTGTCCTCGTCAACCTTCTCCTTGGTCGCCTTCTCGTACTGTTTGACCGCAGCGTTGTAGACCTCGATGGCGCGTTTGCGCTGGTCGGGAATCGTCTGATGGCGGCTCGCGGGCGACTCGTCGGCTGTCGTTGGCGGCGGCCTGTCCAGGTTGACCGAGGGGGCCGGATCGGTGCTCCGATTCATGGTGAGCTCGATGGTCGACACCACCAGGTGCTGCGGAGTGATGGCGACGACCGCGTCATGATAGCCGTCGAGGGAAAGCGCGAGCTCGCGGCCGGGTCTGACCTCGTCCGCGTCGAGGGTGAACCCACCGTCTCGGTCGGTGATCCGACTCTCGACCGGTTGCGCGGCGTCGGCGGACCGGAGCACGACTTCGACACCGGCAAGGGCGCGGCCGGCGCCGTCAACCACAGTTCCCTTGACCGTCGTGGGCTGAGCATCGCCCGGCGCGGCCGAGATCGCTGCGGCTACGACGACGGCGGAGCAAAGAACGCGGGCGGCCCATCCACGGGCGGCAGCTTCAATGGCCATGGCCTGATGAAGGTAACAGGGTGGGTGATCTCGGACAAGGCTTCCGATGACGGTGTCGCGCGGTGCCCCGGCGCCCCGGGAGAGTATGATCGAAGGCGGACGATGACTGGAGCCAAGGGTTCTCTCGAGCGGCTCGCGACCGGTGCCGAGGTGTCGCAGGCCGACTACCGGGTCGCGGTGCCCGAGCTTCGTCTCGAGCTGGTGTCGCTCCAACACCGACTCCGGATGCAGGCCGAGCACTCGGTGATCGTGCTCGTCGCGGGGCTCAACACCGCCGGCAGGTCCGAGACCCTCAACCTGCTCAATGAGTGGCTGGATCCGAGATTCCTGATCACCGAGGCCTACTGGCGACCGCTGCCCGAGGAGCTGGCCCGACCACCGTACTGGCGGTACTGGCGCGATCTGCCTCCGAGGGGCCGAATCGGCGTCTTCATGCACGCCTGGTACGCCCACCCGGCGGTGGAGCGCTTCGCCGGCAGGATGAGTCGATCACGATTCGACCGGCACCTCGAGCACGCCCTGGCTTTCGAGAGGCTGCTCGCCGCCGACGGTACCGGGTTCGTCAAGCTCTGGATGGACCTCGACCGGGACGAGCAGCGGCGTCGGCTCGAGCGGCTCGCAGAGGACCCGCTCCAGAGCTGGCGGGTCGGCGAGATCGACTGGCAGCTGTCCCGCGACTACGATCAATACGCTGCCGTCACGTCTGAGCTGATCGAGCGGACGTCGATGTCGGCCGCGCCCTGGACCGTCGTCGACTGCGCCGATCCGCGAGGCCGTGCGCTGGCGGTCGGGCGCCTCGTCCGTGACGCCCTGCGTCGCCAAATCGAGTCCGACCGGTCCGGGGGGGTCGGGCCCGCGGAGCTAAGCGTGACCGCCGACGCCCGACTGAAGTCCTCGGCGCCCGACTCCGAGTCCTCGGTGCTCGCCGGTCTCGACATGACCCGGTCGGTGAAGAAGAAGGCGTACAAGCGCGAGCTCGCCGTTCTCCAGTCCCGGCTCAACGGTTTCGCACGCCGGGCGCGTGAGGAGCGGCTGCCGGTGATCGCCGTATTCGAAGGCTGGGACGCGGCCGGCAAGGGCGGTGCGGTTCGCCGCATGACCGCGGCCATGGACGCCCGGGACTACCGCGTCATCCCGATCGCGGCGCCGACCGACGAGGAGCGGGCGCACCACTACCTGTGGCGGTTCTGGCGCCACCTCGGTCGCGCCGGGCGAATGACCCTGTTCGACCGCTCGTGGTACGGACGGGTGCTGGTCGAGCGCGTCGAGGGTTTCGCGTCGGAGACCGAGTGGCGGCGCGCCTACGATGAGATCGTCGACTTCGAGTCCCAGCTCGTCGACTTCGGCACCGTGCTGCTCAAGTTCTGGATTCACATCACCAGCGACGAGCAGCTCAGCAGGTTCAACGCTCGCGAGGCGACGCCGTACAAGCGCTGGAAGCTGACCGACGAGGACTGGCGCAATCGGAAGAAGTGGGGCCTCTACGAGGCGGCGGTGTGCGAGATGGTGTCGCGGACCTCGACAGATGAAGCGCCGTGGACCCTCGTCGAGGGCAATAACAAGCGGCACGCCCGTCTCAAGGTGCTGGACACCGTGGCTGAAGCGCTCGAAGCCGCCCTCGACCGGAAGGGCGGCGGGAAGCGACGGAAGAAGAAAAAGTCTCCGTCAGGTCTGTGATGCGCGCTCTCGGATCACCGACCGACGCAGCCTGACCTTCTTCGAGCCCGTGATGAGCCGGGCTCCGCGGTCGAAGAATAGGTAGTTCCAGACCCAGCCGATCATCACCGTGAGCCGATTTCGGAAGCTGATCAGGAACATGACGTGGACCACCACCCAGAGGAACCACGCCGGGAAGCCACGGAACTTGACCCTGCCGAGATCGGCCACCGCCTTGTTGCGGCCGATGGTGGCGAGGGTTCCCTTGTCCCGATAGCGAAACGCAGGTCGCCGGGGGGGCGGGTGTCCGGCCGCCACGGCCTCGACGTCGGCGGCGATGATCCGCGCCACGTGGCGGCCGCCCTGGATCGCGGCCTGAGCGACGCCGGGAACGAGGTTTCCGGTGGCCGGGTCGACCACGTGGGCGAGATCGCCGATGACGAAGACGTTGTCGCGTTCGGGCAGGCTCAGATCGCCTCCGACCTTGACGCGACCGGCCGCGTCGAGCTCCGCCGTGAGACCGGAGCCGAGGGGCGATGCCTGGACTCCAGCGGCCCAGAAGACGTTGTCCGCGGCGATTTGGTCGTGGCCGAATCTGACCCCGGAATTGTCGATTTCGGTGACCCGGGTGCCGAGACGAATTTCGACGCCGAGCGACTCGAGGGCCGTGAGCGCGTCGGCTGAGCATCTGGATTTCATGCCCGGAAGAACGCGGTCGAGTGCCTCGACGAGGATGATCCGGGCGGTCGTGGTATCCACGAGGTGGAAGTCTCGGGGGATCGTCTCGTGGGCGATTTCGGCCAGCGCGCCGGCGAGCTCGACCCCGGTCGGCCCGGCGCCGACAACGATGAAGGTCAGCGCCGCCTGCCTGGCGTCGGGATCGCTCTCGAGCTCGGCCGATTCGAACGCCAGCAGAAAGCGGCGACGGATCTCGGTCGCGTCGTCGATGGTTTTGAGTCCCGGCGCGTCGGCCTCCCAGTGGTCGTTGTTGAAGTAGGAGTGGGTCGCTCCGGCGGCGAGGATGAGGTAGTCGTACCTCAGATCGCCGACGTCGGTGAGCAGCCGATCCGCGCCGACGTCGACACCGGTCGCCTCGGCCATGATCACGGAAGCGTTGGACTGGTCCTTGAGCACCTTTCGGATTGGGGTCGCGATGTCGGCCGGACTCAGGGTGGCGGTGGCGACCTGGTAGAGCAGCGGCTGGAACAGGTGGTGATTCCGGCGGTCGACGAGCACCACCTCGACCGGGCTTCGCGCGAGCGCACGGGCTGCGTTCAGGCCGCCGAAGCCGCCGCCGACGATCACGACACGGGGAAGCGGTTGGTTCGTCATCATCCTGCACTTGTGACAACCGGAAAACGGCTCCCACCCTTTCCGAGGCGGTGCTAGTCTGACGCGGCGAACAAAACGGGAGGCGGAATGGCCGATCTGGATCTGCTGAAGTTTCTTCCCGGGGACCTCTTCGACGGCACCGTGGTCTTCATTACCGGTGGCGGGAGCGGCATCAATCTGGGCATCGCGCGCGCCTTCGCGTCCCTCGGCGCCGATCTCGCCATCTGCGGCCGATCCGCCGAGCGCCTCGAGGCGGCGGCCGCCGAGCTCGAGGAGCTGGGCGCGGCGGTCGTGGCGATCCCGGCCGACGTCCGCGACTCCGACGGCGTGGTCCACGCCGTCGAGGCCGCACGCGACGAGCTTGGACCGGTCGGCGTGCTGGTCTGCGGCGCCGCCGGCAACTTTCCGTGTCGGGCCGAGGATCTGAGCGCCAACGGCTTCAAGGCGGTGGTCGACATCGATCTGCTGGGTTCGTTCAATGCCTGCCGCGCGGCCTTCGACCAGCTCGCCGAGACCCGCGGATCCGTCACCTTCATCTCGGCCGGCCAGGCGTTCGTGCCGTACCCGGCGCAGGCCCATGTCGGCGCCGCCAAGGCCGGGGTCGATCAGCTGATGCGCAACCTCGCGCTGGAGTGGGGCCGCTTCGGCATCCGCTGCAACTCGATCGCCCCCGGGCCGATCGAAAACACCGAGGGCATGCGCCGGTTGGGTCCCGATGACCCGTCGATCCACGACCGACTCAAGCATGCCATCCCGCTCGGACGGTACGGAACGGTCGACGAGATCGGCGCTGCAGCGGCCTTCCTGGCGTCGCCGTTAGCCGCGTACATCACCGGCGCTCTGCTGGTGGTCGACGGCGGCCAGAACCTCGCGGGATCGTGCCCGTTCGGCGAGCTTTTGAGTCAGGCCCTGGAGCAGAGGGACTGACGAGCAACTGAATCAAGAGCGCCCGGTGGTGGTGTTTCCGCACGGCGAGATGGGGACTGCGATGCGAAGCGTTCACGTGAAGATTCTGGCAGCGGGTGCGATATTCCTGGTGTCCGGCGCCGGCGCCGGCGCCGTTGACGCCGCCGGCCTGGCGGGCCGGATCACCACCGGGATCCGGGTCGACGATCCGGTGGCGGTCGTCGATCGGCTCGCGGCCGAGCCCGGGCTCGGCGTCAACGAGCTGTTCGTGGTCGCCTGGGACGTATCGCTCGACGGTTCGGGGGCGATCGGCCCCGTCGACGGGGTGCGCGCCGCCGGCGCACACCCCTGGCTGACGGTCACCTTCACCGCTCCGGCGCCGGTGCTCGAACACCTCGATCGGGTCGAGTCGGAGCTCGCGGAGCTCGCTGCGCTCGCCCGTGCCGTCGGCGGCGACGCCCACATCCAGGCGGTGTGGCGGCCCGAGACCGGGTCGCCGACGCCCCGGGATCTCGCCTACCTGCTCAAGAGGGCGGCAGTGGTGGTCACCGGGACCTCGGCGACCACCCGCTTCGCCGCAGGTCTGCTGCCCGGCGATCCGGAGCTGCTCGAGCAGCTCTACGCCGAGGAGATCGCCGCCTACCTCGATGCCCTGGTGCTCGATCCCGGCGCTCCCACGGCCGCGGCCGTGGCGGCGCTCGCCACTCTCGATCCCGGCAAGCCGATCGTGATCGACGCCGCGGTCGACGCCGGCGCCGGGTTGGCGCCGCTCGCGGCCGCCGCCGAGGCCGCCGCGGCCGGCGCCTCGTTGGTCTTCTTCGAGGCCGCCGATCCGGCCGCTTTCGACCCGACACCGTTCAAGGTGGCGGCGCGCGAGCTCGGCGGCGAGCTGGTGCACGATCCGTTCTCGAGCCCGACCGGCGCCGGCGGCGCGTGGGCGTTCGTCCGTGAGGACCTCGGTCTTCGAGTCGTCGCCGTACGCCCCGAAGGTGACTCGCGGATGCGACTCATTTTTTCCGATCCCCAGCTCCGGTCGCCGGAGCTCGTCGATCCGGGCTCGGGTCAGGCGCTGCCGGTGACCGGCGTCCGTCGCGGTCCCGAGTTCGTGGTTGTCGTCGACCCGGCGCCCGAGGTCGCGCTGCTCCGGCTCGAGCGGCCGACCGCGGCCGAGCTCGAGGGCTTCGACGAGGAGATCGAGATCGCCGGCGACCGCGAGATGCCGGTCGAGGAGATCCTGCGCCGGTTGCAGGCCTTCGAGGACGACCAGGATCGCCGGCTGCGCCACTACCAAGCCCGCCGATCCATGGGTCTTCGTTTCCAGGGGCAGCAGGGGTCGATCGACGTCACCTATGCCGGTGATTTCTTCTCTTCCCGTGACGGCTTCGACTGGGTCTGGTCGGAGTTCTACGTCGGCGGCGTCAGGTGGCGGTCGCGGAAGCTGCCCAAGGTGCCGCTGATCCAGCCCGAGAAGGTGGCCTCGCTGCCGGTGGAGATCCGGTTGGAGAGGGACTACGAGTACCGACTGCGCGGCACCGACGTCGTCGACGGCCGCGACTGCTGGGTCGTCGACTTCAAACCGGTGGTTGCCGAGCCGGGCCGCAGCCTGTATCGCGGCACGGTGTGGGTCGATCGCGAGATCTCCGCCCGGGTGCGGACCCGCGCCATCCAGGTCGGTCTCGAGGGCGACGTGCTGTCCAACGAGGAAACCTACTTCTTCTCGCCCGTCGACAACGACGGTCAGCCGGCGCCATGGTCGGCGTCGAGCTTCATCCTGCCGTTTCGCATCTCCGGTCAGCAGGTGTTCTCGATCCTCAACGCCACCCTGCCGGTGGAGGTCGACAACCGGTTCACCGACGTCCGGATCAATGGCGAGCTCTTCGACGCCAACCGCGACGCGGCCCTGGCCTCCGAGGCGACCATGGTGCGCGACACCGAGGACGGGCTGCGCTACCTCAACCCGACCAAGACCGGCGAGCGGGTGGTCGAGGAGGACTTCGACTCGGACCGCCTGTTCCTGGTCGGAGGGGTGTTCTGGGACGAGTCGGTGGACTTCCCGATTCCGGCGATCGGCGTCAATTACCTCGATCTCGATTTCAAGAACACCGGCGCTCAGCTCAACGTCTTCTTCGCCGGCCTGTTCGTGTCGGCCAACATCGCCGACCCGGATTTTCTGGGCACCCGCTGGAACGCCGGCGCCAACTTCAGCGGCCGTTTCTTCAAGGCCAACGACGAGCTCTACCGGGACGGCGAGGTCGTGCCCGAAGAGACGCTGGAGCAGCGGGCGGGGAATTTCAATCTCTTCGCCGGGCGGCCGCTCGGTGAGTTCCTGGCGCTCGACCTGGCCTACCGGGCGCGCTACGAGAACTACGGTCGGGCCGACGACACCGCCGACGACTTCGTGCTGCCGACCAACACCCTGACCCACGGCTTCGAGGCCGGCCTCGACTACAACAGGTCCGGCTACCGCGTCGCGGTCGCGGCGGAGGTCGACCGGCGCTCCGAGTGGGAGTCCTGGGGCCTGCCGGGCAATGTTGAGTACGACCCTGACCAGAGGGATTACCAGCGCTGGAGGTTCACCCTCGCCAAGACCTGGTGGCTGCCCAAGTTCCGCAAGATCGGGCTCGTGCTCGAGCACCTGGACAGCGCCGACACCGATCGTTTCTCGGGCTACGACTTCGGTCTGTTTGGCGACTCGACGGTGGCCGGCTATCCGATCGGCCTGGTGCGGGCCGAGCGTGCGTCAGGCGCCCACCTCACCGGCGGGATCAACATCCTCGAGCTGATCCGGGTCTCGGTCGGGGTCGATGCCATGTGGGCGACCAGCGAGCGGACCGGGCTCGACAGCGAGCTGCTCGCCGGGGTCGGCGTCGGCGGGACGCTGACCCTTCCGTGGCAGCTGGTGATGAACTTCGACGTCGGCTACGCGCTGTCGGGCCCGGGCGAGGGAGGCGTCGCTCTGCGCGTGTTCCTGCTCAAGCTCTTTTCGTAGAGCTCTTCCTGCCCAGCCGGGGGACGAAGGCCGGCGTGTTCCGGACGTACTCGGAGTAGCCCGGACGCCGCTCGATCATGGCCCCGTCGAGCATGGCGACGCCCGAAACCTCGACCAGCAGGAAGCTGAGGAGCGCAGGCCCGATGACCGCGAGCCAGCCGCCGGTAGGCACTGCGAGCAGCCCGATGCCCCACCACAGCACCGCCTCTCCGAAGTAGTTGGGGTGGCGGGAACGCGACCACAGCCCGGTGTCGAGCACCTTGCCGCGCTTGGTCGGGTCAGCCTTGAACCTCGCGAGCTGGAGGTCGGCGACGGTCTCGATGACCAGCCCGACGGCGAACAGCGCGAGACCGATGACGTCGATCGCGGCGGCTCGAGATCCGACGTCGCCGTGGGCGAGAAGCAGCGGCGAGGACACCACCCACAGCGTGATTCCCTGCAGCAGAAAGACCTTGAAGAACGACACCCACCAAAAGGATGCACCGGCCTGTTCGCGCCACTCGCGGTAGCGGAAGTCCTCGCCTTGACCGATGTTGCGCGCGCCGATGTGGAGCGCGAGCCGAATCGCCCACAGGGCGGCCAGGGCGGTGACCAGCCAGCCTCTCCAGCCCGGGCTCGTGTCAGCCGACCAGATGTACCAGCAACCGAGCACGACGAAGCCGGGGCCCCAGAAAACATCTGCGATGCCGGCGTCGCGCACGGCGAGGCTGACCGCCCAGACCAGGGTGGACGCGGCGACGGCAACGACCAGTCCCCCGATGAAGGGCCGGTGGTCAGCCAGCAGGGCCGCGGAACCGGCGACGAGAGCCACGACGTAGATCAGGCGCGAGATTTTCTGGCGGGTTTCCACGGCGTCCTCCGGGGTCGATCGTGATCGGTCGCTCGATCGAATGGATGCTGGTTTTCCAGCATTCCACACGATCCGGCGCCGCGTGTCGAGTCTGGAGGTCCCTGACCGGTCAGGCACCCGCCTGGAATGCCGCTCGCACGAGTGCTGGTTGCCGGAGGTGAGCATCTCTGAGTTTGCTATGTTGAATGCGGGGAAAAGAATGCGCATCGCGGTCGTCGGCAGTGGAATTTCGGGTCTGGGTGTTTCATGGCTGCTCGGCCGCCGACACGACGTTCGCCTCTTTGAAAAGCGCGATCGTCCCGGCGGCCACACCAACACCGTCATTCACACGACCGACCGACGACGCGTGCAGCTCGACACCGGTTTCATCGTCTACAACGAGCCGACCTACCCTCTGCTCACCAGGGCCTTCGCCGAGCTCGGAGTCGCCACCCAGTCGAGCGACATGTCGTTTTCGGTCAGCTGCCGTCAGCCGGATTTCGAGTATGCATCCCACAGCCTTCGGGGGCTGGTCGCGCAGCCGAGTCTGCTGCTGTCGGCCGCCTACCTCCGAATGCTCGTCGATGTCGTCCGCTTCGGCCGTCGGGGTCGGCGGACGCTGGCCCGCCGCGCCGACCCCGAGGCGACCATCGCCCAGTTCGTCACGGAGGGCCGTTTCAGCGACACCTTCACCAGGTTCTACCTGATGCCCATGGTTTCCGCCATCTGGTCGTCGGGAACGGGCCTCGCGGCCGAGTACCCCCGTGATCCGCTGCTGCGGTTTCTCGACAATCACGGCCTGCTCCAGGTCACTGGTCAGCCCGAGTGGCGAACCGTTGTCGGCGGCAGCTCGAGCTACATCGGGCCCATGACCCGCGGGCTCGACGGCCGCGTCCACCTCAACAGCGGGGTCGCGTCGATCTATCGGTCGGCCGATGCGGTCGAACTCCGTCTCGAGGACGGGTCACGCCATCGTTTCGACCACGTGGTGATCGCCGCTCACGCCGACCAGGCGCTGGCGATCCTGGCCGACCCGACCGAGAACGAGCGCGAGCTGCTCGGCGCCTGGAGCTACTCGGTCAACGACACCTGGCTGCACACCGACACCGGGCTGATGCCGAGGCGCCGAGCGGCATGGGCGTCGTGGAACTACCTCGTCGCCGACCGGAGCGACGCCTCGGCCAGTCTGACCTACCACCTCAACCGGCTCCAGAATCTCGACGAGGACCGCGACTACCTGGTCACGCTCAACCCGGAGCGCGAGCCGGCGCCCGAGACCGTGATCCGCCGCATGTCCTACACCCATCCGGTGTTCACCCGCGACAGCGTCGCCAGCCAGAGCGAGCTGTCCCGGATCAACGGCGTCAACCGCACCCATTTCTGCGGCGCCTACTTCGGCAACGGCTTCCACGAGGACGGCTTCCGGTCGGCGGTCGCGGTTGCGGACGATCTCGGGGTCAGCTTCTGATGCGATCCGCGCTCTACGTCGGGCGGGTGCGGCACCGTCGGCTCGGTGGCCCCGGCCACGAGTTCAGCTACCCGGTGTGGCACGCGCTCGTCGATCTCGACCAGCTCGACGAGCTCGACCGGAGCGTTCGGTTCTTTTCGCGCAACCGGTTCAACCTGACCTCGTTCGACGACCGCGACCACATGGGGCCCGAGGCCGAGCCCGTGCGGAGCAAGCTCGGGCGCTGGATGTCGTCGCGCGGCATCGACGAGCCCGCCTCGGTCACGCTTCTGACCCACCTCAGGATTGTCGGCAGCGTCTTCAACCCGGTTTCGTTCTTTTTCTGCCGCGACGCCGCCGGGACGCTCCGCAACGTCGTGGCCGAGGTCAGCAACACCTTCGGCGAGACCTTCTGCTATCTTCTCGACGCCGACGGATCGGTGGTGCGCGACGAGGCGGACAAGGCTTTCCACGTGTCGCCGTTCCAGCCGGTATCGGGCCGCTACCGGTTCCGAATCACCGATCCCGGCGACCGGCTGTCGATCCACATCGATCTCCTGCGCGGTGGGGAGCGAGTCTTCGATTCGACCCTGACTTCGGAGCGCAGACCGCTCGCAACCGGGTCGCTGGTGCGCACGGTGGTGCGCCATCCGCACCTGGGTCTCCGAACCCTCACCGCCATCCACTGGCAGGCGCTTCGGCTGTGGCTCAAGCGCGCGCCGTTCTTCGCCAAGCCGGAACCGCCGCCCGAGGCATGGAGGACCCGTCATGGCTGATTCCCGGCCGTCGCACTTTGACGCTGCTGCAACGATCGAACGCCCATCTCCCGGAGAGCAGGATGGCGGCGGGCCCGCGGTCGGCGGGCCCGCGGTCGTGCGATCCGGATCGGTACCCCTCGCCGCACGCCTCGTGCTCGACCGGCTCTCCCGGGTTGGGCGAGGCCATCTCGTCGTGCGCCTGCCGGACGGTTCGGTCCGCACCTTCTCGGGCCGCTCGGAAGGGGCATCGCCCGTGATGGAGCTCGACGTCCACCGCTGGCGATTCTTCCCGCGCCTGCTGCGTCGCGGCGACGTGGGCGCCGGCGAGTCCTACGTCGACGGCGACTGGTCGAGCCCGGACCTGGTCGGCCTGACCCGCTGGTTCCTGGCCAACGAGGCGGAGCTCGCGCCGCCGAACCTGCTCGGCGCCATCGGCAGAGTTCGCGACCGGGTGGCTCATCTGCTCCGCAGCAACACCCGGCGCCAGGCGAAGCGGAACATCCACGCCCACTACGACCTGTCCAACGAGCTCTACGCCGCCTTTCTCGACGAGACCATGACCTACTCGTCAGCGCTCTTCGACCGTCCCGGGCTCAATCTCGAGGCCGCCCAACGACGCAAGTACCGCCGGCTGGTCGAGTGGGCAGGCCTGTCCGCCGGCGACGAGGTGCTCGAGATCGGCTGCGGCTGGGGCGGCTTCGCCGAGGTCGCGGCCGGCGAGGTCGGCTGCCGGGTGACGGGCATCACGCTGTCTGACGAGCAGGCGGCCTTCGCCCGGGAGCGGCTGCGGCGGTGCGGGCTCGAAGAGCTGGTGTCCATCGAGGTGGTCGACTATCGAGACGTGGCCGGACGATTCGACGCCGTGGTCTCGATCGAGATGCTCGAGGCGGTCGGCCACCGCTTTCTCGACGGCTTTTTCGCCGCCTGCGACCGGGTGCTGCGTCCCGGCGGACGGATGGCGCTGCAGACCATCACGATTCCCGACCAGGTCTACGATCGCTACCGCCGCGGGACGGACTGGATCCGCGCCACGATCTTTCCGGGCGGCCACCTGCCGTCCCTCGGCGCGATCCAGGGTGCGATGGCGCGCCGCTCGTCGCTGGTGGTCGAGCGGCTCGACGACATGGCCGAGCACTACGCAATCACCCTGCGCCGGTGGCGGCGGCGCTTCTGGGCGGCCGAGGATCGCATTCGCGGTCTGGGTTTCGACGATCGGTTCATGCGGACCTGGGACTTCTACCTCGCGACCTGCGAGGCCGCCTTCAGCCAACGGCAGATCGGCGTGCTTCAGCTCGCGCTGGCGCCGTGCTCGCAGGGGGGATCCGGGTCGTGAGTCTGGCGGTCGATCTCGCCGAGCGCCGGCTGCTGCCCGACGGGGTGGTCCGATTCGGGATGCGCCGACTCATGGGGCAGCGGCTCCGCGACGTGCGCCTGGCCGACGCCGAGACCTTTGCCGAGACCATGCGCTCTGCGCCGGTGGCCGTGGCGACCGATGACGCCAATCGTCAGCACTACGAGCTGCCGGCGGAGTTCTTCGCCACGGTGCTCGGTCCGTATCTGAAGTACTCGAGCTGTCTCTGGGACGAGCGAACCGACGGCCTCGCCGACGCCGAAACCCGGATGCTCGAGCTGACCTGCCGCCGGGCCGGGATCGAGGACGGCATGGAGGTCCTCGACATGGGCTGCGGGTGGGGCTCGCTGTCGCTGTGGATCGCGCGGCACTACCCCGCCTGCCGCGTCCTCGCCGTGTCCAACTCACGAATCCAGGCTGCGTTCATCCGCGAACGCTGCGCCGAGCGGGGTCTGGATCGGGTCGAGGTCGAAACCGCCGACATGAACGATTTCTCCACGGACCGCCGGTTCGACCGGGTGGTCTCGGTCGAGATGTTCGAGCACATGAGGAGCTGGCCGCGGCTGTTCGAGCGGATCGCCGGCTGGATGAGACCTGACGGCGCGTTCCTCCAGCACGTGTTCTGCCACGAGCGGGTTCCCTACTTCTACGAAGACCGCGGCGCCGGGGACTGGATGGCGCGCCACTTCTTCACCGGCGGCATCATGCCGTCCCTCGATTTGCCGCGCCGGTTCCCGGACCACCTCGAAGTCGTCGAGCAGTGGCGCATCAGCGGCCTGCACTACAGCCGGACGCTGGAGGCCTGGCTCGACGCCATGGACGCCAACCGGGCGTCGTTGATGCCGGTCTTCACGGCGACCTACGGCGACGACGCGCTGCGTTGGTTCGCGCGCTGGCGAATGTTCTTCATGGCCTGCTCCGAGCTGTTCCGGTTCAACGGCGGCGACGAGTGGTTCGTCGCCCACACCCTGATGCGACCACGCCACGGGACGGCGATCTGATGGCGCGGTGCTTCCCGTGGGTGGTGGGTCTGGCGGTGGCGGCCGCCCTGTTCGCGGGCGCCGATGGCGGAGGACTGATGACGATCTACGACTTCGCGCGCGGTGACGATCCCTGGCCGAGCATCAACGACGGCGTGATGGGCGGCGTTTCCAAGGGTGCGATGATGCTGGCGGACGGTTGTGCCTCGTTTCGGGGCGTCGTGTCCTTCGACAACAACGGTGGCTTCGCGTCGGTTCGATCGCGACCCGAGACTCGCGACCTGTCCGGCTTTGACGGGATCGCGGTTCGCGTCCGCGGCGACGGCAAGCGTTACGGCCTCAGGATGCGCACAACCGACGCCTTTGACGGTGTCAGCTACCAGGCGCTCATCGAGCCGCCGGCCGGCGAGTGGACCGAGATCGCGGTGCCATTCGCCGACTTCGAGCCGGTGTTCCGCGGCCGGGTTCTGGCCGACCACCCGCCGCTCGACCCGTCTCGGATCACGACCTTCGGGCTCATGATCGCCCGTCAGGAGGGCCCGTTCCAGCTCGATCTCGCCTCGATCGGTGCGGTCCCCCTCTCTGACCGACGGGGCTCCGAGGCGTGACCGAATCGAACCCGGTTAATCGGAAGAAGCTGCCGGGGTCCAAATGGACGGCGGTCCGCCCGGTCGACCGTGAGAAGCACTTCCTCGTGCACGACTGGATCCGCGACGACGACGGCGAGGCCACCGATCGCGTCGTGATCGAAGCGGTGCTGACCCGCCGCGTCCGGGAGATCGAGTGGCGCGAGCTCGAGGATGCCGGCCGCTGGCGGGTCGGGTGGACGTGACGACACGCTGGGCCTCTGTCTTCGCGCCGGTGGCGATCGCCGGCGTCGCCGTGGCGAGCGGCCGGGTCCGCGCCGACGTCACGGCCCTTCTGGTGGTTCTGAACCTCTGATCGAGCGGAGTGCCGACGCCGTCCCAGCTGCCGGCGGGTTTCTCCGATCCCGAGATGCTGACCATCGCCGAGATCCTCCCGTCGCCTTGTCATCCCGTCGACCCTTTCCTTCGAACAGCTGCGGTACACTTGGCGACGAGGAGGCGCCGTCATGGACGTGGTCATCCTGTCCCGGATCCAGTTCGCTCTCACCATCGCGTTCCACTACATCTTTCCGCCGCTGACCATCGGGATGGGCATCGTGCTGGTCTATCTCGAGGGCCAGCACCTGCGGACCGGCAAGCCGATCTTCGAGCGGGCGGCCAAGTTCTGGACCAAGATCTTCGCGCTCAACTTCGCCATCGGTGTCGCCAGCGGCATCGTCATGGAGTTCCAGTTCGGGACCAACTGGGCGGCCTACTCGCGCTTCGTCGGCGACGTCTTCGGCTCGGCGCTCGCGGCCGAGGGCATCTTCGCCTTCTTCCTCGAGTCCGGCTTCCTGGCGGTCCTGGTCTTCGGCTGGGACCGGGTGTCGCCGAAAATGCACTTCTTCTCGACGCTCATGGTCGCCCTGGGGTCGATCTTCTCGTCGGTCTGGATCGTCGTCGCGAACAGCTGGCAGCAGACGCCGGCCGGCCACCACATCGTCCAGGTCATGCGCGACGGAAAACCTCTGATGATGAACGGCGAGCCGGTGTTTCGGGCGGAAATCGTCGACTTCTGGGCGCTGGTCTTCAACCCGTCGACCATGCACCGGCTGGTCCACGTATGGATCGGCGCCTTCATCGTCGGCGCCTTCTTCATCATGAGCATCTCGGCGTACTACCTGCTGCGCAACCGCCATCTCCAGTTCGCCAAGCGGTCGTTCAGCGGCGCCCTGGTGCTCGCCACCGTGTCGTCGTTGGCGTCGCTGGTGTCGGGCCACCTCCAGGCCGACAACGTCTACCACTACCAGCCGGCCAAGCTCGCCGCCTTCGAGGGCCACTACGAGACCGGACCGGCCGACATGAGCCTGATCGGGATCCCGGACGACGAGGCGGAGGCCGTGCGGTTCAACGTCGCGGTTCCCGGGGCCCTCAGCTTTCTGCTCCACTGGAGCTTCACCGAGCCGGTGGTCGGTCTCGACCGCTTCCGGCCCGAGGACCGGCCGCCGGTCGTCATCTCCTTTGCCAGCTATCACCTCATGATCGGGCTTGGCATGTTCTTCGTCGTCGTCACGCTGCTCGCCAGCTTCCTCCACTGGAAGGGACGGCTGTGGGAAAGCCGGTGGCTGCTCTGGATCTTCGTCTTCGCGGTGGTCGGCGCGCTGGCGGCCAACCAGTTCGGTTGGTTCGCCGCCGAGATCGGTCGCCAACCGTGGATCGTCCACCCGCCGGTGGAGTGGACCGCCGACGGCGACGTCGTGGTCGGTCCCGATGGCGTGGTCGAGTACGACGAGCAGCTCGGCCTGCGCACGGTCGACGCGGTCAGCCCGTCGGTGACCGCCGGTCAGGTCCTCGGCTCGGTGATCGGTTTCGGCCTCATCTACCTGCTGCTGGCCGCGGTCTGGATCTTCGTCCTCGATCGCAAGATCCGCCAGGGCCCCGAGCCTCCCGGGCACCGGGAGGACAAGGAGGGCGATCTGCGGGACGCTGCGGCTGCGCGCCCGGCCCACGCCGGCGGGATGGCCGGCGAGCGGTCCGGTCTGGCCGACGAGAAGGTCTGAGGGAGGGGCGGCATGGACTTCGAGACTCTCTGCGTCACCTGGTTCGTCATCGAGGGCATCCTGCTCGCCGGCTACGCCATTCTCGACGGTTTCGACCTCGGGGTGGGGATCCTCCATCCGTTCGTCGCCAAGAGCGATGTCGAGCGCCGGCTGTCCATGAACTCCATCGGACCCATGTGGGACGGCAACGAGGTCTGGCTGGTGACCTTCGGCGGCGCCCTCTTCGCCGCCTTTCCCAACGCCTACGCCACCGTCTTCTCGGGCTTCTACACCGCTTTCATGCTGCTGCTCTTCGCGCTCATCTTCCGCGCGGTGTCCCTCGAGTTCCGCAGCAAGCTCGACAACCCGGCATGGCGCCGATTCTGGGACTGGGGCTTCTTCGGCGGTTCGTTCCTCGCCACTCTGCTGTTCGGGGTGGCGACCGGCAACGCCGTCGCCGGGCTGCCGCTCGACGCCGAGGGCAATGTCCTGGTCGGGGTCCTCGACCAGCTCAACCCGTATGCCGTGCTGGTCGGCCTGATGACCGTCGCCCTGTTCGCGCTGCACGGCGGGCTCTATCTCTACCTCAAGACCGAGGGCGAGTTCCAGGCCCGGTTGCGCGACTGGATGTGGCGCTCCTGGGGCTTCTTCCTGGTCACCTTCATGCTGACCACGGTCTACACCGTGGCCATGGTGCCGCGCGCGACCGTGAACTTCGAGCGCTTTCCCGTGCTGGTGCTCATCGTGATCGCAGCGGTGCTCGCGGTGGCGAACATCCCGCGCTGTTTGTACTGGAACCGCCCGGGTCAGGCGTTCCTGTCGAGCGTCGTGCTGATCCTGTCCCAGGTTGCGCTGTTCGGGGCCGCCCTGTTCCCGAACCTGGTGACCGCGAGCAACGATCCGGCGCTCAGCGTAACGATTTACAACGCGGCGTCGAGCGTCAAGACCCTGACCATCATGCTCATCATCGCGGTGCTCGGAATGCCCTTCGTGTTGACCTACACCGGCATCATCTACTGGGCCTTCCGAGGCAAGGTCGAACTCGGCGACCACTCGTACTGACGATCCTCCGCTGGACGGTCCGCCGGGCGAACCGCGCAGCGAATCGTGGTCGGGCCGCGTGAAGATCACCGGACAGGGGGCCGGAGATCGACCGACGCTCAGGAGGCCGGATCGGCCCGCACGATCTCCTTGATCCAGGCGTAGACGTCGGAGAAGCGGAGCAGGCCGACGATCGTGCCGCCCTCGGTGACGAAAAGCGAGCCGTGACGGAGGATGACGAAAATGAATGCGATCGTTCCGACGCACTTCCTGTCGTAGAATCGCACCGTGACGAGTTCGGCATCGCGGCGTTGGGCCTGGTTGGCTCTGGCGGTTCTGGCGGCCGTCACCGGCACGGCCCTGCTGATCACAGAGCAGGATCGGAGTCTGGTGGCCGTCGTCCGACACCCCGAGCGGGTGATGGGCACCAGCTGCACCCTGGTGGCGGTGGTGGCGGCGAACCGGGCGAACCTCGGGAGGCTGGCGCTGGACCGGGCGGAGGCGGCGCTGCGCGGGGTCGAAACCCGGATGAGCAACCACCTCGAACGGTCCGAAGTCGGTCGACTCAACCGGGCGCCGGCTGGCGAGACAATCGCCCTCGGCGCCGAGACCCTGGCGGTGCTGACGGCGGCGCGACGCCTGCACCGGGAGACCGAGGGGGCCTTCGACGTCACCTGCCGGCCGCTGCTGACCCTGTGGCGGGAGCGAGCCGGAGCCGGACGAACCCCCGCCTTCGACGAGCTGAGCGCCGCCCGGAACCAGTCGACCTGGGAGCACCTCACCCTGCTCGCCGACGGTGCCCGCAAGACCTCGCCCGGGGTTGAGGTGGATCTGGGCGGCATCGCCAAGGGATGGGGAGTGGACGCTGCGGTCGGCGCTCTCGTCGCAGGCGGCTGCGCCGGGGGCCTGGTCGAGGTCGGTGGCGACCTGCGGGTCTGGGGGTTGCGCCCGGACGGCGGTCTCTGGCCGGTGGAGGTGCGCGACCCGTTCGGCGGCGCCGTCATGGCGACGCTGCGCCTTCGCGATCGGGCGGTCTGCACCAGCGGCAGCTACGCGCGCCACGTCGAGATCGACGGCCGCAGGTACTCCCACGTAGTCGACCCGCGAACCGGCTGGCCCGCCGACGCGACGCCGTCGGTGACCGTGGTCGCCCGCGACGCGCTCACCGCCGACGCCTGGGCCACCGCGTTGTCGGTGCTGGGACCGGCCGGGCTGCCGCTGCTTCCCGACGACGGGAGTGTGGAGGCGCTGCTGGTGACCGGAAGCCTCGAGCGGTGCGATGTTCACCTGAGCCCGGGCATGAACTCCCTGCTGGACGGGAACATTCACCTGGCGTGCTCTGCAGGAACCTGACCGGACGGCGGGATTCGCGCAGAAAACTCGAACCTTCGGTCGAGGCTACCCCCACCACTCGGCCTGGTCGACCGTGGTCTTGAAGTCGGCCTCGACGCGCTGCGGCAGCTCCTCGTCCGAAGCAGCTTCGAGGTGCTTGTCGGTCGGTTTGCCGACCCAAACCAGGCTCGCCATCGGACACTTGTCGAGTACTTTGGACACGTCGAGGTCGGCCCGGTAGGCGTCGTAGTCGATGATCGGCAGGTTCTGATCGAAGTCGAACACGTCGTCCATCAGCTTGGAGCACGAGCGACACCCGATGCAGCCCACCGTGCAGACCTTGCTGACGTCCTTGCCGAAGTCGTGGTTGCAGCACTTCACCACCAGCACCCGGTCGGTCTTGAAGGGCACCATGGTGATGATGTTGCGGGGGCATACCTTGGCACAGGCCGAGCAGCCGATGCAGGTCTCGTAGTTGACCACGGCCAAACCGTCGACCATGTCGATGGCGTCGTAGTCGCAGGCGCGCACGCAGTCGCCCAGGCCGAGGCAGCCGTACACGCAGCCCTGCACCCCGGCCACCAGGTTGGCGCTGGCGCAGGTCTGCTCGCCGCGGTACTCCTGTCGCTGGAGCCGCATCGAGAAGTCGGCGGCGCAGTGCACCACCGGGCGGAGGGGCGCGGTCTCGCCCACCTCGATTCCCATGATGCCGGCAAGGCTCGAGACCAGGGACGGCCCCCCCACCGGGCACAGGGTCACGTCGGCGCCCTTGGCCACCGCTTCGGCGTACTCGCCGCAGCCGACGTAGCCGCAGTTGCCGCAGTTGGCGCCGGGCATGGCGGCGGCGGCGGCCTCGACCTTCGGGTCCACGGGAACATGAAAGGCGCGGTTCGCCCATCCCAGGATGACACAGGTGGACACGGCGAGGCCGACCATGCAGCAGGCCGCTGCGAGAACAGTTGTGGTGATCAGCATGCCGACTCCCTCAGCGAGCCAACAGCACCGACTCGAGGCCGCTGTCGACGCCGGTGAACCCCATGAACGCCATCGCCAGGATCCCGGCCACCAGCAGCGTGATGCCAGCACCTTCCAGGGGCTTGGGCACGTCGCAGCCCTGAAGCTCCTCGCGGATGCCGGCCATGATGGTGATCGCGAGAGCGAAACCAACGCCGCCGAACAGGGCCAGGGTCAGCGCCTTGTCCAGGCCCCACACCAGGGCGGGATCGGAGGCGCCCTCCACGTGCTTCATGATCTCGAGGCAGGCGAACAGAATCGCGCAGTTGGTGGTGATCAGGGGCAGGAAGATGCCGAAGGCCTTAAACAGAGGCGGGAAGAACTTGCGCAGGTACATCTCGACGAACTGCACCGACGCGGCGATGACGAAGATGTAGATGATGTAGTTGAGGATCGAAAGGTCGAGCACGATCTCGGAGCCGGGCGCCACCCGATGCCACAACCAGGCCGTCAGCGGCGCCCCCGCCCGGCCGATGAAGTAGGTGAAGGCCCACGACAGGAGCGAGGCGATCGCCATGACGAAGGTTACCGCGCAGCCCATGCCGAAGGCCATGTCCACCCGCCGCGAGACGCCGATGAACGGGCAGATGCCGACGAAGTAGTAGAGGACGAAGTTGTTGACGACCGCAGCGCCGATCGCGATCAGGAGAAGCTCGGTGAGGTATTCCATAACGACCTCCCGCCTCAGGTCCGCGCCGCGTTGCGGGCGCTCATCCAGTTGACCAGGCCGAGGATCAGACCCAGAGTGATGAAGGCGCCTGGCGGCAAGAGCTGGATTCCCCAGCCCGGCCAGGCCTCGGGCAACACCCTCAGCCCGAGCAGCGAGCCTGCGCCCAGCAGCTCGCGGGGAACCGAGATGGCGAGCAGCGCGAGCATGAAGCCGAGGGAGACGCCGACCCCGTCGGCGGCGGCCACCCCCACGCTTTGTTTGGAAGCGCAGATCTCGCATCGCGAGATGATCACGCAGTTGCAGATGATGAGCGGCACGTACGGACCCAGGACCCGGCTCATCTCGGGCATGTAGGCCTGCAGGAAACGGTCGGCGATGGTGACGAAGGTGGCAATGGTCAGAGTGAAGACCAGGATCCGCAAGTGCGGCCGCATGGCCTTGCGCAGCATGCTGACGATGACGTTGGCGCAAATCAGGACGAAGGCGGTGGCGGCACCCATGGTCAGGGCCGGCATGACACCGCCGGTCACGGCCAAAATCGGGCACAGACCGAGCAGCTGGCGCAGGACCGGGTTCTCGGGGATGATGCCCCGGACGAAGCGCTCGACGGCGGTCGGTTCACTGCTCGTCATGGTCTGTTCCCTCATCTGTCGCCGCGAGTGCGCCGGCGATCTCGGCGACCTTCCGGTTGACCGCGTCGGCCACCGACTCGGACGAGATCGTGGCCCCGGTGAGACCGCGGATTTCGCCGTTCCCCGGCTCGGGCTCCCGCTTGACCACCCGCAGCGGCGGGTCGCTGGGCTGGCCCACGAAGTAGCGCCTGAAGCGCTCGTGCGAGGTGATGAGGTCGCCCAGAGCAGGCGTCTCCTTCTGCGCGAGAACGAAAATTCCGGTGATGACGCTGGCGTCGGTGTTGACCCCGAGCAGCAGCTCGATCCGGTCGGCGAAGCCCTGTCCGGTGGCCGGGACCACCCAGCCCACCTGCCGGCCGTCGGCGTCGACCGCGGCGAACACTGTGGCGCCGCCGAGCTGGCTCTCGGTGCTGGTCTCGATGACCGCCCCCGGCACCAGCTCGGGGATCTTGCTGAGAGTTAGGTTGCGCTTGTTGGCCTTGATGCGCGGCTGCAGCGAGATCTCCACCGCCGCCAGGGCGCCACCGAAGGACAATGACAGCAGAAGGACCAGCCAGGACTGGCTCCAAAAGCCCAAACCGCGACCTTGACCTCTCACGGCAGCCTCCTCAGCGCGGCGCCGGGACCGGCCCGCCAAGCGGAGTCGGGACGGTCCAGCGGTTGACCAGCGGTACCATGGCGTTGGCCAGCAAGACAGCGAACATCACCCCTTCCGGATAGCCGGAGAAAAGGCGGATGAGCACAACGAAGAACCCGATCAGAACTCCGAACACGACTCGGCCCCGGGTGGTGAGCGGCGAGGAGACCGGATCGGTGGCGATGAAGAAGGCTCCGAACAGGAGAGAGCCGCCGAACAGGTGGTGGAGGACGGTCAGCGCGGGGTGGATGCCGGCAGCCTGGGCGATCCCGCCGAACACGGCCGCCGACGCCACCACCGCCAGGGGGACCTCCCAGGTGCCGGCGCGGCGCAGACAGATCCAGAATCCGCCGAGCAGGCAGGCGAGAGCCGAAGTCTCGCCGAGCGAGCCGTTGACGTTGCCCAGGAACAGCGGCCACAGATCTGATCCCTGCCCGGCCATCTTGGCCAGGGTCAGAGGAGTCGCCTGAGAGAGCACGCCAGGGGCGCCCTCGACCACGTACCCGCTGGCGCCGAGCGCCACCGAGAAGCTGATCATGACGAAGGCGCGTCCGACCATGGCCGGGTTGAAGAGGTTCATGCCGAGGCCGCCGAAGATCACTTTTCCGATCCCGATCGCGGCGAACGAGCCGATGACTGCCACGTACCAGGGCGAGCTCCAGGGCAGAGACAGACCGAGGATGACGCCGGTCACGGTGGCCGACAGATCGGAAAGGGTCACCGGGCGGCGTCGCATCCGCGAGTGGAGGATGTACTCGGCGGCCAGGCACGACACCACACACAGTCCGACCTGCAGCACTGCGTACCAGCGGAACACGACCACCGCGGCCACCATCACCGGAACCAGACCCACCAGCACGTCGAACATCATCCGGCGCGTGGTGAAGGACTCGTCGGCCTGGTGCGGACCGGGCGCCACATGGACGACCGGCGCCGCGATCGGCTGGGCTTCTGGCTCGGCAGGAGGGGTCTTGGCGGCCATGGTCACTCCCTGGGCAGCATCGCCTTGCCCGTGCGGATGAGCTGGGTGAGGGGGATAGCCGCCGGGCAGGCGAAGGCGCAGCAGCCGCACTCGATGCACGCGGTGATGTGATATCGGCGGGCCGCGTCCCAGCTCTGCCGGCGGGCGGCCAGGGCGATGCGGGTTGGCAGCAGGTCGAGAGGACAGACCTCGGCGCAACGGCCGCAGCGCACGCACGCGGTCTCCGGCGTCCGGCTGAGATCGGTGTCGGTCAGGATCGTGAACCCCGACGTCCCCTTGGTGATCGGAGTGTCGAGTGTGGCCAGGGTCAGGCCCATCATCGGCCCGCCGGCCAGCACCCGCGCAGCGTCGTCCCGCAGCCCACCGCAGTGGTCGAGGAGAGCCTGGAAAGGGGCCCCGATCGGAGCCAGGAGATTGGCCGGGCGGGCGACGCCCCGACCGGTGACGGTAACCACGCGGTGGGTGACGGGCTTGCCTCGGAGCACCGCGCGGGCGATCGCCGTCGCAGTGCCGACATTGATCACGACCACGCCCACGTCGAGAGGGAGGCCACCGGTGGGCACCACCCGCGCGAGAAGGGCGAGCACCAGCTGCCGCTCTCCTCCCTGAGGGTACTTGGTGCGCACCTTGCGGACCTGGACCGAGGTTCCCGCGGCCGCCTCGGCAAGGGCCGCCGCCGCGGCCGGCTTGTTGTCCTCGACCCCGATCACGATCCCGCCGGCGCCGGCGGCACGGGCGGCCAGCAGCGCCCCCGCCACGACCGCGGCGGGCGCCTCCCGCATGACGCGGTCGTCGGCGGTCAGGTACGGCTCGCACTCGCAGCCGTTGACCACGAGCGTGTCGACCGGACGGGACGGATTGGGGGTCAGCTTGACGTGGGTCGGGAAGGCCGCACCGCCCTGGCCGACGATGCCCGCGTCGCGGACCGCGGTCACGATCCGCTCGCTCGACCAGCGGTCGAGGTCCTCGACCGGCCAGTCGCCACCGAGCACCTCGTCCCACAGTGCCCGCCCCTCCAGCTGGTCCCCCCCGGCAACAACCGGCACCGTCGGTACGTGGCGGCCGTTGGCGAGGGTGACGACTCCCAGCTTCGCCACCTTGCCGGCTATCGGCGAGTGCACCGGCGCGGACACGAAGGCGTCGGCGGTGCCGAGCACGTCGCCGAGCTCGACCAGGTCTCGGGACTTCACCGCCGCGGTGGCGGGGGCGCCGAGATGCTGGAGCAGTGGCACCTCGACTCGGGAGGGCGTCGCCAGCACCTCGATCGGGCAGTCGGCGCTCAGCTTTTTGTGCTCACGCGGGTGAACGCCGTGCGGGAAGGTCGCCCGCCGCCGGACCGCGGCCACGAGGCCGCTCATTGCGTTGTCTCCTTGCAAATGGAGAGGAAACGCCCCCCCGCCCAGGCCAGGCCCATGCCGCAGGAGAGTCCGAGCAGGCCACCCGCGAGCTGGGTGACTGCCTCGGCCCGCCCCCACCAGGCACCGGCCACGGCGAGGCAGATCGGGATCAGGAACAGACCGATCGCGCCGAGCGTGACGGCCACCGGCGACACCGCCGGAAGCAGATCCTCCGACGGGGAACAACCGTGGCAGTTGCCGCAGGATCTGCCGTCGGGCGGACCGGGACCGGGCGCGTCCACCATGCGAAAGTCGTAGGTCGATGACATCTCTCGCTCCTGACGTTCCGGCCGAATCCGGCCGGCCACCGAGCGAGAATAGCATGCGCTTGGTCGCGGCACGACCCCCGCCACCATTGAGTCTCAAGATCCAGACGAGGGGCGGGAAAGAGGCGCCCGCTCCCCGACATCGCCACCCCGGCAGGGCGCCCCCGGGTCCAGCACCAGAAGTTGACGACGTCTCGTCGGCGGGCGGTGTGTCCGGCTCGATGGGTTCACCGGATTGGCCGTCAAACCAGGCCCTCGGCTTCGCCAGGTGGATCTTACTCCTGCCCTAGTCGAAGCCGAGCTCGAGCTTCGCGGCCTCCGACATCATCTCCGGGTCCCAGGGGGGATCCCAGGTGATCTCGACCTCGACGGTGGTGACGCCGTCGACATCGGCCACCCTTTCGCGGACCTCGATGGGCAGGGACTCAGCGACCGGGCAGTTGGGCGAGGTCAGAGTCATGATCACGTGCGCTGTGCCGCCGTCGTCCACCGAGACGTCGTAGATCAGCCCGACCTCCCAGATGTTGATCGGGATTTCGGGGTCGTAGACGGTTTTGATCGCATCAATCACGCGCTCTTTGATGTCGTTCCTCACGGTGACCTTTCAAATTTTTAATTCTCAATTTTTAATTCTTAATTACGAAATGTAGATAATAATGCAGTGTCCGATAATTAAAAACTAAAAACTAAAAACTAAAAACTAAGAACTAAGAACTAAGAACTAACAACTAACAACTCAGAACTTACTCCGTCGTGACCGGCTCGTCCCCGCCCTCCATGGCGGCGTGCAGGGTGTGCCACGCCAGGGTGGCGCACTTGACGCGGACCGGGTATTCGCGGACCCCCTCGAAGACCTCGAGCTTGCCGAGCTCGACGCCCTCCTCCTCGGCGAGGCCGGTGAGCATGTGGTGGAAGCCCTCGAACATCTTCTCGGCCTCTGCCACCGTCTTGCCCGTGACCGCCTCGGTCATGAGCGAGGTCGAGGCGGTGCAGATGGCACAGCCGGAGCCCTGGAAGCTGATCTCGCGGATGATCCCGTCCTCGATCCGGAGGTAGACCCTGACGGTGTCGCCGCACAGAGGGTTGTGGCCGTCCGCCGTCCTGTTGGCACAGTCCATCACGTAACAGTTGCGCGGCTGTTTGTTGTGATCGAGAATGATCTCCTGGTAGAGTTCTCTCATGTCCGACATCAGCCGAAGACCTCCCTGACCTTCTCGAGTCCGGCGACGAGCCGGTCGATCTCGTCGGCGGTGTTGTAGATCCCGAACGACGCCCGCACGGTCGCCGACACGTCGAAGCGTTGCATCACCGGTTGGGCGCAGTGGTGGCCGGCACGCACCGCCACTCCCTCGCTGTCGAGAATGGTGCCGACATCGTGGGGGTGGATGCCGTCGAGAACGAAGGACAGCGCTCCTGCGCGGTGCTCGGCCGCGCCGATGAGCCGGCTGCCCGGGATCGCGAGGACGGCATCGGTCGCGAGGCCCAACAGCTCGGCCTCGTGGGCTGCAACCGCGTCGAGCCCGAGCTCCGAGAGATAGTCGAGGGCTGCGGCGAGCCCGATGGCGCCCTCGATGTTGGGCGTGCCCGCCTCGAAGCGGTGGGGCGGCTCGGCGTACCGGGTTTCCTCGAAGGTCACCGACAGAATCATGTCGCCGCCGCCCTGGTAGGGGACCATCTCGAGCAGGTGCTCGCGCTTGCCGTAGAGGGCACCGATGCCGGTTGGGCCATAGGTTTTGTGGCCCGAGAAGACGTAGAAATCGCAGTCCAGGGCGCGCACGTCGACCCGGCCGTGGGGCACCGCCTGGGCGCCGTCGACAAGGACCGGCACGCCCCGCGCGTGGGCGATCTCGATCATCTCGCGCACTGGGTTGACGGTGCCGAGTGCGTTGGAGACGTGGACCACGCCGACGATCTTGGTGCGCTCGGACAGCAGCTCTTCGTAGCGGGCGAGCTCGAGCTCGCCCGAGTCGGTGATCGGGACGACCTTCAGGGTTGCGCCGCGCTCCGCGCAGAGCAGCTGCCAGGGCACGATGTTGGAATGGTGCTCCATCCCGGTGATGAGGATCTCGTCGCCTGGCTCGACGCGCGGCCTCACGAAGGAGCTGGCGACCAGGTTGATTGCCTCGGTGACGCCGCGGGTGAACACGATCTCGCGGCTGTCAGCGGCCCCGAGGTGCTTCTTGATCGTGGTACGGGCGCGCTCGAAGGCCACCGTGGCGCGCTGCGACAGCTGGTGGACGCCGCGGTGGACGTTGGCGCAGTCGTGCTCGTAGAAGTGGTTCACCGTGTCGATCACGCGGCGCGGCTTCTGGGTGGTCGCCGCGTTGTCGAGGTAGACCAACGGCCGACCGTGGACCTCCTGATGGAGGGCCGGAAAGTCGGCCCGAATGCGGTCGACATCGAGGGCGCCGGAGGTGCTCAACGCCTTCACGGTCATCAAAACGCCTCGCGAGCCAGCTCGCCCTGGGGCAGGCGGGTCACCAGGTGCCGCTCGAGCCGGTCGCGGACGGCGTCGACCGTCACCAGCTCGACAATCTCGGCGGCGAAGGCGTAGGTCAGCATGCTCTCGGCGGTGGGGCGGTCGATGCCGCGTGACCGCAGGTAGAACACCGCCTCGTCGTCGAGCCTGCCGACGGTGGAGCCGTGGGTGCAGCGAACGTCGTCGGCGAAGATCTCGAGCTGGGGGTTGGAGTTGACCAGCGCGCCGGTGGACAGCAGGAGGTTGCGGTTGGACTGGATGGCGTCGGTCTTCTGGGCGCCCTGGTCGACGATGATTCGGCCGTTGAAGACCGCGCGGGAGGACCCGTCCAGGATCCCCTTGTAGAGCTCGTGGCTGGTGCAGTGGGGCGCCGAGTGTCGGACCTTGAGCTGGGTGTCCGTGTGCTGCTTGCCCTCGACCAGAGAGAGCCCGTCGAGGGAGGCATGAGCGCCGGGGCCGGCAAGCACGACGTCGATGTCGGCGCGCATCAGCCCGGCGCCGATGTTGAGGGCGACCGAGTCGAGCCGGCTGTCGCGCTCGAGGCGCGCGGTCTGGAGCGCGATGTGGCGGCCGTCCCGGCTTTCCTCCTGAAGGCGGCAGTGACGGAGGTTGGCGCCGGGAGCGAGGAGGAGCTCGGTCACCGGCAGGCTGAGGGTCGTGCCGCCGCCGTCGCCGACGTGGTGCTCGACCACCGTTGCCTGGGCGGTCTCCCCCGCGCTGATCACGAGCCGCGGCGCCGCCCACGTCGGCTGCTCGCCGCCGGTCGAGATCAGCAGCAGGTGGATCGGCCGCTCGACCACCGTGCTCGGTTCGAGATCGAGGAACGCACCGTCGGTGAAGGCGGCGGTGTTGAGTCTCGCGAAGGGGTGGGCGTCGAGGTCGACCGCCGAGCCGAGGATGGCCATCACCCGCTCGGGCGTGGCGACCAGCGCCTCGGCAAGAGGTTGCACCGTCGCACCGGGCGGCAGCGAGCCGAGGTCGGAGAGCCCGGGCACGACGCGGCCGTTGACCAGCACCAGCCTGTGGCAGTCCCCGAGAGTCCAGTGGCCGATGTCGACGGCAGCAAAACCGGCGATGACGTGCGGCGTCGCGGCAAGGCCCTCGAGGTTGGTGAAGCGCCACTCCTCCTGCCTCGGTGTCGGCAGCCCGGCGGCGCCGAAGCGGCGGCTCGCCTCGAGGCGGCGGGCGACCAGCGACTCGGGCTCGCCCTCGATGCAGCCGATACCGGTTCCGAGGCCGTCCATGAAAGTCGTGGCGGTCGCGGTGGCGGTGGTCATCGCGGCCGCCCTCACGCGCCCGCGGCGGCCGGCTCGGACTCGAGCCACTCGTAGCCCTGGTCTTCGAGATGAAGGGCGAGCTCGCGGTCGCCTGACCGGACGATCCTGCCGTCCTTGAGAACATGGACGAAGTCCGGAACGATGTAGTTGAGCAGCCGCTGGTAGTGGGTGATGACGATGAAGCTCCGCTGTCCGTCGCGCAGCGCGTTGACGCCGTCGGCGACGATCTTGAGCGCGTCGATGTCGAGACCCGAGTCGGTCTCGTCGAGGATCGCCAGCTTGGGCTCCAGCACCGCCATGTGGAAGATCTCGTTGCGCTTCTTTTCGCCGCCGGAAAATCCTTCATTGACCGGACGCTTGAGCAGCTTGTCGTCGAGCCTGACCAGCTTCGCTTTGTCCTTAACCAGCGCGAGGAAGTCCATGGCGTCCAGGGGGGGCTCGTCGCGGTGAGCCCGGATGGCATTGAGCGCGGAGCGCAGGAAGTAGGTGTTGGACACGCCGGGGATTTCCACCGGATACTGGAAGGCGAGGAAGAGGCCCTCCCTGGCTCGGGTCTCGGCGTCGAGCTCGGTCAGGTCGGCGCCCGAATAGCAAATTTCACCGGTCGTGATCTCGTACTCGTCACGGCCGGCGAGCACGCTCGCAAGGGTGCTCTTGCCGGAGCCGTTGGGCCCCATGATGGCGTGCACCTCACCCGGTTTCACCTCGAGGTCGATCCCATTGAGGATCGGCGTTCCGTCGACTGCGACGTGCAGGTTCTTCAATTCAAGCATTCGAATCTTCCTTTTGGTTCAATCTGCTTTTTTCTTGCCCGTGGTTTTCCGGGAAAACTACGGGCAAGAAAAAGAGGAGTCAATCATCCAACGCTTCCCTCCAGCGAGATTCCGAGGAGCTTCTGTGCCTCCACGGCGAACTCCATGGGGAGCTCCTTGAAGACCTCCTTGCAGAAGCCGTTGACGATCATCGACACGGCGTCCTCGGTTGCGATGCCACGCTGGTTGCAGTAGAAGATCTGGTCCTCGCCGATCTTGGACGTTGTCGCCTCGTGTTCCATCTGCGCGGTCGGGTTGGAGATCTCGATGTAGGGAAACGTGTGGGCTCCACAGGTCTCGCCGATCAGCATGGAGTCGCACTGCGAGAAGTTGCGCGCGTTCTCTGCTCTTTTGGCGACCTTGACCTGACCGCGATAGGTATTCTGTCCCCGGCCGGCCGAGATCCCTTTGGAGATGATGGTTGACGATGTGTCGTTTCCCAAGTGGATCATCTTGGTTCCGGTGTCGGCCTGTTGGAAGCCCGAGGTCAGTGCCACCGAGTAGAACTCTCCCACCGAGCGGTCGCCCTTGAGAATGACGCTGGGGTACTTCCAGGTGATCGCCGAGCCGGTCTCGACCTGGGTCCACGAGATCTTTGCGTCGGTCGAGCACATTCCCCGTTTGGTGACGAAGTTGTAGATCCCGCCGGCGCCGGTTTCCTTGTCGCCCGGGTACCAGTTCTGGACCGTGGAGTACTTGATCCGGGCGCCTTCCAGGGCGACCAGCTCGACCACCGCGGCGTGGAGCTGATTCTCGTCGCGTTGCGGCGCGGTGCAGCCCTCCAGGTAGCTCACGGAGGAGCCCTCGTCGGCGACGATGAGGGTGCGTTCGAACTGGCCTGTGTTCTGGGCATTGATTCGGAAGTAGGTGCTCAGCTCCATCGGGCAGCGCACGCCCTTCGGCACGTAGACGAACGAGCCGTCCGAGAACACCGCCGAGTTGAGGGTCGCGAAGAAGTTGTCGGTGTAGGGCACGACGGTGCCGAGGTATTTTCTGATGAGTTCAGGGTGCTCCTGAAGCGCTTCGGAAAAAGAGCAGAAGATGATGCCGAGCTCGGCGAGCTTGTCCTTGAAGGTGGTCGCCACCGACACGCTGTCGAACACCGCGTCCACCGCCACTCCGGCGAGGACCTTCTGCTCCTGCAATGGGATGCCGAGCTTGTCGTAGGTCGCGAGAATCTCGGGGTCGACCTGGTCGAGGTTGTCGAGCTGCTTCTTCTGAGGCGCCGAGAAATACGAGATCGCCTGGTAGTCGACCGGTGGGTAGTGGACGTTGGGCCAGGTCGGCTCGGCCATGGTCAGCCAGTGTCTGTAGGCCTTGAGTCGCCACTCGGTCATCCACTCCGGCTCCGACTTCTTGGCCGAGATCGTCCGCACCACATCCTCGTCGAGTCCGGGCGGCAGGGTGTCCTGCTCGATCTCGGTGACGAAACCGTGCTTGTACTCGCGGTTTGCGAAGTCCTCGATGATCCGGGTTTGATTCGACATGTGCGCTCTCCAGACACCCGCGAGCAGGTGGTGTCGGTTCTTCAGTTGCGTCGGTTGGCGATCACGGGAAGAGGCTCGGGGCCGGCCGAGGCGGCGCCGGCGACGACATCGGCAACCGAGATGTCGCCGAGGAAATTGCCGATCACGGTCGAAAGCCCGCGCCAGACCGGTTTCAGGCTGCAGTCGGCGCCTCTGGCGCAGCCGCCTTCGCCAGGGCTCATGCGGTCGCAGAACTCGCTGTCGAAGACCTCCGCGTCGAAGGCCGCCACGATGTCTGCCAGCGTGATCTCGTTGGCCGTCCGGGTCAGCCTGTAGCCCCCGTTGCGGCCCCGCGCCGCCTCGACCAGCCCGGCGTGTCGCAGCGATCCGATGACCTTGGCCACCGTCGTGTCAGGCAGAGCTTCTCCGGCCGCGAGCTCCCGAATGGTCAGCTGCCCTCCGTTGTCTGCGAGGCTCATGATCAGTCGAATGCCGTACTCCTCGCGTTTCGATACTCTCACGACTGCGCCTCCGAAATGAGTAACAGAAAACTGGAAATGAAATTCCACATTTCAAATGCCGACTCGCGATTTCCCGAGAAATCGCGAGTCGGCATCGAGCTCGGGTAGCGTATTCTCGACCCCATGAAAGTCCAGCTTTCGCGTTGGGTGTGTCAGGACGTGGAGTCGAATCTTCGGCGATTTTCGGTCGAGGCTCGTCGGGCGGTCGAGCAGGGTGCGGAGATCGTGGTCTTTCCCGAGCTCTTTCTCACCGGGTACACGAGGTCGGCCGATCCCGTGGGCCTCCGGGAGCGGTTCGCTCGGGTGTCATCCGGAGCATCGGAGGCGCTCTTCGTCTTCGGCTCGATCTCCGAGCAGCGGCACAACCGGGTCACGGTATGGCACGGCGGGGATGAGATTGCACACTACGACAAGGTGCATCTGTTTCGGCTCAATCGAGAGCACGAGCTCTGGCAGCCCGGCGACCGGTACGTCGCGTTCCGTTGGAGAGACCTGACCTTCGGGTTGGTCAACTGTAACGACCTCCGATTCCCCGAGCAGGCCCGAGCGCTCGTCCTCGAGGCGAGGTGCGATGCGCTGATTGTTCCCGCCTGGTGGCCGTGGCGACGCGACTGGGTGTGGCGCACACTGCTGCGCGCTCGCGCCATCGAGAACGGGGTCTGGACGATCGGGTGCTGCATCTCCGGCTCGGTCGCTGACGACGAGAACTTCGCCGGTGCCGGCAACCACGTCTTCGACCCCCTCGGCGAGCCCGTGCGGACAGCCGACGACGTCAGCTACGAGCTCGCCCTCGAACGAGAACCGGAGCTCGTCGTCGATCCTCGGGAGGAAGCACTGGACATCGCCATCGTCGAGGTGCTCGGCGGGGAAGATCGAGGACGGCTGAGACAAAGCGACCAGCTCCCCGGCGATGACGGCTGATTTCGCGCCCGCCGGAGGTCGACCGTCACGCCAGCACTCCGGTACCACGCGCGTGCCGAGGTGGGACAGACGGATGCGGTCGAAAATGTTTGATGCCAGGACGTCGATTCCGCAGCTCGATTTTTCCAGGGACGTTCTGGAACCGGCCGGGAAGGACCTGTGGGTCCATCGCGTCCCGCCATGCGGCTGGACCGACCTCGGGACTCCCAAACGACTCGACGAGCACCGGGGCGTGGACCGGTCGCCTTTCGGTGGACCGGTCCGGGCCGCGGTCTCCCGGGTGCGCGGTTCGCCGTGAATCACAGTCTGCGGATGCGGAGAATCGATGGTGGTCGAGGTCCTGTGCAGCGAGTCGACGGTGCAGACCGTTGTTTGCGGCGGCACAGTTCATGAGTGTGTCATTCGTGAGATCGGGAGAGGGGAGACGTTCGTGGCCAAGCTGGGGATCATCATTTGCGATCGGTGGCGTCGGTGTGCGGCGGGGAAGTGTCTGAGGGCGCTCAATCACAGGGAGGGCGCGTTCGCTCGCTACGAAGGAGAAAAGGTGGACCTTGTCGGCTACACCACCTGCGACGGCTGTCCGGGCGGCAACGTGGAGTACGCGCCGGCGGAGATGCAGCGAAACGGGGCCGAGGTGATTCACCTGGCCACCGGTCTGGTCGTCGGGTACCCGCCCTGTCCGTACATCGACGACTTCGAGCGTTTCATCGCGGAAAAGTACGGCCTTCAGGTTGTCGTGGGGACGCACCCGGTTCCTCAGCATTACTTCGCGACGCATCAAGCACTCGGAACTTGGGAGTCGGCCGACTGGCAACGGCGCATCGAACCGACCATCGCCGACGAGGCCGTGCGACGTCGCTATGACTGACGATCCGATCGAGACGGAACTGCGGGTCACAGCGCAAGCTGAAAGCAAACCGACACTGAGATCGAACCGGATCTCACGGCCGTCTTTCGGGACCTTTTGACCCGTCTCCCGGTATGACCTCACTGGCGTTGGTGATGCCGCTCGAGTTGACGGTCTTCCACAGCGACCCGTGACCGGATGCGACGGAGTACTCAGAGCGATCGCGCGGGTTGACCTCGATGTCGATGATCCGGCCGCTGGTGACGGCGAGCCCGATGCTGCGGAAGGCGAGCCCGTCGAGGGAGGCCTTGTCGAGGGTCATGGGGCCGTTCGCGCCTTCGGGCTCGTGACGATGCGACGGCTCGGTCTGCGCTGATCTGCGTGATCTGCGGTGATCGGTGCGCTGGAATCTGTGTCGATCTTTGTGATCTGTGGGTTCGCGTGATGATCCGTCGGGAACGGGAACGAACACGGGAACGAACACGGATACGGATACGGACACGGGCACGGATACGGATACGGACACGGACACGGACACGGATACGGACACGGACACGGACACGGATACGGACACGGACACGGATACGGATACGGATACGGACACGGACACGGACACGGATTCGGATACGGATACGGATACGGAGTCGGAAACGGGATCAAAAAAACGGGGCGGGAAGATTCCCGCCCCGTGGTCACGCATTGCGCCGGACTCAGTGCTGCAGCGGCTGGGGGCCGCTGCCGGGCTCGCCCGACTCGGGTGTGGCGAAGCGGAGCTTGCCCTCGCTGAACTCCCCGCCGCGCAGGGTGTGGGCCAAAGCCTCGCCGAGCTCTTCGACCAGGTGGATGGTCAGGCCGTCGCGAATTTCGATCGGCAGATCGTCCAGGTCGGCCTCGTTCTCTTTGGGCAGCACCACGTTGGTGATCCCGGCTCGCACCGCTCCGAGGAGCTTCTCCTTGACGCCGCCGATGGGAAGCACCCGTCCTGACAACGTGATCTCACCGGTCATGGCGACATCGTTGCGGGCGGCCCGCTTGGACAGAGCCGACACCAGGGCGGTTGCCATGGTGATGCCGGCCGACGGACCATCCTTCGGAATTGCGCCGGCGGGCACGTGGATGTGGACGTCCTGTTCGAAATCACGGGGGTCGATGAAGAGGGCGTCGGCGTGGGCCTTGGCGTAGCTCCAGGCGGCCTGGGCCGACTCCTTCATGACGTCGCCGAGCTGGCCGGTGAGCACGAGGCTGCCCTTGCCGATCATGGGCGACGCCTCGACGAACATGATGTCGCCCCCCACGGGCGTGTAGTACATGCCGGTCGCGACGCCCACCTGATCCGACTCGGCAGCGTGCTCCGGGTGAACCTTGGGGCGACCGAGCAGCTCCGCGACCAGCTCGCGGCCGACCGTGGTCCGCGCGACCTCTTCGGCGGCGATCCTGCGCGCCACCTTGCGGGCGAGGCGGCCGATCTCCCGTTCGAGCTGGCGAACTCCCGACTCGCGGGTGTAGCGGGTGATCACCTCCTGGACGGCATCCTCGTCGAAGTCGATCTGCTCGTCGGTGAGACCGGTCTGCTTGACCTGGCGCGGGATCAGGTAGCGCTTGGCGATCTCGAGCTTCTCGTTCTCGGTGTAGCCGGCGAACTCGACGACCTCCATCCGATCCTGAAGGGGGCCCGGGATGTTCTGGAGAAAGTTGGCGGTGCAGATGAACTGGACCTCCGACAGGTCGAAGGGCACGCCGAGATAGTGGTCGGTGAAGGTGTCGTTCTGCGCCGGATCGAGCACCTCGAGCAGCGCCGATCCCGGATCTCCCTGATACGAAACCCCGAGCTTGTCGATTTCGTCGAGCAGAAAGACCGGGTTTCGGCTGCCGGCTTGCTTCATCCCGTGCACGATCCGACCCGGCATCGCACCGACGTAGGTCCGTCGGTGGCCCCGGATGTCGGCTTCGTCGCGGACACCGCCGAGAGAGATTCGGACGTACTCGCGTCCCATGGCGCGGGCGATGGACTGAGCCACCGAGGTCTTGCCGACGCCCGGCGGTCCGACGAAGAGCAGGATCGGATTGCGGCTCTTGGCATCGCGGGCCAGAGTCGGCGATGGGGTGGTTTCGGTCTCCTCGACGTCGGCTTCGGCGTCGGCGCCGTTGCCTTCTGCGTCGGCCGGCGCCGTCTTCGCGCCGAGCGCTTCGTTCTTCAACTGGAGCAGCCGCACTGCGAGAAACTCGAGGATACGATCCTTGACCTCCGGCAGACCGTAGTGATCTTCTTCGAGAATGTCGCTCGCCCTGCCGATGTCGAGCCGTTCCTCGGTTCGGGTGTCCCAGGGCAGCTCGCAGATGGTCTCGAGGTAGGTCCGGATGACCTGTGCCTCCATGCCTTCGGGTCCCATCCGCTCGAGCCGCGCCATCTCGCGGTCGACCTCTTTGCGCGCGGTTTCGGGTAGCGGCAGGGCCTCGAGCTTCTCCTTGAGCTCCTCGAGATCCTCGCGCCCACCGTCATCACCGAGCTCCCGCTGGATCGCCTTGAGCTGCTGGCGGAGGAATGCCTCGCGGTGACGGTCGCCGAGCTCCTCCTGGACCTGGCTCTTGATGTCCTCCTGGGCGTCGATGACGTCGACCTGACGCTGAATGTGGAGCAGCACCGAGCGCAGCCGCTCCTCGACCGACAGCGCCTCGAGAAGACGCTGGGCCTCGATCGTCTTGAGGTCGAGGTGACCGGCAACCAGGTCGGCGAAACGACCGGGCTCGCTGGTCTCTGCGAGGAACTGCTGAACCGCCTCCTTGGGCATGCCGGCGCGGCGGCCGAGCTCGGATGCGCGCTCGCGGGCCTCGGCGTAGAGGGCGGTGAACGCCGGCGCCGCGGGGTCGAGGGGCGGCATTTCGTCGGCCTGTCGAACCGAGGCCACCAGGTGCTCGCCGTCGTCGTAGCGCATGGCGACGCCTCGGTTGAGTCCGTTGAGCAACAGCCGCATCCCGGACGGACCGCGCTGAACCGGGCCAATGGTGGCGATGGTGCCCATCGTGTAGAGGAGATCGGGTGAGACATCTTCGAGATTTTCGCGTTGGGCGACGACGAAGATTTTCTTGCCATCGGCCTTCAACGCGGCCTCGATGGCGCGCAGCGTGGCCGGTCGGCCGGCCGCAATCGGCGAGGTCACGCCGGGGAAGAGAACCGCCTCGCGGAGCGGGATGACGGGAAGATTGATCACGTCGGTCATGTTCAAAGCCTCCTGGGCAACGAGTCTGCATCGGTCAATGTATGCCCTGTTCGGAAGATTTCAATCAGCTCGTGAGGGCATCAGATAGAACTTGAGTGAAGTGCGCTCAAATTCCCTCACGAGGAGAAAGAGGGGCCGTATCACGAAGATTCGGACGCGAAGACGGATTCGGACGCGGCCCCGGACGCTGACGACGGAGCGCCGCGGTAAGATCCCGAGCATGATCTACCGCACTCACCCACAACGAGGCTTCGGTGGTTTCGGCGGACTGACCGACGGCGGACCACCGCCGCGCGATCTGGTCGTGCTACTCGGCGTGCTCTTCGTGACCTTCTCGCTTCAGTTTTTCGACGGGACGAGGGGCCTGCTCGCGCTGCTCGAGCTCAACCTCGGGGTGTTGCGCGGGTTTTTTTGGCAGCTGGTGACCTACCCGTTCGTGGCGACGCCGGGCTCCGGCTTCTGGTTCCTGCTCGAGCTGCTGATCCTGTTCTGGTTCGGTCGCTCGGTCTTCGAGCGCCTCGGCCGGCAGCGGTTCTGGAAGGTGCTGCTCGCCAGCGCGGTGGTGGCGGGCGTCGCCGCGGTGATCCTCGAGTGGGTGATGCTCGCCGTCGCTCCCGGTTTCGAGCACCTGCCGTTCATTGCCATGATGGGCCAACGGATGGTCCTGACCATCGTCATCGCGGCCTTCGCGACCCTGTACGGCGAGGCGACCATTCTGTTGTTCTTCGTGCTGCCGCTCAAGGCCCGGTGGTTTCTGTGGCTCGAGGTCCTGTTCGCCTTCGTCTTCTTTTTCCTGCCGTACAAGGACGTCTCCGGCTTTGTCGGGATCTGCGTCGCGGTCTTCCTGACCTACTCGAGCCTGACACCGGGCGGACCGAGATGGGTGCTGCGCCGGTGGCGCAAGCGGGCCGAGGAGCGCGTGCTCCGCGCCCGTCTCGACCGGATGCGCCGCAAGCGCCGATTCGACGTCATCGACGGGTCGGGCGACGACGAGTTCGTCCACTGACGAAAAACGCCCGGGCGGCGCGCCCGGGCGTGAGTGACTCACTGCGTGGTCGCCGTCAGTCGAGCTCCATCGGGTGGCTCAACCGCTCGGGCTGCTGCTGACGCCAACGCCGGGCGAGATCGGGCGCGAACAGCTCGTAGACCTGGAGAAAGGCCTCGCGGGTCAGCCGCGCGTCCTTGGCATCGCAGGTGACGCAGACGACGCCCGCGCCGCCCGCCTGCCAGCCGCCCTCGGTGAGGATCCGGTGCATGTCGACCTGCTCGAGTCCGGCACCGAGCTCGCTGTTGAGATAGTTGATGAGCTCGAAGGCGACGACGCCGTGGCCGACGTTCTGCGGGTGGATGCCGTCATAGGAAAAGACCCCGCCGACCAGGAAGTCGGTGGTCAGCTCGATGCCGCCGAAGCCGCGATAGGTGCCGTTCGCGAGGCCGGCGAAGATCGGGTTGATGTCGAAGACGTGCACGTTTGAAAACTGGCCTGCGACGCCGCCGATGATCTGGTTGTAGACCGCCGCGCGGTCGACGATCGCGTCGAGCTCGGCCTCGCGCAGGATGACGCCCGGCGCGCCGGTGGTCAAATCGAGGTTCTCGGGCAGGGGCGGCGCGCCCGGGATCGGCAGACCGTAGCCCTGGGCGATGAGGTCCGCTGCGGCCAGAGTCAGTCGATCGTCGGAGGTCAGCTCGCCGTCTCCGCCGAGCAGGGTGACGGTGCCGAGACCCGGAACGTCGACCGCGTTCGGCACCGACGCAGCGAAGGGAACCCAGCGGGCGTCGCCGAACAGGCTCATGACGACGATCTGGGCGTCGGGAAGCGACGTCGCCAGACCGCCGATGATGTTGGTCATGTACTGCTCGAAGGCGGCGGCCGGGGTCATCGTGACACCGTCGACCGGAGTCGCGGTGAGCACGGCGCCGAGGTAGTCGTTGCTGCCGATCCACACCGTGACGAAGGTCGGTTGCTGGGAGATCGCGGCGACCAGGGCGGTGTAGTCGATGAGCTGGCCGGTCGCCGGGTTCTCGACCTGCGGAGTGCGCAGGATGAGGTCGTGCATCACGTTGTCCAGATTGCCGCCGATCAGGTTGAAGACATTGCCCGTGGTGAACAGCATGTCATAGCTGTTGGAGCCCGGTACGGCCAGATTCTGGTACGGCGCTTCGAGCGTGATGTTGGAGAAGTAGTCGAGAGGATCTGCGGGCGGCAGCACGTCGGTGGTGCCGATGACCAGCGGCGCCAGGCTCTTGAGCTCGAGCGCCGGGGCCAGGCCCGGAGGCGCGACCAGCGGCATCTCGAACCCGTTGGCCCCGCCCTTTTCGGCAATGATCGCCGGGAAGGACCGGAGCTGGTAGTAGTCCATCAGCCCGCCCGAGGCGAAGCCGGCGGTCAGGCTGTCGCCGAGAGCGACGTAGCGCGAAACATCGACCTGGGCTGCGACCGGCGCTGCCAGGAGCGCCACCACGCACAGGGTCAGAAGCGGTTTCTTCATGGGCGTGCTCCTTTTTAGAACTTGAAGTACAGGCTGGCGCCGAACAGGTGCGCCCTGCTGTCGTGGAAAAGACCGTCGAAGCCGTCGAACGAACGCCCCTCGGTCGAGCGGTCCTCGAGCTCGAGGTACTCGTAGCCGACGTCGAAGCCCCAGGTCGAGCTCCTGCTGAGGTAGCCGATGCCGGCGGAGTAGCCGTCGCGGTCGCTGTCGGCGAGGAGCGGCGACATGGACTCGACGGGCTGGGGCGTCTCGTCCATGACGTAGCCGAGCCTCAGGGACAGGCACTGGGTCGCCCGCCAGTCGACGCCGAACCGGGTCTGCTCGGAGTCCTCGTACTCCTCGCGGGTCACGCTGTTGAGCTGGGGGTAATCCGGGAACTGGATGGCAAGCTCCTGGAAAACGCTCCAGCCCATCTCACCATACTGGGCCGACAGAGTGAGCTTCTCGTTGGACCAGGCGATGCCGATCTGCCAGTACTCGGGGAGCTCGATGGTCGTGCTCACCGCGGGTTCCTCGTCGAAGGGAAGGGTGGCCGCCACCGCGGCGTCGAAGTCGGGGTAGCCGGTGGGAATCTGAGTGAAGGTCGCGTCGGCATCGGTCCCCTTGAGGCTGAAGTCCGAGCGGTACACGGCGCCGATGGAAAAGCCGGCGCCGAGCTTGAACATGACGCCCGCGTTCCACGCCCAGGCGTGGTTCCGAGAGCCGTTGGTGCCGAGCTCGATCTCGGCGACATCAACCACGGACTGGGTGTAGGGGTTGATCAGTCCGGCGTTGCGCTGCAGCTCGATGGTGCCGATCAAGTAGTCGATGCCGCCGCCGATGGCGAAGTTCTCGGTGATTGCCCAGGCGACCTGCGCACCGAGATCGATGACCTGAAGATCGGCCTTCTTGGAGATGAACCGCCCGGCGAAGTCCTCCTCCCACTCGGTGCCGAGACCGAAGGGGGTGTGGGCGCCGATCGTCAGGTTGACCGAGTCGCTCAACGGCCGAACCCAGTAGAAGTGCGGCGGAAAGAAAAGCTGGCCCTCCTGATCCGTCCGGTAGCCGTTGCCGGGGAAGGGCGTGGTTCCGGTGAAGCTCTGCTCCGTCGTGATGAACACGACGCCCGCCATGATCTGGTTGCCCTCTTCGATCTGGAATGCCAGACCGGCCGGGTTCCAGAACATGGCCGATGGATCGTCGGCGACCGCGGTGAACGCGCCACCCATGCCGAGGGACTTGTTGCCGGCCTCGAAGAGGGCGAAGCCGGCCCCCCACGAGAGCGACGGCGCCAAAAGGGCCACCGCTGCGGCACACAGGATCTGCTTCTTCACATCGAGCCTCCTTTGATGATCATCCGGTCCTTGAACCCGAGTGGTTGTTCGGTCAACCCGATCAGGGTACTGTCGGCGACGATGCGCCGTCAACATGGCGAGCTGAGATTCGTCAATTGATCAGGTCAACCCAGACGCACTTTGCGCAACCGTTGTACTCTTCCAGCGTAGACGTGAGAGGGAGGATCGGATGATGCGGATCAGTGGTTTCCTGGTGGGTCTCGGAATGGTGTGTGCGGTCGCGACAGCGTCGAACGCCGGTGAGGCCCGCCTCATGCGGTGGGCCGACGTCCACGACGACGCCATCGTCTTCACCTACGAGGACGATCTGTGGCTGGTTCCCGTCACCGGTGGCGACGCGCGCCGGATCACCAGTCACCCGGGCAGCGAGCGCTACGCCAAGTTCAGTCCGGATGGGACCCGCATCGCGTTCACGGCGAGCTACGACGGCGGAACCGACGTCTACGTGATGGATGCCAGGGGCGGCGTGCCAACACGTCTGACCTACCACCCCGCCGCCGACAAGGTCCTCGGCTGGCATCCGGCTGGCGACCGGATTCTGTTCAGGTCGCGCCGAGCCTTCCCGACACGGGGAGAAGAGGTCTACCTGATCTCGGTCGGCGGCGGCATGCCCGAGCGACTGCCGGTCGATCGCGCCGGGCTGGCGAGCCTGTCTCCGGACGCGACGTCGCTGGTCTACAACCGGATCTCGCGCGAGGATCGGACTTGGAAACGCTATCAGGGCGGCATGGCTCAGGACCTCTGGCTCGGAGAGCTCGCGGCCGGCGACTTCCGGAGGATCACCACCTGGATCGGCACCGACAACTACCCCATGTGGCAGGGCGACGCGATCTACTTCACCTCGGATCGGGCGGGCGGCACGCTCAATCTCCACCGGTACGACACGGCCACCGGTGTGGTGACTGCGCTGACCTCGTACACCGATTTCGACGTCAAGTACCCGTCGGACGGGCCGGGCTCGATCGTCTACCAGTACGGCGAGCGGTTGTGGATTCATGATCTCGACACCGGTCGGTCGAGGACCGTCGACGTCCGGCTCGGCTCCGATCGGGTCCCCGTCCGGCCTCGTCTCGAGGCCATCGGGCCCCACCACGGTTCGTTCCGGCTGATGCCCGACGGCGAGACCCTGTTGCTCGAGGCTCGGGGCGAGCTGCTCGCCGTGCCGTCCGACGACCGCCGGGCCATCAACCTGACCCGAAGCTCGGGCTCGCGTGACAAGGATGGCGTGCCGTCGCCCGACGGCAGGTGGGTCGCCTTCAACTCCGACCGGGACGGACGCGAGGACCTGTGGCTGATGCCCGCCGACGGTGACGGCGACTGGCGCCGGGTGACCGACGACGGCGTCTTCAACCTGCAGCCGATTTGGTCGCCCGACAGCGGGCGTTTGATGTGGTCGGACAAGGAGATGCGGCTCAACCTGTACACGCTGGCCACGGGCGAGACGATCGTCGTCGACCGGGGCGAAGTCGACGATGCGTGGGAGCGCTGGGGAATCCAGGATGTCGCCTGGTCGCCCGACGGGCGTTTCGTCGCCTACAGCAAGATGGAGGCCTCGCTCAACGAGGCGATCTTCGTGCTCGACACCGGAACCAACGAGATCCACCGGATCACCGATCACCGGCACCAGGATTGGAGCCCGTCGTTCTCGTCCGACGGCCGGTACCTTTTCTTCCTGTCCAACCGCACCTTCAATCCCGTGATGGGCTTCGTCGACCAGAACCACGTGTTCCTCGACATGGCGCTGCCCTACGTCGTGATGCTGCGCAACGGCGATCCGTCGCCCTTCGCACCAAGCGCTGCCGGCGCCATCGGTGACGGCGATGGGGCCGGCGACCGGGCCGATGACGACGAGCTCGTTGTCGTCATCGACTTCGACGGCATCGATCGACGGATCGTTCCCGCCGACGGCGTCGAACCAGGCAATCTGTTCCGGCTCGAGGCTGTCGAGGATGGATTCCTCTTCCTGAAGAAGACGGAGCTCGAGTTCCTCAAGTACCAGACCGTCGACGACCGCACCGCGGGCCGACTGGAGCTGTGGGGATACACCCTCGCCGATGCGTCCGTCGAGAAGCTGATGGACGGCATCGCCAACTACCATCTGGCGGCCGACGCCTCCAAGCTCGTCTATCGCGCCGGCTCGTCGTACGGCATCGTCGATGCCGGTTCTGCGGCTCAGGCCGGTGACGGAGCGGTCCCGCTCGACGGGGTCACCATCGAGGTCGACCGGCGGCTCGAGTTCGAGCAGATCTTCGCCGAAGCCTGGCGGATCCAGCGCGACTGGTTCTACGATCCCGGGATGCACGGCGTCGACTGGCAGGCCGTTGATGACAAGTACCAGCCGCTGGTCGCAGCCTGCGGCAACCGGTCCGACCTGAACTACCTGATCGGCGAGATGATCGGTGAGCTCAACATCGGACACACCTACATATTCGGCGGCGACACCGGCGATCGCGGTCCGCGGGTCGGCGTCGGTCTGCTCGGGGTCGACTTCGAAACCTCGACCGGTTCGCCCTACCACCGCATCGCGCACGTCATTCCGGGCGACAATTGGCGCAGCTCGGATGCCGAGCGGTCGCCCCTCGCCGCGCCGGGCTGTGAGGTCTCCGACGGCGACTGGCTGATCGCCATCGACGGCAACGAGGTCGGCTCCGACGACAATGTCTTTGGCTTTCTCGTCGACACCGTGGGACGCCCGGTCGAGGTCGCCACCAACCGTCGTCCATCGGCGGAAGGCGCGACTGTCTGCACCGCCGAGCCGATTGCCAGTGAGATGAGGCTGCGCCAGCGCGAGTGGGCCGATTCGAACCGCGCCGCGGTCGAGGCCGTGTCCGGTGGCGCCGTCGGCTACCTCTACCTACCGGCCATGATGGAGAACGGGCTGATTGAGTTCGCTCGCGGTTTCTACCCCGACTTCACCAAGCAGGCGTTCATCATCGACGAGCGGTACAACGGCGGCGGCTTCGTCGGCGACATGATCATCGACCGGCTCGAACGCGAGCTCTGGGCGTTCACCCAACCGCGCGAAGGCATGGTGCTCCGTGATCCGGAACGCGCGTTCCACGGTCACCTGGCGGTGCTGATCAACGAGGACACCGGGTCCAACGGCGAGTACTTCGCAGAGGCCGTCAAGATCAAGGGACTCGGCACCCTGATCGGGATGCGGACCTGGGGTGGGGCGGTCGGCATCGAACCGCACCAGGATCTCGTCGACGGCGGGGTGACGACGCCGCCCCAGTTCGGAATCTTCGGTTTCGACGGCCGCTGGCTCATCGAGGGCCACGGGGTCGAGCCGGACATCGAAGTGCAGAACATGCCCGGCGACATGCTTGCCGGCCGCGACGCACAGCTCGAGGCCGCACTCGTTCACCTGGCGGACCGGATGGCGTCGGATCCCATGCCCGTGCCCGATGCACCGCCGCCATTCCCGGTCAAGACAAAGGACACCATCGGGCGGTAGTTGAGAGTTGAGAGTTCCATCGCACATGGCCACTGTCGCCATGGAATCACGGTGCGATGGGAATGAAAAACCGACACGTGAAAAGTCGAAATTGAGATGAAGCTCCTGCTTTTCGACATCGATGGCACGCTGCTGCTCTCCGGTGGGGCGGGCGCAAGGGCGATCGACCGGGCCTTCGCCGGTCTCTACGGAATTGAGAACGCCTTCGAGGGCGTGATCCCCGACGGCAAGACCGACCCGCTGATCTTCGAGGAGATCTTTGCCAACCACGACCTCGAAATCACCGATCGGGAATCGGCCATTCGAACCCTCTCCGTTCGGTACGCACAGCACATGCCTGCGTCGATGGCGGCGTCGCCGGGAGCCCGGCTCATGCCCGGCGCCGCGGCGCTCGTCGAAGCGCTTGCCGAGCGCGACGATCTCATACTCGGGCTCCTCACCGGCAACTTCGAGACGACCGGCAGGATCAAGCTCGCTCACTTCGACCTCGATCGACACTTCGCCTTCGGAGCGTTCGCCGGCGACAACGGCGATCGCAACCGACTGGTCCCGATCGCGGTCGAGCGCGCCGAGCGGCTGCTCGGCCGCACCATCGGGCTCGGCCGCCACGTCTTCGTCATCGGCGACACCCCCCGCGACGTCGAGTGCGCGCTGATCCACGGCGCGACTGCGATCGGCGTCGCGGCCTCGCGCTACAGCGCCGACGAACTCTTCGCTGCCGGCGCCCACCACGTCCTGCCCAGCCTCGAGGACATCGACGCGTTCATGACCGCCATCGCACCTGTGAGCCCGAAGCCTTCATGAGCTGTCTGCTGCGACCAACGATGCATCGGCGCCTCGCTGCCCTCGCGACGAAACCTCTTGAATACTTCGGGTGAGTTCTCGGTCCTTCGTTGCTCGTTCCATCACAGGGTGATTCCATGACATGGACGGCCATGTGCGATGGAACTCTCAACTGTTAACTCTGAACTCGAAACTACGTCCGCCAGTCGTACTCGGATGCCGGTTTGTTGTCGAGGATCCGCTCGATGCGGTCGAGGACGTCAGGGGTCAATCGATCGACGACATCCATGGCCTTCATGTTCTCGGTCACCTGGTCCGGGCGGGAGGCCCCGGTGATGACGGAGCTGACGTGCGAGTTGGCGAGGCACCAGGAGATGGCGAGCTGGGCCGGGGTGCAGCCGAGGTCGTCGGCGACGGGGGCGAGCCGTCGGACGGTGGCGATGTTGCGTTCGGCTGAGTCTCCCTCGTACCGAGAGCGCAGCCACTCGTAGCCCTCGAGGTCGCCGCGCGAGCCCTCGGGGATGCCGTCGTTGTACTTGCCGGTGAGCAGTCCGCCGGCGAGCGGACTCCACGTGGTGGTGCCGAGTCCGATCCCCTCGTACAGCGGCGCATGCTCCTTTTCGAAGCGCTCGCGGTGCAGCATGTTGTACTGGGGCTGCTCCATGGTCGGCGGAGTCAGGTGCTCCCGGCGGGCGATGTGGTACGCATCGAGGATCCGTTCCGCCGGCCACTCCGAGGTGCCCCAGTACAGCGCCTTGCCCTGGTCGATGACGTGGTTCATGGCGCGTACGGTCTCCTCGACCGGGGTGTGCAGGTCGGCGCGGTGGCAGAAGATCAAGTCGACGTAGTCGAGACCGAGCCGCTGCAGCGCGGCGTCGGTCCCCTCGACGATGTGCTTGCGCGACAGACCGCGCTGGTTGGGCCCATCGCCACCCCAGAAGATCTTGGTCGAGACGATGTACTCCGACCGAGACCATCCCGATTTCGCGAGCACCGCGCCCATGATCTCCTCGGCGATGCCGCCGGCGTAGGCCTCCGCATTGTCGAAGAAGTTGACGCCGGCGTCGAAGGCTCGATGCAGGCACTCGGCGGCCAGCGATTCGTTCATCTGCGGCCCGAAGGTCACCCAGGCGCCAAACGACAGGGCCGAGACCTTGAGGCCCGACCTGCCGAGATTGCGATACTCCATCTTCAATTCTCCCCCGAGATTCCGTTGTCGAATCTCGGGGGAGAATTGAAACACGGAATCAAAAAATCGGCCACCGCACTGCGGTGGCCGATGGCTCTCAAAGCGATTGTGACGGGCTAGAACCGGTAGCCGATGCCGAGTCCCAGAACCCACGGATCGATGTCGACCGAAACCTCGTCGAGGAGATCGCTGCCGACCATGATCGATGCGTCGGTCGAGATCTGGATGTACTTGATGTCACCGTTGAGGTGGAAGCTGTTGCCGAGATAGACGCTGAGGCCGACGTTGGCGGCGAGCCCGAAGGAGTCGTCGAAGTCGATATCGGTGACGCCGAGTCCGGCGAGGGCCCCCGACAGGTCGTAGTCGTAGAACGTCGTGAAGTTGACGCCGGCGCCGAGGTAGAAGTCGAGCAGCCCTTCGGGGAACGGGTGCCACTGAAGGACGACAGTCGGCGGCAACAGCGAAACCGTGCCGAGGTCGGCGCCGTTGATTGCACCGCCGGTTGCGCTGAGGTCGTGGTCGGCGATCGCGGCGACGACCTCGACACCGAAGGTCTCGGCGAACATCCAGGTCACGTCGACCTCGGGAACGGTCGCCGAGTCGACCTCAACGGTGCTGCCGAAATCGCCGATCTCTTCACTCGACTCGTCCGGGCTGATGTTGATGGCGCGAAGCCGCAGGATCCAGTCGCCCGCGTCGGCCACGGCCGGTACAGCGAGCAGAGCGATGATGACGACAACCATTCCTTTGATTCGCATCGTGTCTCCCCCTTGGATTCCGGGACCGCCGCTGTCGGGCACGGCGCCCCGAGGTTCATGATTGAAAGCCACTCCGCGTGGCCTCCTCGGTTCGGTTGTCATGCTACCACGTGGGAGGCTCTTTTGTTGAGAGGGTTCAGAACACGGCGACAACGCCTCAGAGACTTTCCGGTCGCGTGCGGAGAACGGGTCCGAGGAAGACGTTGGCGCCGAGACGGCCGACGAGCAGGGCCGCGGCGGCGGCGACGACGCCGACGACGTCGAGCGCGAAGATCGCGACCGTGAGCACCGTGACGACGCTCCCGACCTCGATCACGGTCGCGAGGGTCACTCGGATGGTGCGTTTTTGATGGACCAGAACCGCCCGCTGGAAGCTGAGGATCACCGCAAGTCCGGGGATCAGCACCAGGATCCGAGCCGGCGCCAGGGCGAAGGCGGCGAGCTCGGGGGACAGCCCGGAGACGATCTCGAACCAGATTCGGCCGACGGGCGTCCAGGCGATCAGCGCGAGACCGACAACCAGCACCGCTCCGAGGTTCCAGGCAAAGCGGCGCAGAGCCGTGAAGTTCTCGGAGGTGTTGCCCATGAGGGCGATGCCGACCTCCTGGTAGGCGAGGCCGAGACTGCGGAAGATGAACACCAGCGAGTTGATCACCGGCAGTACGGCCAGCGACTCGAGAGGCAGCCGTCCGTGGCCGACGAAGAAGGTCACCAGCGGGTGGACGCCGAGCGCGAGCATCGCGGTGAGCGCCAGCGGCAGATAGAAGCGGGAGATCTCGGCGTAGCTCATGGCGGGCTCCGGGCCGTCGTCGCCCGAGAGCAGCGACCGGATCGCGCGACCGGCCATGAACCGACTGGTTAGGCCTTCCGCGGTGACGCCGGCCGACAGCGCCGCGGCCCCGACGACCGCGCCGTCGGCCGCGGTGAAGCGGACCATGGTGAGCGCGGTGGCGGCCATCGCCGCGAGCCGAATCACGGTGCCATAGGCGACCCGGCGGGTCTGGCCGTGGCCGATCAAAATGCCCTGGTAGAAGCGGCGGTAGCCGATGGCGGCGGGCCACGGCAGCAGCACGAGCAGCGCCAGCCAGGTCCGCTCGGCCACGGGATCGGGCAGGCCGATCAGGGTTCCTGCGACGAACTCGAACACCGGCGGCGCCAGAAGCACCAGGAGCGCCAGGGTGATCACCGCGTTGAGACCGTGGGTGAAGGCCCGCAGCCGCAGGTACGAGATGCGGTCGGTGACCAGGGCGGTGGCCGCGCTCAGCATCATGATCACCGGCGACTCGGCGAGCAGGGCGAAGCTGAAAGCAACGCCAAAGGCCGCCAGGTTGACCTCGGGCAGCGTCAGCCGGGCGATGACCGCAGCCAGAAACGGCCCCTCGAGCGACATCATCAGCCAGGTGGCGGCCAGGGGCAGCCAGAACAGGAAGATCTGCCGTTGGGTGAGGGTCGATCGTTCGGTCATATCTCGAGGCGTCGCTCCTGCGACGCGGCCGCGAGGATATCACCCGGGTGGGCATCTTGCCCGCCAACGATCAGAGGGTGGTCAGTCGTACATTTCGGACTCGGGGATCTCGGCGATCGCTCCGACCGGCGCCGAGCTCGAAGGGTTCCTTCGCGAGCAGGTACTTTGTGCCGGGGTCAAAGTGACCGGCCGAATGGCAGTCTGCACAGTCGACGCCGTGGCGATTGTGCCTTGGAGTCGTGCTGTCGAGCGAGATCCGGCCAGGACTGTGCAAACACCGAGTAGCTGAAATCGGCTGCTCCGGGGATGGCCAGCCGGATCCTCCCGTTCCAGGCCTTGAGAGGCCAAATCGCGCCGTTGTCTTCCACCTCAGCTGAGCGATTCTCACTGGCGATCTGCACCAAGCTCTTGTGCCCTGGATGGTTGCGAAAATACTCGACAACCCAACGGCTATGCCTCCGTTTTTCGCAACCATCAGCGCACTGGAATCTTGGCACATCTCATCCAGCAGAATCGCTCAGCTGAGGTTCCATGAAGGTCGCCGATCCGTCGACGTCGACGATGCCGATCCCGGTCCTGCCGAACCCGGCAATCGATGCGTGATCGAGCTCGTCGTCGGCGATGCTCTGCTCGAAGTCGATCCGAACAGGCAGCGTCCGGGTCGACAGACGAAGTACGATCTTGTCCATTGAATGGTCTCATTCGTACTTGAATTTTCGATGACGACCCGACATCAAATTTTGCACATGAACATCCACAGGCCGGGAGCCGATCGGAATCAGCGATGGCGTGGTTGCGCCGTTCGTGCTGCCGACAACGAGCAGGGCTTGCCAGCCGGCCTGTCCTGAGTGACACTCGCGGCATGAACCGCTCCAAGCTCCTGGTCGTGGTCAGCCTGGTGGTGATCGTCGGCGTCGCGCTCGCTGCAGTCGTGCTTCGGCGCGATCTGCGCTGTGCGGGCTTCGCCGGGCCGGGCGTGATCTCGGAAGAGCTGCTGCCGCCGCCGGCCACCGGCGAGCTTCGCATCGTCAACTTCAACATCCGCAACTTCCCCCTCGACGAGCGCCCCGAGAACCCGGCGCTCGGCTTCAGCCGCCGGACCAACATCTGCGATCTCGAGGCGGTCCTCGAAGGCCTCGACGCGCACGTTCTCGGCCTCGCCGAGATCTGCGACACCCGGCGCTTCCCGCCGATTCTGCGCCGCTCGAGCGACGACCGGCCGATGCGGATCCGCTTTGCCCGTGACGGAGGCCGCGGCGGTCAGCACGTCGCCGTCGCCTGGGACGGGTCGGTCCTCGATCTGGTGGAGGAGCCGGTGGAGATCGCGGAGGTCGTGGTCAAGGAGGGCCTTCGGCCGGCTCTGGCGGTCCGCCTGCGGTCGGTGAGTTCGCCCGAGGTCGACTTCACCGTCGTCCAGGTCCACCTCGACTCGGGGCGCGACGACTTCGAGGTCCGGATCCTCCAGGTCGAGATCCTCGCCGCCTGGGCGCGGGCCTGGATCGCACGGACCGGCGACTCCGACCTGGTTCTCCAGGGCGACTTCAACACCATGGGATCTCGTTTCATCGGCGCCGCCGAGGAACTCGCCCGGGTCGACGAGATCCTCGCCGGTGCCGGGCTCGAACGGGTGGTCAACGCCTCCGGCTGTACCGAGTACTGGGAAGGCCCGGGCGAGCCCGACGGCATCCAGGTGCCGTCCCTGCTCGACCTCGTCTACGTCAGGGGCCTTCCGGTACGCGGCCCCGCCCGGTCATGGCTCCACTGCGAGCGGGCCGGTTGCGGCGAGCTCGTGTCGCGGCCGGGCGCCGAGGACGGCACGTTCTTCGACGTCAGCGATCACTGCCCGGTGACGTTCGAGCTCGCCGGGCCGGTAGGGAGCTGAGGGACGTCTCGGGCCGGAATGGGCGCGGTTCCGGCGGACGTGCCATTTCCGCAGTTGTGCGCTGCGTCGAACTCGGCGTCACGCTGTCGCAACTGCGGAAGTGGCCCCCACCGAGCCCAGTCGCGGTGGACTGTGGGCGCGAACGGCTCCGCCGGGGCGAGGCGGAACCGGAAGCGGCTACGGATGCGGCAACGGTCACGGATACGGCCACGGATGCGGAAACGGATACGGATACGGAAACGGTCCTACCGCATCGGCCTTCTGGTCCGCCCTCGC
>CAZXMW010000019.1:36657-56536 GCA_964641415.1 uncultured Thermoanaerobaculia bacterium | reverse complement strand
GAATCTGACCGGCTCGCCGAAAGTGTATCCCGGAACCCGCAGACCGGCGACGTCCCGTCAGCGGTCAACCCGGGCACACAGTGACCACATTCTCTCGATACAAGAGATACCACCACTCTAGTTGGCACGTTGGAGACGGCACCAGAAAGGGCGGGGCTGTCGTATGGTGGGGCAGGAGGTCGTCATGCGTTCGAACCAACCGCGAGTTCTCGTTCGGATCGTCGCCAGCCTGCTGGTCCTGCCGGTGGTGGCGGTGGCTCAGGACGAGTCGATTCGGATCTCGAACTTCCCCGTCGTCCAGGAGGTCTCCGGCGGGGTCGAGATCGCCGAGCCGGTGCCGTCCAACGAGATGACCCGCTTCGAAGAGGTCATCGTGACCACCGTGCAACGGCGCCAGACGACGCGGCTGGTTTCGGCGGGCGTGCTCGAGAGCGGGCCCTTCACCGCGGTCAAGCTCAGCCTGGCCGTCTTCGTCGAGGGCATCCCGCCCGAGCCGGCGACCATCGGCGCGGTCCTGGTCCCCGACGAGGACTTCGTGATCAACGCGCTCGACGAGGGGACCTACCTCTTTCCCATCGAGGTCACGTTGGGAGTACCGAAAGACGCCCTCGCCTACGTCGCGGCGGATCCCGAGCTGCACCAGCTGGCGTTTCCGAAATATCGGGTGTACTTCTACAACACCGGGCCGCGGACCGTGAAGGCACAACTGTACGCGTTCCTGATCAACTGAGTCGGATCAGGGAGCTCGGGCGATCCGACACGCCGGTCGACGACGTTCGGCGGTCAGAACCTGAAACGAACGAAGAGGCTGATGTCGCTGATGTCCAGCTCGACGGCCGCGGACAGGAGATTGCCCTCCTCATCGGTATCGATCCCGTCCCAGTCGACGTCGACGGTCGCGATGTTCGCCGCTGCGCCGAAACCCCAGTGCCGGCCGAGCAGGTACTCGATGCCGAGCCGACCGACCCACTGGCCGCCGTCGATGTCGTCGATCTTGACCTGGAGCCAGCCGAGGCCGGCGTGGAAGCGCCAGTGGTCCGAGAACAGGCGCCGGAAGTCGAAGTAGAGGTACGGCAGCGGACCCGTGCCCGTGGCGTCGGTGCTTCCCGACAGCTCCAGACCCTCCGACAGCCACGACAGCGTGGCGGAGAGCTCCATGACCCGGATCCCGAGACCGAAACCCGCAGCCCACCGCTCCTTCACCCAGGGGTAGTAGGTGTAGTCGGCGAAGTACTGCACGATGTCGAACCCCAGAGCGATGTCCGCATCGACCGGGATGATCTCGTCGCCCCACTGGATCTCCTCGAGAGCCTGGGCACTCGAATCGCGAGAGATGTCCTGCCAGCGCACGCCCAGCCGGTGCCTGCGGGCGATCTGCCACTCGAAGGCCAGACTGGGGATGATCTTGTTCCCGTCGAGGTCGAGGTCGTCCTCGAAGCTGAGGGTGGTGCCCCGGCCCAGCGCCTCGGAGTCGAGCCGGATCTCGGTGGTCAGCGCGACCCAGCTGCCGTCGACCCGGACGTTGAACGTGTCGAACAACGGCTCGAACTTGCGCTGCGCCTCGGCCGGCCCGGCACCCGCTGCGAGCAGCACCGCACACAACCCCACAAGGACCGGCAGACGCATCCGACCAGACTCCCGCATGAGCTCCTCCTCCGTTGCTCGCTGCCGGTGATCTTACCTCGAACCGACGATCATCGAACAGTCGTCACGTGAGCGGATTGACCCACCTGAGACCCGGGAACCTGGCGAAGTCGACGTCGTTGGAGTGCAGCTCCGCTTGGCTTTCGATGGCCAATGCCGCCAGGTGAGCATCCGTGGTCAGCCGACCCGAGGCGCGCGAGGCCTGCATGACCTCCTCGAGGATCTCCAGGTGTCGCGGACCGGGAACGATGATCTGGGTCTGCGGACGCTCGAGCCACGATCGAACGTGCCCGGTGGTCTCGGCAGGCGTCATCGGCGAGGTCAGCACGGCCCCGCTCGACATGATGCGGACAAAGCCCAGAATCACCACCCAGGGGAGGCCCACGGTTGTTCGACCGGAAAGACAACTCTCGAGCCAGATCCTCGAGTCTTCATGAAACGGAGCGTCACTGTTGTAGGCATACACCAGCAGATTGATGTCCGGGATGATCACGGTTCGTGAACCCCGAAGCCGCCATCCGTGCCGAGCCGCTCGATCTCGAGATCGTCATAGAGCTGGTTGAGCTTGAGCGGGTCGATCCCCGGCTTGAAGCCGCAGGCCTTCGGCACGACGCGAAACGGCTCTGCATCGTCCACAGGAGGCTCGCCCGCGCTGAGACCCCGCCGCACGACCTCGTTGACGACCTCCCTGAAGCTGCGCCCGCTCTCTCTTGCGAACTCCTTGAGCCGTCGTCCGAGATCCTCATCGAGTGTCAGGGTGGTTCTCATGCAGACATCATGATGTTTTATTTTATTGATGTCAAGATGTCAACCGATCGACGGTCCCGTCGGAGTCGCTCACCGACCTCCGAACGACCGGGCTGGTCGGCCCGGCTACAACAACCAGACCAGCAGCACGATCACCAGGATCAGGGTGATGGTGCCGCTCGAGGCGTAGCCCCAACGGCGGCTGTACGGCCACGCCGGCAGGACGAGACAGTAGAATGCTCCTGCATGTCCAGAAGACGCAGGCTCATCATCGCGATCGGTGTCGCCATGGTCGTCCTGGTCGCCGGCCCCGCGATCTACCTCGCGACGTCCGACCTCAGCGAGTGGCGCGGGACGATTGCGGGCGTGGTGTCGAAGGCGCTGGATCGCGAACTCGACCTCGGAGGGGAGCTCGAGATCGACCTCGGACCGGTCACACGAGTCCACGCCACACAGGTCTCCATGGCGAATGCCGACTGGGGCTCCGAGGCCGAGATGGCCACCATCGACCGCCTCGACGCCGAGATCGAGCTCCGGCCCCTGCTTTCCGGTGCGATCCACATACCGTCGCTCGAGCTCGAGGGCGGTCGGGCGATCTTCGAGTCCGACGAGGTCGAGGGAAGCAACTGGGCCCTCGGCGAAGGCGGCGGCGACGGGCCCGGAGGCCCGGTGCGACTTCGGATCGACTCGATCCGCGCCCACGACGTCGGCCTGATGTTCCGTGCTGCGTCGGCCGAGCCCGACTGGGAGATCTCGGTGGCACAGCTCGACAGCACCGGCGACCCTGCCGGCTCCCATCAGCTGTCGGCGAACGGACGGCTCAACGGTGCGAACTTCGCTGTCGGCGGAACGCTGGCCACGCTGGAGAGTCTGGTCAACCTCGAGCCGGTGGATCACGACGTCACGATTCAGCTCGGCAGCAATCGTCTCTCCAGCGCTGGGAGGATCTCCGATCCGGCGAACCTGTCGGGGCTCGACATCCACGCCGAGCTCTCGGCGGCCGATCCGAGGGTGCTCACCGCGCTGCTCGGACTGCCCGACGCCCCGGTGGAGGCGTTCACCGCGACGGCCTCGGCGCGGCCCGAGTCCGGACTGACGGCCTTCCGGGTGGCAGCCGGCTCGCCGGTCGCCGACCTCGAAGCCGAGGGGACCATCGACTCGATGCTCGACCCAGGCGATGTCGAGCTCGGTTTCCGGCTCGACGGTCCCGACATTCGGCCCATCGCCGCGCTCTTCGACGCCGGAGAGTTTCCCGAGCTTCCCTTCAGCGCGAGCGGGCGGCTCCGATGGCAGGGCTTTCCCGTCGAGCTTTCGGATCTCGAGGTCACGGTCGGCGACAACCGGATCAAGGCCGACGGCCGGCTCGGGACGCCGCCGCGCATGCTCGGGACCGACTTCCGATTCGAAGGTGCCGGACCGGACATCGCCGCCCTCGCGGCGCTGGCCGGACAGAAGCTGCCGCGCGAAGCATTCGAGATCGGCGGTCAGCTGCTGCGGGTCGAGAACGGCTTCCGGATCGACGACGTGTCCGCGTCCGTCGGCTCGTCCAGAATGGCGGTGGCCGGCTTCGTCGGCGACCCCCCAGGGTACGCCGACACCGATCTCGAGCTCGACGCCAGCGGACCCGATCTTTCGTGGTACTCCGATCTTGTCGACGTCGACCTGCCGAGCCTTCCGTACCGCATCGCGGGGCGCATGTCCCCGGGAGACGGCGCGATCGGCCTGCATGGATTCAACGTGACTCTGGGGGACGGCGAGATCTCCGTCGAGGGAGGCCTGGCGACCGAGCCCGGCATGATCGGCACCGACCTCCATTTTGAAGCTGTCGGCATCGACGCGTTGCAGATCGGCAGGCTGCTCGGCCACGACGAGCTTCCCAGCGGTCCTCTTCGCGCGGCGGGTCGGATCACCATTGTTCGCGACGGATACCGGCTACAGGGCCTCGAGACCGAGCTCGCGGGAACGACACTGGCCGCGGACGGAGTGATCACCCGCTCGGCACGCATGGCCGGTTCGCGGCTGCAGGTCCGGGCGAACGGCTCCGACGCATCGATCTTCGACCCCCTGGTCGCGCCCAGATCGATGCCGGCCGAGCCGTTCTCCATCGACGGCACGATCGAGCTCGATCGTGACCTCGTCCGCCTGTCCGACGTCGACATCGCCCTCGCTGGGGCATCCGCAACGCTCGATGGCGTCGTCGGGCTCGCGGGTGCCGACGAACTCGACCTCACCGTCGACGCCCGCGGCCCGTCCCTCGCGGCGTTCGAGACCCTCATCCCCGAGATCGGGCTTCCGTCAGCGCCCTTCAGCGCCTCGGGGTCGGTCTCTCTCGACAACGGAGTCCTCGGTCTCGAACGAGCGGTCGTCGAGCTCGCAGGGACCCGACTCGAGGTCGACGGTGTGGTCGCGCTCGACGGGAGCTGGATCGGGTCCGAGGCCCGTCTCTCGGTGAGCGGCCGCGATCTCGGCGAGCTCGGCGGCCTCGGGGCGACCATGTTCGAGCTGCGCATTCCGCGCCTCCCCGAGCAGGAGTTCGCGGCGGCCGGCGACGTCAGGGTGGAGCCGGAGCGGATTCAGCTGTCGGGTGTCGAGCTCGCCCTCGGCGCCGCGACCGCGACCGCGAACGGAGTCGTCGGCACGGCCGCGGATCTGTCCGGCACGAACCTCGAGCTCCGTGCCGAGGGTCCGGATCTCGCCCCCATCGCGACCATCTTCGATCTCGAGCTGCCGAACGACCCGTTCTCGATCGACGGACGCGTGCGCAAGGCCGCTGCGGACATCCACTTCGACGATCTCCGCTTCCAGTTCGGCGAGCTGCGGGCCGAGCTCGACGGCGCGCTCGGACTGCCGCCGAAGCTCGTCGGCACCGACCTTGCGATGAGCGCCTCCGGACCCGACCTTTCGGTGCTCCGCGGGCTCACCGGCATCGGAAGACTGCCGCCGCTGCCCTTCGAGGTCAGCGGTCGGTTTGCCGGAGATCCGAGCCGGTTCACGACCGACGATCTGAGTGTTCGGATCGGGTCGAGCGATGTCGGCGGCACCGTGGCCGTTGATCTCGAGTCGAAGCCGGTCGTGTCGGCGCGGTTGACGTCGCGGAGGATCGATCTGTCCAATCTGGGCCATGAGGAGGATCCACCGACCGATTCGACCGACGAGCCCGATCGCGTGGTCGGCGGCCGCGTGCTGTCGGACGAGCCCCTGAACCTGTCGCTGCTCGAGCGAGCCGACGGGTCCCTCGAGTGGACCGTTGACGAGCTCTCGCTTCGCCTGAACACCTATCGAGACCTCGAGCTGGCAGTGAACCTCGATGCATCGCGGCTCGAAGTCGCGGCGATCCGCGGCACGGGCTCGCGAGGGGGCGTCCTGCAGGGGGCCGGGTCGCTGACCCCGGTCGTCGGAGGGTACCGGGTCGAAGGCCGCGTCTCGCTCGACGACGCCTTGATCAACCTCGGCGCCCGTGACGCCGATCCGAGCCGGTACACGGAGGTCGATGCCAGTCTCGACCTCGATCTCAGCGGAGCCAGCCCTCACGAACTGATGGCGGCCGCCGACGGTAGGTTCGTCCTGAGCGCCGCCGGCGGCGTGGTCCGCGAGAGCATTCTCGACTTGCTCTACGCAGACGTGTTGGTCACCATTCTGAAGGCCCTCAACCCGTTCGCGAGGGCGACGGCCACGAACCTCAACTGTGCGGTTCTCACCGCGACCTTCACCGACGGAGTCATGTCACTCGATCCCGCCGTCATCCAGACCGACGCGGTCACCATCCTCGGCAACGGCACCGTCGACTTCTCCACCGAGAAGCTCACGCTCGACTGGGTAACGAAGCCCCGAAAGGGGTTCGGCCTGAGCGCGAGCGCCATCACCAACTCCTACATCCGGCTCGGCGGAACACTGGCCGACCCGAACCTCGAGGTCAAACCCCTCGAGGCGGCCGCCACCACCGGTGTCGCGGTCGCGAGCATGGGCATCTCGCTCGTGGCCAAGAGTCTCTGGGACCGCATCACCGCCGAGAAGAAGGTGTGCCAGCAGGCACTCCGGAAGGCATCGGCGGTGGAAGATCGAGCGAATCCAAAGTAATGGTGGGGCCTCGATGTCCTCTCCGAAGATCGGGTATGATACCCGCACAGAAACAACAGGCATACCGGGATGATCGGCCAGCGAATCAATGGCGTGCCCGCGTCACAGGCATCGGAGAAGGGATTCCGGATGAATCACCGTACCGTGTTCGCGATCTGCGTGGCGATTGTTGTCTCGGGCATCATGCTGCACAGCAGCGAGCTCCCGGCCCAGCACCTCCAGATCGGGGACGACATCGACGGCGTGGCCGAGACCGACAACTTCGGGCATGCGGTCGGGATCAACGCCGATGGATCCGTCGTCGCCGTTGGCGCTCCGTACACACACTTCACCGGTGATCGCCTTGGAGACGTGCGGGTGTATCGCAACGTATCCGGAACCTGGAACCAGATCGGTGACGATATCGCCGGTGAGGGAGAGTACGACGAGTTCGGCCTCGCTCTCTGTTTGAGCGCCGATGGATCAGTGGTGGCGATCGGCGCTCCCGCCAACAGCGGAGTCGCGACTCTCGCCGGGCAGGTTCGCGTCTTCGAGAACCAATCGGAGACGTGGACCCAGATCGGCAGTAACATCTTCGGCGAGGCCGCCCAGGATCGTTTCGGCACCTCTGTCGGCCTCAGTGCCGACGGTTCCATCGTCGCCATCGGCGCCAAGAACAACGACGGGACAGGCTCGAACGCCGGCCATGTCCGAGTCTATGAGAACCAGGTGGGCGTGTGGACGCAGATCGGCGGCACTCTCGACGCCGAGGCCGCCGAAGATGGTTTCGGCACCTCCGTCAGCCTCAGCTCCGACGGCACGACCCTCGCCGTCGGCGCACCGAACAACGACGGCGCCGGCGACAATGCCGGTCACGTCCGCGTCTACGCGCTGGACATCGATATGGGACTCATCTTCACCGACGGCTTCGAGTCCGGGGACACCGGAGCGTGGATGTCCGGCGGTAGCTCAGATCAGCGACTGGAGTTCCCTGTTCGATAACCGTGAATCGTAAATCGTGAGTCGGGATTCCCGAATCCCGAGCGACGCGCTCCCCTATACTCCCCCAATGCCTGACGTCCCCAATCTCCTCTCCCGAATTCCCCCCTCCGGCACCTCCGACCCCGACGAGATTCTCGACCTCTTCCTCGAATGGGTGACCGACATCGGCTTCGAGCTCTACCCGGCACAGGAGGAGGCGCTGCTCGAGATCATGGCCGGCAAGCACGTCGTCCTGTCGACGCCCACCGGCTCGGGCAAGTCGCTGGTCGCCCTCGGGCTCCACTTCAAGGGGCTGTGCGAGGGCCGGGTCAGCTACTACACCTCCCCCATCAAGGCGCTCGCGTCGGAGAAGTTCTTTTCGCTCTGCAACGATCTCGGCGCAGACAACGTCGGGATGCTCACCGGCGACGCGAGCATCAACCCCGATGCACTGGTCGTCACCTGCACGGCCGAGGTGCTCGCCAACCTGTCGCTGAGGCTCGGGCCCGAGCTCGACGCGCCGTATGTCGTCATGGACGAGTTCCACTACTACTCGGATCGCGACCGGGGCTGGGCCTGGCAGGTGCCTCTCGTCAACTCACCGTCGAGCCAGTTCCTGCTCATGTCGGCGACTCTCGGCGACATGACGCAGATCGTGAACCGGATCGAGGAGCGGACCGGCCGCGGGGCGGTCCACGTCACCTCGGCCGAACGCCCGGTCCCCCTCGACTTCCACTATCGCGAGACCCCGATCCACGAGACCGTCGACTGGCTCGCGGAAACCCACCGGTCACCCATCTACATCGTCAACTTCACCCAAAGGGAGTGCGCCGAGCTCGCCCAGGGCCTCACCAGCATGCCGCTGACCGGCAAAGACGAGAAGAGGGCGATCCAGGAGGCGATGGCTGGTCAGCGATTCACGACGCCGTACGGGAAGGAGTTCCGTCGCTTTCTTTCCTTCGGCATCGGGGTCCACCACGCTGGGCTGCTGCCCAGATACCGGCTGCTGGTGGAGAAGCTCTCGCAGCGGGGGCTGCTCAAGATCATCTCCGGCACCGACACCCTTGGGGTCGGGGTCAACATCCCGATCCGGACCGTGCTCTTCACCAAGCTCGCCAAGTTCGACGGGCGAAAGGTCACGCAGCTCAAGGTCCGGGACTTCAAGCAGATTGCCGGCCGAGCGGGACGCAAGGGGTTCGACGACGAGGGATCCGTTGTCGCTCAGGCGCCCGACCATGTGATCGAGAAGAAGATCGCTGACCGGAAGGCCGCGGCGAATCCGAAGAAGAAGAAGAAGAAGAGCCCGACCAGGCAGCCGCGCGCCGGCGAGGTGTCGTGGTCAAAGGACACGTTCGAAAACCTCGTCGCCAATCAGCCGGAGAAGCTCGTCTCGCGGTTCCGGATCACGCCCGGCATGATGGTCGACCTGCTTCAACGCGACGCGGCGGTCAACGACCCGGACGCCGGCAACTTCCACTCGCTGCGCGAGCTCATTCGGCACTGCCATGACGACGACGCCGGCAAGGCCGACCACATCGCCCACGCGGCGAGGCTCGCGCGCTCGCTCCGGCACGCCGGGATCATCCGGATGGTCAAGGACACGGCGTCGCCGTTCTACTGGGTCGTGGTCGACGACGAGCTCCAGTTCGACTTCTCGCTCTTCCACAACCTTTCGCTCTTCCTCGTCGAGGCCATCGAGGGGCTCGATCCCGAGCACCCCGACTATGCGCTGGACCTGCTCAGCCTTGTCGAATCGGTGCTCGAGGACCCGACCATCGTCCTTCGCCGCCAGCTCGACGTGCTCAAGACCGAGCTCATCAACCGGCTCAAGGCCGAGGGCGTGAGCTACGACGAGCGCATGAACCGCCTCGACGAGCTGACCCCGCCGCAGCCCCGCGCCGACTACCTCAATGCCGTCTTCGACCGCTTCCGCGAGGTCCACCCGTGGGTCGGCGGCGACATGGTCAAACCCAAGTCCGTGGGCCGCGAGATGATCGAGGACTACCTCGACTTCTCCGACTACGTCAAACGCTACGGCCTCGCCCGATTCGAGGGCGTCCTGCTGCGCTATCTGTCACAGCTCCATCGCACCCTCGATCAGAATGTCCCCGACGCCGCCAAGACCGAGGCAGTGCTCGATGTCCAGGGCACCTTCCGATCGATGCTCGAACGGGTCGACACCAGCCTCATCGAGGAGTGGGAGGGACTCCGCCACCCCGAGCTTCTGCTCGAAGGCGACGTCGAGGACTCACGCGAGGCCCATCGCCTGCTCGCCATCGAGGAGCTGCGCACCGACGAGCGCAGGCTCGCCTCCAGGGTCCGGGCCGAGATGCGCACCCTCGTCCGCGCGCTGTCCAGACGCGACTGGGAGACCGCCGAGGACAGCGTGCGCCAGCCGGCAGAGGACCCATGGCCCGCGGACCGCTTCGCCGAGGCCATGACGCCGTTCTACGAGCGCTTCGACGAGCTGGTCTTCGACCACCGCGCCCGGCTCTCGGACACCACCGTCATCGCCCGCGAGGACGACAAACGCTGGAAGATCACTCAGAACCTCCTCGATCCCTCCGACGAGAACCTCTGGTACGTCGAGGCCGAGGTCGATCTCGACGCCTGGCAGGGCGGCCCCCTCGTCGCGATCACCGAGATCGGGTCGTAATCCGCGGCCGTGCCCGCATCCCCGACCGCGTCTGTGCCCGCGTCCCTGCCGACAAATTTTCGTACCGGCGTTCAGCCGGCAGAATGGCTCAGCTCAGGACGGAATGAGCTCCCCCGCCTGACGGTCCTTGGTGACACCGGGGAAGGGCAGCACCCGATTGTGCATGACCGCGTAGACGCCGCCGTCGAGGAGCCTTGCGGCGACCAGCGCCTCGGTGACGTTCTGCAGCGCATCGGTGTCCCGGAACTCGTAGGGTTTCATGGCGCCGGTCAGGATCACCGGAATCCCGATCTCGCCGAGCTCGCGGTGCAGCACCTCACCGGTCTTGGACAGCGTGTCGGTACCGTGCAGGACGACGACGGCATCCGAGTTGGGCAGGGCGTCGCGCACCGCCTTCAGGATGACCTGGCGGTCCTCCTCGGTCATGTCGAGGGAGTCCTTGTGCATCACGGTGACGTGGCGGATGAAGAGATCAGGCAGGCGGAGCGAGCCGAGGATCACGTCGAGCACCGACCGCGAGTTGGCCAACGACCCGTCGAACTCGTTGTAGGTCTTGTCGATCGTCCCACCGGTTGTCAAGATCGTCAGTCGCATCGTCGCGCTCCAAGACATCAGCGTTGAGTTTTCAGTTTTTAGATATCGTGTATCGTACGATTTCGCACGGCCGGTCTCGTGCGATGGAACTTCAAACTCAAAACTAGAAAAGTCCGACTCCCCACAGATCATGGATGTGCAGCACTCCGGCGACGGTGTCGCCGCCGTTGCAGACCAGCAACGAGGTGATCCTCTTCTCCTCGAGCGTCTTCAGAGCCGCGGTGGCGAGCTCATCGGCGGCGATGCAGACACCGCCGGGGTTCATGACCTCCTCGGCGGTCGGAGTCAGCGGATCCGGATCCCGCTCCATGAGCCGCCTCAGATCGCCGTCGGTGATGACCCCGAGCAGCCCGCCGCCCTCGTCGAGCACGATCGCGAGACCGAGGCCCTTGCGACTCATCTCGTAGATCACGTCCTTCATGGCGGCGCCGGGCGCCACGATCGGCATCTCGTCGCCGGTATGCATGAGATCTCGAACCTTGAGGAACTTCTTGCCCAGCTTGCCGCCCGGGTGAAAGCGCGCGAAGTCCTCTTCCTTGAAGCCCTTCTCGGCCGCCACCGAGAGCGCCAGCGCATCGCCCAGGGCGAGACTGGCGGTGGTCGAGGCGGTGGGCGCCAGATTGAGCGGGCAGGCCTCGGTGCGCACCCCGAGATCGAGGTGGACATCGGCCGCCTTCGCCAGCGGCGAGTCGGGGTGCGAGCTCATGACGACGAGCTTGACGCCCTGACGGTGCAGAATCTCGACCAGCCGGAGCATCTCCTCGGTGGCGCCCGACTTGGAGATCGCGATCACCAGGTCGTCGGGGGTGACCATGCCGAGGTCGCCATGGATCGCCTCGGCCGGGTGGAGAAAGAGCGACGGAGTCCCGGTCGAGCTCATGGTCGCGGCGAGCTTGCGGCAGATGATCCCCGACTTGCCCATGCCGGACCACACGACGCGGCCCGAGCAATCGAGAATCAGCTTCACCGCCCGCTCGAAATCTTCGCCGACGAGCTCGACCAGGTTGCGGATGGCGTCGGCCTCGGTCGCGAGGACCCGACGTGCCGTGTCGAGACTCATCGTTCGAGCTCCACGAGGGTCCTCGACAGCGCGACGACCTGCGTGACGAGCCGTTCGAACTCCCGCGGGTCGAGCTGCGTGGTCGCGTCGCTCAGCGCTTCGGGCGGGTTCGGGTGGACCTCGACGAAGATGCCGTCGACCCCGACCGCCGCAGCCGCGCGAGAGAGATACGGGTGAAACTCACGCGCCCCCGCGGTGGCGTGACCGAGCCCGCCGGGAAGCTGGAGCGAGTGCGTCGCGTCGAACACCACCGGCGCGAAGCGCCGCATGATCGGCAGCGACCGCATGTCGACGACCAGATTGCGATAGCCGAAGCTCGCTCCCCGCTCGGTCAACGTGACCTTGTGGTTGCCGGTCGAACGCACCTTTTCGACTGCGTTGGCCATGTCCTCGGGCGCCATGAACTGACCCTTCTTGATGTTGACCGCGGCGCCGCTCTCACCGCACGCGACGAGCAGGTCGGTCTGCCGGCACAAGAACGCGGGCACCTGGAGAACATCGGCAACCTCGGCCGCTCGGGCGGCCTGCTCGGGGTGGTGCACATCGGTGAGCACCGCCAAGCCGGTTTCGCGCTTGACCGCCGCGAGCACCTCGAGACCCTCGTCGAGCCCGGGTCCCCGAAAGCTGTTCACCGACGACCGGTTCGCCTTGTCGAACGACGCCTTGAAGATCGCCCGCACCCCCTGCCTCGTCACGATCTCGTTGACCGTTGCCGCGACCCCGAGCGCGAACTCGCGCGACTCGATGACACACGGCCCCGCGAAGAAAAACGGTGCGCCGGCTTCACCGACGGTGATGCCGGCCGCGATCTCGAACGGCTCCCATTCCATGGCGCCAGTGTACCCGAATCCCGGCATCGCTCATCCTCCGCCCGGTCGGAGCCCGGTCGATTCCGGGACATGACGTCAGACTGTCACCTCCGGAAGCGAACGGGGGCCGCCCGCGGCGTTCGACCGCCGGCTTCGGAGTGGCCCTACGCCTCGAGGTGCTTCTCCTCCGGAGCCTCTTCCTCGTCGTCGGAGAGGATCTCTTCCATGATCCGCTCCTCAACGACCTGCTGGTCCTCCTCGACGTCATCCTCGACCCGGCGCGCATCCCGGTAGTCGACCGCGGCGGCGATGAACGACTTGAAGATCGGATGCGGGTCATAGGGCTTGGACTTGAACTCGGGGTGGAACTGACAACCGAGAAACCACGGGTGGTCGGGGAGCTCGATCACCTCGACGAAAATCCGGTCGGGCGACTTGCCGCTGACCACCAATCCCTTTTCCTCGAACAGAGGTACGTACTCCGGGTTGACCTCGTACCGGTGGCGGTGGCGCTCCCAGACCTCGTCCGAGCCGTACATCTTCCAGGCTTTGGAGCCGGGCGTGAGCCGGCACGGGTACTTGCCGAGCCGCATCGTGCCGCCCATCTGGTCGACGCCCACGAGCTCGCGCATCTTGTAGATCACCTTGTACGGCAGCTGGTTGACGAACTCGGTCGAGTGGGCCGCAGCGAGGCCGCAGACGTTGCGCGCGAACTCGATCATCGCGGTCTGGAGACCCAGGCAGATCCCGAAGAACGGGATCTTGCGCCCGCGGGCGAACTCGATCGCCCGGATCATCCCCTCAATACCGCGCTTGCCGAATCCGCCGGGTACCAGGATCGCGTCGACGTCGAACAGCTGCTCCGGGTAGCCGGAGCCCTCGAGGGTCTCCGAGTCGATGAACTCGAGCTCGACGTTGACGCCGTTGGCGAGCCCGCCGTGGCCGAGCGCCTCGTTGAGCGACTTGTAGGAGTCCGCGAGGTCGACGTACTTGCCGACGATACCGATGGAAACCGCGTCATCGCACGCGTTGACCGCGTCGACCACCATCCGCCAGCGGGTCAGGTCGCGCTGGCCCTTGGGCAGGTTGAGCATCTCGAGCACGATCTCGTCGAAGCCCTCGGCGGCGAGCTTGAGCGGCACCTCGTAGATGGTATCGACGTCCTGGGCCGGGATCACCGCTCTCGACTCGACGTTGCAGAACAGCGCGATCTTGGCCCGCAGTTCCTCGGGGAGGGCCCGGTCGACCCGGCACAGGAGGATATCGGGCTGGATTCCGATCTGAAGCAGGCCCTTGACCGAGTGCTGGGTCGGCTTGGTCTTGAGCTCGTCCGATCCCTTGATGTAGGGCACCAGGGTGAGGTGAATGATCAGCACGTTGCCCCGCCCGGCCTCGGTGCGGAACTGGCGGATCGCCTCGAGAAAGGGCAGCGACTCGATATCGCCAACCGTGCCGCCGATCTCGACGATGACGAAATCGACGTCACCGCCGAGGGCGCGGATGCCGTCCTTGATCTCGTCGGTGATGTGCGGGATCACCTGGACGGTCTTGCCGAGGTAGTCGCCGCGCCGCTCCTTCTCGATCACCGAGGCGTAGATCTTGCCGGTGGTGAAGTTGTTCCGCTTGCCCATGGTCGCCGAGGTGAACCGCTCGTAGTGGCCGAGGTCGAGGTCGGTCTCGGCGCCGTCGTCGGTGACGAAGACCTCGCCGTGCTGGAACGGAGACATGGTGCCGGGGTCGACGTTGACGTAGGGATCGACCTTGAGCATGGTCACCGAGTAGCCGTGGGCCTCCATCAGCGCCGCCAGCGACGACGCCGAGATGCCCTTGCCCAGCCCCGAGACCACACCGCCCGTCACGAACACGTACTTGGTCGCCATCCTCCGGACCTTCCTTCCTCATGCCCCGCCGGTCAGTCGTTCCTCAACCCGCTCCAGATCCTCGGGGGTGTCGACCCCGAGCGCCGAATCGGGAGCATCCAACACCAGCACCTCGATCCCGTTCTCCAGCGCCCGCAGCTGCTCGAGTCCCTCCGAGGTCTCGAGCGGCGACGGCGGCAGCTCGACGAAACGCACCAGGGTGTCCGGCCGGAAACCGTAGATTCCCAGGTGAAGCCGCCACAACACCTCGGCCGAGACACGGTCTCGGGGATACGGGATCAACGACCGCGAAAAATACAGCGCCCGCCCCCGCATGTCACGCACCACCTTGACCGCATTCTCATCGTCGACGCGGTCCGCAGCCAGCGGGTAGCACAACGTGGCCATTCCGATTCGTGGCTCCGTTCGCAACCCGGTCACCAGGGTGTCGATGTTCGCGGCCGACAGCAGCGGCTCATCGCCCTGGACGTTGATGACGAGCTCCCATCTCGAGCTCCCCGACACCGCAGCCGCCACCCGGTCGGTTCCCGAAGGGTGGTCGCCGGTCATCACGACCTCCGCGCCGGCGGCCCGCGCCGCGTCGCCGACGCGGTCATCGTCGGTGGCCACCATCACATGGTCGACGGTCGCGGCAGCAGACGCCCGCCGCACGACGTGGGCGATCATGGGTTGCCCTCCCAGCATGGCGACCGCCTTGCCGGGGAAACGCGTCGAGCCCCAGCGCGCGGGGATCACCGCAACGACGCCGAACGGTTCCTGTGTCATCCTGTGGTCGAATGCTACGGATTGACAACGGTCTCGTCAAGCCCCGAGCACAAAATAAAACAATTGTTTGTTTGATTTGTGTATTTCACTGTCAGCGCGAAATTAAGAGAACGAATCTCGGTTTACAGAAAAACCCGGATGCGATCCGTGCTCGACCGGCGGGCCTGCGTACCTTGACGATCCGGCTTCGCTCCGATACAAACAGTTGTATGAATCTGGACACCCGAGATCGAATTCTCAACAGCGCAACGACCCTGTTCGCCGATCACGGCTACCGGGGCGCATCGGTCCGGCGTATCTGCGACCTGGCTCGCGCGAACCCGGGCGCGATCTCGTATCATTTCGGCGGCAAGAGGCAGCTCTACCGCACGGTGCTGCGTCGGGCGGCCGCTGCCCTGGCCGATCTCCGGATCGACAACCGCGACCCGGACGACCTCTCTCCTGCCCCCGCGATCTTCGATCTGCTCGACCGCCTTGTCGACCGGATGTCGCACCGAACCACCGAGATCCGGCTTCTTCTGCGCGATCTGGCCGACGGCGGCGAGGTCGCCGTGGAAGCGCTCGAGCCGAGTCTTCGGGAGGCGCACCAGAACCTCCGCGTACTGACCGGGAACGAGGAAGGCGGCGGATCCCCTTCGCCGAGCCGCGACCTCTTCGTCGATCTCGCCGCGCCGCTCGTCCTGCTCACCGCCGGCTGGCCGGTGCTTCGGCGCGCGCTCGATCTCGGGGCCGAGCAACAGCAACCGGCGCTCGTCTCCGCGTGCCGCCGCGCCCTCGCCGCCCACGGCCTCGACGATCGGGGGTAGCGGCGCGCTCGCTTCGGCACAGCCCTTTGCCGGCCCTCAGTGCACGCTGAAACCGCTGAGACACCGAGATCGCGGAGTCTGCGCCGAGCGTTTTGTTCATCCGTCGCATTCGTCGCAGAGAACGTGATCGACGTGTGCCGGAGGGGGCCCGAGTCAAGCGAGAAATGCTCAGCGGTGTCTCTGCGTGCTCTGCGTTTTGGCGGCTGCACCGTGCCAAGCACGTCGGATCGCCGACGCGGGGAGCTCAGACCTTCAGATTGCCTCGTCGGTGACGGAGAAGACGACGCCGCGCTCGGCGAGACGGTCGACGATGAACTCGTACACATCGGGGGTCCGGCCGAGCATCTCGGGCGGCGCGAGACCGGGCTTGCTGTACAGCCCGGCCGCGAGCGCCCGAACCGCTGCGGTGCAGGTGTAGCCGGTGGTTCGGGCCATCGACGTCACGCCCCGGTCTCGGTCGAAGCGGTCGAGCAGATCCCAGGTCCGCCGGATGCGCCGGCCCTCGAGATCCCCCACGACCTCGATCCGCATCACCGTGAGGTCGCCCTCTCCTTCGGGAAGCTGCCATACCGGGAAGAGCAGATGGGCCGTGAGATCGATCGGTCGAACCCCGACGCCTTCAACCTCGACCGATTCCTCACCGAAGAACCCGGTCTCGCGGAGCATCCGCATCCGATCCGCATGGCCCGGATACCGGAGGGTCTTCTCCTTCATGTCGGGAACGCCCTCGATGTCGAGCAGCGTTCTCAAACCGTCGCTGTTGAACGCCTCGAGCGTTCCCACCCCGGGCAGCTCGATCGGCTCGACGTCGCTCAGCGCCGGGCGCACGACCTCCCTCCCCTGCTCGACAAAACGAGCCGGTCGGGTGTACTCGGCGATGACGTCGATCGGCGAGAAGACCGCCGCGTACTCATAGGGCCAGCGACGGATTTCGGGCAACCCACCGACGTAGCAGGCAAAGCTGGTCAGTCGGTCGAATTCGGCCTGACACCGGCCGAGGGCAAGATTGCTGAACCCGGGCGCGATCCCACAGTCCATGACCGCGGTCACGCCGCGTTCGACCGCCAGCTCGCGCAGCGGCGACGGATCCTCCTCGAAGAACGAGATGTCGACGATATCGACGCCCGCTTCAACGACCGCCCTGAGGGTCTCGAAACCCATGGGTCCGGGGACCGCGCCGACCGCGAGATCGTGACCCGCGACGACATCGCGAACCACTGCGGGGTCACGAAGGTCGGCCGTGAGCCCGGTGACGTCGTCGAGGCCGGAGAGCGCGTCGAGCGGCGCGCTAGAGACGTCCACAGCAGTGATCTGCCAGGCGTTTTCGGCGGCGAGGTCGCGGACCATCGCCTGCCCGACCCGGCCGCTCCCCAGAACCACGATCCGCTGATTCATGTCAACCTCCTCGCGGAGGTGAACGGTAGCAGATTCGAATCAACGCGGGGGGAAGATCGCGAGACCGGCGGGCTCGCTCATGCCGTCGGCGCTCCGCCGCTTGTCAGCCGATCGCCGCATCAGGTCGTCGAGCGTGAACTCGTCGAGCACCTCGACGATGCGCCGGTTGAGCAGCTCGTACACGTCGAAGCACTCGCAGGTCCCGACGTGGGGGCACGAGTCGGGAGCGTCAACGCAGTCCACGACACAGATCGGACCCATCACCGCTTCGAGAATCCGTCGTACCGTCATCGTCGTCGGCGAGCCGACCAGCTTGTAGCCGCCCTGTCTTCCCGCGACTCCACGCACAAGCCGAGCCGAGCGCAGCGCCAGGGCCAGCTGCTCGAGGTAGCCGTGCGACAGACCGGTTCGTGTCGCCACCGAGGACAGGCTGACCGGTCGCTCGTCACCGCCGTTCAGCCCGATGTCGAGCATCATCTTCAGGGCATAGCGACCGCGCGACGAGATCCTCATGGTCGACGAATGTAGCGTCGAATCTCCGGGCTGTCGAGTCAGATATCTTCGTTTCCTGCGGGGTGTCGACGCTCGACGAGACCGTCAACCGACGACGAAACGCAGAGGCCAGCTCGCCGCGTCACCGGCGAAATCGACTCCGATCCTCGAAACCGCACGGCTCGCCGGAGGCGGACCGCCGTGCAGCCCTCGGCGGATGGTCAGAGCGCCGTCGGGCCGACTCATGTCTTCACCGTCGTCGTCGCGCGTCACGGAGAGCGCCTGGCACAACTTGCCGGGTCCGTCGGTCAGCGCCGCCTCGGCGACGTGATCGCCCCGTCGGCGCCGGATCAGATCGCGGCCGAGCAGCGGCACGCCGCCGCGGATGAGCACCGCCTCGGGCACGCCCTCCCCCACCGTCACGACATTGAGGCAGTGATGGAGTCCGTACACGAGGTACACGTAGGCGTGCCCGGCTTCGCCCCACATCGCCTCGGTACGCGCGGTGCGCCGGCCGCCGTAGGTGTGACACGCCGGATCCTCGACGCCGAGGTACGCCTCGACCTCGGTGATCCGCACCGCGGCGATGCCGTCCGCGGTCTCGCGCACGAGGAGATTCCCGAGCAGGTCGCGCGCCACATCCTCGGTGGATCGTTGATAGAATCCGCGAGGCAGCACGGGCGCCGCCGCCACCGCGTCCGGAGTCAGGAGGTCGATCATGGGCTCGGTCATCTGCGTCACGGGAGGCGCCGGATTCATCGGCAGCCACGTGGCCGAGGCGATGGTCCGCGGCGGCCACCAGGTCGTGATTGTGGACGACCTTTCGAGCGGCCGCAAGGCCAACGTCCCGGAGGCGGCGGAGCTCGTCGTGGCAGACATCCGGTCCGCCCAGGCGGCGAACGTGATCGCCGAGCACAGAGTCGAGGTGGTCGTCCACCACGCGGCGCAGATGGACGTGCGACGGTCCGTCGAGGACCCGCGCTTCGACGCCGACGTCAACATCGGCGGCCTGCTCAACCTCCTCGAGGCGGCGCGCAGGGCCGACGTCCGACAGGTGATCTTCGCCTCCACCGGAGGCGCCATGTACGGCGAGCAGAACGAGTTTCCCGCCGGCGAGAACCATCCGACCCGACCGCTGTCGCCGTACGGCGTGTCCAAGCTGGCGAGCGAACGGTACCTCTACTTCTACCATCAGGAGTACGGCCTCGACGCCGCGTGTCTTCGATATGCCAACGTCTACGGACCGCGCCAGAACCCGCACGGCGAAGCCGGCGTCGTCGCCATCTTTCTCCATCGCCTGCTCGGCGGCAAGCAGCCGGTCATCAACGGCGACGGCCGACAGACCCGGGATTACACCTACGTCGGCGATGTGGTCCGGGCCAATCTCGCCGCCGTCGGTCTGCCGGGATTCCGGACCTACAACGTCGGCACCGGGATCGAGACCGATGTCAACGTGCTGTACCGGTTGATCCGGAACGCGCTCGGCTCCGACGTCGACGCCGACCACGGCCCGGCCAAGTCCGGCGAACAGCTTCGGTCGTGCATCACCTCCGAGCTCATTGAGCAGGAGCTCGGGCTGCGGATCGGCACGCCGTTGGAGACCGGTCTGCAAACAACCGCGGACTGGTTCCGGGAGCACCACCCGGTCTGATTCCGTGCCCGATCCCGATCCCGACGACAGCGTCCGTGATCCGCGGCAGGGGCAGGGGCAGGGGCAGCGATCATCCGGCCGCGTAGCGGTCATCAGATCCTGCTGGCACAATGAAACCGCAAAGACGCAAAGCATCGCACTCGAACCCGGGCTCCACTCCGGCCTGAAGGCGCTTCTGACCGGATCGCGGCAGTCAACCGGCACGTTGTCACTTTGTTCAAGGCCGTGGACTTTGTTCAAGGCCGTGGACTTTGTTCAAGGCCGTGGACGGTGGGCCAAGGCCCACCCTACGTCGGACGCTCAGGTGGGCCAAGGCCCACCCTACGTCGGACGCTCAGGTGGG
>CAZXMW010000019.1:0-36557 GCA_964641415.1 uncultured Thermoanaerobaculia bacterium | reverse complement strand
TACGTCGGACGCTCAGGTGGGCCAAGGCCCACCCTACGTCGGACGCTCAGGTGGGTCGGAAGGTTGTTCTCGTAGAAACCCGAGACGCCCCAGTCGCTGGGCATCGATGCCCCGCCTCCAGGGGAGCCGGTTCGCGCTGCCACCGCTCAGTCGACCACCACGACGTCGATCCGGTCGTACCAGTCCTCGGATCCCGGCAGGCCGATGGAGACGTCGCCGGTGAAACCCCGCCTGATGGTCTCGAACGGTGCGCCGCGCACGCTCTGAATCCGGTCGCCCTGACGCCAGCCGGTGATCTCGATCAGCAGGTTCCCGGGGCCGAGCTGGTACGGGCACCGATTCCGGACGCGGATATCGACCTTGACCTGGGCGGACGGCGAGAAAACCTGGACGGTGGACCACGCGAGCTCGGCGCACCGGGACACGGAGGGTGTCGGGCGCGGCGCGAGGGTCGGGATGACGGGCAGGGGCGGCATGGTCGGTGTCGCGGTCGGCGGCCGGACCACCTCGGCGTCCACCCACCCCGACTGCTGCCGGCCGACCGTCGGTGTCGTCGTCGGCGTGGCCGACCGCGTCGGCGAAGGGCGCTCCAAAGGAGCCGCAGGACGCGGAGGCACTGGAGGCGTATCGTTGTCGTGGGTCGCGAGGACAACGACCAGAGTGATGATCGCAATCACCGCGGCGACCGCAATGGTCATCACATGGCTTCCCGTCGGCCGGGCACGACGGGCGCTGTGGAGCCGATACTTCGGCGTGACCTCTGACATGCTGTGCCGGTCCACGATAGCCGATCATGGCGCCGGCGTCGTCCTCTCGTGTTGACGCACTGCGGCAAAATGCTATGCTTCGAGCCTCGACGGGGGAGGTCGCGATGCGCTGGGTCGTGTTCAATCAGAAAGGCGGCGTGGGAAAATCGACCATCGTCTGCAATCTGGCGGCGGTCAACGCGCGTGCCGGTCGGAAGACCCTGGTCGTCGATCTCGATCCCCAGGCGAATGCCAGCCACTACCTGCTCGGGTCCGACGCCGAGGAGCTCAGCCCCAACCTGGCGGAGCTCTTCGAGCAGACTCTCGGGTTCAAGCTGTTTCGGAACGACTCCAAGGGGTTCGTCCACCACACCCGATTCGAGAACCTCCACGTCATGGCGGCCTCGCCCGAGCTCGAGTCGCTCCAGGCCAAGCTCGAGGCCAAGTACAAGATCTACAAGCTGCGCGACGCGCTCCGCGAGCTGAAGGACTACGACGACATCATTCTCGACACGCCGCCCGCCTTTCACTTCTACACCCTGTCGGCGCTCATCGCCGCGCGCAAGTGTCTGATCCCGTTCGACTGCGACGACTTCTCGCGGCGGGCCCTCTACGGACTCCTCGACGCGGTGGCCGAGGTCCGCGAGGACCACAACCCGGCGCTCGAGGTCGCAGGGATCGTGGTCAACCAGTTCCAGGCGCGCGCTCGTCTGCCGCAAAGGATGGTCGACGAGCTCGTCGCCGAGGGTCTGCCCGTGCTCGAGCCGGCAATCAGCGCCTCGGTCAAGATCCGCGAGTCGCACGAAGCCGCCCGGCCGCTGGTCTACCTCGCGCCGCGCCACAAGCTCAGCGAGCAGTTCGTCGAGCTTCACGGCAACACCCTCGGCAAGCGGTAGGTCTGGACATCGGCCTTCTGGTCCGCCCTCGCCTTCCGGCGAGCGCGGCCCAGCGTCGCCCGCGCAGCGCGGTCGTGCGGAGGGCGTCGGAAGATCACTGCCCGCGCTGCTGCGATGCTTGGCGCCCTTCGCGCCTCCGCGGTTCGTGTCTGCCCCTGCGCGTGAGTCGACCGCGATCGGAAGCGGTAGGATGGCGGCCATGGAAATCCTGAACGCCGATGAGCTGATGGCGATGATTCAACGGGTCTTCGAGCCCAAAACCGAGGACTCGACCGTCGCAGTGCTGGTCGATCTTCCCGACAGCGAGCTGCCGGACAACGACGCGTGGGCGCTGCGCCGAGAGATCGCGGCCGGTTGGGTGCGCGAGCTTGAGAACGCGCACGACAGGCACCCCTGGGACGTCAACCTGGTGGTCTACCGCAACGTCCGCGCCAACAACGCCGATCTTCCGGAAGCCGCGTGGATCTGCGATCCCGACTCCGTGCCGGCCGATGCCGACGGGCTGGCACCAACCGACGCCGTCAGCTTCGCCGACGTCCTGTCGAGCAGCCGGCTGATCCTCGCCCCCACCGAGCTGTCGGCGACCGCTCCGCTCAAGATTCTTTCCAAACGGCACGGCTGCCGAGCCGCGACCATGCCCGGGTTCTCACCCGCGATGATCCCGGCGCTTCGGCTCGACTACGGCGAGGTCGACCGCAGGGTCCGCCGTCTCAAAGACCTGCTCGACCGGGCGGTGTCGGCGGACCTCCGTTTCGTGGTCGACGGCGCCGCCGGGCACGACCTCCACCTCGACCTGCGCCACCGCACCGCGCACGCTTCGGGCGGTCTGCTGCCCGAGCCCGGCACTGCGGGAAACCTGCCGTCGGGCGAGGCCTACATCGTGCCCTACGAGGGCGAGATCGACAGTGACCCGACCGCCTCCCGGGGCCGGCTGCCGGTCCAGATCGGCGACGAGGTCGTGATCTTCGCAATCGAGGAAAACGTCGCGGTACGGGTTCTCACCCAGGGTCCGACCTCGCGCCGCGAAGCCGGGCTGCTGTCAGCCGAGCCCGCCCGCGGCAACCTGGCCGAGCTCGGGCTCGGCGTGCTCGGCGCCTTCGGGCTCGATCCGATCGGCGTCGTGCTGCTCGACGAGAAGCTCGGGCTGCACGTGGCCTTCGGCCGCAGCGAGCACTTCGGCGGCCAGGTCGGACCCGATCGCTTTTCGACGCCCGAGGCGGTGATCCACCAGGACCACGTCTACGTGCCGCGGATCCAGCCGCGCGTCAACGCTGCCGTGGTCGATCTGGACCTCGACGACAAGAGCCGAATCAAGCTCATGCGCGACGGAGAGTACGTGATCGACGTCTGATCCCACCGGCGCTGGTGTCCCCGATCCCGCTTCAGACGACGGCGGGGTTGCAGCATCAGACGGAACGGCGGCAGGGGCAGGGGCAGCGGTGGCAAACGGGACCGCTTCAATCCCGGCGGACCCCATGGCCTCGGATGCGCGCTCTTCCGGCAGGTGAAGTGCCGTCGCGTTGCGGGAGCAATCCGAAAGACCGATGTCGCCCGAGCGGGCGACGGCGCCGTCACCCCAGGAGCGCGCCGACGACGAGGACGACCAGGAAAACCGCCCCCACGGCCACCGGAAAGAGAACCTGATGGTTCGAGCTTTGCTCGTGTGTCTCCATGTCTCGCATGGCGCCCTCCAGTTCGCAGCGCTCGCCGGTCCGAGCCTCGCATCCGCCCTCGTCGAGACGCGGCCCGGAGGCGTTCACGGCTCCACCGTTGCCATTACAACTGGACGAGCTGGCCTCAATGACCCCCGGTCGAGGCGAAGTAGAGGCAGAATGTGGCAGAAACACGGCAGTCCGTCCCGGTCACAGCTCACGCCGCAGCGGCAGCGCCAGCCCGAGAACGAGCAGGATGACAGACACCAGCCACGGCCCTTTGGCCGCGAGGAGGATCGCCCCGGAAACCAGGCAGAAGCCCCCGAGGATGGTCGAGCGCATCCCGGTCAGCCTTCTGGGCGGCGGTTTGCGGCTCCGCTCCTCGAGCACGCTCAGCCCTTCGGAAACCAGCAGCGGCATCTTGAAGATGGCGTCGAAGATGTCAGGCGCCGCCCTGACGCTCTCCCGAAACAGACGCATCGGCGAGAACTCGAGCCGGAAGATCCGGCCGACGTGGCGCTGAGAGACCTCGGCGACGTTGAAGTCAGGGTCGAGGAGATAGCCGACCCCTTCGTAGGTGATCAACGCCTTGACCATGAGCACCATCTCGACCGGGAAGTACAGCCGGTAGCGGGCGCCGAGCTGCACGCACTCGAGCATGAGCAGCGCGAGCGAGAAGTCCGCGAACGTCGCCCGGCTTCGCCAGCGTCGCGCGACCTCCTTGACCGCGGCACGAAAACCGAAGACGTCGGATTTCGCCTCCGTCTGCGCCACCGACGCCAGGTGTCGAGCGGCGCGCTCGAAGTCCTCCATGACCAGCGCGTAGAAAAGGTGGAGCAGGTGGTGCCGCAGCTCCGGGTCGAAGCGGCCGACCATGCCGAGGTCGATGAACCCGATCCTGGGCCCGGGCAGCGCGAGCAGATTGCCCGGGTGCAGATCGGCGTGAAAGAAGCCGTCCTGGTAGAGCATTCGAATGGTCGCGGCGGCGCCGAGGTCAATCAGCTCGTGGCGGTCAGCCAGGGGCAGCTCGCGCACCGACTCGTGGTCCGGCCGGACGCCGTGGAGGTACTCCATGCACAACACGTTGTTGCCCGAGAACTCGCGGTGAATCGCCGGGAACACGATCTCGGGCATGTCGGCGAAGTTGGCTGCGAAGGACTCGGCGTTCTCCGCCTCGAGCGGCATCTCGACCTCGCGCAGAGTGTACTCGCAGAACTCGTCGATGACCCGCTTCGGCTGGTAGCGCGGGATGATGAGCTGAAGGACACGAGCGGTCGAGCGCAGCAGAGCCGCATCGCGATAGATGAGCTCACGGATGCCGGGCTTGACGATCTTGAGAATGACCTCGTCTCCGCTCTTCAGACGGGCGCGGTGGCTCTGGGCGATGGAGGCCGAGCCGAGGGGCGCCTGGTTGACAGCGGCGAACAGGACGTCGATCGGCTGCCCGAGGTCGCTCTCGATGATCTCGCGGATCGCCTCGAAAGGAACCGGCGGCAGGTCGGCGAGCAGGCCGCGGAGCTCTTCGGTCACGATGTCCGGCAGAAGGTCCTTGCGCAGGCTGAGGATCTGGCCGAGCTTGACGTAGGTCGGTCCGAGGATCTCGAATCGTTTGCGCAGCTGGGAGGGGAACGGCAGATCGCGGATCTCACTGTCGAGAAACGGTCGGATGACAGCCGCGACCAGAACGCGGAGACGAATCAGAACGCCGGAACGGCCCTGCGCGCGGGCCGCGTCGACCGACGCGACGAAGCCCCCGGCGATCAGCGCCGAAAGATGGCGGACGGTGATCCTCCCGCGGGCGGCGAGGTCGGGGATGTTGACGAAGTCGCGGCGAGCGCTCCGGCGCCGGGAGGTGGGGCCCGGCGCTCCGGCGGCTGGGGGGCCGGTTCCCCGTTTCGCCGCCATCAGGGGCTCCACGTCGTCATGCTAGCGGTTGCGTCCGTACTTCTCGTGGGACGACACCCAATCCAGGGACGAGATCGCCGAGGCGAGGGAGATCTCGCCGGCGAGGGCCACCGCTCCGATGATCTCGGCGAGCTTGCGAACTCTGTCGCGACCCCAGCAGCCGAGCATTTCCAGACACTCTCGCTGGGTCGGCAGCCCGACCCCCCCGCCGTAGGTCGCGACGATGAGGGAGGGAATGGTCAACGAGATATAGAGGTCCTCGGCCGGCGTCAGCTCGGTGTAGATGATCCCGGAGCACGACTCGGCGACGTTGGCCACGTCCTGACCGGTGGCGATGAACATGGCGGTGATGCCGTTGGGCGAGTGGGCGCCGTTGTTGTTGGCGCCCGAGATGAAGGCGCCGACGTTCGACACCTGAGCGTGATAGTGGAGGCTGCGCGGCTCGACCCGCATGTGCTGAACCAGCACGTCGTGGGGAATCACCGCCTCGGCAGTGACCCGTTTGCCCCGGGTCCGCATGATGTTGATCTGAGAGTGCTTCTTGTCGGTGGCCAGATTCGACTCGAGATAGAACGACCGGACGTTGTCCACGTTGTCGAGCATCCACGAGCACGCCGCGAAGGTCGCTCGGCCGACCATGTTCTGGCCTGCGGCATCCCCGGTGGAGTAGTTGAACCTGAGGTAGGCGAACTTGTTGGCGAGGAAGATATCGATGTCGAGCAGCTTGGCCACGCTCGAGGTCGCCTCGGCGGCGCGCCGGATCTCGTCCATGTTGGCGTTGACCCAGGTGCGGAAATCCCGCGCCTCGCGCGCCGAGTCGAAGACGAAGACCGGCGCCCGCTGCATCCGGTCGTCCGACACCGTGGCGGTGACCCCGCCCGACAGGTTGAGCACCTTCATCCCGCGGTTGTACGACGCGACCAGGGTTCCCTCGGAGGTCGCGAGAGGAATGATGAAGTCACCCTGCGCATACTCCCCGTGGACCTTGATCGGACCGGCGAGCCCGATCGGGACCTGGGCGACGCCGATGAAGTTCTCGATGTTGCCCCGGGTCAGGGTCGGGTCGAAGCTCTGGCTGAAAAGGTGCTCGGGCTTGGCCCCGGAGAACGAGGTCACGAAGTCCCGCCGCTGCCGGATGATCTCGTCGGAGTAGTTGTCCTCCTTGTCGTACGGCACGGCGATCCGCTTCTCCCTGTGCTCGCGGATCGAGTCCTTCACGGTGACCTTGAGCCGTCCGAACGAGGTCGTCTCGAAGTCGACGGCGATGGTGTGCTTGCCGATCGCAAGCTTCTGTCCGAGACACACCACCGTCATGACCTTGGCGAGCGGGAAGTCGATCGGTGTGTCGGGCGTCACCTCTGCCGGCGAGATTTCGGCGTCCCGACCGATCTCGAACACGACATCGGCCGGGTCGACCGCTTCGTCGTCGATGCTGATCCGATTGACGCCGGTCAGCACGGCATCGCTGAGACGGTTCTTCAGGCAGAAACGAGCTCCCCGGGGCTCGTTCTCGAGACTGCCGAACGTGTAGAGCTGCTTCAAGATGAGCGACGGGATCTTCACAGCGGTTCATCCCCTTTCGTGGCTGACAGGCCGGGCGATTGTAGCACCGGCCTCGTCGAGACAACACGCCGCGCAGCGGCGTTTCAGCTTCCCTTGAGCTTCTCGGCCAATGCTCGCAACGGCGCCTGGACCTCGGGTCGGAACCACTCGCCGATGAGCATCTCGAGATCGCCCTGCCGGCTCTGACGGACGATCTCCACCAGATCGCGTCGAACCGTGGCCCGGGTCAGCGCGAACGCCCGGCGCGGCAGGCCCGCCAGCTCCCGACACCAGCCGACGGCCTCCTCGACGACACGCTCCACCGCCGCGACGTGGTCGACCAGGCCGATCGCGAGCGCTTGGTCGGGAGACAGCAATCGCCCGCTCTGGCACAGCTGCTCGGCGTGCCGCGGTCCGACCAGCCGGGCCAGAGCCGCAGCGATGACCTGCGGCATGGGGATTCCGACCCGGACCTCGTTGACACCGATCAGGTACGGTCCGTCGGCCATCACCCGCCAATCGCAGAACAGCGACAGCACGGCACCACCGGCCGGACTGTGCCCGGTGATCGCGGCCGCCACCGGCGCGTCGGACGCGGCGAGCGCTTCCATGGCGCCGAAGAACAACCCCAGGGTGTCGGACATGGCCGCCCGGTCGAGCTCGAGCAGCAGCGGGATGTCGAGACCGCCCGTGAACAGCCCGTGTCGTCCGGAGATCACGATGCCGCGGATGCCGTCGTCGTTCGCATCGGCAACCCGCCGGGAGATCTCGGCGAGCAGCTCCGGGCTCAGCGCGTTGGCCGGCGGGCGTGCGAGGCGCAGCTCGCGAACCGAATCGTGTTCGATGACGTCGATCATGGCGTTCCTCCGGACCGGGTTCGCGGCGACCGAATGTAGCACGACACGGCCCGGTGTCCTCTACCGAGGGCGCATGACGGAGTCGGAGCCGGAGAGGGAGCCGGTGACAGCTGGCACCTGGTTTGCATCGGCGGAACACGACTGTTCTGGAGGTCACGATGCAGAGCATCCGCACCGTTGTCGTCGTCGTCGCCGCAGTGATGGGCCTCGCAGTGGCCGAGGCCGATGCCCAGTGGCGGTCCACCGTCGATTCCGCCGGTCAGCTCCGGTTCCGCATCGGTCTCGCCGAGCCGGCCGGCAGCTCCGATGGTTGGAACGCGGTCTTCGAAGGCTTCACCGGTCAGCCGTCCGATCTCCAGGACGTCGTCTGGGGCGCCGATGTCCTGTGGCGGGTCAACCGCGACGTCGGCATTCTCTTCGGCGGCAGTTTCTACCGCGGCTCGACCACCAGCAGCTACCGGGACTGGGTCGCCGGCGACGGCAGCGAGGTCCGCCACACGACCGAGCTCGAGACCTCGGACCTCACCGCGGCGGTCGTCTACCGCCTCTCTCGAGCCGCGGTCCGCCCGTACCTCGGCATCGGCGCCGGGATGGTCTGGTGGAGCCTCACCGACGAAGGCTCCTTCATCGACTTCTCCGCACCGGACCTGCCGGTGTTCTCGGCCTGGTACTCCGCCGACGGCACGACCTTCTCCGCCTTCGGCCTGGCCGGCCTCGAAATCCCCCTCGGCATGCGCTGGAGCTTTCTCTTCGAGGGCCGCTATCGCTGGGCCGAGGACACCCTCGGCGACGACTTCGCCGGCTTCGGCGATCTCGACCTGTCGGGATTCGAGCTCAGTGGAGGTTTCGGGGTCAACTTCTGAATGTTCGGGAGCTGACGCCGCCGACAGCCTCCGCCGCTGACTGCCGTCGCTGTCCCTGATTGCTGCTCCGGTCACTGAACCGGCATCGGCATTGTCTGCCGCGCGCTCGGGGCCGGGAGGTCATCAAGAGACAATGCCGTGCCCGAGGCAGGTCCGCCTGGATTGCGCCCGTCGCAGCCCCGGAGGGCTCGGGTCGCCCCGGCGCGCCCGTCGCGAGAATCGATGACCAGGACGTCGCAGGCGCGCCCGTCGCGGCCGATCGGGAGGGTGATCGGCCGGCAGGAGCCCCCGCTTTCGCATGGTACGATGATGGATGAATGACTCGTTGCTTCACGACACTCGTGCCGACGATCCGTCGGTGCGCCGCAACCCCAAGACATCGAGGAGGCCATGGATGAACTCGAATCACGAGCAGCTCGAGCACACTCCGAGCCTTGACGAGCTCAAGGCGACCCACCGGGCGCACGAGGAGCGCCTCGAGGAGTTGAAGCACAAGGCGTGGTTGACTCCGGACGAGGAGCTCGAGGAGAAGCGCCTGAAGAAGCTCAAGCTGCAGCTCAAGGACCAGATGGCGAACCTCCACCGGCCGGTGTCCTGAGCTGGGCCGCAAGCTGCCGTCATGATCGCACCGGAAGGTCGGGTCTTCGTCTGCGCGCCACTCGCGGTCGGCGTCGCCGTCGTGCTGCTCGGCTGGCCATGGCTCGGCTGGCCGATCGCGGCCTTCGGCGCGTTCGCGCTGTACTTCTTTCGGAATCCCGAGCGGAGCTGCGAGGAGCCGTCCAACATCGTCTGCTCGCCGGCTGACGGACGGGTGATTGTTGTCGGCGATGCCCCGCCGGAGCTCGTCGGGCGTGGCCTGACGCGTCAGATCAGCGTCTTCATGTCGATCTTCGACGTCCACGTCAACCGGGCGCCCGCTGACGGCTGCCTCGCCGAGTACCTCTACAATCCGGGCCGCAAGATCTCGGCCTTCAAGGACAAGGCGTCCGAGGTCAATGAGCAAAACCTGTCGGTGTGGGACGGGCCCGGGGGCCGCTTCGCGGTCAGACAGATCGCCGGTCTCATCGCCCGGCGGATCGTCTTCGACCACAGGGTCGACGACTCGGTCCGGCGCGGCGACCGCATCGGTCTCATCAGGTACGGATCTCGGGTCGACGTCTTTCTGCCCGAAACCGCCGAAATTCTGGTCGAGAAGGGCGATCGCGTGCGCGCGGGCCACTCCCCCCTCGCCGCCCTCCAGCTCATGGACCCGGCGTGAGACGGCCCCTGACCGGCCGCCGGCCGACCCATCCGCGTCTGCGACGCGGGTTCTACGTGATCCCATCGTTGTTCACCGTGGGCAACATGTTCTGCGGCTTCCTGTCGGTGATCGAATCCGCCCGCGGTCACTTCGATCCTGCCGCCGGTCATTTCGAGCGCGCCGCGCTGCTCATTCTCGTCGCCATCATCGCCGACATCCTCGACGGTCGAATCGCTCGCATGACCGGGGCCACCACCTCGTTCGGCGAGGCCTACGACTCGCTCGCCGACGTCATTTCCTTCGGCATCGCCCCGTCCCTCCTCGCCTTCCAGTGGGGACTGTGGCAGGTGCCCCGGATCGGCGGCGCGGTCGCCTTCCTGCTGCTCGTGGCATGCTCCATCCGGCTCGCCCGCTTCAACACCACGACCCACGACAACCATGATTTCAGCGGTCTGCCGAGCCCTGCCGGCGCCGGCGCTGTGGCGATGATGGTGCTTCTGTCGCCGACCCCGGTGCAGCATCCCACCTTCATCCCCGTGGTGGTGGTCGTCGTCCTCTGCCTGGCCCTGCTCATGGTCTCCAATCTCCCCTATCGATCCTTCAAGGATCTCAACCTACGCCGACAGTGGCCGGCGCCGACCCTGTTCGCCATCGCTCTCGTGTTTTCCGTGGTCACCCTCGACCCGCGGTTGCTGTCGGTGCTTGCCGCGCTCTACATCCTGTCGGCCCCGTTCGCGGTGCTCACCCGGCGGTTTCGACGAGACCGGCGGGAAACCGAGCCGCCGCCGGAAACCGGACGCGCACATGACGACGAAGATCCTGATCGTTGACCCGCTGACCATGCTCGGACGCGAGCTCGCGCGCTGTATCGAGGACTCGCCGGACCTCGTGTTCGACATCGAGTACCGGCACACCTCCGAGGACAACGAGCACCAGATCGCCGAGATCGGCGCGGCGCCCGCGCTGGTCCCGACCCTCGACGGCGCCGACGACACCGCGGACGCCGGCATCGTCGTCGTGACCAGCGACCTGGAGTGCGAACGGAGCCGTCTGCTCGAGGATATGGCCGTTCGCCACACCGAGATCACCATCATCGACGTCGCCCGGCTGCCCGGGCTCAACGACCTCACGTCGCCCGCGGTCGGCGCCACCGCCCGTACCGGCGAGCGGCGTCACCTGCGGGTCGCCCACCCGGCACTCACGGCAGCGGTGTCCATCGTCACTGCCCTCGAGGCCTTCGGGCCGGTGCGAGGCCACATCGCCGCCGTCGACCCGGTGTCGATGTTCGGCCGCGATGCCCTCGAGACCCTGGTCCACCAGGCGACACGGCGGCTGCAGGGCGGCACGCCCGACGACCGGATCGACGGCCACGTTCTCGCGTTCAACCAGGTCTCGGTCGACGCGGCCGACCTGACCGAAGATGCCGCCGCCCTGATCCCCGGTGTCCCTCTGGCGGTGACCCGCACGCTCTCCGGTTGCTTCCACGGCCACGTCGCCCATCTCGCCGTCGAGCTCGCCGAGCCGGTCGACGATCCCGAACTGCGTGACGCGTTCGACGCCGCGGGCGACGTGATCGCCTCCGAGTCGCAGTTCGGGCTCGACTCGGTCACCGACCTCGATCAGGTTCTGATCAGCCAGCCGCAGCTGTCACCGGATCGTCGGGTGGTCGCGGTCACCGCCATGGTCGACGGTCTGCGTCGTGGTGGGGCGGTGACCGCGGTCGAGATCCTGCGCGCCATGACCGTACACTGATCCTTCCGGCAGTCGCCGATGATGCAGTAGAATGGCGATTCGCCGTGGCATCGGCATCAAGGAGGTCCCCATGAACAGTCCCCTCGAGGGCCTGGAGCCCGCGCTGCTGTGGCAGCATTTCGACGCCATCCGTCAGATTCCGAGACCGTCCAAGCACGAGGAACAAATCGCCGAGCACGTGGCGAACTGGGCCCGCGACCGCGGTTTCGAGGTCGCAACCGATGACGCCGGGTCGATGGTCATCCGGGTTCCGGCCAGCGCAGGCCACGAGAGCTCGGACGCCGTGATTCTCCAGGGGCACCTGGACATGGTGTGCGAGAAGAACGCCGACGTGGAGCACGATTTCATGACCCAGGGCATCGAGGTCGAGGTCGACGGCGACTGGGTCAGGGCCCGAGGCACGACCCTCGGCGCCGACAACGGCATCGGTCTGGCCGCGGCCATGGCGCTGGCCGATGACCCGGAGGTCACCCACGGCCCGCTGGAGATCCTGGCCACCGTCGACGAGGAGACCGGGCTCACCGGCGCCAAACAGCTCGACGCCGCCATGCTGTCGGGCAAGATCCTGCTCAACCTCGACACCGAAGAGGACGGCGCCATCTACATGGGTTGCGCCGGAGGCGGCGACACCGACGCATTTCTGGCCGTGTCGCGGCGCCGCGGGCTGCTCGGCACAGTGCCGGTCAAGCTTTCGGTCCAGGGCCTGCGCGGCGGTCACTCGGGCCTCAACATCATCGAGAACCGGGGCAACGCCGTCAAGCTCACGACCCGGGTGCTGCAGGCCGCGCTGTACGCCGGCATCGACATCGACATCGTGTCCGTCGACGGCGGCTCCAAGCACAACGCCATCCCGCGCGAGTGCTTCGCCGTGATCCGGGTCGACGAGGCCAAGATCGACGAGCTCCGCCGGGTCGAGGCCGCGTGCACCGCCGACTTCCGCGAGGAGTTCGGCGCGACCGACCCGGACCTCGAGGTCGTCATCGAAGAGCTCGACGACGAGGAGGGCGTTCAGCAGGTGCTCAACGTCCACTCCCGCGACCGGCTGCTGCGGCTGCTCGACAGCCTTCCGCACGGCGTGCTGAGCATGTCGCGCGAGATCCCGGGGCTGGTCGAGACCTCGACCAACACGGCGGTCGTCGAGACCCAGGAGGACGGGCTGAAGTTCGTCACGTCGCACCGATCGTCGGTGATGCCGGCGCTCTATGCCGTGCGACGCTCGGTGACCTCGACCTTCCGTCAGGCCGGCGCCAGAGTCAGCTACGAAGAGCCCTACCCGGGCTGGAGGCCGAACCCGGACTCGGCGATCCTCAAGCGTACCGCCGAGGTCTACGAGCGGCTGTTCGGCTCACCGCCCGAGATCAAGGCGATCCATGCCGGGCTCGAGTGCGGTTTGCTCATCGAGAAGGTCCCGGGGATGGATGCGGTGTCCATCGGACCCCAGATCGAAAATGCCCACTCGCCGGACGAGTGCGTCCAGATCTCCTCGGTTGCCAAGTTCTACAAGCACGCCGCGGCCATCCTCGAGGACCTCGCGTAGACCAACGCGAGACCGACCATCCGCCCCGGGCCGAGGCCCGGGGCTTTCGGTTTTGTCTTTCTTTTCTTGACGGTGGTTCGTCCGCGAACCACCGTCAAGAAAACAACCGGGAGCGCGTTCGTACACTCCCGGCACGGACGCGCGACAATGAGTCCGATGCCTTCGACGCACCCCTTGACGAGTCCGTTCCGCGCCGCGGTCCTGCTGGGAGTGTCCACCGTCGCCTCACAGGCTTTGCTGCTCCGCGAGGCGATGGCCGCCATGGGTGGATCGGAGACCGCCTGGGGCATGGTCATGGCGCTCTGGCTCGTCGGCGTGGGAGCCGGCGCCCGCGCCGGGGTGGGGATCGGTTCCCCGGCTCTCGCCCGCGTCCTGGCCGCCGCCGTCCTGGTGCTGTGCGGCGGCGGTGTCCTGCTGTTTCGCGCCGCTCCGGCCATCCTCGCCGCGGCGCCCGGGGAGACTTTGACCACATGGCACGGGGTCTGGCTGTGGGCGGTTGCCGTCCTGCCGACAGCCATGGCCGGCGGGCTCGCGTTTCCGATCCTCGCCGGCGAGCTCGGCAGCCGTGGACCCGGTCGGGCGTACACCCTCGATGCCGCCGGCTCTCTCGCCGGCGGTCTCGTCCTGAGCTTCGTCCTGCTACCGTTCGGTACAGCCGCGGCATTGCTGACGACCCTCGCCGTCGTCACCGTCTGCGGTTTGTGGCCGGTTCACCGTGCGGTCGCTGCAACTGCGGCTGCCGTGCTCATGGCCGGCGCCGTGGGCTCGGGGCCCTGGCTCGCCCGCGCCACCTGGAGCTGGTCCGGTCGCCCGGGTGCGCTCGGCGAGTGGGCCGAGACCCGCCACCAGCGACTCGAGGTCTCCACCGGCGATCCCACTGCTCTGCACGCCGACGGTCGCCTCGTCGCGACCTACCCCGAGCCCTACCTGACGCTGCCCCGCGCCCACCTGATCATGCTCCTCCATCCGTCGCCGCGCCGAGTCCTCGCGGTCGGTTGTCTCGCCGACGGCAGCCTCGACGCCATGGTCCGGCATCCGGTGGCCGAGATCATCGCCGTCGAGGAAGACCCGCAGCTCATCGGCAGGCTCGCGACGTGGTACGGCACAGGCTTCCGAGCGACCCTCCGCGACCCGAGGGTGACCGCCCGGGCCGCGGACCCGGTGCGGGTCATCGAGCACGCCCGCGATCTCGACCTCGTGATTCTCAACGACGCCGACCCGACCACCCTGCGTGCCAACCGCACGCGGACCCTCGATCTGCTCCGGAGCTGCCGCCGGGCGCTGGCCGACGACGGCATCCTGGTCATGGGCGTGGGCGTCGGCGACACCTACCTCGGCGGCGTCGCAGGTGATCTTCTCGCCACGCTGACGAGCACGCTGCGCGCGGCGTTCCCACAGCTCACCGCGGTGCCCGGCGATCGGCTGCTCCTGGTCGCAGGCAATCACCGGGCCGATCTCGACGTGTCGCTCCAGTCCCTCACCCAGCGCCGCCTCGATCGCCCCGAGATCGGCGACCAGCTTCACCCGGAGATGCTGTCCGTGCTCCTCGACGAGGGACGACAGACCGACCTCGCCGTCTTCGTCGACAGCGCGTCGAGGCCGCCGAACACCATCGATCACCCGCGCGCCGTGCACCTCGCCAGCCGGATCCACGAGGCCCGCTCCAGGCTCGTCGTGCCCCCGCTGCTCGGCGCCTTCGAGAACCGGGTCGGCATCGTCGTCGCGTGGCTCTATGCTGCCGCCGTGCTCACCGTCCTCGGAACCGCGGCGGTTCACAAGCCGAAGATCCGAGCCGTCGCCGCCGCCTCCGTGATCGGGCTGGCATCCATGGGATGGTGGTTGGTCCTGCTCGCGACCTGGCAGGCGACGAGGGGGTCGGTCTACGCCGAGGTCGGCGCGCTGACCGGAGCGTTCATGGCGGGCGTCGCCATCGGCTGCGGACTTGCCGCCAGGTGGACCCGTCCCCGCCGGGCGTTGCCGTGGCTGCTCGGCGGCGGTGTGGCGACTTCGTTGATGATCGCCTCCGGCTTGCCGGTCCTCGCGCCACTGCTGCTGGTCCCCACGCTGTTGATCATCGGTGGCGCGCTCACCGGCGGGGCGTTCCCCGGGCTCGCGGAGCTCGCCGGCGCCGAACGCAGAGGCGCCGGTCTGGCCTTCGCCGCCGACGAGGCCGGCGCCGCCTTGGCCGCGCTCACCATCGGAACCGCCGCACTGCCCTGGTTCGGGATGACCACCACCGCCCTCGGGCTCGCGGGGCTCGGCCTCGCCGCCCTTCCCGCCGCCGCTCGCAGGTGATGGGGTTCACCGTGAGAACGCGAGGAGCGCCAAAGTTCTGATGATCTTCGCTCTGCGATCTCGGCGTCTTGACGGTGATTTCCCCGGAGGCGACGGGTCGCAGGGCGAGGACGGCGAGGATGCCGATCCAGACGACGAGTAGGAAGTGCCAGTACATCCCGGTGAGCGTGACCCCGCCGTGGTCGACCGAGGTGTATCGGCCCCCTCGCGAGCGCAGCGTCACCCAGACCAGCGCCACCATTCCGCCGACCACGTGGAGCACGTGCAGAAAGCTCAGCACGTAGACGCCGAACAGAAAGAGGTTGTCCTGGGGCACGACCGAGGCTGCAGCAAGCCGCGCCCAACCGGCAACCTGGGACAAAATGAAACCCGCACCGAGCGTCGCGGCGACACAGAGCAGCGCGGTGGCGCGCGACCCGACCCTGGAGCGAACGGCTCGCTCCGCTGCGATCAGCGCGACGCTGATGATGACCAGCAGCGCCGTGCTGACGTGGAAGCTGGCCGGCAGTCCCGGCGAGCCGGGCGGCGGCCACTGATCGGCGCGCAGCCGAATGACCAGGAACCCGACCAGGCTGCCGCCGAACAGCATCCCGAGCGACGCCAGGAAGAGCCACATGCCGAGGCGCTGCCGTTCCGCGACGGCGGCGGGCTCGGAGGGCCGGCTGACGGACGAGCCGGTCGAGGTCATCGGCTCATTCGGCCGGCCAGTCGGGGATGATGACCTGCTGGTAGTGGGCGGTGTCCATCATCGTGATGCCGACGAACAAGGCGAGGAAGAGAAACGCCGAAAGAAAGACGAACGCGTTGAACGGCTTGTCCCAGCGCAGGTGCATGTAGTACAGCCCGACCAGCGCCGCCTTGGCGGTCGCGATGGCGAGACCGATCCAGATGTTGAGCGGCCCGAGGTCGACATCGGTCGCCGTCACCGTCAGCCAGGTTCCGACCATGAGCGCGATGAGCACCACAACCAGGAGTCTGAGGGAGGCGACGTGGACGCCGTGCTCGGTGTGTTCAACCATGACCGCGACCTCCTAGTGGATCAAGTACAGGAGCAGAAAGAGGTAGATCCAGACCAGGTCCACCACGTGCCAGTACAGCGCGACCATGTCGACGCGGGTGAAGTGGCCGCCGTCGAAGATCCCCCGCATGGCGCCGACGAGCAGCCAGAGCATGGCGCCGATGCCGCCGAGCACGTGAATGCCGTGCAGCCCCGTCATGAGGAAGTAGATGGAGAAAAAGGTCTTCGCGTTGGCCGGCTCCGCCACGTGCCCGTCGTGACCCGCCGCCGGGACCTCCGGGGCGAGCCCGACCGGACCCTCGGCCGCGGGCCGGATGGTTGACCGCTCGGCGCCGTCGGCCGCCGCGGAGGCGGACGACGCGGTCGCCGCAGCCGGGGCCGTGTCGGCCGCCGGACCTCCGACGCTCGCCCGACCCTCGCGGCTCCGGCCGCCGTGATCCTCGACGTGCGGATCGTACTTCGCCGCCCACAGCAGTCCGTGCTGCCATTTGGAGCTGTACTCGACGACCTTGACACCGAGGAAGACGAATGCGCAGGCCATGGTCGCCACGAGCAGCCACTTGAGCAGCGTGATCTGCTTGAGCTGGGCGGCCCGAACCGCCCACGCGATAGTGAACGAGCTGACGATGAGCACCACCGTGTTGAGAGCGCCGAGGTTCTTGTCCAGAAACAGGTGGCCGTACAAAAAGACCTCGGGGTGGTTCGACCGGTAGACGCTGTAGGCGACGAACAGCCCGCCGAAGAACAGGATCTCGGTGGCCAGGAACAGCCACATGCCGAGCTTGGCCGACTGGAACTGCTGATCCCGCGACTCGAAGTGGTGCGCCAGATCGGGATCGTGGTGGTCGGCGTGGGCGGCCATCAGTGCGCCCCGCCTTCCGCCAGGAGGATCGACTGCGGGTCCCTGCGAACCCAGCTCCGGGCGCCCTCGTCCCAGCGCAGGGAGTCCAGGTCGTAGGGGTCACCGGCCTCGAACTCGTGGTCGAAGTTGTGAGTCGGCGGCGGCGACGCGGTCTCCCACTCCAGGGTCGCCGAGCCCCACGGATTGGCGCCGGCGAGCTCACCGCGGAACAGCGAGTGAATCAGGTAGCCCGCCATGACGAAGAATCCCAGAGCCAACACGTACGATCCGACCGTCGACGCCTGGTGGAGCGTCGTGAACTCCTCGACGTAGTTGTAGTACCTGCGGGGCATGCCGTGGCTGCCCATGACGAACTGGGTGAAGAAGGTCAGGTTGAAGCCGACGAAGATGAGCAGCGCCGACAGCTGGGCCCAGCGTTCGGAGTACATCCGGCCGAACATCTTCGGCCACCAGTAGTGGAGGCCGCCGAGGAACGCGATCACGGTGCCGCCGAACATCACGTAGTGGAAGTGAGCGACGACGAAGTAGGTGTCGTGCAGGTGGACGTCGGTCGACAGGGCGCCGAGGAAAAGCCCGGTCAGACCGCCAATCGCGAACAGGAACAGAAAGCTGAGCGCGTAGAGCATGGGCGCCGCGAGCCGGATCGAGCCCTTGTACATGGTCGCCAGCCAGTTGAAGACCTTGACCGCCGATGGGATCGCCACCGAGAAGGTCAGAGCCGAGAAGATCATGTTGGTCAGCCCCGACTGACCCGAGGTGAACATGTGGTGGCCCCAGACCAGGAAGCTGAGCAGCGCGATCGCGATCGACGACCAGGCGATGAAACGGTAGCCGAAGATGTGCTTGCCGGAGAACACCGAGATGACCTCGGAGATCACCCCCATCGCCGGCAGGATCATGATGTAGACCGCCGGGTGGGAGTAGAACCAGAAGAAGTGCTGGTACAGAACCGGGTCGCCACCGAGCGCCGGGTCGAAGATGCCGACGCCGAGGACCCGTTCGGCGACCAGCAGCAGCAACGTGATCCCGAGCACCGGGGTCGCCAGGACCTGGATGATCGCGGTCGAGTACAGCCCCCACAAAAAGAGCGGCATCCTGAACCAGGTCATGCCCTCGGGACGCATCTTGTGGATCGTGACGATGAAGTTGAGCCCGGTGAAGATCGACGAGAAGCCGAGAATGAAGACCCCGAGGGTCATGCTGATCACCGCGGTACCGGTGGTCGTCGAGTACGGCGTGTAGAAGGTCCAGCCGGTGTCCACCGCGCCGACGATGATCGACACCAGTGAAAACACCGCCCCGGCGATCCAGAACCAGAAGCTGGTCAGGTTGAGCCGCGGCAGCGCCACGTCCTTCGCGCCGAGCATGAGCGGTAGGACGAAGTTGCCCAGCGCCGCCGGGATGCCCGGAATGATGAACAGGAAGATCATCACCGCGCCGTGCAGGGTGAACATCTTGTTGTAGGCGTCGGCGGTCATGATCGTCTGGCCGGGAGTGAGCAGCTCGGTCCGGACCAGCAGCGCGAACACTCCGCCGAGAAAGAACGAGGTCACGATGGCGATGAGGTACATCACGCCGATGCGCTTGTGGTCGAGGGTGAACATCCAGGACAGCACTCCCCGACTGGTGTTGAGGTAGTTGGCTCCAGGCTGCGGACCGTCGACGCCGGCCGCGGTCAGAGTGTCGACTGCCATGCTGCTACTCCTCCCTCGCTGCCCCGTCGAGGGACTTCAGGTACTCGATGATGGCGGTGATCTCGGGGTCGCTCAGTCGTCCCTGGTAGGTCGGCATGACCGGCTCGTAGCCCGCCACGACCCGGGCCTGGGGCTCGAGAATGGACTCGCGGATGTAATTCTCGTCGGCGATGAGCCGACCGCCGTCGGCAAAGGCCTCCTCGCGACCGAAGACCCCGAGCAGCGACGGTCCGGTCTTGGCAGTGCCGTCCACCGAGTGGCACTGCTGGCAGCCGCGCACCTGATACAGGTTGCGGCCGGCGTCGACCGGCGACATGGTCGCGAGGAAGTTCGACGCACTGTCAAGCCAACTCTCGAACTCACCCGGCGGATGGACGATGACCGTCGCGATCATGTCCGAGTGGCTGGTGCCGCAGTACTCGGCGCAGAACAGGTCGTACTCGCCGGGCTTCGTGGCCTCGAACCACGCCTTCGAGTACCGGCCCGGCACCACGTCCATCTTGATCCGAAACGCCGGAACGTACAGGCTGTGAATGACGTCCTGAGAGCTCATCACCAGCCGGATCGGCCGGTTGACCGGCACGTGCAGGTCCGCGTCCACATAGCCGTTCGGATAGGTGAAGCTCCAGTTCCACTTCTGCCCCTCGACCAGGACCTCGTAAGCGTTGGCCGGCGGCGTCGACATGTCGAGGTATCCCTTGAACCCGAAGATGAAGATCGCGACCACCAGGACCAGGGGAATCGCCGTCCAGGTGACTTCCAGCGCCATGTTGTGCGACGGGGACGGTTCGGCGCGCTCGCCCTCGCGGCGCCGGTAGCGGATGACGAAGACCACCATCAGCGCCACGATCAGCACGAAGAAGAAGACCGAGATCGCGAGAATGAAGTTGAACAGCCAGTCGACGCCCTGGGCCACCGTCGACACCTGGGGCGGCATCCAGAACGACGCGCCGTCGTCGTCTGGCCGCGCCGACGACAACCGGATCAGAAGGTCCGTGAGACGACATGCAGTCATGAGCTCGAGCTCCCCCTGTCGCGTGATCGTCGCCGCCGAGCCTCGCGGAACCAGTACCCGCCCAGACTGAGCCCCAGGACGAGAGCGGTCGCGCCCGCTCCCAGGCGCATGATGTTCATCGCCACGGGCGAGTAGCGTCGGATCGACGGGTCATAGTGAAAGCAGTACAGAAGCAGCTGATCGAGGGCGCCCCCGATGGTCCCTTCCGAAGCTTCGAGCAGCGCCAGGCGGAGCCGCTTGGCCGGGTACTCGATGCCGTAGAGGTAACGCGCCACCCGTCCGTCCGGGGTCGCGACGAACGCGACTGCGGCATGGGCGTACTCGCCGGTTGAGCGGTCGTACGTGTAGTTGAAACCGAGGGTCTCTGCGAGCCGGGTGATCTCCGGGCCCTTGCCGGTCAGAAAATGCCAGCCGCTCGCGGCAGATGGCCGTCCATACCGCTTGAGGTAGTTCTGCTTTTTCTCTGCCGCCAGGGCCGGCGTCTCGAGCGGATTGATGCTGACGGTGACGATCTCGAACTCCTGGCCCGGCGTCCACGCGAGATCGGTCAAACCGTCGAGCAGACCGTTGAGTTGAAGACCGCACAGCATCGGGCACTTGTAGTAGTTGAGGGTCAGGATCACCGGCCTGGCGCCGTCGAAGTAGTCGGCGAGCCGGACCGACGCTCCCGATGAATCGCGGAACTCGAGATCGAGCGGCAGCTTGGCATCGAGGTGTTCCTCGACGCCGACCTCCACGAGCTGCGCCGGCACCCGGTCTCCGAGCTGAGCAACGGCCGGCACCGCACCCAACAGCACGATCAGGCCGCCGGCAGATCCAATTTTTTGCCTTAGTCTCAGAATTTTTTGCCGCATGGCGTACCTACAACTTCCTGGAACAGCTGATGATGTCGCGCTATTTCGCCGGCTGCGACCGGCTTTCGCTCGAGGTGGTCATGCTGCGAGCCGCCGGCCCGGATTCCCTAGTTGAGATCGCATCTCGGGCGAGCCTGATCCTAGCACAGTCGGGAGAGCGGGGACAGAGGCTCAGGGGCCGTGGCCGTTTCCGTAGCCGTGGCCGTGGCCGTTTCCGTCAGCGTTCAATTTCCGTAACCGTTTCCGAATCCGTTTCCGTTTCCGAATCCGCTTCCGAATCCGTTTCCGTTTCCGAATCCGTTTCCGTTTCCGAATCCGTTTCCGACTCGGAGCGTTTCCGAACACCGCGGTACACTGATCTGTGTCATGGTGAACGATCACGACCGTCCCGATCCGTACCGCGCCGTGGGTCGCCGTGAGCTCGTCAAGCTCTGGGGACCCGCGGTGCTCGCCGGCGCGGCGCTGGCCGCCCTGGGCGCCGGCCTGAGCGGCCGGCCCGGCCGCCACCGGCCGCCCGAGCTCGACGTCGCGCCCCGTCCCCCGGACTGGGGGATTTTGCCCTCGCCCGCCGGGCGGGTGGCGATCTCGCGCGGCCGCGGACCGAAAGCCAACGTGAGCGCCGCCTTGGCCGCCTTCGGCGGAATCGAGTCTTTTGTCAAGCCCGGCGACCGCGTCGCGATCAAGCCCAACTGCGCCTGGGACCGGCGGCCCGAGCAGGCCGCCAACACCGACCCCGATGTGGTCGGCGAGCTGGCCCGGCTCTGTCTGGCGGCCGGCGCGGCGTCGGTAGTGGTGCTCGACAACACCTGCCACGACCCGTCACGGGCCTTCGAGCGCTCGGGGATTGCGGCTGCCGCTCGGGACGCCGGCGCCACCGTCGAGCACCAGCGCAGCACCGGTACCGTCCGGCTCGATCTCGGCGGCGAGGTCCTCGGCGAGTGGGATGTACTGCAGCCCATCGTCGAGGCCGACCGTCTGATCAACGTGCCCGTCGTCAAGCACCACTCGCTGAGCCGCGGCACACTCGGCATGAAGAACTGGTTCGGCGCCATTGTCGGCCGGCGCAACAGCCTGCACCAGCGCATCGACCAGGTCTGCGCCGAGCTCGGCGCCGCCTTCCGGCCGACCCTCACCGTCATCGACGCCACCCGGGTGCTCACCGCCGGCGGGCCGACGGGCGGCTCGCTTGATCTGGTGCGCGCCGAGGACGCCGTCGCCGTCGCGACCGACCCCGTCGCCGCCGACGCCTGGGCGTCGACGCAGCTCGGTCTGCTGCCCGCGGGACTGCCCTACCTCGCCATCGCCGAGCGTCTCGGCCTCGGCACGCGCGACTGGCAGTCGATCACCGAGACGGTGTGATCCGAAATGTCATTTCGACTCTCCGTCACGACGCCGACCGCCGCAACCGCAAAGGCACGAAGACACGAAGGAGTTCATCAAGAGCTTTTCTTCGTGTCGGTCTTCGAGTCTTCGTGCCTCGGTGGTTGTGACGGAACGCCGACGACCGCGGGGGCGCAATGGCGGTGAAGCCGCGGGCGCGGCACCTCAGGATCGCGGTTCAGTCGGTCTTCCTGGTCGCCTTCGTGGCGCTCTTTGCAGCGCTGTCCTTTGACCGCGTCCCGGGACCTCTCGCCTCCGCCCTGCTCGCCCTGGACCCCCTGACCGCGGTCGGCACGGCGCTCGCCGACTGGACGGTCCCCGGGTGGGCCTGGATCGGCCTGATCGTGCTCGCCGCGACCGCGGTGTTCGGCCGCTTCTTCTGCGGCTGGATCTGCCCGCTCGGCACCATGCAGCAGGCGGTGTCCTGGGTCGCCGGACCGAAGCGTCGGAAACGGCTCAAGGTTAACCGCTACCGGCGCTGGTTCTCGCTCAAGTACCTGGTCCTCACCGTGGTCCTGGTCTGGGCCGCCCTGGGCGCCGACCACGCCGGCTGGCTCGACCCCATTCCCCTGCTCCACCGGGCCGTGGCGGTCGGGTTGCGGCCGCTGTGGTTCGGCGGCGTCACCCCCGGCGGCTGGGTCGCCTTCGGGATGCTGCTCGCAATCCTGCTTCTGTCGGCCTGGATGCCGCGCTTCTTCTGCCGCGCGGTCTGCCCTCTCGGCGCCCTGCTCGGCCTGTTCGCCCGGCTGGCGCCGTTCCGGATCCGCAAGGCGTCGGACGAGAGCTGCACCGGCTGTACCCTGTGTTTGATGGCCTGTCAGGGCGCGGACGAGCCGCTCGGCGACCACCGGGTCAGCGAGTGCCACGTCTGCCTCAATTGCCTCGGCAGCTGCGCCGAGGATTCCCTCGGCTACGGCCTCCCGACGCCCGAAACGGTCATGCCGATCCAGCCCCTCGACGTCGGACGTCGCCGCTTTCTGCTCACCGCCGTCGCGACGGCGGTGGCGGCCCCGGTGCTGCGCGCCACGTCGGGAGGCGAGGGCCGCGCGGCCGACGCGATTCGTCCGCCCGGCGCCCTCGACGAGGGGGCCTTCCTGGCCCGCTGCATCACCTGCGGTGCGTGCACCGCGGCCTGCCCGACCAACGTCATCGGCTCCGACCTCGGATCGACCGGAATCGAGGGGCTGTTCACTCCGGTGCTGAACATGCGCCGCGGCTGGTGCGAGCCGTCGTGCATCCGCTGCGGCGAGGTCTGCCCGACCGCCGCGCTGGCGGTGGTCACCCCCGAGGCCAAGCAGGCGATCAACCAGCCCGCCGAGGTCACCATCGGAACCGCCTTCGTCGACCGCGGCCGCTGCCTGCCGTGGGCCATGGCGACCCCATGCATCGTGTGCGAGGAGATGTGCCCGACCTCGCCCAAGGCGATCTGGCTCGAGACCACCACCGTCCGGGGGCGCGACGGCCGGTTGGTCGAGGTCCAGCAACCCTTCGTCGACCCCGACATGTGCACCGGCTGCGGGCTGTGCGAGAACCGCTGCCCGGTCGGTGAGGAGGCGGCGATCCGGATTTTCTCGATCGGCGAGACCCGCGATCCCGCCAATCGGATGCTGACGACCTCGAACCCATCTGCGTAGAGGCGCAGCTCGATTCACTCCGGCGATTGGGTGCGGCGCCACGTGAGCACGCGGGCGCCGTGCTCGACATCGACCCGGGCGACGACGACGGAGCGCCAGCCGCGGCTGCGACCGACGGCGACGACATCGACCTCGTACAACCCGACCTGCGTCACGATGGAGCCGATCGTCCCGTCGCCCAGCGGCCGCTCGTCGACGCCGGCGTCGCCCGGATCGAGAGCGAGCTCGGCCAGGGTCGTCGCCATCGCCGCATCGACCAGTGCCGTGAGCCGCACGGTCCGCTCGAGGTGGCCGTGACTCATGACCCGGGGCTGCAAGGATGCTGCGACCACGGCCAGCGCCAGCGCCAGGGTGGCGAGAGCGATGAGCGCGAAGATCAACGCGACACCAGCCTGCCGGTGCGACCTCACCACGCGCGGCCTCCGGGACGACCACGGAGAGCGATCGTCATGCGCTCGGTCTGTCGCACGGGCTCGGTGAAGCGGACCCCGGTCAGGTTTCGGTGCGCCTCGGGGTTGGCAAGGGCCTCGATCTCGATTCGAACCGAGATTCCGCCGTCGAGCCGCCAACGCCAGCCGACAACGCCGTGGAGGAGAACCCTGGTATCCGCGGCCGGCCCGCTCGGAGGTGCATTGGTTCGCACCAGCTCGCCGTCGACCATCGCGTAGGTCACCCAACCGCCGTGCTGCGGCAGCGTCACCAGCGGCCCGTCGATCCAACCCCCGGCGCCGCCGATGACCGTCGTCGTCTCGTAGAGGTCTCGCCGCAGCCACTCACCGGCCAGGGTCAGGGTCGGGTTGTGCGACGCCCGCGCGGCGGTGTCCATGAGCCGGGTCGCCTGGATGACGAGCCCAGCGGTGACCACCGCAATCACCGACAGCAGCGCCAGCGAAACCAGCAGCTCGACCAGCGTCGTCCCCCGCTGGCGGCGCCCGGCGGTCACGGCCGCCAGACCATGGTCTCGAGCTCGACGGTCATCACAGGCCCGGCCGCGGTCGAGCGCGAACGCACGGCGACACGGTAGAGATTCTCGACCCCGCCGTCGTCGACCCGGATCACGGTCGTGACGCGGGCGCCCGGGGGCAGGCCGAGCTCGGCCGTGCGGTCCAGGTTACCCGTCGCCAGGGGGCGAACGCCGGCGCGGATCTCCTCGAGGGTCGTCTCGGTGGCCCGGACCAGGGCGGCCCGGACCTCGAGCCGGCGGGCCGCCGTGCCGTGGGCCTGGAGAAACGCCGCCGCCACCAGCACCGCCATGGCGACGACGGCGAGCGCCGCCAGCGCCTCGACGAGCGTGAAGCCGTGATCGCGGCACGCCGGCGGGACGGATGAGCGAGGGCGGGATCGCATGAGAATCACCATGCTAGCTCGTTCCCATCCGGAAACCCCGATGGGGACTGCGCAGTTCTCGAGTCGGAAACGAGGGGTTTTTGTGCAAAATCAACGAATTGCCGCGTGTCCGGATTGGCGCGTTCGACGCGCCACCGTCATTCGTCCGACGAATTACTTGAGCAGCTCCTCGAGCTTCGCCTTCGAACCCGTCTCGACCTCGTCGTGGAGCGACCGGCCGTGCGAGTCCATGCTGACGACGACGGGGAACTTCTCGACGTTGATGACCCAGAGCGCCTCGGGAACACCGAATTCGTCGAGCATGAACACCCGTTCGACGCTCGGGATCGCGCGCGCCAGCACCTGGGCGGCGCCGCCGATGGCGTGCAGGTAGACCGCGCCGTGCTCGGCCAGGCCGGCCAGAGTCTTGCCGCCCATCCCGCCCTTGCCGATCACGCCGCGCAGCCCATAACGGCCGATGACGTCTGCCTGATACGGCTCCTCGCGGATCGAGGTCGTCGGGCCGGCCGCGACGAAGTCCCAACTGCCGTCGTTGTTGTGCGCCACCACCGGACCGCAGTGGTAGATCACGGTGTCCTTCATGAACGGCGCCACCTCCTGCCGGTGCTCCTCCATCAGCCACTTGTGGGCCGCATCGCGCCCGGTGATCATCCGCCCGGTCAGCTCGACGAAGTCACCGACCACGAGCTCGCGGATCCGCTCCTCGGCCACCGGAAGCTTCAGCTCAGCCATGTCGCCTCCCCCTGCTCGTCGATACTGACCGCGGCCTTGCGATCGGCCCAGCACATGTAGGTGACGGTCACGAAGTAGCACGCCGGCAGCCGGTCGAGCACCCCGATCTTGACTGCGAGCAAGGTCGTCACTCCACCGAAGCCCATGGGCCCGACTCCGAGCTGGTTGGCCTCGCGCAGAAGCCGCTTTTCGAGCTCGGCGAGCTCGGGCGCCGGGTTGGTGTCCCCGATCGGCCGCAGCAGCTGGCGCTTGGACATCTCGAAGGCCGACACCCGGTCGCCGCCGATGCACACTCCGAGCACGCCCGGCGCGCAGCCCTTGCCCTGGGCCTGGAAGACCGCGTCGAGCACGGCCCGGCGGACGCCTTCGAGGTCGCGCCCCGCCTTGAGCGGGGTGTCGGGAAGCTTGTACTGGGTACCGACATTCTCGCTGCCGCCGCCCTTGAGAATCATCCGAACCTCGAGGCGCGGTTCGTCCCACTCTTCAAAGTGGAGAAACGGAATCCCGCGTCCGGTCCCGGTTCCGGTGTTTCGTCCGGTCAGCGTGTCCACCGCGTTGGGCCGGAGGAATCTCTTTTCCGTCGCCATCCGTACCGCGGCCTCGAACTGCTTGCCCAGGCTCCGGGTCGACACCCCGACAGGGTGGTGCACCCAGACCACCGGCGTACCGGTGTCCTGACAGATCGGCGCCGAGGTGTCACGCGCCATTTCGATGTTGTCGAGGATCGTCCCGAGCGCCTTGTCGGCGAGGCCGCCCGCCTGCTCGCCGGCACGCCCGGTCTCCAGCGCCTGGACGACATCGCCGGGGAGCTGTGTCGACGCCCGCCGGATGAGCTCGACGAAGGTCTCTGTCAGGTTCTCGTACGTCGCCATCCGCACCTCCTGTGTCGGCCTGGGATTATACGCCCACCTGCGGCGGTTGCGGCGCCCACACTGGTCTCGTACAGGGATTCACAATTTTCGTCATCCGTGATTCGCGAGCCGTGTGGCGCTCGATCAGGCGAGCAGCTTCTTGCGCAGGATCAGCACCTCGAAGGCGACCCCGGCCTTGCGGCAGGCAAGCAAGGCCCGCTCGAGATTGTCCTGGGCGATCGACCCGCCCGGGTCGTCGCACAGGGCCAGCGCCACCGTTCGCTGCTTGACGCGAATCGGGATCACCACGACCTCGGTCGGCGCCGGATCGGCCAGGGCCCGCACGAGCTCGGCATTGGCCGGCTGGTCCATCAGCGCACCGACATAGCTGTCCGAGCGCCCGGCGTCAGCGAAAACCGAAGAGTCATCCTCGGCCACCGAGAAGCTCTGGAGATCCTCGAGAACCACCGATCGACCGCGCGCCAGCCACCCGCCGATCATTCCGCGGTGAACCGAGAACAAACAGACGCGGTCGTACAGCATCGCCAGGTACCGACTCAGCACCGAGCCGATCCCGTCCCGGTGGTCCGCGCGGTACAGCAGCTCGGAGAAGTTCGCGTCGGTGACCTCGGGCTCGGCTCGGACCAGCGGCCGGTCCGCCACCGAGTCCAAATCCGGGAACGTCGCCAGCGCCACGTCGAGCTCGGGCCCTCGCGTCAGCGTCGAGCGGAACAGTGCCGCGGCACGGAACTTCGGCGGCTCCCAGAGCCGGTTCCAATCCTCGACGTCGCCGCTCCGGCGGGCCGTCACCGACGGCCGGTCGATCTCAGGCGCCCACACCGTGTCGTTGCTCTCGGTCTCACCGAGCGCGTCCACCACCGCCGTCTCGGTCGCGACGTGGGGCACCACCCGACACTGCAAGGTCACGGCGATCTCATCGATCGCCGCACGGTCGTTCGGGTTGGTCATGGCGACCTTGACGTGATCGCTGGTTGACTGGAACGCCACCGCCTGGAGACGCCGACCGACGCTCACCGGGAGCAGCTTCCGAGTCGCCAGCGGCGAGTGCAGAAGCTTGATGCGCGTCACGCTCGGCACTCGAAGCTGCTTCGACAACGCGCTCAGCAGAGTCCCCTCGTTGACGTATCCGAAGTCGAGCAGCTGGGTCCCGAGACGGCCGCCGGTGCGGTGACAGGTTTCGAGCGCCGTGTGGAGCTCGCCGAGCGACAGCACGCCCTTCTCGATCAGGATCTCACCCAGACGTTGCATGACGGGAGACAGTCTACCCTGAACATCGATTTTCAGCGGGAACGTGCGGCCCGAGTCTTCGGTTGCATAGTCGGGAGGCGACGATGGCGACACGGACCGAGCGCGACGCGATGGGTCAGATCGAGGTGCCCGCCGACCGCTACTGGGGGGCCCAGACCGCGCGGTCGCTGGCGAACTTCAGAATCGGAACCGAGACCCAGCCGACCGAGCTGATCCGGGCCCTCGGCGTCGTCAAACGGGCGGCCGCGGCGGTCAACGGCGAGCTCGGCGAGCTTCCGGGCGAACTCGCCGCTGTCATCGTGCGGGCCGCCGACGAGGTGGCTCGCGGTGAGCTCGACGACCACTTCCCGCTCGTCGTCTGGCAGACCGGCAGCGGCACTCAGACCAATATGAACGCCAACGAGGTCATCGCCAACCGCGCCATCGAGCTCGCCGGCGGTGTTCTCGGCAGCAAGGACCCGGTCCACCCCAACGACCACGTCAACCGCGGCCAGTCGTCCAACGACGTCTTTCCCACCGCCATGCACATCGCCGCCGCCGACGCCGTCTCACGCCGCCTCCTGCCGGCCCTGGTCCACCTCCGGGACGCGATTCGCGCCAAGGCCGATGCATGGAGCGGCATCGTCAAAATCGGCCGCACCCACCTGATGGACGCCGTCCCGCTGAGCCTCGGTCCCGAAGCCGGCGCATGGGCGAGCCAGCTCGAGGCCGACCTGCGGCGCATCCGAACCGCAGCCGAGGATCTGCTGCAGCTGCCCCTCGGCGGCACGGCGGTCGGCACCGGGCTCAACGCCCATCCCCGGTTCGGCGAAGCGGTGACGGCGCTGATTGCCGAGCTCACAGGGCTGCCCTTCGTCCCGGCGGCCGACCGTTACTCCGAGATCGCGGCCCACGATGCCGTGGTCGGCGTCAGCGGCGCGCTGCGCACCACTGCCGTGTCGCTGATGAAAATCGCCAACGATGTCCGGCTTCTCGGCTCCGGGCCGCGCGCCGGCCTCGCGGAGCTCGTGCTGCCGGCGAACGAGCCCGGATCCTCGATCATGCCCGGAAAGGTCAACCCGACCCAGGCCGAGGCGCTGACCATGGTCGCTGCCCAGGTCATGGGCAACGACGTCACCATCGGCATCGCGGGCGCTGGCGGTCACCTCCAGCTCAACGCTTTCAAGCCGGTGTTGATCGCCAACCTGCTGCAGTCGGTTCGACTGCTCGCCGACGGCTGTCGCAGCTTCGCCGACAACTGCATCGCCGGCACCGAGCCCGACCTCGATCGGATTGCCGGGCACCTCGAGTCGAGCCTGATGCTGGCAACCGCCCTCAACCCGCACATCGGCTACGACAACGCGTCGAAGGTCGCCAAGAAGGCCCACACCGAGGGCACGACACTTCGTCAGGCGGTGGTCGATCTCGGTCTCGCCACGGCAGAGGACTTCGACCGGTGGGTCCGTCCCGATCGGATGGCCGGAATCCACGACACCGGCGGAGCGTGACCCGGGGCACTTTTTCACCGGCCCGCCAGGCGCTACGGTGGTCGCGACCTCGCATCACCGACTTCCCGGAGGGCCCATGTGGAAGAAGGATGAAACAACCCGATCGGCAGGCGAATCGACAACCGGGGTCAGTGCACCCCCACCGCCGGACAGACCGACCAGGAAACCCGTTTCCTCCGACGGCACCGAAGCGACCATCGGCCGCTCCATCACCATTCGCGGCGACGTCACGGGCGACGAGGATCTCGTGATCCAGGGGCGGGTCGACGGCAAGGTCGACCTCGAGAAGCACAGCGTGACCGTCGGGCCGGAGGGCCGGGTCAAGGCCGACATCGCGGGACGCACGGTCACCATCGAAGGCGAGGTCGACGGCAACGTCCGCGGTCAGGAGCAGGTCGTCCTCCGGGCGTCGTCCAAGGTCACCGGCGACATCATCGCACCCAGGGTCGTGCTCGAGGACGGCGCCAGCTTCCTCGGCAGCATCGACATGTCGGGCAAGGCCCCGGCGGCGTCCAAGCCGACCCCGGTCCGCGACGCCGGAAGCAAGCCAGAGCCGCCGTCGACCCCGGCGTCGAGCTCCCGGCCGAGCACCGCCGAGGCCTGAATGTTCTCCCGCTCCGGATCGGCGCCGCCGAATTCGGGCGGCCGCGCCGAGAGGGCGCCGGCGCCGAGCGCCGTCCCCGTCCCCGAGGTCCGACGCTCACCGGTGCTCGAGGAGCTTCTCGCAGGCCTCGATCCGGAGCGGGGGCTGAGAGTGCTCGACCTCGGACCGGCCTCGCGCCGAAACCTGGAGTGCTACTCCACCTTCGCGGCCGGGATCCGGTTCGCGGGTCTGTGGAGCGCCGCCATCCACCGGGAGGACCCGGCGTCCGGCGATGCGGTCTTCCGAGATCGGCTCGACGCCCTCCTCCCCCTCGGTGGGCCGGCTTTCGACCGGCTCCTCACCTGGGACCTCCTCAACTACCTGAGCGGCGACCGGACCATTCTGGTGGTCCGCCGGCTGACCGCGCTCGCCGCCCCCGACGCCCGGCTTCACGCGATCATCGCCACCGGCGCGACCCTGAGCGCCGAGCCTCTGCGCTACCACATCGTCCGGCCAGGCGAGGTCGAGTACGCCGCCGCCACCAGCGATCTCGTGTCAGCACCCGACCTGACGCCGGCCGAGGTCGAGCGCCGGCTCGAGCCGTTTCGTGTCGCCCACTCGGTGGTCCTGCGGCACGGCGTGCGTGAGCTCGTGGCGGTGGTAAGCTGAGCTCCCGATCCGAGCGGCCCGCGACATCGAACCGAGGTTGCCGTGCCGCCCGCCGCACGAAAGCAAGGGCGCAAGGCGACCACTCAATGAACCGGGAGGTCACACCATGCGCAGACTTTCAGCCACATTCGCGCTCTGGGCCGCTCTGAGCTCACCCGCCGTCGCGCAGAACCTGCTGGTCAACCCGGGCTTCGACCTTGCCGACCAGCTCGACGGTTGGATCTGCACCACAACCGACGGCACGGCCACGTGGAGCTCCCTCGATCGCCAGACCTCGGCGGTCTCAGGTTCCATGCAGCACGACGTCCTGGCGCTGGCCGACAACGGCAAGGTCAGGTGCTCACAGTGCGTCGCGATCGATGAGCTCTGGAGCTATGCAATGTCGGCGTGGTACTTCTGGCCATCGGACCCCGACGTGACCCAGCTCGGCACCACCCGCCTGTCGTTCCTCTTCTTCGCCGAGCCCGACTGCACGAGCCCTTCAGGAAATGGACCCGTCGACGTCGGCCACCCGGCTCTCGACACCTGGACCGAGCTCCGGTCAGGCGAGGCTGAGGCGCCCGCCGGGTCCGTGGCCGCGATGGTCCACGTCTTCACCTGGCAGAACTTCGCCGATCAGCCGGTGCGGGCGCGCCTCGACGACCTCGCCTTCTTCGCCACCACCCTGTTCCGCGACGGCTTCGAGAACGGCGACCTGACGGGATGGTCGTCGTCAACGCCCTGACTCGATTCCGCCCGCGCACGAGGGCGATGTACACTGGCCCCATACCGGGCTGGGAGGGGGCGATGGGTCGACGATTCGCAATGCTCTTGGCGTGCGTGGCAGTCGCGGTCTCGGGTTCCGCGCAGACCTCGTACGTCCCCGCGGCGGCGAACGCCGAGGGCGCCAACCAGACGAGCTGGCGCACCGACCTCCAGATCAAAGCGACAAACGACGGCGGCGCGACCTTCACCGTCGAGCTCCTCGAGACCGGCACGGCCAACACCGACCCCACCGTCATGGAGCGAACGCTCGCGCCCGGCGAGAGCCTGCGCCTGGGCAACCTGCTCGCCACCGACTTCGGCTACACCGGCACCGCGGCGCTGCGGATCACGGCCACCGACGGCAACATCCTGGTCTCCAGCCGCACCTACAACGACGACCCGGCCGGCACCTACGGCCAGACCGTGCCTGCCATCGACGGCGGCCAGGCGACCCCGTCCGGCGCCCGGGCGACCCTGATCCAGCTCTCCCGATCGCCCGACCCCTCGACCGGCTTCCGCACCAACGTCGGCCTCGTCAACGTCACCGACGAGACCATCACGGTGGACGTCGAGTTGTTCGCCGCCGACGGCTCGCCCCTCGGCTTGGTGTCGCGCAACCTGCGGGCCTTCGAGCACCGCCAGCTCAACGACGTCTTCCACATCGCCGGCGCCGACGACGTCGTCGACGGCTACGTGGTGGCCCGCACGGCGAGCGCCGGTGGCCGCTTCATCTGCTACGCCTCGGTCGTCGACAACGGGTCCGGCGACGCGGTGTTCATCCCCGGCGCGACCGAGGTCGACCCGCTGCCGCCCCAGCCGCGGCTCGCGGTCCTCGAGTCCTTCCTGCGTTTCGGCTGTCCGGTCTGCCTGGGCGCCGAGGCGGCGCTGCGAGACCTCAAGGCCGAGTTCGCCGACGACAACGTGCTCATCATCGAGCAGAACGTGGACGACCCCCTCGGCAGCCGCCTCGAGCGCTGGCTCGAGGCCAACACCAACCCGGGGACCGTCTACCTGCCCCTGGTCATGACCGACAGCGGCCACGACATCAGCAACGGCGACGAGGACTTCGAGCGCGTCTACTCCGCCATGATCACCAGCTCGCTGCAGCGCCCGGCGACGGCTGCGATGACGGTGGAGGCGACCCGGTCGGGGAGCATCCTCCGCTTCGACGTCCGCCTCACCAACCGCAGCGGCACCGTACTGTCGGCTGCCAACGATGCCAGCCTCACCGCCCTGCTCTGGCAGGAGCCCTTCGACCCGAACGCGGTGCCCCACGTCACCAAGGCACGGAGCACGGCGATTCCGACCCTGGCCGACGGCGCCACCGGCGAGCTCGTCCTCGAGGTGTCCCTGACCGGCCTCGACCCAAGCCGCGTCGGTTGGCTGCTCATCGCCGACTACCAGCCGATCGGCGCCGCCAACCCCTTCGACACCCTGCAGGCGGTCACCGGACCCTGATCGCCGGAACCCGACCGCCGGATGGTCGCCGCCTCCGGACTCGCCGCATCTTCGATCGTTGCACAAAGAGGGGCGTTCGGTGAGAATGCGCACGTATGCACGACACCAACGTTGATCTCAGCCCGCCGCCTCCGGAGATCGCGGTGACCCGATGAAGCACGACACTGCGGTACCGATCGGATCGGGCGGAATGGGCGAGGTCTTCAAGGCCTGGGACCCGGACCTCGAGCGCTTCGTCGCGCTCAAGTACCTGCGCCACGACGACCCGGTGCTCGTCGAGCGGCTGCTGCGCGAGGCCCGAGCGCAGGCCAGGGTCGACCACCCGTCCGTCTGCAAGGTCTACGAGGTCGGCGACGAGGATGGCTGCCCCTACATCGCCATGGAGTACGTCGACGGCCGGCCCCTCGATGAGGCGGCCCGCGACCTGAGCCTGGAGCAGAAGGTGCTGCTGGTGCGGCGGGTCGCCGACGCCGTTCAGGCCGCCCACGCCGCCGGCCTCGTCCACCGCGACCTCAAGCCGGCCAACATCCTGGTTACCGACGACGGCGGCGAGCCCCACCCCTATGTCCTCGACTTCGGCATCGCGCGCATGGAGGAGCTCGCCGGCCTCACCCTGACCGGCCAGATCGTCGGCACCCCCGGCTATCTGTCGCCCGAGCAGGCCCGCGGCGACACGGACGCGATCGACCGGCGCACCGACGTCTTCTCCCTCGGAGTGATCTTCTACGAACTCATCGGCGGCGTCCGGCCCTTCGCCGGCGACAGCACCGTCGAGGTCCTGGTGCATCTCCTGGACGGCGATCCGCCGCCGCTCAAGGCGCGCGCACCGCATGTTCCCCGGGATCTCGAGACCGTGGTCATGACCTGCCTCGAGAAGGCGCCCGAACGGCGCTACTCGTCCGCCCGCGAGCTTGCCGACGACCTCGACCGCTTCCTCCGCGGCGAGCCGGTCGTCGCCCGGCGAACCGGCGTCATGACCCGGATCCGGCTCAAGGCGCGCAGGAACCCGAAGACCGCCGCTGCCGCCCTCGCCGGGCTGCTCGCGGTGCTCACCTTCGCCGGCCTCGCCGTCAACGAGCGCCGAACCGCCACCCGCCGCGCCGCCATCGCCCAGAGCCTCGGCCGCGAGGTCGAGCGGATCGAGGGTCAGCTCGGCCGCGCCTACCTGCTGCCCCTGCACGACATCCGACCCACCCACGAGGTCGTCCGGGCTCGGATGGCCGACATCGACGAGCATCTCGGCGACTACGATCGGCCGTCGCGCGCCCTCGCCCACTTCGCCGTCGGCCGCGGCCACCTGGCCCTCGGCGAGGCTGCCCGGGCGCACGATCGCCTGAGCCGCGCTTGGGAGCTCGGCAACCGCTCGCCCGAGCTGTCGTACGCCCTCGGCCTGAGCCTCGCCGAGCTCTACCGCGCAGAGCTCGAGGAGGCCGCTGCCATTCGTGAGTCGGCGCGCCGCGAGGCCGCCGTCGAGTGGGCCGAGCGGACCTACCGGGACCCGGCCCTCAGCTACCTCGAGCTGTGTCGGGGCGTCACCGAGCATCCGCACTACCTCGCCGCGGCGCTCGCCTGGTTTGCCGGCGACCGCGACGAGGCGCTGACCCACCTCGCCGATCTCGAGCACAGCGACCCGTTTTTCTATCAGGGGGACCTGCTCGCCGGCGCCATCCACCGGCAGGCGTTCGAGGACGCCTCGCGTTCCGGCGACCAGCCAATCGCGGCTGCCGCCTTCGCCGACGCCGAGACCGCGTTTCGATCCGCCGCCCGGGTCGGCGAGAGCGACCCGCGACCATACCAGCAGCTGTGCGGGCTCTGGGTCGGCGCCCTGCGCAACCAGTTCTGGGAGTCCGGCGGCGACCTCCGACCCGCCCGCGACGCCGCCCTCGACGCCTGCAGCCAGGCGCTGACCGCCGACCCGGACTCGGCCGCCGCCCACATCGAGGCGGGCCGTGCCTACCGCTACTGGGCCGGGTATGAGATGTACCAGGGCAGACAGGACGCCGACGCCCTCGAAAAGGCCCGCGGACACGCCCGCGCCGCCATCGAGGCGGCGCCGGAGAATCCGACGCCGTACGTTCTGCTCGGCGTCACCCACCGGATCGCCGCCAACCTCCTGGCCGCCCGCGGCGAGGAGCCACGCGACGAGTTCGTCGGCGCCGTCGCCGCCTATCGCGAGGCGATCCGCCTCCAGCCTTCAGACGCGGGCGCGCACATGAGCCTGGCCTCCGCCCTGCTCTATCTCGGCGACCACGCTCGAAACCACGGCCAGCCCGCCGACGAGTACTTCGAGGCGGCAGCCGAGGCGGCCGCACAGGCGGTCGACCTCGCGCCCGAGATCGTCGGCGGCCACGTCAACCTCGGCATCGCCCACGCCCAGCTCGCGATCTCGGCCCGCGATCGCGGCGACGACGCCGACGCGCACTTCGACCGTGCCGTCGCCGCCTACGAGGGCGCCATCGAGCTCAACCCGAGCTTCTACACCGCCCACTACAACCTCGGCGAGACCCTGCTCGAGGCCGCCATCGGGGAGCTGCGACGGGGGCTCGACCCCGAGCCGAGGCTGGTCAGGAGCCTCGAGCTGCTCGAAGCATCCGCCGGCGGCTACCCTGACTGGGCGGCGCCGCACTATCTCCAGGCCGAGGCGCTGGCGCTGATCGCCGAGCACGACCGTCTCAACGGCGACGACCCCGGCGCAAGACTGTCCCGCGCGCGCGCAGCCATCGCCGCCGGCCGAGCCATCAACCCCACCGACGCCACCGGCCTCAGCCGGTCGTCGCTGGTCTATCTTGTCGAAGCCCGCTGGCTGGCGCAGCACGGAGACAACCCCTCGCCGGCGGTGGCCGAGGGGCTCGCGGCCGTGGCTGAAACGATCGAGGCCAACCCCGACCTCGCCTCGGCCCATCTGCGAAGCGCCGAGCTCCTGCTGGTTCGGTCCGCCTGGACGATCAACCAGGGACGATCACCGGTGATCGACCTCGACAACGCCGCTGCCGCCCTCGCAAAGGCCGCCGAAATCAACCCCGGCGACACCGGGATCGCCGTCGTCAAGGCCGAGGCGCGCCGGCTTGATCCGCGGCCCGAGACGCCCTGATCCATCGTCGCAGGCAGCCCGGACACGCGCCGGATGGGATGAGCCGGCCGGTCTCCTGAAACGCCGCGGCACGATGCTCGCCAAATCTCCAACCGGCTCGAGGCCCACGATCAGCAGACCGGCTTCGTCATCCCACCCGGCACGAATTCGAATTCCGGCTACGGCCGGGGGATGGCCGTGAGGGGGTCCTCGAACGCCGTCAGCGGGTCTTCGAAGGCGGTGAGAGGGTCCTCGAAGCGCGGCCGCACCGGGGTCGGGCTGATCGGCCGGAAGACCCCGCCGATCCCGCCGGACACTCCGTCGAGCTCGTCGTCGGACAGCTCGCCCTCCTCGGTTTCAAGGGCCTGGATTCGGTCGTCGTCATGGCTGCTCATGGTGCTCTCCTTTCGTTGAAGTCCTGCTCGCTCTGGATCTCTACCGCTCTACAGCAAGGGCTGTGCCAACCCCCGGAGAGGTCAATCCCCCTCGGTCTTTTGAGGTAAAAGCTATTATTTTTCAAACAGTTGACATCCCGAAGAGCGGGTCGAGACCGTCGGCGCTCGCGAGAATTGACCCACCGGCGCTCGGATAGAGTGACCCGGCTG
>CAZXMW010000018.1:0-57241 GCA_964641415.1 uncultured Thermoanaerobaculia bacterium | reverse complement strand
CGGTCAGCCAGCGCCGGAGCGTCTCCGGCTTGTAGCGCACGAGCCCGACGTGGGGGACGTCGAGTTCTGTCTGGGTGACGCGGCGGAAGTACTCCGCCTGGGTCCCTGGATGGGTCTGGTTTGCTGCGGGCGCGATCAGCCCGAAGCGGAAGACCGCGATGTCGTGTCGCTTCTTCTCGTCACTCATGGGTACCTCCTCGGTCCTTGATGCCGGATCGGCCCCGCGACGAGAAGGTCAGCGAGTGTGGTCGGCAGCGGCGGCGATCACCCGCTTGCCCCTCGAGTCACCCGATTTCGACCGTCCGTTGGGGGTATCAGCGCCGCTCGACGGTGTCGCCGGCCGGGGAAGACGGCACAATTCGCCGGAAAAGGTCGCCCTGAGATCACGTCGCGACGCACCTCCCCCCGGGGGGAGGTGAGGTCTCGTCTCACCGCACCCTGACGTCCATCAGCAGGCTGTTCCATGTCGTGTTCCAGGCCATGACCAGGCTTCCGGGAGGGCCCCTGCTGTTCCCGGTCGATCTCTGGTGTCGTCGATCGGTCGATTTGTGGCCACGGGATGTGGGGTAGCAGGTTGACCGAATAGGGGTCGAGGGCACGGCGGCGCCGTGCCCTCGACGGGTTAGCGGGGGTGGCAGGTGGGCCTCAGAAGGGCTGGCGGTCGAAGGCGAGGGCGTTGGCGAGCCAGCGTCGGATGGCGTGCCGGAGGCTTTTGAAGTGGTTGGCCGGTTTGCCGTCGTAATGCCAGCGGAAGGCTTTGACCTGTTCGAGGAGGTCGACGTTGGGGAAGCCGTCGGCGAACTCGGCGACGAAGTCGGAGTCGACGTCTGGGTCGAAGGGGCCCTGGGGCTGGTAAGGCGGTGTGTGGACCAGTGCCACGTCGAACCGAGCGCAGGACAGAGCCACATCGCCGGTCGCGAAGGCGGCGCCGTTGTCGCAGCAGATCGCCAGCGGGAGGCCGTGGCGGACGAAGGCATCGACCAGGCCGGGGTCGAGGTCCGCGTAGGCCTCGGAGGCCAGGAAGGCGCCGAGGACGACAAAGCGTGAGGCGTCGTCGATGATGGCCAGGAGCCGCGGCCTTGTCCTGATTCCGGAAAGTCGCGGCCCGTAATTGAAGTCGAGGGTCCACAGCTGGTTGGGGTCGCTCTTGGCGAAGGCGTGGCGACTGTCGGGGGCTTTGGCCGCGACGCGAAGACCTTGGTCGCGGATGAAGCGTCGAATCACAGACTCCGACGGGCTGCGTGAGGTGATCGTCCCCTCCGTTCCAACCTCGCCGACCGCTCCCTGGTCGGGGCGCAGGTGGCGATCCCTCCAACCGCCCTCACCGGCAACGGCCACGACGGCGACCAGGTGCGCGGCGACATCATCATCATCGCCAGCCAGTTCGCCGCCGTCGACGCCTACCGCGCCGCGACCCACAACAAGGGAATCATGAACGGTATCGACGCGGTGGCGCTGGCCACCGGCAACGACTGGCGGGCCGTGGAGGCCGGCGCCCACGCCTACGCCGCGCGCGGCCCGCACTACACGGCGCTGTCGCTCTGGACCAGGGGCGAGGACGGCGCGCTGGTCGGCTCCATCGAGCTGCCGTTGCGGGTCGGCATCGTCGGCGGGCCCATGCAGTCCAACCCGTCGGTGAGCATGAACCTGCGCCTGACCCGGGTGGGGTCGTCCCAGGAGCTCGCCGAGCTTATGGCCGCGGTCGGCCTCGCCCAGAACTTCCCGGCCCTCAGGGCGCTGATCACCGACTGCATCCAACGGGGGCACATGACCCTGCACGCCCGCAGCGTTGCGACGGCGGCCGGCGCCACACCGGAGATCTTCGACACGGTGGTCGAACGCCTCGTGGAGTCGGGCTAAATCAAGGTCTGGAATGCCCAGGAGATCGTCGCCGAGGTCCGCGCCCAGATCGGGGCCGACATGGCCCCAGAGGAGCGCGCCGAGCTCGCCGCCGGCCATGGCAAGTTCATCCTCTTCGGCGAGCACGCGGTGGTCTACGGCAGCCGCGCCATTGCCGCCCCGGTGCCGCTGGCCGTGCGGGCGCGGGTCGTGGACGACGACGAGGAGGACGCCGGCTACCAGGCGATGGAGGTCCGGATTGGCTGAACGGCCCGAGGCCCGGGACCCGGGACCCGGAGACCGTCTCCAGCGACGACGAGGAGTTCATCCCGGTCGACGAGGCCGACCGAGAGATCGGCCACCTCGACAAGGGCGCCTGCCACGATGGCGAGGGGATCCTGCACCGGGCCTTCTCCCTGTTCGTCTTCAACCCGGAAGACGCGTTGCTGCTGCAGCGGCGCAGCAGCGACAAGCGGCTGTGGCCTCTGTTCTGGTCCAACAGCTGCTGCAGCCACCCGCGCCGCGGCGAGACCATGGACCATGCCACCGCGCGCCGGCTCGTCCAGGAGCTCGGGATGGTCGCAACGCTCCACCACCTCTTCACCTTCCGTTACCACGCGCGCTTCGGCGAGGCCGGCTCGGAGCGCGAAGTGTGCCGGGTCTTCGCCGGCGTCAGTGCCGACCCGCCGCGCCCCAACCCGACCGAGATCGCCGCCGTCCGCTGGATCGCCCCGGCCGACCTGGACCGCGAGCTCGCCGCCCGCCCCCGGGACTTCACCCCCTGGTTCGCCCTCGAATGGCCGCGGGTCCGGACCCTCCTCCCAGAAGCCCTCCCCGAGCTCCCCTGAGCCCGCCTCCGCGACATAAATTTCGCTCGGGTCGACCGCTTGTGAATTGGTCATAAGTTTAGTACATTGGTACCACGGAGGTGCAACCCGTGAGACTCAGCGCCCGAAGCCGCCGCAACGACGCAATGGTCGGCCGCGGTGCAGCCCGTCGGCGGTGGGGGCACGGGAAGCAATCGTCGGACGGCGTCGGCGGGGCGTCACCTGGTTTCCATCACGAGCCAGACGTACATCAAAGGAAGAGGGATATGACTCGGAGCATACAGGTCGGATCGGCAGTGGCAGTGGTTCTCTGGCTGGTGTGTGCCGCCGGAGGCGTCGGAGCTCAGGAGGTCACGGGCGCTCTCGACGCCGCCGCGTCCATGGACGAGGCGGCGCGGCGGTCCCAGGCCAACATCGACCAGACGGTGGACGAGACCCGGAGCCTGGAACGCCAGTACAGCGCGATCATGAAGGAGATCGACGGCCTCGAGGTCTACAACGCCCTGCTCCAGAAGCAGCTCGAGAACCAGAATCAGGAGATGACTGACCTCAACCAGTCCATCGACCAGGTCAGCATCATCGAGCGCCAGGTGACCCCGCTCATGCTCAAGATGATCGACAGCCTCGAGCAGTTCGTGGGGCTCGACGTGCCCTTCCTGCTTGAGGAACGGCGGCAGCGGGTCGCCTTCCTGAGGACCATTCTCGAGCGCTCCGACGTCAGCGTGGCCGAGAAGTTCCGGCGCCTCCTCGAGGCCTACGAGATCGAAAACGACTACGGGCGCACGATCGAGGCCTACAAGGGGACACTCGACATCGCCGGCGCCACCCGCGAGGTCGACTTCCTCCGGATCGGGCGGACGGCACTGCTCTACCAGACGGTGGACGCCAAGATCTTCGGCCGGTGGGACGGCGCCCAGAGCAGCTGGATCCCGCTGCCGGCCGAGTACCGCAATCAGATTCGGGCCGGCATCAGGATGGCGCACAAGCAGGTGGCGCCGAATCTCCTCCTGCTCCCGATCGCCGCACCGGAGGCCGTCCGATGATCAAGCGAGTCTTCACCGGATTGATGGTCATCGCGAGCGCGACCGCGTTTGCGCAGTCTGACGCCCCGGACCGCCCAAAATCCCTGGACGAGCTGCTGCGGATGGTGCAGCGGGGCCGGGCCCAGGAGACCCAGGAAAACCGTGAGCGCGAGCAGCGCTTCGCGGTCGCCAAGGCCGAGCAGCAGCGACTCCTGGCCGCCGCCCGACAACGCAAGCAGGAGCTCGAGCGGCGCAGCAACCAGCTGGAAGGGGCCTTCGACCGCAACGAGATCCGGACCACCGAGCTCGCCAAGCTCCTCGACAGCCGGCTCGGCTCGCTCAAGGAGATGTTCGGCGTGCTCCAGCAGGTCGCCGGCGACACCCGGGGGACCTTCGACAACTCCGTCACCACAGTCCAGTTCCCGGACCGCGGCGTCTTCCTCACCGAGCTCGCCGCCACCCTCGGCAGCACCTCGCGGCTCGCCTCGATGGAGCAGATCGAGCGCCTCTGGTTCGAGCTCCACCGTGAGATGACCGAGTCCGGCAAGGTCGTGAAGTTCTCGACCAAGGTGATCACCGCCGACGGCGAGGAGGTCGAGCAGGAGGTGGTCCGCGTCGGCACCTTCAACATCGTCGCCGACGGCGCCTACCTGCAGTTCGTCCCCGAGACCGGCAACGTGATCGAGCTGCCCCGCCAGCCCCAGTCGCGCTTCGTCAACACCACCCGGGAAATCTTCAACGCCACCGACGGCCCGGTGGCCTTCGGCATCGACCCGTCGCGGGGCTCGATCCTCGGCCTCCTGGTGCAAACGCCCAACCTCAAGGAGCGGATCGCCCAGGGAGGCCTCATCGGCTACCTGATCATCGCCCTGGGGGCGCTCGCACTGCTCATCGCCATTGAACGGCTCACCGTCCTCGGCCTCGAGGGCCGCAAGGTGCTGATGCAGCTCAAGAGCAAGACGGTGAACGAGAACAGCTCCCTCGGGCGGGTCCTGAAGACCGCCGAGAAGTACCGCGACGCCGACCTCGAGACCCTCGAGCTCAAGATGGGCGAGGCGATCATCCGGGAGGCCCCCAAGCTCAGCCGCGGCCTGCTGTTCTTGAAGATCATCGCGGTGGTCGCGCCCCTGATGGGGCTGCTCGGCACCGTCACCGGCATGATCAACACCTTCCAGGCGATCACCCTGTTCGGAACCGGTGACCCCAAGCTCATGGCGGGGGGCATCTCGCAGGCGCTGGTGACCACGGTTCTCGGTCTGACGGTGGCGATCCCCACCGTGCTCCTGCACACCGTGGTGACGGGCCGCAGCCGCCGCATCATCCACGTCCTCGAGCGGCAGAGCACAGGCATCGTCGCCGACCACGCCGAGAAGTCGCGCAACGGCAACGGCGCGGTAACGGCCGCGGTGACGGCCGCGGGCGTCGGCGCGCCGCCCGCCGGATCGAGCTGATGGAGTAGTACATGTACCGTTTGCTCGACTGGTACGAACGCGTCCGCGACTTCCTCGAGATGGGCGGTCCGGTGCTGCTCGCCATCGGCATGCTGACCTTCGTCATGTGGGTTCTGATCTTCGAGCGGATGATCTACTACCGGACCGGGCTCAGAACCGTGATCGCCGACACCATGGCGATCTGGCACGCCCGCCTCGAGCGGCGGTCGTGGCACGCGCGCCGGATCCGCGACTCCATGATCTCGAGGGTCCAGCTCGACATCGAAAAGCACCTGCCCCTGATCAAGACCATGGTCGCCCTGTGCCCGCTGCTCGGGCTGCTCGGCACCGTGACCGGGATGATCGAGGTCTTCGAGGTGATGGCGTTCTCGGGAACCGGCAATCCGCGGTCCATGGCGGCCGGCGTCTCGAAGGCGACGATCCCGACCATGGCCGGGATGGTGGCCGCGCTCTCCGGTGTTTTCGCCTCCACCCTGCTGGCCCGTTTTGCCCACCGCCGGGTCGAGCACCTGCGGGCCAAACTGACGACCATGAGGTGAAGCTATGCGGCGAGTATTCTCCAACGTCCACCACGCGGACGACGAGACCGAGATCAACATCACCCCGATGCTCGACGTGGTCTTCATCATGCTGATCTTCTTCATCGTGACGGCGTCCTTCGTCAAGGAGTCGGGGATCGAGGTCGACCGGCCGTCGGCGGTCACCGCGGTGGTCAAGGAGCAGGGCAACATCCTGGTGGCGATCACCGCGACCGGGCAGATCTGGGTCGACCGGCGGCAGGTGGACCCGCGAGCGGTGCGCGCCAACATCGAGCGCCTGCACGCCGAGAACCCGCAGGGCAGCGTGGTGATCCAGGCCGACAAGAACTCCACCACCGAGATGCTGATCCAGGTCATGGACGCGGCACGCCAGGCTGGGGTCTACAATGTCTCCATCGCCGCCCAAGACTGAGCCATGGTGAGATTGATTGTCGCCGTCGTCGCAGGCGCCATCGTGGCGTCGAGCCTGATCTTCCTGATGCAGGCCCTGATCGCCTCCGGCCAGACCGCGATCACCGAGGTCACGGTAACGCGGGTGGTCGACTTCGTCCGCGTCAAGCGAGAGGAGCGCCTGGAGAGCAAGCGCGCCAAGCCCGACCGGCCGGCCAACCCCGACCAGCCGCCGCCGGAGTCCCCGCAGTCGTCCATGGACGAGTCCACCAACCTCGGCGGCGACACCCATGCGGTGACGGCCGTCCACAACGCGCCGGTGCCGGTGGCGGACGTGGGCATCTCGGTCTCCCCCGGCTTCGGCATCGCGGCCGGCAGTGCCGACGGCGACTACCTGCCGATCGTCAAGGTGGCGCCGATCTACCCGCAGCGCGCCATCGACCGGGGCATCGAAGGCTACGTCATCGTCGAGTTCACGGTGACCAAGACCGGGTCGGTCAAGAACCCGCACGTGGTCGAGTTCGAACCGAGCACGATCTTCAACAAGGCCGCCGTTGCGGCGGCCCTCAAGTTCAAGTACAAGCCGAGGATCGTCAACGGCGAGCCGATCGAGGTCCACGGCGTGCTCAACAAGATCACCTTCAAGCTGGAAGACTGACGAGGCGGAGGCAGGCATGACAACACCCGCCACCAGGTTCTCGAGGCGACCGGCCGGCCCCGCCCGCGGCGGGCTCCTGGTCGCCGCGCTGGTGCTCGCGCTGGCGTCACCGATGGCGGCGCAGGAAGAGGAGGCTGAGCAGCCGCTGGGCGACCTCGCGACCCAGGAGACCGCGTCGATGCGTGAAGCGACCTACAAGGAGCTCGCCAAGGCTCAGGAGGCGGCCGAGGCCGAGCGCTACGGAGAGGCGCTCCAGATTCTCGACAAGCTCGGCAAGGGAGAGCTCAACAACTACGAGCGGGCGCAGCTGCTCAACCTCTCCGCCTTCATCTACTACTCCCAGGACCAGCTGGCCAAGGCCGTCAAGGCCTACGAGCAGCTGCTCACCCAGCCCGACCTGCCCGAGGCGTTGACCACATCGACCCTCTACACCCTGGCCCAGCTCTACTTCTCGCGCGAACAGTGGCAGCTCTCGGTCGACTCGCTGCAGCGCTGGCTCGACATGACCCCGGACCCCAGCCGCCAGGCTTACGAGATGATGGCCCAGGCCTACTACCAGCAGGGCAAGCACCGCGAGGCGCTGGCGCCGGCCCGCAAGGTCATCGAGCTCACCCGCCACGCCGGAGAGCCCGTCAAGGAGCACTCCTACCTCCTGCTCAGGGTCCTCCACTACGAACTCAAGGAGTACCCGCAGGTCATCGACATCCTCCACGAGCTCATCGAGCGCTGGCCGAAGAAGCAGTGCTGGATGCAGCTGGCGAGCCTCTACGGCGAGCTCGAGAACCAGGCCAAGCAACTCAACACCCTCGAGCTGGCCTATCTGCAGGGCTTCCTGGACCAGGAGACCGAGGTGCTGAGCCTGGTCAGCCTGCTGCTCAACAACGAGGTCTACCTGAGAGCCGGCAAGATCCTCGAGAAGGGCCTCGGGGACGGCACCGTTGGGTCGACCTTCGAGCACTGGCGGCTGCTCGCCCAGGCCTGGTCCATGGCCCAAGAGGACGAGCGCGCGATCCCGGCCCTGAAACGAGCCTCGGAGCTCGCTCCGGACGGCAAGATCGAGGTCATCCTGGCCCAGACCCTGATGAACCTGGGGCGCTGGGAGGAGTCGGTGACCGCGGCCCGCAGCGCCCTCCGCAAGGGCGGGCTCAACCGGCCCGACCAGGTGCAGGTGATGCTCGGCCAGGCGCTCTTCGAACTCAACCGCTTCGACGACGCCCGGGAGGCCTTCATCACCGCTCAGACCGATCAGCGGAGCCGCCAGATCGCCGCTCAGTGGCTCAACTACATCGACAGCGAGCAGGACCGCCGGGCCCAGCTCGCCGCCGCGCTCGAGTAGGGCTTCCGGCCACCTGCTCAGCCGCTGCGGCCAAGGACGAAGGGAAGACGAACCTTGGTCTCCTCGAGGTCGACGATCAGGGTCCACTCACCCGGCTGGACACCGCCGGGAACCCGGAACACCAAGGGTCCGGTGTGGTACCGGAAGGTCGAGGGGTAGATGGTGTCGCGGTGGACGTAAATGCCAGGCGGACTGAAGAACCACTCCTGAGCGCGCGCCATGGAGGCCTCGAAGCGCGGCGATGCCGGCCCCCACGCGTCCTCCCTTTCCAGAGCCACGCGGTACGAGCCAAGCCCTTCCCGGAACTCGGACTGGCTCGGCAGCTCGATGACCTCGCCGGCCGGGCTTCGCACCCGGACCTCGTCGCGGTCCACGGCAGTGACCCCGCCGGAGCTGCCCGCGATGGACACCTTGAGGATCAGCCACCCATCGCCCAGGTGGCGCTCGGCCCAGTGGTGTCCGAGCTCGACCTTGATGTCCGGCGAGGTGTACCAGACGCGATACCTGCTCTGCCGGCTGACCTCGAAGTCCTGGCTCCACGAAACGGCGGCGCCGATCGCGGCGACGACGACGGCTGCGATCACGAAGACCCGGCGGCGTTTCATACTGCCTCCCTCTCCTGCAACCATAGCGGACCGCGATCCAATCCGCACCGTCGTCGTCGACGGCGGCGGCGCCGGCCGCAACCGGTCGCGGCGGGGACCGCGGCCGGCCGCTCGAACCGCCCGTGAATGGAGGAACCGTGATGAACACGATGCTCGCTCTCGTGGCCGATACGCCGGGACCCCCGGAGGTCCTCGAGCTGCGCCGGGTGGCGATCCCCGAGCCCGGCCCCGGCGAGGTCCGGATCCGGGTCGCCTACGCCACTCTCAACCCCCTCGACACTCACGCGCGGGCAGCGCGGGTGGCCTACATGGCGCCCGACTTTCCGTTCACGCCGGGAATCGAGTTCAGCGGCCTGGTCGAGGCGGTCGGCGCCGGCGTCGACCCGGCGTGGATCGGCCGCCGGGTGGTGTCCGAACGCCACTGGGGAGGGTGTGCCGAGCTTGCCGTCACCGCCGCCGACGCCCTGATCGAGATTCCCGACGGCTTCGACTGGGTGCTCGGGACCGTTTTCCACACCTGCGTCTACTCCTCGTGGCACGTGCTCCACACCGCCGGACGAATCCGCAGCGGCGACACCGTCCTCCTCCACTCCGCAGCCGGCGCCATCGGCGCCATGTCGGCACAGATCGCCAAGGAGGCCGGGGCCGATGTGGTCGGCCTGTGCGCGCCCGCCAAGTTCCACTTCGCCCGCTCCTTCGGCTTCGACCACCTCGTCGACAGCCGCGCGCCGGACTGGGTCGAACAGGTGGTGGCGGCCACCGCCGGACGCGGCGCCGACCTCGTCATCGACGGGGTCGCGGGACCGGAGGCGCCGAAGAACTTCGCCGCCCTGGCGCCACTCGGCCAGGTCATCTACATCGGCGCCGTCGGCGGCTATGCTCCGCCGGTGGACATCAGCCGGGAGCTCTACGCCAAGTCCATCGCAGTCCGCGGCTTCATGGTCTACGTCGCCGCCGCAGCCACCGGCGGAATCGAAAAAGAGGGGATCCACGACGCCCTTCGCAGCGGCCGCTGGCGGGCCCCGGTCAGCCGCATCGCCGGCCTCGACGAGGCGGTCGAGATGCACCGCCTGTTCGAGCGGCGCGAGCTCTTCGGCCGTAACCTGTTCCGGGTCGGTGGCGAGCTTGAGTCAGGCGCGTTCGGCGAGCCGTGCCCGCACCCAGGGCACCAGCCCGCCCCGGCGCACCATGTCGAGGATGAAGGGCGGCAGCGGCGCCGCGCGGAAGCTGCGGCCGTCGACCTCGACCAGGCCCTCTTCGGCCCTGATCCGGATCGTCGAGCCCGGCCGCGCCGCCGCCACCGCCTCCGGGCAGGTGATCACCGGCAGCCCGAGGTTGATGCCGTTGCGGGCGAAGATCCGGGCGAAGGAGCGCCCGAGCACTGCGCGGATGCCCCACGCCTGCATGGCCAGCGGCACGTGCTCGCGCGACGACCCGCCGCCGAAGTTGTCGCCCACCACCAGGACGGTGTCGCCGCCGAGCCGGTCGCGCAGGGACGGGTCGAGGCCGTCGAAGAGGTGGTGCTTCATCCGCTCCGGATCGTCGATGTTGAGGAAGGGTCCCGGGTAGAGGACGTCGGTGTTGACGTCGTCGGCGTCGATTACCACCGCAGCGCCTTCGATGATCACGTCGCCACCTCCCCCACCACCTGCGCCGGGTCGACGATCTCACCGGCCACCGCCGCCGCCGCCGCCACCCAGGCGTTGGCGAGGTAGACCTCGGCGCGGTCGGAGCCCATGCGGCCGGTGAAGTTCCGGTTGGTGGTGGCCACCGCGGTCTCACCCGGCGCGAGGATTCCCATGTGGCCGCCGAAGCAGGCGCCGCAGGTGGGGGTGGAGACCACCACGCCGGCGTCGACGAAGACCTCGATGAGGCCCTCCTCGAGGGCCTGCCGGTAGACCCGGCGGCTCGACGGCACGACGATCGCCCGCGTCCCCCGGTGGACCGTGCGGCCCCGCAGCACCGCCGCCGCCTGCCGGAGGTCGGTGATGGTGCCGTTGGCGCAGTTGCCGATGTAGACCTGGTGGATGCGCCGTCTGGTCGCGTCGCCGACCGGGACCACGTTGCCGGGCGACGGCGGCAGCGCCAGCAACGGCTCGAGCCGGTCGAGATCGATGGTCAGACGATCAGCGAAGCAGGCGTCGGGGTCCGACCGCAGCGAGTGCCACTGCCGTTCGCTTCGACCATCGAGATAGGCGGCGGTGACCTCGTCGGCCGGAAAGAGCCCGGTCTCCGAGCCCGACTCCACTGCCATGTTGGCGACCGCCCGGCGCTCGTCCATAACCAGCGACGCCACGCCGCCGCCGACGAACTCCAGTACCTTGCCGGTGCCCCCGGCGACACCGAGCACGTCGATCACAGCAAGGATGATGTCCTTGCCGGTGACGAACCGTTCCCGACTCCCCTCGAGCTCGATCAGGATGGTGCCTGGCACGCTCTGCCAGAACTCGCCGAGGGCCAGGCAACAGGCGATGTCGGTGGACCCGAGCCCGGTTCCAAAGGCCCCGAGGGCGCCGTAGGTGCAGGTGTGCGAGTCACCGCCCGCGATCACCATGCCCGGTACCACGAAGCCCTCCTCGACCAGGACGGCGTGTTCGATCCCGCCTCGGCCCTGGTCGAAGAAGTTCACCCCCTGGTCGTACGACCACTGGCGGAGCCGTTGTTGAAGCTCGGCGGAGCGGACATCCTTGGCCGGCATGAAGTGGTCTGCGACCATGACCACTCGGTCGGGGTCGAAGACCCGATCGGCGCCCATCCGCTCCATGGCGTCAAACGCCACCGGTCCCGACACGTCGTTGGCGAGCACCAGGTCGCAGCGAACCGGGACGATGTCGCCCGGCTGAAGGTCGTCGACGTCGGCGTGCGCGAGGAGGATCTTCTCGGCCAGGGTGCGGGGCACGGTCACCTCCGGAAGGGGTCGGCTCGAAACACGATGCAGGCGACGCCGATCGCCCGGCCCGCGGCAGACCTGACGGCGGGCTCCGTCACTCGCCGCGCAGCGACCACCCCTCGCCTCCTCCGGGGCCCTCGTGCGACCAGGTCAGGCGCAGGGTGAAGGCGTGGATGTCACTGCGGTAGAAGATGACCGGGGTTTCCACGGGATGCCCGTCGACGTCACGAATCAGGTACTCGACCTGGAGCAGCGGCGCTCCGATGCGGACCTGGAGGAGGCGGGCGAGGTGGGCGTCGGCAACGGTGGCCCGGACATACTCGTCGGCATCACCGAGCGTGACGTTGTGGTGGGTCTGGAGGTGCTTGAGGATCGAGCCGCTCTCCCAGTCCGACTCGCTGATCAGACGCCCGATGTGCTGCGGCAGGGTGTTGACGATGTAGCAATACGGGTTGCCCTTGTAGTACCGCACCCGGCACGCGCGGATGGCGTGGGTCCCGGACTCCATCCCCAGCACCTCGGCCTGCTGAGGGGTGACCGTCACTTCCTGCAGCTCGACCAAGCGCGGCGAGGTCGCAAGACCCATGGCGATGAGCCCGTTGAGGGTGCCATCCATCTTCAGCGTACCGGTGAACTCCGGAAAACCCGACACGAAGGTCCCGCGGCCCGCCTCGCGCCGGATCAGACCCTCGTCCTTGAGGTTCTGCAGGGCGCCGCGGACCGTCGCCCGGCTCACCGCGTACATCTCCACCAGGTCGGCCTCGGTGGGGAACTTGTCGCCGACGACGTAGCGGCCCGAGATAATGTTCTCGCGCAAGACCGTGGCCAGCTGGTAATACAACGGCACGCTGGAGTCCACGAACGCCCCGGCAGGCTGTCCGTTGTCCGACGGTGAGGAGGGATCTCGTGGCGCCATCTTCCGTCACCTCTGTCGCTTCAGTCCCGGTTCATCCACGGAAACGGTCGGCTGCACCACCGCCAGGCGGCCCGGCGAACGAGGGACGGCCGGTCCATTCCCCGCCCCTCCATGAGTGCGTCGACCTGGCGAATTGAGTTCCAGGCCAGCCGAGCGGATCCTATCACGGACATTGTCACACCGTAATATTGACAGATTGCACGGACAATATAACATTAGAACCATGATACGCCTCTCGGGTTCATTTTGAAAGAGCAGACAGCACGAGTCGGACCACCGGTCCGCGGAACGGGAGTCGAAGCGACGGCCGTGATCGCTGAGGCCGCCGGCCGCTCTGGAAGGGACGCTCATGGCGATGGATGACAAGGCCCTGTCGGGCGTCAGGGTGCTCGAGCTCGGGCAGCTCATGGCAGGTCCCTTTGCCGGCACCCTGCTCGCCTACTTCGGCGCCGACGTGATCAAGATCGAAGCCCCCGGCAAGGGCGACGCGGTGCGCGGCTGGCGGGCGGTCGAGGGTGACACCTCGTTGTGGTGGTACAGCCTCGGCCGCAACAAGCGCTCGGTGACCGTCAACCTCAAGAGCGAGGAAGGGCGGGACCTGGTGCGCCGTCTCGCCGCCGAGGTCGACGTCCTGATCGAGAACTTCCGGCCCGGCACCATGGAGGCGTGGGGCCTCGGCCCGGACGACCTCCGGCCGGCCAACCCGGGGCTCATCTACGCCCGGGTCTCCGGCTACGGCCAATACGGTCCATACTCCTCTCGCCCCGGCTACGCCTCGGTCTGCGAGGGAGTCGGCGGGCTGCGCTACGTCAACGGCTATCCCGGCCAGCCGCCGGTGCGCCAGAACCTCAGCCTCGGCGACTCCCTGACCGGCCTCCACACCGCCTTCGGCATCCTGCTCTCCCTCTACCACCGGGACCGCCAAGCCGGCCGCTCCGGCCAGGTCGTCGACGTCGCGATCTTCGAGGCGGTGTTCAACATGATGGAGGCGGCGATCCCCGAGTACGACCGGCTCGGAATGGTTCGGGGCCCGTCCGGTACCACCATCACCGGCGTGGTGCCGACCAACACCTACCCCTGTTGCGACGGCAGATACATCATCATCGGCGGCAACGGCGACTCGATCTTCAAGCGACTCATGACCGCCGCCGGCCGGCCCGATCTGGCCGAAGATCCCAAGCTCGCCGACAACGTCGGCCGCGTCGAGCACCAGGAGCACGTCGATGGCGCCATCGCCGACTGGACCCGGACCCTGGCCGCCTCCGAGGTCCTCGCCGCCCTCGAGGAGGCGCGAGTCCCGGCCGGGCTGATCTACACCGTTGCCGACATGGTGGACGACCCTCACTACCAGGCCCGAGGCCTGTTCGAAACCGTGGACGCCGGTGGCCGGCCTCTCAAGCTGCCGGCCATCATCCCTAAACTCACGGGCACGCCCGGCCGCACCGAGTGGGCCGGTCCGGCGGTGGGCGAGCACACCCGGACCGTGCTTGGCGAGGTCCTCGGTCTGAGCGATGATGACCTGGTCGCGCTCGCGGACAAGGGGGTCATCTGAACCATGGCGGCTGACCGGGCCTCAGACCACGGCAACGGCTCGGTGCTCGAGGAGTACCGGAAAAGTGGGTTCGCAGGCCGGGTCGGCTTCGGCCGCCGGCCGGCGGTTCTGGTGGTCGACTTCATCGTCGGTTTCACCGACCCCGCGTCGTCGCTGGCCAGCGATCTCGGTCCCGAGCTGAAGGCGACGGCGGAGCTGCTCGCCGCTGCCCGTTCGCGCTCGCTGCCGGTCTTCTTCACGACCACGGTCTACCAGCCGGACCTGGCGGACGCCGGGCTCTTCATCCGCAAGGTGCCGTCCCTCGCGCTGCTGACCCGCGGCAGCCGCTGGGTCGAGGTCGATCCGCGCCTGCAGCCGACCGCCGCCGAGGCGGTGATCGAGAAGCGTTACGCCAGCGCCTTCTTCGGCACCCCACTGGCCTCGACCCTGACCGCAGCCGCGGTCGACACCGTCGTCATCGCCGGCTGCACCACCAGCGGCTGCGTCCGCGCCACCGTGGTCGACGCCCTCCAGCACGGCTTCCGAGCGATCGTGCCACGGCAGTGCGTCGGCGACCGCTCGGCCGAGCAGCACGAGGCCAGCTTGGTGGACATGGACGGCAAGTACGGCGACGTGGTCGAACTCGCCGAGGCGATTGAGTACCTTGAAGGGCTCGTCGAGGCGCCGGAGGGCCCGTGAGCTACCCTGAGCGGGTCACCGTCGTCGAGGTCGGGCCGCGCGACGGCTTCCAGGTTGAGCCGAGCTTCATCCCCACCGAGCTCAAGGTCGAGGTCATTGACGCCATCGCCCACGCCGGGGTTGCCAAGATCGAGACCTCGTCCTTCGTCAGCCACCGCTTCGTTCCCCAGCTCGCCGACGCCGCCGAGGTCTTCGCCGCCGTCGAGCGGCGACCCGGCACCCGCTACACCGCCCTGGTGCCGAACCTGAAGGGCGCCGAGCGGGCGCTCGCCGCCGGCGCTGACGGTGTTCGCCTCGTGGTCACCACGACCGAAACCTACAACCGGAAGAACGTCGGCATGTCGGTGGACCAGTCCCTCGAGGTCTGCCGGCAGATCCTCGGCCGCCTCGACGGCGAGCGGATGACCGTCGAGGCGGTGGTCGCCCTCGCCTTCGGCTGCCCCTTCGAGGGCCCCGTGGCGCCGGACCGGGTGGCCGAGCTCGCTCACCGTTTCGCCGACATGGGCGTGCGCGAGCTCTCCATCGCCGACTCGGTGGGCCTCGGCAACCCGGTCCAGGTCGCGGGCACCATGGAGCGGCTGCGCTTTGAGCTCCCGGCCATCGCGCTGTCCCTCCACCTCCACGACACCCGCGGCCTCGGTCTCGCCAACGTCGTTGCCGCCCTCGGGGTCGGAATCGACACCTTCGACGCCTCCATCGGCGGCCTCGGCGGCTGCCCGGTGCTGGCGAACGGCGCCGGCAACATCGCGACCGAGGACCTCGCCAACATGTGCGAGGAGATGGGCATCGCCACCGGCATCGACATCGCCGCCATCCAGGAGGTGTCGCGCCGGGTGCAGGGCTTCCTCGGCCGTCGGCTGCCGAGCCGGGTGCTGACGGCGGGGACCCCGCAGCAGCTCTACGCAACCATCTTCGAGGGCTCGGAATGAGCCTTGACACCACCTTCCCCCGGGCTATACTCGACAGGTGCGATTGGCATGACAATAAGACAAATCGCCTGACCACCCGATACCAATGACGGCGCGGCGACATCGGCGCGCCCGGCCGAAAGGAGGCGTGATGGCCTATCGCTTGGGAGTGGACGTCGGCGGCACCTTCACGGACCTGATGCTGGTTCGCGACGAGGACGGTGCCACGTATCGAGTCAAGACCCCGTCGACCCCTGTAGACCCGTCTCAGGGCGTCCTCGTCGGCGTCCGCCGTATCCTTGACGAGAGCGGCGTCGCGCCGGGAGAGCTGACCAGCATCATGCACGGGACCACGGTCGCCACCAACGCCGTGCTCGAGAGCAAGGGCGCGCGCGTCGGGTTGATCACCACCGAGGGCTTCGGCCAGATCCTCCACCTCGCGCGGTCGCAGACCCCGGGACCGCTGGCGGGCTGGATGATCATGATCAAGCCCGACCCGCCCGCCGCCCTCGAGGACACCCGCGAGGCCGTTGAGCGGATGAGCGCCCGTGGCGAGGTCGTCAAGCCGGTCGACCCGGAGCAGATCAAGACAATCGTCACCGACCTCGTCGCGTCGGGCACCGAGTCGCTCACGGTGTCGCTGCTCAACTCCTTCGCCAACCCGGCCCACGAGCGCGCCATCGGCAGGATCATCAAGGAGCTCTACCCCGACTTCCCGGTCACTTTGTCGTCGGACGTGCTGCCCGAGTTCCGCGAGTACGAGCGAACCCTCACCGCCTGCATGAACTCGTACGTCCGGCCCAAGGTCGCGGGATACCTGAAGAACCTCAGCTCGTCGCTGAAGGGACAGGGGGTCAAGGGCGCCCTCAACATTCTCCGCTCGGACGCCGGCCTGATGACCTCCGAGGTGACCCAGGAGAAGCCTGTCTACGCGATCCTGTCCGGCCCCTCGGGCGGCGTCGCCGGCGCGCTCGAGGTCGGCAAGCGGGCCGGCTACAAGGACATCTTGGCCTTCGACATGGGTGGCACCTCCACCGACGTCGCGCTGTGCCAGAACGGTCAACCCGGACTCGCCCGCGAGACCGAGCTCGGCCACTACCGGATCAAGGTGCCGAGCGTCAACGTCCACTCGGTGGGTGCGGGCGGCGGCTCCATCGCCCACGTCCCCGCGATCACCGGCGCTCTCAGGGTCGGCCCCGAATCGGCCGGCGCCGACCCCGGCCCGGCGTGCTACGGCAAGGGCGGCACCGCTCCGGCCGTGACCGACGCCAACGTGGTGGTCGGCCATCTGCCGCCGAGCCTGCTCGGTGGTGAGATGAAGCTCGACGTGGAGGCGGCCACGGTCGCGGTCAAGACCATCGGCGACGCCCTCGGTCTCGACGTCCATCAGGCCGCCGCGGGCATCCTCGACATCGTCAACGAGAACATGGCCGGCGCCCTGCGGCTGGTATCGGTGCAGCGCGGCTACGACCCCCGCGACTTCGCCCTGGTCGCCTTCGGCGGCGCCGGTCCGATGCACGCCAACGCGGTCGCCAGGCTCATGGGCTCGTTCCCGGTCATCGTTCCGCCGGCGCCGGGCGTGCTGTGCGCCGAGGGCGACCTGGTGGCCGACTTCCGCGAGGAGTTCTCGCGCACCTTCATCCGCACCGTCGAGTCGGCGAAGTCGGACGAGGTCATCTCGATTCTCAAGGACCTCGGCGCCGAGGCGGTGTCGTGGCTCGAGCGCGAGGGCATCGAGCCGGCACGGCGGGCGCTCACCTACAACGTCGATTTGCGCTACTACCGCCAGGGCTACGAGATCCCGGTCGAGGTCGATCTCGACGAGCTCACCGGCAACGGCATGGACCTGCTGGTGCGTCGCTTCAACGAGATGCACGAGCAGTACTACGGCTACCGCATGGAAGGCACCGCCTGCGAGATCGTCAACCTGCGGGCGGTGGGCGTCGGCAAGGTGCCGGAGCCGCCGGTCCTGACGGCCGGCGAGCAGGGCTCGGCCGACGCTTCCCAGTCCGTGGTCGGCGAGCACCAGATCTACCGCGAAGGCGACTGGATCCCCGCCAAGATCTACGACCGCGGCAAGCTGAAGACCGGCAATCGGGTCCCGGGGCCCGCGGTGATCACCGAGTTCGACTCGACCACCGTCGTGCTGTCGGGCTACTGCGCCGAGATCGACCGCTTCGCCAACATTCTGATCAACCCGACGAGATCGACGGAGGTCTGAGGCAATGAAAAACGTCAAGATTGCCGAGATTCCGAACATCGAGATCGACCCCGTCACCCTTGACATCATTGAGGGTGCGCTCAAGAACACTCGCCACGAGATGGACGCGGTGCTCTTCCGCACCGCCATGAGCCCGGTCATTCGGGAGCAGCACGACGAGTTCCCGATGATCACCGACCCCAAGGGCCGCATGGTGGTGGGGCAGTTCGGCTCCTACATCAACGAGATGATGGAGAGCTGGGACGAGACCATCGAAGAGGGCGACGTCGTGCTCACGAGCGACCCGTACAAGTGCGGTGGGGCGATCTCGCACATCAACGACTGGCTGGTGCTGGTCCCGATCTTCTTCGACGGCGAGCTGGTCGGCTGGTCGAGCATGTTCGGCCACCAGATGGATGCCGGTGGACCTCTCGCCGGCTCCCTCCCCACCGGCGCCAAGACCGTCTTCGGCGAGGGTCTGCGGATTCCGCCGGTCAAGGTCTTTCGTCGCGGCAAGCCGGTCGACGACGTCATCGGGCTGATCCTCAACAACGTGCGGATGCCGGAGATGAGCAAGGCCGACCTCATGGGCATCATCGCCGGTTGCCGTACCGCCGAGAGCCGGGTCAAGGAGATCTGCAACCGCTTCGGCAAGGACACCTACCTGGCCGCCTGCCAGGCAATGCTCGACCGCACCTACCGCGCCATGGCACAGCTCATCCTCCAAAACATCCCCGAGGAACCGCAGTCCTTCGAGGACTGGATCGACGACGACGGCCTCGGCCACGGCCCCTACAAGATGAAGCTCACCATCTGGCGCGAAGGTGAGCACGCCTACTTCGACTGGAGCGGGACCGACCCGCAGGCGGTGGGCCCGGTGAACTTCTACCTCAACGAGGAGATGTTCAAGATGTTCATCGGGGTCTACCTGATCATGGTCTTCGACCCCCAGATCCTGTTCAACGACGGCTTCTACCCGCTGCTCCACGTGGTCATCCCCGACGGCTCGCTCCTCCACCCCAAGTTCCCGTCCGCCCTCGGCTGCCGCACGCACGCGCTCACCCGCCTCTTCGACGTCCTCGGAGGCGCGCTGGCGCGCAAGAGCCCGGAGCACACCACCGCCGCCGGCTACGGCACCTCGCCCTACATGCTGTACTCGGGCTGGGACGGCAATGGCGAGTTCTTCTACCTGATGGAGATCTCGTACGGCGGCATTCCCGGCCGGCCGATTGGCGACGGCATGGACGGCCACTCGTGGTGGCCGCTGTTCGAGAACATCCCCACCGAGTACCTCGAGTCCTACTACCCGATCCGCATCGACGGTTACACCACCGTCAAGGACTCCGGCGGCGCCGGGCTCAACCGCGGCGGCAACGGCATCGAGAAGCGCTACGTCTACCTCGAGCCGGGTGAGATCTCGATCCACGACGACCGCTGGCTGACCTACCCGTGGGGCATCCTCGGCGGAACCCCCGGCGCGCGCTCGGAGAAAATCCTCAAGCGCGCCGACGGCAGTGAGCAGAGGCTGCCGTCGAAGTGCGACGAGATCGCGGTCAAGCCCGGCGACATGCTGATCTACCGGACTGCCGGCGGCGGCGGCTGGAAGGACCCCCTGGACCGCCCCGCGGCCAAGGTCGAGGCCGACGTTGCCAAGGGTCTGGTCTCCGGCGACAAGGCCAGGAACGACTACGGCGTGGTGATCGGCGACCAGGCGGCCACGGAGGCGCTGCGAGCCGACATGCGGTCCGAACGCACGCACATCAAGGACTTCGACATGGGTCCATCTCTCGCCGAGATCCTCGCCAGGTGCGAGGAGGAGACGGGGCTGCCGGCGCCGGTCAAGCAGGAGCCGCTGCCGTGGGCGGAGATGGAGTCCTCCGAGGACGCCCTGCGCCGGGTCCGCGACCAGGACAAGCGCTGACGACCGAACCGGCGATTCGCCCACGGACGTTCCGATATACGCTGGCGGCCGCGGCCGCCAGCGTTGTTTGTTCCTGAGGGGAGGAGCCGGCGATGGTCGGGCTGGCGGGCCGCGATCGCGCTCCTCGAGGCGCTCAGGGAGGAGACGCATGGAGGTCGAGGTGGCTCAGGCCGCCGTCGCCTCGTCCCTCTCAGCGGCCACCAGCATGGCGTCGGTCCGAGCTTGATGGCGCGACCACCGGGCGGGGATCATGGCCACCGCCGCCGACCCGAAGGCGGCGAAGATCAGGATCGGCGCCACCAGGCACCAGCCGAGCACCGGAAACCACGCCGCGAGCACGGCCACCAGAGTCCCCAGCGCCGCCTTGGCCAACCCCGACATGGATCGCCCGTGCAGCGCCTCGAGGCGATCGCCGACGGCAGCGAAGGTGCCGGGCGCCCCGGCCAGGGTGAGTGCCAGCAGCACCACCGTCACCGCGATCCCGGCGCCGAGCATCGACGGCACGATCTCGGTCTCCAGCAGACGGCGGATGAAGGCGAACGAGAAAAAGGTCCAGGCCAGTCCGCCGAGCGTCGCATAGCCGATCATTCCGACGAGCAGGGCGCGGTACGGGGTCTCGGCGAGGACCGCCTTGCAGCGCCATGTCTGGCCTCGCAACACGGCAGCGAACAAGGTCATCAAGGCAACGAAGAAGACCAACCCGAAGGTGACCGCGACCACTGCGAACAGGATCTTGCCGACGGGGTCCTCCCGCGGCACGAGAACGGGCGAGGCGCCAGTCATCATGTCAGCTTCCCCTCACAGTGCAGGATACCCGGAGACGCTGAGCGTCCGGAAGTGGTTCGAGACTTCGCCGACCGCATCATGAGGCCTCAGGCGGCGTTGTGGTGAGCGTTGGAAAGCCCGAAGAAGGGTGCAGCGACAGATCCGGGGCGATGATCAGGGCCTCGACGCCGGGCAGCCGCTCGACGAGGGCGATGCCGGCCTCGGGCCCCATCACGAAGAGACCGGTGGCGAGGGCATCGGCGTCCACCGCTCGTTCGGCGAGCACCGTCGCCGACACCGACCGCGTGGCCGGGCGGCCGATTGCCGGGTCGATGATGTGGTGGTAGCGGACACCGTCGCGCTCGAAGTACCACTGGTAATCGCCCGAGGTGGCGACCGCGCCGGACGCAAGCGCCAGCGTGCCGAGCGCCTCGCCGTCCCGGCGCGGGTGGGCGACCTTGATCTGCCACGGGCGGTCCGGCGAGCTCGCAGCGACGCGCATGTCACCGCCGCCGTCGATCACATAGTCGCGGATGCCCGCCCGATCGAGGACATCGGCGGCGCGGTCGATGCGGTATCCCTTGGCAAGTCCGGCGATGCCGACCCGGGTCTCCGGATCGCTGATGAACACCGCCGAGGCGCCGCGATCGAGGGCCAGCAGTCGGTAGTCGACATGCGCGAGGCAGGCGTCGAGCTCGGCCGCCGACGGGACTCGACGGTCGCGGACGGACCACAGGCCGTCGCAGCTCGCAAATGTGATGTCGAATGCGCCATCGGTCAGGCCGGAGATGTGGCGGGCCCGCTCGAGGACTGCCATGAGCTCGTCGCTGACCACAATCGGCTGCACCCCCGCCGACTGATTGACTCGGCTGATCTCGCTGGTCTCGCTCCAGTTGTTGAGCCGCTCCTCCGAGGCCAGGACCTCGGCGAAGGCGCCATCGACGGCGGCCCGACCCGCGGCCTCGTCGGCAATCACGACGCCGATGCGAAAGCGGGTCTTCATGAGCTCCCGCTCGGCCGTGACCAGAGTGCGGCCGTCGTCGGTGCGACTGGCGTCCACCGCCCCGGCCGAGCAGCATGTGGTCACCGCGGCAAGCAGCAAAGCCACTGCTGCGACGCCGAGCGGGTCGGCGACCACCGGTCCCCACCGCTCGCCCTGACCGCGGCCGCTGACAGGTCGTTGGAGCCTCGGACGAGGGAAACGGGACGTCACGATCCTCCTTGTTGTATCTTTATCATAATCTTAGTACAATTAATACCGTTGATGGCACTCCGCCCACCCCAAACCACCTCGTGCCGGCCGCCGCGACCGGCGTCTCACGGCCCAGGGTAGCCGAAAGGAGCCACCTCATGTCTGATCCCGTCCGCGCATCCTCGAACTCCGGCAGCGATCCACGAGCCGCCGGCAACGGCGTCCGGGGGCTCGACCGACGCTGCTTCGTCAAGCTCACCGGCAGCGCGGCACTGTCGCTGCCCTGGCTCGGCTGCGGGCCCGCCTCCAGCGACCTGTCTGGAACGGCGGTCGTGGTCGGCGCCGGGCTGTCCGGCCTCGCCGCCGCCATGCTGCTCGAGGAGCGCGGAATCAAGGTCACTGTGCTCGAGGGCAGGGACCGGATCGGCGGCAGGGTGTTCACGGTCGATGACGTGCCTGGCACTCCCGAGGGCGGCGGACCGGTGATCATCAAGAGCTACCGGCGGTTGATCAAGCTCGCGGAGGCCGTGGGCGCCCCGATGGGCCCGGGACCCGGCTTCGAGCCGACCATGTTGCTCAGCGTCAACGGCGCCAACGTCCCGGCGGACCAGTGGGATGCGTCCAGCGCCAACAAGCTGGCTGTGCCGGAGAAGCCGATGCTGCCCCCGTTCCTGCTCGGCTACTACGCCGGCAAGGACCTGCCGCTGGCCGACGGTGACGACTGGATCTCGCCGGAGTTCGCATCCCTCGACATCCCCCTCGACCAGTACCTGCGCCGCCAGGGGACGTCGGAGGAGGCGCTACGGCTGATCAACGTCGCTTCCAACTGCAACGACATCTCCACCACCTCCGCCCTCTGGGCCCTGCGCGATGCCCAGCGCCGGCGCGACGGCGAGGGCGGGCCCATCCTCACCACCGTCGGCGGCAACTCGCGGCTCGCCGAGAAGATGGCCGCCTCGATCAGGGGACCGCTGCTGACCGGCAAACCGGTGGCGGCGATCCGCTCCCTGGCTGACCGGGTCGAGGTCGAGTGCGCCGACGGCACTGTCCATGGCGCCGAGCTCTGCCTGGTCACGGCGCCCTTTTCCACCCTGCGCCACATCGAGGTCGACCCGCCCTTCGAGGGCGCCCAACGGGAGGCCATCGAGCAGCTCCCCTACACCGCCATCAGCAAGTACTTCCTGGTGCCCTCGGAGCCGTTCTGGGAGAGCGACGGCCTGCCGCCCACCATGTGGACCGACACCATCATCGAGCGGCTGTTCCCGAACCGCGACGCCACCGGCCAGATCGCGTCCATCACCTGCTGGGTGGACGGCAGCAACGCCCAGAAGCTCGACGCCATGCCCGAGGAGGAGCAGATCGAGACCGTGCTCTCGGAGCTCGCGCGGATCCGGCCCGCCACCGCCGAGAAGGTGGCGGTGGTGAAGACCCTGTCGTGGGGCGCCGACCCGTACTCGTTGGGAGCCTACGCCAACTACCTGCCGGGCCAGGTGTCGCGGCTCAAGCCGGTGATGAGCCGGCCCTGGCAGCGCATCCACTTCGCCGGCGAGCACACCGCGGTCACCAGCCCCGGCATGGAGTGCACCGTCGAGACGGCGCAGCGCGCCGCCAACGAGATCATCGACCGGCTGTCGTGAGGTGTGACATGCTGCCCAGCCCCCGAGACATCGTGATCGGCGCCTCGGACCTCGAGCGCGCCGCGGCCTTTCTCGCCCTGTTCGGTTTCGCGGAGCACGCCAGGGGAAGCCTGCCGGCCGCCGCCGCCCGGGCCCTCTACGGCCTCGGCGGCCCCGCCGACGAGCTCGTCATCGCGGTTCCGGGCGCTGACCGGGGACGGGTCCGGTTGGTGGCCACGCCCACCCCGCCCCGCAGCTTCGCCGTCTTCGACTCGCGGCCCTTCGCCCTCGACCTGTTCACCACCGACATCGGGGCCAGCATCGCCCTCGCCACTGACGGCGGCTGGCATTCGAGCCCCATCACCGACCACCGCTTCGGCCCGGTGCTGATCCGCGAGGTCGAAATCACCGGCCCCGATGGCGTCATCGTCACCCTTCTCCAGCCGAGCGCGGGGCGACGATCTTCGATTCTCGACACCGAGCCTACCCGCCTTCACTCCGAGGTCCACGCCTTCGTCTGGAGCGCGGTCGGCCTCGACGGGCTTCTGCCGTACTGGCGAGAGCGGGGGCTCGATCTCACCACCGACGCGGTGATGGACACCCCCGGCCTCGGCGCCCTGGTCGGGGTCCCCGACGAGGACGTCTCGATGCGGCTTGCCGTCCTCGCCGACGGCGACGGGCGCCCGGTCCGCCTCGAGTACGTGGAGTTCCTCGGCAAGCCTGCCGCGCGCCAGCCGAGCCTGCCGCTGGCCGCCGGTCTCCACGCTCCGGCCTTCGAGGTCTCAGATCTCGACGCCGTTCTCGCCAAGCTGGCTCCGGCCGAGGTCGGCGAGATCGTCGAGCTCAACACACCGCTCCACCCGCACACCCGTGCGGGTGCGGCAACAACTCCGGGCGGCCAGTGCTTCGAGGTGTGGGAGGGAGAGCGGGGGTAGGAGGAGAAAGTTCAGAGTGAGGGGTGAGGAGTTAAGGGTTGCACTTTGACAGTGACGGCGCCGGCGCACCCCCGGACCCTCCGGCCCCGCTGAAGACAACGCCCCTCACTCCGCTAGAATTAACCCAGTCTACCGGCCGGAGGCGCCCATGACCGAGAACAGCAGCTACCGCGCGGTCGCGCTCCAGACCACGTGCCGAGCCATCGCGTCGTGCGAGACCGTCGAGGCGGCCCGGACGCAGATCGCCGACAGCATCAGCCGGATTGCTCGCCAGATCGCCGCCTGCCTCGCCTGGACCGGGCCTGACACCCGGCTCGTGGTGCTGCCCGAGTACGTGCTGACCGGTTTTCCGACCCGCGAGGCCCCCGAAGAGTGGATCGCCCAGGCCTGCCTGTCGGAGGGCTGCGCCGAGTACGAGGCCCTGGGCGCGGTCGCCGAACGGCACCGGATCTTTCTCGCCGGCAACGCGTACGAGTCCGACAGGACGTTCCCGGGGATCTTCTTTCAGACCAGCTTCGTCCTTGACCCGGCAGGCGCGGTGGTGCTGCGCTACCGGCGCCTCAACTCCATGTTCTCCCCCACACCGCACGACGTCTGGGACCGGTACCTCGACCGCTACGGCCTGGACGGCGTGTTCCCCGTGGCCCGGACCGAGATCGGCCGCCTGGCCGCCGTCGCCTCTGAGGAGATCCTGTACCCCGAGGTCGCCCGATGCCTGGCCATGCGCGGCGCCGAGGTCCTGGTCCACTCCACCTGCGAGGTGGCGAGCCCGCGGCTGACCCCCAAGGGCATCGCCCGCCGGGCCCGCGCCCTCGAGAACCTGGCCTACGTCGTGTCCTGCAATACCGCCGCCGTGATCGGCATCGACCTGCCGGAGGCATCGGCCGACGGCGGCTCGACGATCGTCGACTACCGCGGCCAGGTGCTGGCCGAGGCCGGCCAGGGCGACAGCGTCGCCGCCTGCGCCGGGCTCGACCTCGCCGCCCTGCGCCGCTTCCGCCGCCGCCCTGGCATGGAGAACCTGCTCGCCCGGCAGCGCTTCGAGGCCTATGCCGAGAGCTACCGCAGCCACAGCCACCACCCGGCCAACACCATGGTGGACGCCTTCTGCGGCCGCAGCCAGTTCACCGACACCCAGCAGGCGGTCATCAAGCGGCTCGCCGAGGACGATGTCATCTGAAAATCGCCGCGCACGGTGTACAGTGGCAGCGTGGGCAATGGCCGGCCGAGCCGCCGAAATCCGTCATCGCCGAAACCGGGGAGCAGTGCCGTGGCCAAGGGCCAAGTCAAGAAGGAAAAGACCAACAAACCCAAGCTCTCGCCCAAGGAGAAGAAGCAGAACAAGGCCGCCAAGAAGGTCGCCAAGGAGTCGAGATAGCTGCGTCGACGGCCTACCGGTCCCCCGACCGGAGGCCAGACCTCCTGACATCAGGGGAGACATACCAAACTCTCCGGCAAGACTCATGCCCGCGCGGGAACCGCTGGGGGGACACGATGGTCATCCCCGGAGCCCAAAAAATGTCTCATCCAAGCGTAACACCTGCGCGGACCTAAGTGTCGTGGAATTCGTGTTTACGTAAATCATGTCAGGAGATTTGGAGGCCGACCGGAACTCGCCCGCATCATTCGTGAGTGAGCGGGCCAGGGCGAGGTCCCCGTCAGGAGCTCAAGCGCGGCCCGGTCAGGGCACGACGAGTGACCAGGCGTCGATCGCCCTCGCCGTCCACACGTCGCCGCCGCTGAGGGAGCCGACCCAGGTCTTCCAGACCTGGCTGCCGTCGAAGCCGGAGAGCACGGACACCGCATTTTCCCAGGAGCTGACCACGACCTCGGCCTTGCCGTCGCCGTTGACGTCATCAACCCCGCGGATGCAGACCACGTTGTCGGGAGCGGTCATGACGAAGAGCAGGGTGGGAACCTCGACGTCTTCAAGGTCCTCGCGGGCCAGCCACGGCTCCGCCGGCCGATTGGCCCGTTCGTCGAGCACGTAGAGCGTGTCCAGGTCTTCGGCCACCGCCGGACCCGCAACCGCCACCACCGTGATCGCTGCGAGCAGCGCAGTGGTCTTCATGGCTTCCACGTCGCACCCACCTTTCCGACTTCGTTGCTGCCGGCCCGTGGTCTCGCCGTCGTCATCTCTCCCGATTCCTCGCCACCCGCTCAGGGCCCGCAGCCGTTTTCTCCGTCGCGCGCATGGTGCTGCCTGTCGTCACGGACACCTCCAAGATAATGCCGCGAAGTCCACTCGCCAAAGACCTGGTTCGCCGTCGCCAGCGGTGATGCCGGCTACGACGCTGTTGAGGTCGTTACCGATATCGGCCCGCGCGCAGGGGATCGGGCGAACGAGCCGCCTCCGACTTGGAGTCGAGGCCCCCGGCCTTGCGCTCAACCCCCCACCGGTCGTCGCTCGGCCGCGGCGGTCGCGACGCCGTGGCGAATCCGTCCGCCGGGCGCGCTCAATCAATTCCGAGACCGACCATCTTCAGCAGGCGCTTGTTGAGCTGCGTGACCAGCTCGGCGGGGGAGATCAGGGCGCCCGTCTGGTCGCGCAGCTCCTCCCCCTGCAGCCGGCGCACGGCCACTTTTTCGGCGAGCTGTCCGGCGAGGTCGGCGCGGTCCGCGAGCAGGCTGCTCAACCCCGCCTCGCCGATCTCCACGACCTCGAGCGCCGAATCGGCGGCGCGCACGGTCGCGGTGCGCGCGCTTCCGGTCAGGAAGGCCATCTCGCCGAAAAGGTCGCCGGCCGCGACCTCGAGGAGCACCTGTTTCGCGGCGTCAGCCGACACGCTGTAGGCGATGCCGACGGTGACGGAGACCGCCGCCGGCCGGTCACCGTTGCCGAAGTTGGTCACCCGCGCCGCACCGACATCCGAGTTCGGCACCAGGACCCGTTCACCGAGCCGGTTGCGCGCGATCAGCGATCTCCACCCGGTCTCCTCGATGAGCGCGGTCTCGCCGTCCACATCGACCCAGGTGCCCGGGACGATGCGCTGCTCCCACGCCAGCGCCAGGCCCGCCAGCAGATTGCCGAGCGTCTGCTGCAGGGCGAGACCGACAACGATGGTGATCACGGCCGATGTCGTCACCAGGCCCGTGATCTCGACATTCGTGCCGTGCAGAATGGCGAGGGCAAGGACGACGTAGACGACGAGCGCCAGCACCTCGCGCATCAGGCGCGGTGGGGCGAAGCCCATGCGGCGGACGAGCACCCAGTCGAAGAGAAGCATCAGGCCGCAGCGGGCGGTCAGGAAGGCAAGGGCGAGCACCAGTGCGACCTCGGCGGCGCCGACCACGGCGCTGTCAAAGGGCACGGCGACGGCGACGAGATGTGCGAGCGCGGTCAGCGCGGCGAGCACCAGCGGCAGGGCGAACGCCCGCAGGCGGCGCAGCGGCCGCGCCCGCAACCCCAGCACGAGCAGCAGACTGACGACGGCGAGGGTGAGGTCAAGCATTGGCGTCATGGCACCCAAGTTCAGGCCCGGCGTCAGCGTGCCGACGCACAAGCTGCCGGGAGACGTGAGCACGGGCTGCAGCAAAGCCGGCGGTCCTGTCGACCGCCCCGAAATCGGCCGGGCCCCGGCGCCGCCGCGGGGCCGCGGGCTTGGAATGATCGACCGCGCCGGCCCACGATCGCGGGAACTCGGCGGCTCAGCCCGGGAGCTTCCGGTCGTCGGTGATCGGGGAGGGCTACACTGCCACCGTGAGCTCGCCCCTTCGCGCCTTTGAACCTGCACGGTGGCTTCCCGGTCCCCATTCGCAGACGATCGGAGCGCGGTTGCTCCGGCCGCAACGAGGGCTGGTCTTCCGTCGCGAGCGGTGAACCACGCCGGACGACGATTTCCTCGACCTCGACTTCGTCGACGGCGCTGAGCTCCGAAGCGACCTGCTGGTGCTGATTCTGCACGGGCTCGAAGGCTCCGCCCGCTCGGGTTACGCTTGCCAGATTTACCGCTGCCTCCTCGATCTCGGCATCAGAAGCGTCGGTCTCAACTTCCGCTCCTGCTCCGGCGAGCTCAACCGCGGCCGTGGACTCTACCACTCCGGCGAAACCTCCGACCTCGGCTGGGTCATCGATCGCCTGCTCGACAAGGATGGTCGACGGCGCATGGCCGCGGTCGGCGTCTCCCTCGGCGGCAACGTGCTGCTCAAGTACCTCGGCGAGCGAGGCCCCGCGGCCGGTATCTCAGTGGCGGCGGCGTGGTCCGTGCCCTTCGACCTCGCCGCCGGTGCGCGCTTCATGGAGCGTGGTTTCGCACGTCGCTACGTGGGTCGTCTCCTGCATTCCCTCAAGACCAAGGTGCGCGCCAGAGGAGCCGAGACCGGTCGCTCCGTCGACCTCGAGCGAACCTTGGCGGCGAGGACCTTTTGGGAGTTCGACGACGCCGCCACGGCCCCGCTGCACGGCTTCGACGGCGCCGACGACTACTACCGCCGAAGCTCGAGCGCCGCGTTCATCCCCATGATCACGGCGCCGACCCTCGTGATCCACTCCCGGGACGATCCTTTCCTGCCCGCCGGTGCCATCCCCGAAGCCGCTATGCAGTCCAACCCGGCCCTGACGCCTCTGATCACGGACCACGGCGGTCACGTCGGCTTCGTCGCTGGTGGCGTGCCTTTCCGCCCCCACTTCTGGGCCGAGGATGTCATCGCGCACTGGCTGGTTGACCGGGTGGAGAGCTCCGTCGGGCTTTCGCCGATTGCGGGCGGCGGGCTCGATCAGCCGGGGACGGCGACCACCCGCGCCGCCACCAGCTTCGCGATCTCGTCCTCCGAGTAGCCGAGCTCGGCGAGCAGCTCCGTCGTGTCCTCGCCGACCTGGGGCGGGTGGCGGCGGAGACCAAAATCGTGGCCGCCCATCTCGAGCGGGATCCGCGGCAGCTTGGTGGTGACGCCGGCCGGCAGCACGGTCTCGAGCAGGCCGAGGCCCTGGTTGAGCTGGGGATCGTCGTAGAGGTCCTCGGGGCGGGCGATGGGCGAAAAGGGTATCCCCGCCCTCTCGCAGCGCGCCACCACCTCGGCCCGCGGCAGCCTGCCGATCATCTCCGCCACCGCCGGCAGCAGCCAGTCGCGCTCGCTGATGCGGTCGTTGTTGGTGGCAAGGCGCTCATCGGCGAGCCAGTCGGCGCGCTCGAAGGCACCGCAGAAGGCCTTCCAGTGCTTGTCGGAGATGATGCCGATGAAGATCGGGCCGTCGGCGGTCTGGAAGACGCGGTAGATCGACCATGCGCTGACCCGCGCCGGCATCGGAGGAACCGGCTCGTCGGTGAGGGCGCCGTAGGCCATGTGCTGGCCCATGAAGAAGACCGCGGTCTCGAACAGCGCGGTCTTGAGGAAGGTCCCCTCCCCGGTCAGCGCCCTCCGGTAGAGCGCGGTCAGGATGCCGATGAGGCCGAACATGCCGCCGCCCATGTCGATGACCGAGGTGCCGGCCCGCAGCGGCTTGCCCGGCTCGCCGGTCATGTAGGCGAGGCCCGACATCATCTGCACGACCTCGTCCATGGCCGCGCGTTGCTCGTAGGGGCCGCTCAAGAAGCCCTTCATGCTGCAGTAGATGAGGTCCGGTTTGGTCGCCACGAGGTCGTCGTAGCCGTAGCCGAGGCGGTCCATGGTGCCGGGGCCGAAGTTCTCCACCACCACGTCGCTTCCGGCCACCAGCTTCATGATGACGGCGCGACCCTCGTCGGCCTTGAGGTCGACCGCCAGCGAGCGCTTGTTGCGGCTGTAGAAGGCGAAGTAACCGCTGCCGAAGCCGCGCAGGCGGCGGGTGGCGTCGCCCGCCGGCGGCTCGATGTGAATGACCTCGGCCCCGAGGTCGCCCATGAGCATGCCCGTCGTGGGCCCCATGACGTTGTGGGTGAAGTCGAGGACGCGGATGCCGTTGAGGGGAAGCGTGCTGTCGGTCATCTGTCTTCTCCGTGGGTCAGAGCGCCGAGGCGTCGTAGGTTCCGTTCTTCTTCAGGTAGGCGACCAACCCGCCCTGGTCGAGGATGTCGATCATGACCTGGGGCATGGCCGAAGCGGTGTACTCGGCGCCAGTGGTGAGGTTCCTGACGATGCCGGCGGCGAGGTCGATTTCGATCTCGTCTCCGGTCGAGGCCTCGAGATCCGGGACCTCGAGCACCGGCAGCCCGATGTTGATCGCGTTTCTGAAGAAGATCCGCGCGAAGTACGTCGCGACCACCGCCGAGACCCCGGCCACCTTGAGCGCCAGCGGCGCCTGCTCGCGCGACGAGCCGCAGCCGAAGTTGGTTCCGGCCACCAGAACGTCGCCCTTCTTGAGCTTTGACCCGAAGTCGACGTCCAGGTCCTCGAGGACGTGGTCGGCGAGGTCCTGGAGGTTGAGGGTCTTGGTGTACTTGCCGGCAATGATCCGGTCGGTGTCGATGTCGTCGCCGTAGACGTGGGCGTGGCCTGCAAATCTGCTTTGCATGGCTCAGTCCTCCAGATCTGCCGGGTCGATGATTCTGCCGGCGACAGCGGCCGACGCCACCACCGTCGGTGAGGCGAGGTAGACGCTGGCCTCGGGGTTGCCCATGCGTCCGCGGAAGTTCCGGTTGGCGGTGGAGACCACCACCTCGCCGTCGCCGGGAACTCCGAGATGGGTGCCGACGCAGGGACCGCAGCCGCTGGGCAGGAAGGTCGCCCCCGCCTCGATCAGGATCGCCAGGGTGCCGTCGTTGACGGCGTCGAGAAAGACCTTCTGCGACGCCGCCGAGACCATGAGCCGGACCCCGGGCGCCACCCGTCTGCCCTTGAGGATCCTGGCCGCGGCGTGGAGGTCGCGCAGCCGGCCGTTGACGCAGGTGCCGATGAAGGCGATGTCGATCCTGGTGCCTACGAGCTCGTCGATGTCGACGGTGGCGTCGGGCCGCGGCGGCGCGCTGAGCTGCGGCCGCAGGGCGTTGCCGTCGATGGTGAGCTCGCGGACATAGCTCGCGTCCGGGTCGGGCGAGATCGCCGCGGCGTCGTACTCGTAGGGCCGATCGAGGCCGGCCGGGTGGATGAGCGCCGCCTTGGCGCCCATCTCGATGCCGAGGTTGGCGATGGTCATCCGCTCGTCGAGGCTCATCGGAACGATGGCCTCGCCGCAGATCTCCACCGCCTGATACGTGGCGCCGGCGAAACCGAGCTTTCCGACCATGGCCAGGGCCAGGTCCTTGGCCTCGACCCCCGGGTTGATGCGGCCGGTGATCTCGAGGCGGATGGTCTTGGGCACCTTGAGCCAGGTCTTGCCGGTGAGCATGATGGCGGCGAGATCGGTAGAACCGACCCCGGTGGCGAAGGCGCCGAGGGCGCCGTAGGTGCAGGTGTGCGAGTCGGCGCCGAAGAATGCCTCTCCGGGCCTGACCCGGTCGTCCTCGATCATCAGCTGGTGGCAGATCCCGCGGCCGACATCGTAGAGCACTGCCCCCGTGTCGCGCGCGAAGGAGCGCATGAGGTCGTGCAGCCGCGCGATGCGCTCATTGGGCGCCGGCGAGGCGTGGTCGATGACCAGGTGGGTCCGTTCCGGGTTCCACGGTTTCTCGCCGCCCATCTCGCGGAAGGCCTTGATCGCCAGCGGCGCCGTGGTGTCGGTCATCAGCGCGGCGTCGACGTCGATGACCGTGAGGTCGTCGGCGCGCACAGTCGTGCCCGCGTGGCGGGAGAGGATCTTCTCGGCGACGGTCAGTCCGGACATCAGAGCACCACCTTGATATGGTCGTCTCCGAGGACGCGGTGCATGCTCCCCGGGAATCGGGTGTCGAAGAACGTCTCGAGCGATCGGCTGATCTCGGCAACGGCGCGGATGTCGATGCCCGTCGGCATCCCCATCCGCTCGACCATGGCAACCAGGTCCTCGGTTGCGATATTGCCCGTGGCCCCCTTGATGAAGGGGCAGCCGCCCATGCCGCCGAAGGCGGTGTCGAAGACCCGGACCCCGGCCTGGATGGCAGCTAGGGCGTTCGCCAGACCCCGACCCTCGGTGTCGTGCAGGTGGAGGATGACCGGCCGATCATCGGCGAGCTCCAACACCCTCCCCATCAGATCGGTCATGGAGGCGGGATCGGCCATCCCCGTGGAGTCGGCGAGGGCGAGCTCGTCGATGTCGAGATCGAGGTGACGTTTGACCAGGTCGAGGACCACGCCGGGATCGACGGCGCCTTCGAAGCGGCAGCCGAAGACGCACTGGAGGCCGCCGCGCACGGTGAGGCCCGCGTCCTTCGCCGCGCGAACCATCTCGGCGTAGCCGGCCTGGGCCTCCTCGAGCGATCTGCCCGTGTTCTTGCGGCTGTGGGTGTCGCTGGCCGAGATCGATGCGCCCACGTGGTCGAGCCCGGCCGCCACGGCGCGCTCGACCCCCTTGAGGTTGAGGACGAGACCGCTGTAGAGGACCCCGGGACGCCGCCGCAGCCCCGCACAGACCGCTTCGGCATCGGCCATCTGCGGAACACATTTCGGGTGGACGAACGAGCAGACCTGGATCCGCGGAACCCCGGCGCCGGCCAGAGCGTTGATGATCTCGAGCTTCCGTTCGGTGGGAACGACGGTCTTCTCGCTCTGAAAGCCGTCGCGCGGGCCCTGTTCTTCGATGATGATTCGATCCTGCTGATCGTTCATTCCTGGTCGACTCTCCCATCTATATCGCGGCCTTCACCCGGTTGCCGGATTGTAGTGGAACTCTGCCCGCCGTTCATCATTCTCCCGAGCCTGGGAACCCGACCCACGCGCGGCTTGACAGTCCACGACAGCGGGACTAGAGTCATCCTAATGATATGACAATCTTACATTTGACATCCAGCACCGTCAATCCTACCCGCACAATCTGCCCCGCGGACCGAGCCCCAGCCGGCGTCGCCGCCCGGAATCGGCGCGCGCGATGCCGGAGAGCAGCTTCCCCGGCCTCGGCCAGGAAAGGATGTCCACCATGCGCAAAACCGGTCTCTTCGCCACTTTGTTCGCCCTCGCCCTCGCTGTCGCCCTGCCGGCCACAGCCGACGACCTCGACTACGACCTGCGGGTCATGATGGAGTGGTTCGCCGGCGAGTTTGACAACCACCAGCAGCACGTCGAGGAGCTCGAAGCGGAAAACCCGCCCGAGCAACCGCACGAGTGGATCCACTCGATCTTCGAACCCGCCGAGCTGCCCGCTTTCGGCGACCACGTCTTCTACGTCGAGCAGTACACCGACGGCGACCCGACGAAGATCTACCGTAACCGGATCTACTCGTTCTCGATCACCGAAGAGGTCGGGGCGATCCAGCTGACGATCTACTCGTTCGCCGACCACGAGGCGGTCATCGGCGCGCACGAGGACCCGTCGAAGCTCGAGGGCCTGACCATGGACGATGTTCGCACCATTTCCGGCTGCGAGGTCTATTGGAAGAAGCAGGCCGACAACTTCATCGGCTGGATGCCCGACGGCGCCTGCCGCGTGCCATCGCGACGCAGCGGCAAGATCATCGTCATCGACGACGACCTCGTGCTGACGCGAAACGAGATCTGGATCGGCGACCGGGCCGAGGACACCGACGGCACCTACGTCTTCGGCAACAAGCTTGGCATCCCGCACAAGCTCGTTCGCAGCCACGACTTCGCCTGCTGGGCGGTGGTCAGGGACGGCGAGACCGACGACTGGGGGACGGTGGCGCGCGGACTGACCCTGCACGACCAGGGCGGTCGCGCCTTCATCACGACAAAGGATGACCCGCCGCGGAACCTCAAGCTCGAGCTCGAGCAGCGGGTCTATGCGGGCGAGAACCGCGTCGAGGTGCTCAAGATCGCGGTTTACGAAGAGGGCAACGACGAGAGCCTCGCTTACAGCTGGGCCGCGCCGGACTCCAACAATGTGGGGATGAACCTGCGGTGGTTCCAGGCCGGTTGTTCGAGAAAGTAACCGACCGGAATGTGCTGCGGGTTCTTTTCGTCGCCCTCGCCTTCTCCCCTCCCCGTACCGCGAACCGCGACTGACATGAGGAGAGAAGGCGAGCGCAACGAAAAGAAAAGGGAGAGACCATGCGCCGTAAGATCCCGTTTGTCGCATTCCTTACGCTCTTCGTGGTGGGGATCGCCGTCGGTCAAGAAGCCGCCGTCATCCTGGGAGAAGCCGTGAAGACGCCGGAGGCCGGTGCTGCGCCGCCGGTCCTTCTCATCATCCAGGGCACGCTCAAGGAAGGCGGCGAAGCCACCTACGGCGAGTACATCAAGGGCACCGGTCCGCTGATGGCTGAGTACGGGGTCACGGTCGACGCCGTCGGCGCGGGAGTCGCCGGCGAGCACACGACCGACACCTGGCCGGTGAACGCTGTTCTGCGCTTTCCCGACCTCGACACCGCCGAGGCCTTCCTCTCCGACCCGCGCTACCTCGAGATCAAGACGAAGTACCGCGACGAGGCCTACGAGGAGCTCCACCTGAGCTTCGTCCAGACCCGGCCGCCCAAGGTGCGGACCCCGAAGGCGGTGGCCGAGGAGGCCTTCGCCGACTTCATTGACGGGCTCGCCACCGGCGAGTGGGGGACATTCCTCGCTCGGCTCTCGGACGACTTCACGTTTCACTTCCCGCTCGGAACGTACCAGGGCCTCAACGAGGGCAAGGACAAGGCCGCCGAGTTCTTCGCATTTGTCTCCCAGGTCTACTCCGACGGACTCTTCGTCGACGAGGTGTCCGGTGTGACCGCCGAGGGTACCCGGGTCGTCTTCGAGTTCTCCGACCACGGTTTGATGTTCGGCAAACCCTACGCCAACAAGGTCGCCATCTCGCTCGACGTCTGCGGCGAGAAGATCTGCGGCTACCGCGAGTACTTCGGGCTCGTCGGCCCGCCGCCGGGTGAAGGCGGCGGCAGCTGATCCGCGACCCTCCCCGCGCTCGCGCTCGCGCCCGGCTCAAAGTCACGGACCTCCAGCACGATCTTGCCCAGGTGCTGATTGCGGGAGAGGGCCTCTAGGGCCTGCGGCACCTTTTCGAACGGGTAGGTCTCGGCGACGATGGGGCGCAGTCCGCCGCGCTCGACGAGATGGAGGGTCAGACCGATCATCCGATCGAGCAGCTCGGGGTCGCGCTGGATCCGGTGGACCGTGAAACCGTGGACGCCGAGGTCCTTGAAGAGCATGGTGTGCAGGTCGAGGGGCGCCGCGGTGCCGGCGAGGAGACCGTAGACCACCACGTGGCCGTCCTGCGCCGCGGTCTTCAGAAGCGCCGAAGCGTAGGCGTAGCCGACGGGGTCGAAGGCGAGATCGACGCCCCTGCCACCGGTCGCCGCCGCGACGCCGTCGACGAGGGCGTCCGCGCTCGAGGCGACCACCACGTGATCGGCCAGCTCGCCGAGGCGGTCCGCCTTGCCCTGCGAGGTGGTGGAGGCGATGGTCGTCGCCCCCAGGGCTCGGGCGGCCTGCAATGCCACCACACCCACCCCGCTCGACGCGGCGGTGACGAGCACCGTCTTCCCGTCGGCGGTTTCGGGGCTCACGCGGCCTGCATCGAGACCGGCCAACGCGGTGAGGGTGTTGAGCCAGAGCCCCGCTCCCTCGGCGAACGGGAGCCCGTCCGGCAGCGGCAGGAGGCTGCGCTGCGGGTAGATCCCCGCCGTCCGATAGGTCCCCATCCCACGGTGGTCGATACGACCGACCATGAGCCCGACGCGATCGCCGACTGCGGGCTCGTAACCGGCGGCGGGCGCCTGTCCGTCGGCGGGTGGACCGAGCGCCTCGATTACCCCGACCGCCTCCTGGCCGAGGAACGACGGGCTCGGCGGCGGTCCGAAGTAGACCCCGGCGAGCTCGAGCAGGTCGGCACGGATCGGACCGATCGCCTCGAATCGGACGAGGGCCTCGCTGGGCCCGGGTTCGGGCAGCTCGTGGGTGATCAGCTCGAGCTTGTCGGGTCCGCCGAGCTCGCGGAACTGCCAGGCCATCGCTTTGATCGTCATGGTGGCCTCCGTGTTCGTTTCAAGCAACCCCGCCCGGATCGATCCCGTTCCCGTTCCCGAAATGGCGTGCCGGGATCGGGAACGGGATCGAGATCGGGAGCGAGGAGAATCTACTGGTCAAGCGCCCGGATGCAGAATCGCCGTCACTCCTCAGCGGCGCGCTCGGCGTCCACCACCTTCTTGAAATACGTCCAGCTCGTCTCGTTGGGTCGGGCGTCGTCCACCGGCGGCGGTGTGGCGTACTCGGGTTTGACCCGCATGAGCTCGTCCTTGAGCACGGCGGGAAGCTTGTCCCAGCTCGCCACCCGCTTGCCGGCCCCGTTGTAGATCATCTGCCCGGCGCGGTCGCCCATCTTCATCCAGGGCAGCCACTTCGACACGCGGGCCCAGGAGACGTTGGCGTTGTCGCAGCCGGTAATGGATGCATCGAGGAGCTCGGCCTCGTCGAAGAAGAAGTTGAACATCTCGATGGCCTGATAGGTGCCGCCGACGTACTCCTGATAGTCACCGGCCAACGGGTTGTCGTAGAAGAGCGGAACCTCGAAGCTGAACCAGCCCCTGCCGTCCTTGAAGGTGGCCGGGAAGCGGAAGGGTCCCCACGCGCTCTTTTCGAAGTTGGGGTACTTGGAGTTCACCGGGTCGTTGAAGATGTGGACGACCTCGAGTTCCTCGTCCGTCCACGGGTTGGTCCAGCTGTAGATGATCTCGCCGGACTTGGGGTCTTGATAGATCAACGCCTCCTTCGAGACCATCCGGAAGCCGTAGCCCTTCTCCGGATCCGAGAGCACCTGGCATGTGCGGGTGTTCATCGCCTGGTACGTGAAGAGGAGCCGGTCCTTCTCACCCGGCACCCGGCTGTAGACCTTGCCGGTCCACCAGTAGGTCGCGGGTTTGCCCTCCTTGGTGTGACAGACGATCTTCTGCATGGCCAGCACCGCGTCCTTTGGGACGTCGAGGTCGAGGGTTTCGCCGGCGAGGGCGGGGGTTGTTGAAAGGAGCAGGGCGCACACCACGAGCACGGTCAGTCTTTTCATTGGTTTCCTCCGCAAGTGATCCGTTCGGGTAAGTTTTCAGACGCGTCCGCATCGATCCCGATCCCGATCCCGGTATGGCGCTTCGGGATCGGGATCGGGAACGAGATCGGGAACGACTTCACGTTGCTCCGTCTTCCGTCAATCCGACTTCGGCACCTTGGTCGCTCCACTCTCCAGCATCGCCTCGATATCCTGGTCGCTCAGTCCAGCGGCTGCGAGCACCTCCATGGAATGCTCTCCGAGCCGCGGCGGCATCAGCCGGACCGAGCCTGGGGTCTCTGAGAATCTGGTCGGCACGTCGGGCAGCCTGATCCGACCTTCGGTCGGGTGGTCGTACTCCTTCCAGAAACCCGTCGCGACGAGATGCGGGTCTTCGAGCAGATCCTCGAGGGTGTTGACGATCATGGTCGGCACCGGGGTGGGGGTCAGGATCTCGAGCCACTCGCTCGTGGTCTTGGTGGCGACCATGACCGAGACCTCGCGGTAGACCTCGTCGATGTTCTTGAGCCGCGAGGCCAGGGTCGCGAAGCGCTCGTCCTCGATGAGTTCGGGTCTGCCCGCGGCCGCGCAGAAGATCTCCCAGTGCTTGTTGAGATAGGGCAGGATCGCGATGTAACCGTCCTTCGTCCGATAGGGGCGGCGATCGGGGCTGAGCAGCCTCGCGTAGCCCATATCGCCCTCGGCAGGCTCGAAGGCGCCGCCGTAGAGGTGCTCGGCCATGACGTAGTTCACCATGGTCTCGAACATTGGCACCTCGATCTGCTGACCGACCCCGGTCTTCTCGCGATGGTAGAGCGCCGATGTGATCGAGTAGACCACCGCCATGGCGGTGGTCTTGTCGGCGACGATGACAGGCAGGTAGCTCGGATCGGCGCCGGCCCTCGCCTTGAGCATGGCGATCCCGCTCGCCGATTGGATGGAGTCGTCGTAGGCCGACTTGTCGCTGTAGGGCCCGTCCGCCCGATAACCGTAGGTGGCGCAGTAGATGATCTGGGGATTGACCTTCCGAACCTCGTCGTACTCCAGACCGAGCCTCTTGATGGCAGGCGGGCGAAGATTGTGGACGACGACGTCGGCGGTCTCGGCCAGCTTGAGCAGCGCCGCCTTGCCCGACTCCTGTTTGAGATCGAGGACAACGCTCCGCTTGTTCCGGTTGCAGGTGATGAAGAGCGCGCACATCCCCTTGTTCCGGCCGGGTCCGAGCTGCCGGTTGCTGTCGCCGAACGGCGGCTCCACCTTGATGACGTCGGCCCCCAGGTCACCGAGGATCTGACAGGCCCAGGGGCCCAGAACCACGCTGGTCATTTCGATGATTCGGACACCTTCGAGCGGACCGGACATCGGGCCTCCCTTGGGGCGCGGCGCCGTCGATCACGCGCCGGTTTCCGCACCGTTTCTCGAGGGACAAAGGAGCTTGACTTTGTCCTATTGTTCCGACATTATACTCAAGCATGTCAGGAGATCAAGCCACTCGCATCGACGGGCCTCGAAGGCCCTCGAACTCTGCGTGCGCGACCAACACGAGGAGCTGCTGATGAGAAAGATCGACATCGTCGTCAACCTCTGGACCCCCGACCTCACCAAGAACTACACCCCGAAGCTCAATCACTTCTGGAAACAGATCCATATCCTCGGTGAAACCGGCGACGGGATTCCTCTCGAGGACGAGATCGCCAGGATGGACGCCGCCGGCGTCGAGAAGGGGCTCATGATCGCGACCACCGGCGGCTGGCTCGGCTCGGACATCTTTTTCGAGAAACCGGTGGAGCGGATCGCCCAGGTTGTCGAAGAGCACCCCGAACGATTCAAGGGCATCGTCGGGATCAATCCGACCAACATCGTACCCTGGGTGGCCAAGGTCGAGGAGGCCGTCAAGGAGCATGGTTTCGTCGGCGCCCACCTGTATCCCCACTGGTTCGGCGAAGAGCCCGGTCACCGAATGTACTACCCGTTCTACGCCAAGTGCGCCGAGCTCGGAATCCCGCTCCAGATCCAGATTGGTCACTCGGCGCAGCACTTCCTGCCCACCGTGGCGAACCCCATGACCCTTGATCGGGTCGCCATCGACTTCCCCGAGCTCACCATCGTCGGGATCCACATCGGCTACCCCTGGGTCGAGGAGATGATCTCCGTGACCTGGAAGCACCCCAACGTCTATGTCGGCTGCGACGCTCACTCACCGAAGTACTGGGATCCATCGTTCATCCGATTCATCAATTCGCGTCGCGGGCAGGATAAAGTGCTCTTCGGCACCGATTGGCCGGTCATCGATTTCGAGCGTGCGGTCAACGAGATCGGCGAGCTCGGCCTCAAGGAAGCGGTCATGAAGAAGCTGTTCTGGGAGAACGCCATCCGAGTCTACGGGCTGGAGGACTGGGTGTGAGCTCAAGATTCTTCTACGGCTGGGTGATCGCGCTCTGCGCCATGACCGGGTTGATGATCTCGAACGGCATGCTCATCGGCGGCATCAACGTCTTCGACGAGTCGCTCATCGAGGAGTTCGACTGGAGCCGATCGAGCCTCAAATTTCGTGACCTGTTGACCTTCGCGCTGGCGGGCCTTCTCGGACCGCTCGCCGGCGCCCTCGCCGACCGCTTCGGCGTCCGTCGCATGCTGGCGTTCGGCGCCTCCCTGCTGACCATCGGTTTTCTGCTCTACTCGCAGATCCAGTCGATCACCCAGATGTACGCCATCCACTGCCTCTTCTCGCTGGTCCTCGTCTCGAGCGGTCTCATCGTCGCGGTGATGCTGGTCGGGCACTGGTTCGTCGAGAGCCGGGGAACCGCGATCGGCATCGCCCTGGTCGGCACCAGCCTCGGCGGGATCTTCCTCCCTCAGATCGGCACCTGGCTGATCACCAACTTCGGCTGGAGGAAGGCCATGATGGTGGAGGCGGCCTTCCCCATCCTCCTGCTCATCCTGGTCATCTTCGTCATCCGCAACTCGCCGAAGGACATGGGGCTGCTGCCGCTCGGAGTCGAGCCCCAGTCGGCGGCGGACATCGCCGAGGGAAGACCGGACGTCGAATCCGCCGGGCTGAGCTACTCCGAAGCGCTGAAGACCGGGACCTTCTGGGCCCTCGCCTTCGCCGCCATGACCACCTTCTACTCCATCCTCGGCGCCCAGGCGCACCTCTTTCTCCACCTGCGTGATCTCGGATTCTCACCCCAGGTGGCGAGCACCGGGATCAGCCTGCTCTTCGGGATGGCGCTCTTCGGCAAGTTCGGCTTCGGCTTCCTCGCCGACAAGATCGCCCACAAGGCCGTCTTCTACGGCAATCTCGCGGTGATGCTCGTCGGTGCGGTTCTGCTCGCGACGGTCAAGGTCGAGCTCTTCTGGATCTCGGTCGTTCTCTTCGGGCTCGGCTGGGGCGGGCTCTACACCATGCTCCAACTCTTGACCGTGGAGTGCTTCGGTCTGCGCGCCACCGGCAAGATCCTCGGTACCATCACCGTCCTCGACGCCATCGGCGGCGGGCTCGGGATCTGGCTCACCGGCCTGCTCTACGACAGGACCGGCAGCTACCAGGCGCCGTTCTCCGTTCTGGTCGTTCTGATCATTTTCGCCATGCTGGCGGCGACCCAGGTCCGTCGGCACGTTCCGGATAGAGCCTGAGAGGGGGGGTCGGATGTTCGTCGTCTATCTGTTGTGGATCACCTTCGTCGCGGGTGGCCTCTTCATGGGGATCGTCGCGATCGCATTCATGCAAGATCAGGGATTCAGCATCGGTGTCGCCCTGAACGCACTGTGCTACCTGGGCGTCGCCCTGTACGGGCTGCCCAAGCTCTTCAAGTTCGTCTTCAAGAGGGGGTGAGCGATGCCGGACTTCACGATTTGGGGCGTCAACGTCGTCGAGACCTCGTTCCGCTGGCTGCATGCCGGAATGGTGGCCGGCTGGCTGCTCTTCGACTTCCTGGTCTACTGGCTGCACTTCGACGTCAAGAACCCGGCGGTGCCGCTCGAGGCGCGGCTCGAACGGGCCAAGATCATGCACGGCATCGACCGCATCGTCGCCTACATCTTCATCCTGACGCTGCCGGTCGGAATCATCCTCTGCTACTACACCGACAACGCCCCGTTCTCCTCGGCGTGGCTGACCTGGAAGCACTTCCTCTACGCGGTGATCATCATCGACGGTCTCTGCCTCATCCCGATCTCGGGCACCGCGCTGCGCAATCTCAAGGCGATCAAGGCCGGCGCCGAGAACGTCGACGAGCTCAACCACCAGATCAAGCACCACATGAACATCGCCATGCCGGCGGTCTTCGTCGTCTGGGCCCTGGTCATCGCCATCAGCATCCTGACCCTGCTCAACCTCAAGGCGCCCGAAGGCCAGGAGTACTTCTTCCGCAGCACATCGGCAACGACGACCCTGCAGCAACCGTCAGGCTGAGCCGACGGGCGTCGACCGCGGCACCGAGACGAGGGAGGACACGTTGATTCCAGCCGCCGAGCGACCGCTGCCCTATTTCCAACGCGCCGCGCTGCTGGTCGAGGATCTCGAAAAGGCCTTCGAGGTCTACCGCGATCTGCTTGGGTTCGCCGTCGAGTTCATCGGTGATCGGCAGACGGATGCGTTCGCGTACGACATCTTCGGCATCCCGGAGAACACATGCCCTCCGCCTTGATCAGCCTCCACGACGGAACCAACGCAGGCGTCCGCATGGTCCGCGTCGATCCTCACGCCGAGAAACGGTTCGCGTGGTGAGCCGTTCCCTCGCGGTCGCCCTCAGCCGGTGGCGCGGATACTCCTGGCTGGTGGCGATCCTCGCGCTGGTGATCGTCAGCACGTCGAACGGGATGATCACCTCCGGGCTCACCGTCTTCGACGAATCGCTGCTCGACGAGCTCGGGTGCAGCGTCGGCCAGCTCAAGACCCGCGACTCCATCACCTTCCTTGCCGGTTCGCTGTTGGTGCTCGGCGCCGGTTGGCTCACCGACCGCGTTGGTTTCAAGCCGCTCCTCCTCCTTGGGATGGCCCTTCTCGGCGCTGGATTCCTGTTCTACAGCCATGCGCAGACGCTGGTCCAGCTGTACCTCCTTCACCTTGTTTTTGCCGCGGTGATCGCCCTGGCGGGCAACACGATCTCGATCGTCACCGCGGCGACGTGGATGCCGCAGCGCCGTGGGGTGGCGGTGGGGATCACCGTCGCCGGCAGCAGCGTTGGCGGGATGCTGATCCCACCGCTGCTCACCGCACTCAACACCCGTTTCGGCTGGCGAACGACCATGCGGGTGGAGAGCCTGTGGCCGCTCGTGCTGCTCTGCGTCATCGCCCTGGTGCTTCGAAATCGCCCGAAGCGGGGCGTCGTTGACGACGAGGCGTGGCGGGCGACCGGCGCGGACGACGGCATGCCGTTCCGCCAGGTCCTCAGATCACGGCAGTTCTATCACGTGTGGCTCGCCGGAGCGCTGACATACTTCGCGGTGCTCGCGCTTTTCTCCCACCTCTTTCTCTATCTTCGGAGTCTCGACCACGACCCGGTGCGCGCGAGCCTGGGCCTGTCGATCTTCGGTCTTTCCTCGTTGCTCGGGAAGCTCGCCTCCGGTTGGTTTTCGGACAGGATGAACCCCTACCTTCTGCTCCGTTTGCAGATGTTCGCCATGCTCGCCGGTCTGGTCGGGGTCACCCTGGCGCCCGAGTTCGTCTGGGTCTTTCTCGCGTTGACCGGGCTCGGATGGGGCAGCCTTCACACCCTCTACAACGTCATCCTGCTGACCCTCTTCGGTCTTCGCGACGCCGGCAAGATCAACGGATCGCTGAGCCTCGGCGGCGGGGCGGGCGGCGGTCTCGGGATCTATCTCACCGGGATCATCCACGATGCTGCGGGCGGGTACTTCGCCGCCTTCGCGATGGTCTGCGGTGTCATGCTCCTCGGCACGCTCTTGACGCTGAGGCTGCGGCCGCCAGGGCACGGAGCCGGGGCTTCGGTCTGAACCAGGCGCGCAGGCGCAGGCCAATCGAGGAGCCCGCACCCCGGCGGTCGTCGATTGCGGCCGAGCGCATTCGGAATGCGCTCCATGATCCGCACGGAGGCAGGAACCCGCACTCCAGGATCTGAAGGCCCCCAGGACGCCGAAGCAGCACTTCGAGACACCATCTCAGAATTCCCAACTTCTTAGGACAATTGGCGTTTTGTTTATTGTATCAATGATCGAACTATAGTATGATTACACCAATAAAGAGCGCTCTCCGATGTTGGTGTTTCGAGTTCCGCCCGGCGCGTCCATTCCCCCGCGGGGTTGATCGTCGTCGGACTGCCATGTGAGCGAAACAGGGGCCCGGGCCCCGGGGGGAGGACTTCTATGGCCATTCACCGAACCAACCCAATGGTCGTCGCGTTCGCTGCGCTCGCCGCGCTGGCGATCGCTCCGACGGTCGAAGCGACCGCCGATCTCAGTATTCGCGTCGTGGGCGCAGACCCTGCGGCCCCCATCACCGTCGAGATCGAGGGTCCCGACGGAGACACGCAAACGATCGACCTTCCGGCGAAGGGGACGCTCGTCGAGCCCCGGGGAGAGGCGGGCGCCTATCGGATCACCTTCACGATGGGCGAGGAGTCGGCGACCGCCGATGTTCCGGTCCCCGACTACGGACAGGTGGTGGTGACCTATCGACCCTACGGCCTCGATGAGAAGATCGTGATCGACGAGCCCGGTCCCATCGAGAACATCATGGTGACCGCGCGCCGTGTCGAGGAGCCGCTGCAGAAGGCCCCGGTTGCGATCACCGCCCTGTCGACCAAGGACCTGGAAGATCAGCACATCACCAACATCCAGGAGCTCGCTCTCGCGACGCCCAACCTGTGGATGGAGAAGAACACCAGCTCGTCCAGCGGCAGCCGGGCGGCAATCCGGGGCATCGGTGAGGACGAGTCCATGTTCACGTCGGACACGCCGGTGGGCATCTACATCGACGACGTCTACATTCCCCGTCAGCTCGGCGCCCAGTTCGATCTGTACGAGACCGAGCGGCTCGAGGTCCTTCGCGGCCCCCAGGGAACGCTGTACGGACGCAACACCTCCGCCGGCGCCATCAAGCTCATCTCCAAGCAGCCGGACAAGGAGCTCGCGCTCAACCTCGAGGCGGCGCTCGGCAACTACGACCGGTTGGACTTCCGCGGCATGGTGAGCGTGCCGGTGGTGGACTGGTTCAGCTTCCAGGTCGCCGCCATGACCCGCAACCACTCGGGCTACGACGAGAATCTCTACAACGGCGACTACGTCAACGATCAGGACATCTGGGGGTTGCGCACCTCGCTGAGGTTCTTCCCATCCGACAGCGTCGACATTCTTGTGGTGGCCGATCTCCTCAGGGAGCGCTCGACACCGGGCTTCCCGCTCGGTTTCGTGCCGCAGGCGCCGTTCATCAACGGCTTCGGCGTCGGCGAGCCCGACTTCCGCCACCAGCTCGATGGCGACACCGACGCCCACACCCTGCTGTCCGATCTCACCGATCCGCTGAACGATCTCGACCAGCGGGGGATCTACGCCAACATCGGCTGGCAGATCTCCGACAGCATGACCTTCAAGTCGATCACCGCCTGGCGCGAGCTCGACAGCGAGTTCATCGTCGACGGCGACGGTCAGGTCGGCAACCAGTTCCTGCCCGGGATCATCCCGGATTTCCTGCCGCTCTTCCACATCTGGCAGGACCAGTCGCAGGACCAGTTCAGTCAAGAGCTCCAGCTGCTGGGCACCATCGGCACCAAGATCGACTATGTCGCCGGACTCTACTACTTCACCGAGTCGAACCAGCAGTTCACCGAGAACGGCGTGCTCTCGCCGCTCGGTTTCAACCGCTACACCGACTCGAGCCTCGACACCGAGAGCTACGCCGGATTCGCGAGCTTTGACTTCCACCTGCTCGACAATCTCACCCTCACCGCCGGCGGCCGCTGGACCGAGGACACCAAGGACTTCGACATCACGGTGTTCTACCCCGACGGCAGCCAGATGATCGCCTGTGTCGGACCCGGCGGCGAAATCGTCGACTCGCAGGCGCCGTGCGGGCCGGACGCGCCCCCCGGGTCGGTGGACACCCCGGTGGAGAGGCACCTCGATGAGAGCTGGAGCCGCTTCACGCCGCGGCTCGCCCTGTCCTGGAACGCCCGCGAGAACATCCTCGCCTATGTCGACATCAGCACCGGTTTCAAATCGGGCGCGTTCGACGGACGCGCCAACGAGGGCTTGACGGTGCTTCCGCTCGAACCCATCCCCCCCGAAGACATCCGCTCCTACGAGATCGGGATGAAGGGCGACTTCTTCCACAACAGCTGGCGAGTCAACGTCGCGGCGTTTCTCAACCAGTACGACGACCTCCAGGGCACCGGCACCGATCCCAACGGCAACTTCATCCGCTTCTCCATCGGCGACGTCGAGACCTCGGGTCTCGAGGTCGAGACCATAGCCGTACCTCTCGACGGACTCCAACTCACCGGAAACCTCGCCCTGCTCGACACCAAGTTCACCGAGCAGAACTTCAACCAGGCCGTCGACTGCGCGCCCTACGGCACCGGCGACATCGACCTCGAGCTCAAGTACTCGCCCAAAACGTCCTACCGGCTCGGCGCCCTCTACCGGACCCCCTACAAGCTCGCCGGCGGATACTTCTCCTTCGGCGCCAACTACAACTACAAGTCGAAGCACTATCTCGGCTTCTGCAATGCGGGCGCCCAGACCCAGAAAGCCTATGGACTGCTCGACGGCATCGTCGCCTACGACACCGCCAACGGCCGCTGGCGATTCGAGATCACAGGAAAGAACCTGACCGACGAGGACTACATCATCGGCGTTTTCGCCATCCCGGGGCTGCGCATCGTCTCGGGCTACATCGGCGCGCCGATGACCTACACCTTCACGGCAAAGCTCCGTTTCTAGTTTTTCTCTCCCCTTTCTTCACGCCGCCCTCCGGGGCGGCGTATTTTTCTTGACATTCACCAAAAACAAATTAGATTTACTAATAGTGAAGCACCCTAACTATTGCTCATGACACCGATTTTCATCGGATCCGAAGGGGAGCAGGCATGAACCTTTCGTTGTTGCTGTGGAGCATCCCGCAGGCCATGCGGGTGGCCGCGCGCGTCTACCCCGAGTACGCCGCACGCTTGAAGGAACGCGACCTCGTCGCGCAGATCAAGATGCGCGACGAGCCCGATGTCGGCCGCTGGATCCAGCTCGACCAGGGCAGGATCAGGACGGGCGGCGGCATCCATGCGAAGCCGGACGTCACCATCGCGTTCAAGAACGCGGCCCTGGCCAAGAGCTTCCTCATGCCGCCGTTCGACATGCTCGAGCGCATCGACGCGGCCAAGAACTTCAAGCTCCTGCTCGAGGGGCCCGACGACCTCGCGGTCTGGTTTCTCCAAACCCTGGGTCAGCTCGAGACGGTCACCTGGAAGAGCGGGACCGACATGGGCGACGGCGTCACCCGTTACACCAACGGCACCAACGGCGGTCCCCTCTTCGTCTACGTCAAAGACGGCAAGATCATCCGCACCACGCCGGTGGATCTCTCCGACGAGGACGGTGGACAGTGGACCATCGAGGCGCGCGGCAGGAAGTTTTCGCCGCCTCGGCGAATGACCCTGGCGGCGCACGGTGCGTGCCAGAAGTCCATGGTCTATTCCAAGGACCGCCTGCTCTACCCCATGAAGCGCGTCGACTTCGACCCTCATGGGGAACGAAACCCCCAGAACCGCGGCACCTCGGAGTTCGAGCGCATCAGCTGGGACGAGGCGACCGATCTCGTCGCCTCCGAGATCAAGCGCGCCAGGGCCGTCGGTCCGGGCGCCGTCGCGGTGGACCACGGCTCGCACCACCAGTGGGGCAACCTGGGCCACTACCTCTGCGCCTTCAACCGCTTCTGGAACCTGATCGGCGTCACCAAGCTGATGCACAGCCCCGACAGCTGGGAGGGATGGTTCTGGGGCGCCATGCACCACTGGGGCAACTCCGCTCGACTCGGGTGCCCGGAGTTCTACGGCACCGTCGAGGACTGCCTCAAGGAAGCCGAGATGATCGTCTTCTGGTCATCCGACCCGGACACCACCTACGGCTTCGAAGGAGCGCAACGCCGCGAATGGGCCCGCGAGCTCGGCATCAAGATGGTGCACATCGACCCCTATCTCAACCACACCGCAGCGCATCTCGGGGGCAAGTGGATCGCACCGCGGCCGCAGACGGACGCCGCGCTCGCCATGGCCATCTGCCACGTCTGGATCACCGAAGGGTTGTACGACCGGAGCTTCGTTGACGACAAGACGACCGGCTTCGACGAGTGGAAGACCTACATCCTTGGTGAGACAGACGGCGTCGCGAAGACCCCGGAGTGGCAGGAGGCGGAGACCGGGGTTCCCGCCCGCGACGTCCGCGCCCTGGCGCGCGAGTGGGGCACGAAGAAGACCTACCTCGGCGCCGGCAGCTGGGGCAGCGGGGTCGGCGGCGCCTGTCGCGGACCGACGGGGATGCAGTGGGCCCGGATGATGGCCATTCTCGGCGCCATGCAGGGGCACGGCCGGCCGGGCTACAACTTCGGCAACCTCCAGTTCGGCGCCCCGGTCGACCACAACTTCTACTTCCCGGGCTACGCCGAGGGCGGATTCTCGGGCGACCTCGCCTTCAGCGCCAACTCGGCCAACAACTACCAGCGCATGCCGCACATCGTCACCATGGGCACCGTGCGGCAGAGCATTCCCAGGATGTGGTTCCCGGAGGCGATCACCCAGGGCAAGAGCTTCGGCTACGTCACCGACGTCACCACAACCGGCGGTCAGTTCTTTCCCTTCGGCTACCCGTCCCCCGGCCACGTCCCGGTCGAGATGCTCTACAAGTACGGCAGCCAGCTCTTCGGCACCATGGTGGGCGGCAACCGCTGGGCCCGCGCCTATCAGCACCCGAGCCTCAAGTTCATCGTCAACCAGTCGATCTGGCACGAGGGCGAGACGCCGTTCTGCGACGTCATCCTGCCCGCGTGCACGGTCTTCGAGAAGTGGGACATCGGCGAGACCTTCAACTGCGGACCCGGCTATGTCCACCACTTCTACACCATGAACAACCATCGCATCATCACCATGCAGCACAAGTGCATCGAGCCCTTGGGCGAGTCCAAGTCCGACTACGACATTTTTGCAGCCGTGGCGGAGAAGCTCGGCCTCGGCGCGGTCTACACCGAGGGCGGCACCTCGGAGCTCGCCTGGGTCAAGCGGGTCTTCGACTCCTCGGACATGGCCACGCACATCACCTGGCGGACGTTCCTCAAGAAGGGCTACTGGGTCGTGCCCGCGGAGAAAGAGAACTCGCGCGTCCCGCTGGCCAACAACTGGTACTACGAGGGTCGCAAGAAGGACACGCCGGACCCGTATCCCCTGCCGTCCGACTACTCGGGCGACTATCTCGACGGCCTGCCCACACCCTCCGGAAAGTTCGAGTTCATCGCCACCGGGCTGGCCAAGATCGACGACCCGGACCGGCCGCCGCTCTGCGAGTACATGCCCACCTACGAAGACCCGAAACGCCAGCCAGAGCTCGCGGAATATCCGTTGAAGCTGCAGACGGGCCACACGCGCTACGCCTACCACGTCATGGGTGACGTCGAGGACTCGAGCCTCGCCGACATCCGGGAGCACCGGGTCTTCAAGGACGGACGCTACTACCTGGTGGCGCGGTTGAGCAAGAAAGACGCCGAGGCAAGGGCGATCCAGGACGACGACCTCATCCGGTTGTGGAACCAACGCGGCTCGGTGGTGTGCGCGGCCCAAGTCACCGAACGGATCCAGCCGGGCGTGGTCGCCGCCTACTCCGGATCGGCCCAGTACCGGCCGACGGGCGAGCCCGGCAGGTCCACCGATCTCGGAGGCTGCGTGAACATGCTCAACACGAAGGAGCCGATCACCAAGAAGGGCCACGGGATGAAGCCCAACTCGGTCCTGATCCAGGTCGAGAAGTGGACCGGCGCCGACGAGTGGCGGCCGACGGCGGAGATAGTCTGATGGCCGGTAAGTGGAACCTCATCGTCGACGTGGCGCGGTGCGACAACTGCCGCCTCTGCTTCCTCGCGGTCAAGGACGAGTACGTTGGGAACGACTTCCCGGGCGTCTCGGCCGCGCAGCCCGTGCAGGGGCAGCACACGTGGCTCGACATCGAGCGCAAGGAGCGCGGCGCCTATCCCATCGTCGAGGCTCGTTTCATGCCCGTGATGTGCAACCACTGCGACGAGGCGCCCTGCATGAAGGCGGCCGAGGGCGGCGCCGTCCGCAAGCGCTCCGACGGCATCGTCATCATCGATCCCGCCAAGGCCAAGGGCCAGAAGAAGATCATGCAGGCCTGTCCCTATGGCGCGGTCTACTGGAACGAGGAGGAGGACATTCCGCAGGCGTGGCCCTTCGACGCCCACCTCCTCGATGCGGGCTGGACCCGGACGCGGGCCGAGCAGGCCTGCCCCCTGAACGTCTTTTCCACCGTCTGCGTCGAGGACGAGGAGATGCAGCGAATCCGCGCCGAGGAAGACCTCGAGGTCCTCAGGCCAGAGGTCGGAACCAAGCCTCGTGTCTACTACAAGAACCTGCACACGATCACGACGTGCTTCGTCGGCGGAACCGTCGTCACGCATCCCGGCGGCATCGAGGAGTGCACCGCCGGCGCCGAGGTGGTCATCACCCGGGAAGGTCGTGAGGTCGGACGGGCGGCCACGGACATCTTCGGGGAGTTCAAGATCGACCGGCTCGAGCCGAACAGCAGCGGCTATCATCTGGAGGTCACCGGGACGTCCGGGCGGTTCTCGACCCAGTTCGACCTCGGCGACGACAGTCGCTATCTCGGCGTCATGACCCTCGCGACGGAGTAGCGCTCGCTGGCTGGAGGGACCCAGGTCACGGCCATGACCAACACCGACGGAAACGACCGAGTGAGGCCCCATGGCTCGGGAATCGCCGAGTCGACAAAGGAGTCCCTCATCCTCACTCTGCTCGATCTCGCCAACCACCTCACCCGCAGCGGCGAGCGCATCGCCCAGCGGGAAGGGCTCACCGCCCAGCAGTGGCTGCTGCTGCTGCAGATCGCCGGCGATCCCAACTTCCCCTGCCTCGGCGCGTCCGCCGGGGAGGGGACAGCGGTGCTCGCGTCCAACATCGCCACCGCCCGCGGGGTGTCGCGGCCGTCCATCAGCGCCCTCGTGAGCTCCCTGGTCGTCAAGGGCCTGGTCTCCCAGACCGAGGAGCCGGGCGACCGGCGGCAGAAGGCGCTGATCGCGACGCCGGCCGGCCTCGAGGCCCTCGACCGTATCGAGCCCGAGCGGCATCGGGCCAACAAGGCTCTCCTCGCCGGCTTCGAGTCGTCGGAGATCGCGCTCGTCCTGAGCGTCCTGCGCTCCTGCCTCGACGCGCTCTGGTCGGCGGGTCTGAGCGAGGCCGAGCGCCAGCGTCTGTCAAGCTGCGATGGCGGGGCAGGAGCGGAACGAGGAGGCGTCGAGGCAATCGAAAGATGACAGGGTGATGTTCCGGTCGCGGGCACGAACGCGGACGCGGGCGCGGGACAGGATGGAAACGGACACCAAGAAGGGAGAGTGACATGCTTCGACTCGTCATCAGCGTGGCAGCCGCATTGTTGGTGGCCTCGGGCCTGGCATGGGCCGAGGGCGGCGGCTTCGACGAGGAGCTGTTCGAAATCTTTCTCGAGGCGCGGGCGGGAACCGGTGAGCCGATCTACTGGTACTCCATCGGCGAGGTCTACTCGTACCCCGACGGCGCGCTGCTGGCGCGGATGGAGGGCTTCGACACCGCCCGTCTCGTTCGGGACGCCGATGACCCGGCCACGGCCCACCAGCTGTCGCGCAAGACCTTCGTCTACCGCGACCCGGAGACCAACGAGATCTTCAGCGAGGTCGACGGCAAGGCCGCGACCCACATCAAGTACCCCTACCAGTTCATCACCTACAAGCTCGTCGGCGATCGGATGCAGACCTTCGTCGAGCAGGGCAGCGGCGCGCGCCTCACCAAGCTCGGGCCGTCGGAGGAGATCGTCGCCCGCCGCCTCGGCGATGCCGTGGTGTTCTCGGCGCCGCTGTTCCTCAACCTGGAGACACCGCGCGGCAAGTACGAGGCATTCGAGCACTACGACTTCTTCATCCAGTCCGGCGGGGAGGTGCCCAACCAGCTGAGCTGGCTGCGCTACGGCGACCTGCCGCCCTTCCTCGGCCCCGGCAAGACCATCATCCACCTGGTGGCGTGGCGCCTCGACAGCTTCGAGGCCCTGCCGGACACCATGAAGAAGTGGGTGGAAACCGACGCCCAATTGTGGCGCCAACCTCCCAAGGACCTCGACGAAATCCGAGCGCTTCAAGAGCCTGCAGAGAAACCTGGAGAGTAACCAATCTCCGATTCTGCCCATAGAAAGTGTTCTGCCGTGCGCGGCAGGAAACTTTCTCTGAACAGAATCGGAGGATAGAACCTGAGTGTCAGCGCACGCGTTGGAGGTCGAAAGGAGTGTTACCTGGAGGCCCGAAGACGGATTTGCCGTCCTCGGTGAGGCCGCCCTCCATGTGGGTGGTGCCCTCGGCGGTGAGGCCGAGCTCGGCGATGATGAGCATGGCTTGCCCCGAGCGCTGGGACACGACCCGGCAGTCGCCGGGGGAAATGGCGCCCCGGTAGCCCTCGCCGGCGGGCCGCCACACCACCTCGCAGCCGTCGGGGTAGGCGCGCAGGTCGTCGGGGCTCATGGCGGCAACATCGTCGGCGGTCACCGGCGCTTCGAAACCCTCGAGACCGTAGAAGCGCTGGCGGACAATGCCACTTTGGGGGTCGGGCTCGAAGACGTTGACCCGCTGCCGGACCACCGCGCCTTCGGGGCCCTCCTCGGTGATCTGCCCGAAGAGCACGATCCCGCCGAGCGCCGGCGCCTCGACCCGACGCACGGTGTGGTGGTGCCAGGGGTGGACGTCGGCCTCGGCGATCCCGCCTTCGGCGAGAGCATCGCGGTCCCGTTCGGCCTGGGCGGCATTGTTGAACTCGCCCACCATCATCGCCAGGAAACGCTCGAGATCGATCCCGGCGGCAGCGTCGGCCGTTGCCGGCCACGGGATGAGTGCCACCACAGTCATGACGATCAGCGTCCACCGCATCACTGCCTCCCGGTTCTCTGCCCTCCGCGGGTCACTCGAGCCCGAGCGCCTTCGGGTTCATGAGCCGCTTCGGGTCCACCGCGTCCTTGATCGCCTCGACCAGGCGCCAGGTGTTGGAGTTGCGACCCGCCCGATACGGGTAGGTCTTGCCGATCTGGAGGTGCACCGCCCCGATCTCGGAGAAGGTGTCGAGGAGCTCGGTCCGGATCCCGGCGACCAGCGCCTCGGCGTCGGGGCTGTGCTCGAAGGCCGTCAGCTTGGCCAGGTAGGACGGCTCGATCACCCGCCTGTAGTACAGAGTCAGCGGACCGGGCCAGTAGAAGACCGGCTCGAGGACGAAGCCGTTGGTACCGACCGTGGACAGGAGAATGCCGATGACGACGCCCAGGCGCTCCATCTCCTCGGCGTGTCCCGCGAAGAGGGCCTCCAGCCTGGCCAATGCGTCCGGCGCGTCGCCGACCGGGACAATGCCGTGCACCGGGGCCCACCGTTCGCCCCGGGGGCCGATGGCGGTGGTCATGGGGAAGAAGCTGTCCCCGTAGAGCACCTTCGGCAGGGTGTTCTCGACCTCGCGGCCGTGCTCGAGGCAGATCGTCCGCAGTGCCTCCAGCTTTTCGTCGACCTCGGCATCGGTCCGTCCTTCCACGATGTAATGCGTGGAGTAGCTGTGCTCCTCGAGGAACGAGCGCCCCGCCGCCACGACCCTGGCCGCCTCCTTTAGCCCCTTGCCCAGGCTCCTGGCCGAGGTCACCACCCCCTTGAGGGCCTTGACGTCCTGGGTCAGGCTGGTGCGCTTCATCCGCTGGCGCTGCAGCACCGGATCCATCCCGAAGCACATGCTGACCAGCCCCGACCGCGCAGCCTCGCCCATGGCCTCGGCAAAGTGCGTTCGGTCCGTGAACTCGAAGGAGGCGAAGGCCGCCGACGGCGGGATCCGCATCAGCCTGAGCGCGGCCCGGGTCTTGATGCCCAGCGCACCGGTGTCGCCCAGGAACAGCCCGGTGAGATCCGGACCGTAGTGGCGGAAGAAGGGCTTGCCGCCGACGGTCGCCCACGAGCCCGTGGGCACGACGCTTCCGTCGGCGAGGACGACCTCGAGGCCGAGCACGCTCTCGCTCGAGGCGCCGTGGAGGGCGGAGCCGTGCAGAATCGCGTTCTGGGACAGGCTGCCCCCGACCGTCGCGGTACCCCCGGACGCCGGGCCCCAGAAGGGCGGCCGGACGCCGTGAGGCTTGAGGGCCTCGTGCAGCTCCTGCCACGTGCAGCCGACCTCGACCACCACGTACATGTCGTCGGTGTTGATCTCCACCACGCGATCGAGCCGGGTGGTGTCGACGGACACGGAGCTCGGCCGGTCCGGCAGGAGGCCGCCGGTGTAGGAGGACCCACCGCCCCGGGCGATGACCGAGAAGCCGGCGCTCGTGGCGGTGGCGACGACCCTGGCGACTTCATCCGTCGAGCCCGGGCGGACGATCACCGACACCGGCTCATCCGCCGAGCGGTAGATGTCCTGCGAGAAGAATGCGCGGTCCTCGTCGCCGGTCAGCACGTGCTCGGCGCCGACGATCTCGACGAGGGCGCCGTGAAGATCGGGATGACTCTGCTGAAGCTCCATCTCGGACCTCGTTTTTCTGGATTACTCGACGGTCTCGAAGAGCTCGACCATGAAACCGCCCGGATCGAGCACGGTGAGAGCGCGGTGACGGCCGAGCGATGGGCTGTCGAGCTCGGTCGGACCGGCGAAGGGCTCGACCCCGGCCGCGTCCAGCCGCTCCAGCATGGCGTCGAGGTCGGGCACGGGAAAGGTCCACATGGCGAGACCGCGGTTGGGCGGTCGGGGCTCGACGTCGGGCCTCTCAACTCCGAGGCGGCCCTGGAAGTCCAGGAACAGCAGGTGCCCGAAGCTCGCCCCTCCGGAATAGACGATGGAGAAGCGGAACTCGGTGCCGTCGGGCACACCCAGGGCGCCCTTGCTGCCGGATGATCTGAACTGGCGGTCGCTGCGCAGCTCGAGGCCGAGCACGTCGACGTAGAAGGCGAGCACGTCGTCGGAGTGCTCGATGACCTGGGCCGAGTAGACCGGGCCGCCGCGGCCGGTGACCGGGTCCACCGGCCCAAGCTGCGGCATGCCGTCGCGGCGCGAGATCGTGACCGCGTGCACGAAGTCCGGGGCGTTGAAGATGGTCTCCTGGATCCCGTAGGTGGTTCCGTCCGGTCTCGGAATCCGGTAGCTGGAGAGGGGCATCAACGACTCGTAGCCGCGCTCCCGCAGCTCGGGATCCCAGGTCTCCAGGTCGGTGGTCGGGAAGCCCATGGAGAACGGTCCGGGCTCGATGGGCCCCCAGGAGGAGTGGATCAGGGGGGTCTCGCGTTCCAGGGCCAGGACGCGGATCTGGATGGTTCCCGGTGCCACCGGCCGGTCGAGCAGGAAGAGCTCCCAACCGACGTCCTCGGGAATGCCCCAGAGCGCGCGCTCGATCGCCCGCGCCTGGTCGGAAAGCGCCAGCGGACCGCGCAGGCGCAGACCCATGGCGTCGACATAGAAGGCGCGGATCGCCTTCATGTCTGAGGTGCACAGGGTCACCGTGTGGAGCTGCCGGATCGGTGCGCCGTCACCCGAGCCGGTCGGGGCCAGGGCGTCGGAGATCGCCGGCGGGGGCGCCGGCTCGGCGGGCGGCGGCGCCTCGGCGGGGGCGCATGCGAGCAGCGAGCCGAGGCCGAGAGCAACGATGACAGTGAACTCAAGGGCGCGACGTCCGGTGGGTCGGGGCATGGGGCCTCCAGGCTTGGGTCGCTGAGCCCGAATCCAGGGACTCGGCATGATATCCTATCGTCAGGACAATAGTATCATTTTTAGGCAATGCAACGCAGCAACCCGCTGCTGAGATCTCGAGCCATGACCCGCACCATCGCCCTGTGGTTTCTCGCCGTCGCCTCGCCGCTGCTGCTGGTGCTGTTCGCGGCGCCGATCCCCGGCGCCGAGGAGCTGTTCGCCGTGTTGGTCATGGCCTACCCGGTGGCCCTGATCGTCCTCGCTGTGGCGCGCGGCGGTAGGACCGGCGTCCTCACCCTGCCCCTCGCCGTGCTCCTGGTCTTCCTGATCGCCTGTGCCGTGACCATGCTCGCCCTGCGCGGCCAGGTCCTGACCGCGCCGTGGATCGGCGGTCTGCCGCTGGCCGCAGCCATCCAGCTCTACGGGCTGTGGCTGGCGCCGCTGCTGCTGGTGGCCCTGGCCTACGCCCTCGCCTTCGACCGCTTCGAGATGCGCCAGGAGGACCTCGATCGTCTGCTGAAGCGCACCCGCGAGGAGGGGGATGGATGATGATCCCGATCATGGCCAAGCCGGTCATCATCTGGACCGCTCTCGCCTATCTGGCGCTGGTGGTGGTGATCGGTGTCTGGGCCGCGCGCAGGACCAGGACCGCCCGCGACTTCTTCATCGCCGGCCAGGGCATCGGACTCGTGGTCACCGCGCTCGCCACCATGTCGGCGGCGTTCAGCGGCTTCGTGTTCATCGGCGGGCCCGGCCTCACCTACCGCATGGGCCTCGCCTCCATGTTCATCTGCATCCCGGTCAGTTTCACCGCCGGCCTGCTGTGCTGGGCGGTGGCCAAGCGGCTGCGGCTGCTCGCCGGGGTGCGCGAGATCTACACCGTGCCCGACGTGATCTACTGCCGCTACCGCAGCCGCCTCGCCTCCGGCCTCGCTGCGGTCGCCGTCATCGTCGGCACGGTGGGCTACCTCGGCGCCCAGCTCAAGGCGCTGGGAATCATGATCGAGGCGATCTTCGGCACCCGTGCCCTGCTCGGCGAGGCGAGCCTGGCAGTGGCCATGGCCATCGGGCTCGTGGTGGTCGTGTTCTACGCCACCGCCGGCGGCATGGTGGCCGGGGTCTACACCGATCTCTTCCAGGGCGCCCTCATGGTGGGGGCCGCGATCGCGGTCTTCCACTACGCCATGGTCGCCGGCGGCGGCCTCGAGGCCATGGCGCGAAGCATCGCCTCGTCGCCGAGCTTCGGCCCAGGCCACCTCGACCCCCTCGGCGCGATCCCGGTCTTCACCGCCATGGGCTTCTTCCTGGTGTTCGCCGTCGGCAACCTCGGCCAGCCGCACATGCTGCACAAGTTCTTCATGCTCGACGACCCCCGCAAGCTCAAGTGGATTCCCCTCATCGTCGGCGTCACCCAGTCGCTGTGCGTGCTGATCTGGCTCGGGATCGGGCTCGCGGTCCCGGCGCTGGTCGCCGGTGGTCGGCTCGCACCGCTTGCCAACCCCGACGACGCGTCGCCGCAGTTCCTGCTCCACTTCGCCCCCGAGGTCCTCGCCGGGCTGGTCTTCGCCGGCATCCTCGCCGCCATCATGTCCACCGCCGACTCGTTCGTGAACATCGGCTCGGCGGCCCTGGTCCGCGACCTGCCGCGTGCCTTCGGCCGGCAGGTCGCCGACGAACTCCTGTGGGGCCGGGCGGCGGTGGTCGGCATCGCCGTGGCGGCCGCGGTCTTCGCCTACCTTTACGGCGACCTCATCGCCCTCCTCGGCACCTTCGCCTTCGGGACCTTCGGTGCGGCCCTGGGGCCCGCCCTGGCCGTGGGCCTCAACTGGAAGCGGGTCACCGCGGCAGCGGCTGCCGCCTCCATCGCTACCGGCATGACGGTCAACCTGGCGCTCGAGTTCCTCGCCAAGCAGACTTGGTTCGAGGCGCTCCCGAAAGCGCCCTTCCAGCCCGGGGTGCTCCCCACCGCGGTTTCGCTGGCGGCCTCGTTCACGGTGCTCTTCGCCGTCACCTGGCTCACCGGCCTCCGCGGCGAGCCCGAGCTCGACGAGGACGTCGAACTCGTGATGGAGCTGTAGCGCGTCAGCTGTCGGCCGGCAGATATGACTAATTCTTATTTCTTAATCACTCTTGTCCAAAACAGGTTCTCAACTCAACGGGTAGATAAGGTTGCCCC
>CAZXMW010000017.1:49706-58204 GCA_964641415.1 uncultured Thermoanaerobaculia bacterium | reverse complement strand
TCCTCGGATCAAGAAAATCTAGTCCGCTACTCTAGTAAATGGCCAAACCCCAGGGCGGGGCCTTCAGGCCCCGCGACCCGACCACCGTGGGGTCGCGGGTCGTCAACGACCCGCCTCCGGATGAAGGGCGCCGGGGTGGTTCCGGATGCGGTGTCGGTTCCGGATGCGGTATCGGGTTCGGATGCGGTATCGGATTCGGATGCGGTGTCGGATACGGCTACGGCATCGGATTCGGATGCGGTGTCGGAAACGGTTCCGGCTGCACCCCCCCCTGTCACCCCGAGCGAGAGAGGCCGCCGACCGAGTCGAGGGGTCCCCTCCGGATCGGCAGCGCACGGCAGACAGGCACGAAATGCTGCGCGGGCGACGCTGGGCCGCACTCGCCGGAAGGCGAGGGCGGACCAGAAGGCCGGTGCGGTAGGACCGAATCCGCATCCGTTTCCGCATCCGTTTCCGTTTCCGTTTCCGTATCCGTATCCGTATCCGCCTCGCCACGGCGGCGCCGGTCCGCGCCTACAATCCACCGCGGCTGGGCTCGGCGATTGCCCCCTCAAACGATGTTCGGGCCCGCAGGGCGTCGACGTTCGCAGCGCGCTCGTTGCCGACATCGTTTGACACGGCACGTCCGCTGAAAACGCGCCCCCTCCCCGCTCGAGTAGAATCAATCTGGACCGCTCACGCCGGAGGGATGGCCGAGTGGTCGAAGGCGGCGGTCTTGAAAACCGCTGAGGTTCACGCCTCCGTGGGTTCGAATCCCACTCCCTCCGCCAACAATTCCGCCGGCCGCCACGGGTGGCGGCCGGCGGAATTGCTCTCGACAAACGCCAAACGACCAGCCCATCGCCTGAAACACCGACCCATCGGCTCAAGCACCAGCTCATGGGCCACATGACCAAGTGCCCGTCGATCGGGGAAGCCGGGACGTCAGTCGCCGGCCCCGCTGCTCGACTCGCTCTTCCCGGCGCCCTGACGGCCGTCGCGACTTCGCGGTTCGTCCCCGCCGCCCCGGCGCGCCTAGCGCGTCCGACGCGCCACCACAATTCGTCCGACGAATTGGTTCGACGAATCGCTTCTACTGCCCCCCGAGACTCCCCTTGATCTCGGGCAGCGACCCGATGCCCTTGAGCTCGATGACGATGCGGAAGTCCTGGGTCGGGAACTGACCGATCTCGAGATCGCGGTACTCGGCCGAGATCGACCAGCAGCCGCCGCGCCAACCGACCTGGTAGCGCTGCTGCTGGAAGGCGCCCTGCTCGACGTCGTAGGCGATGTGGACGGCGGCGGTGATCGGGACGCCGGGCTTGTTGAACCCGACCAGGGTGCGGACCTGGGACGACACCCGGTCGCCGGTCTGCGGGTTGAAGCCCTCGTACCAGGTCAGGCTGAGATTTCCGAGCGCGTTGCGTCCGGTCCCGGTGAGCGAGGTCGACTGGAGGTTGCTGTTGAGCAGGTCGAAGCTGGCCCGGGCGTCGAGACCGAGGACCGGCGACGGGGTGATTCTCAACGCGCCGGTGAGGGGCCCCCAGGGGCTGTCCTCGCCGTCCGGACCGAAGCTCAGGGCGCGCGAGAAGGAGTACTCCTGATAGAGCTCGAAGGAGGCGAGCTCACGCGAGCTCGCGGTTTTCTCGAGCTTGCCGAAGAGCCGGTTGGCGAGGGACAGTCGGATCCGGTTGTCGAGGGGGGTGGAGTCGACCTCGTCGGCGATCGGGATCCGCGTCGTGTCCTCGCTCAGGCCCCCGAGGTAGGCGTACTCGATGCGCGGCTCGATGAGGTGTTTGAGCTTGGAGAAGCCCCACCTGGGCTCGGTGAAGACCCGCGACACCGAGGGCCCGCCGATGTCGACACCGGCGGCGATGAAGGCGCGGTCGATGGGCTCGTCGACGTACTCGGTCCGGTCCGCCGAGTACTGCGCAGTGTAGTAGGTGTACCGGCCGCCGACTCGCGGCGTCACGGTCAACCAGGGCGGGCCTGGAAGGGTGTAGGTCAGCTGGGGGAAGACGTCGCCGCGCCAGTAGGTGCCATTCAGCCCGGTGTCGTTCTCGACCTGGATCGGGGTTCGCTTGTCGATGGAGAACATGTTGACCGACGAGATCAGGCTCCAGTAGATGTCGGTGCGGCCGACACGGGTCGACCGGACCCGCAGCTCGGCCTCGGGCAGCCGGGAGAGGACCGTGTCGTAGGTGATCCTCGCGTTCGGGTTCCCGGCCGGAGGGCTTGGATCGGCGGTCTCGAAGAAGGTCCTCCGAGAATCGGCCAGCAGATTGAGCGAGTACGGGCCGCGGGACTCGGTCAGAAACACGTAGGAGTAGACGTCGCGCCGGGTGTTGGCCTCGAAGCTCCGGTCGAAGTCCTGCCAGAAGTCGGGATCGGACAGGTCCTCGAGCTGGGCCTGGAGCCGGAAGCCGAAGACGTCGGCCTGGTCGTGGTGGCCGTCGATCCGCCACTGCCACTCTCCGGTGTTTTGGTCGTAGATGCTGTAGAGATCGAGCTGGCCGGCGCCGTCCTGCACCGGCGCCCAGCGGAGCTCGCTTCCCAGCCCGAGGAAGCCGTCGGCAAAGTACTCGGCGAAGATCGTCGTGTCCCAGCTCCGACCGAGCGGAAGGTAGACCGGCAGACCGAAGTAGGTCCCGAACCGGTCGGAGTAGCCGAAGCTCGGCATCAGCAGTCCGGGCGAGCGCTCCTTCTTGATCGGCCAGACCATGTACGGCAGGTAGAACACCGGCAGGCCCTGGATCTTGATCGTCGAGCTCGTGAACCGACCGTAGCCCTCGACCCGGAGCTTCGCCTTGGCCAGGTGGAAGCTCCAGGGGGGGTGCTTGGTGTCGTCCTCGCAGGTGGTGAAGACCGCCTTGTCGATGCGGTACCTGGTCTCATCCAGCTTCTCGATGGTGCGCCCCGAAAAGGTGTACATCGGGGAGACGTAGGCGGTCGCGTTGGTGAACAGACCGGTCTTGGTGCGCAGGTTGTAGTTGAGCTCGTCCGCGGTGAACCGGCTCGGGCCCTGGTCGACGACCACGTTTCCGGTCGCCGCGAGGTCCATGGTCCGACCGTTGTAGACGACCTCGTCACAGGACAGGGCGACGTCCTGGTAGTAGATCTTGACGTCACCGCTCCAGATGCAGATCCCGGTCTCCTCGTCGCAGTCCTGCTGGGTCGCTGTCATCCTGAGCGGGTCGATCCGATTGCCACCGGCGGGCGGGGCCTGCTGGGCTCGAGCCGCGCCGCCACCGACCAACAGCAGCGCGGCTCCGACCGGCAGGAGTCGTCGCACCAACCGGATCCGGCTCGGGTCACTCACGAGCGGGACCTGCACCCGATCGTCCCTTCTCGGCGGCCACTTTGGTCGCAGCGCGCGGTGTCGTGTGCACAGTCTCCTCTCCGGCCCCGGCACTCCTGGCGGGCGGCGGCCCGGCGCCGGCGGTCGACCGCCGGACCACCCGATCCGAATCATTGTAATCGGTGCTCCAGGTCGGCCGTACAATGGGCCCCGTGCGCGTTCTCGCAGTGGACCCGGGGGGGCGGCGGTTCGGTCTGGCCGTCGGCGACGAGGCGACCGGCCTGGTCAGCCCGCTGGCAGTGATTGTCTCGAGCGGCGTTGCCGCCGACGCACGGACCATCGCCGACGAGCTGACCGAGCACGGCGCCGCGCTGGTTGTCATCGGGCTGCCGACGACCGCCGCCGGAACCGAAACCCCCGCCTGCGCACGCTCCCGCGCTCTCGCCGAAGCCCTCGCCCGGCTTGGCGTCGCCACCCGGCTGCAGCCCGAGCACCTGACCACCTCCGAGGCTCGCCGTCGGGCGCGCGACGCGGGTCGGCCGGCCGGCCGCCCGGTCGACGACCTGGCCGCTCAGATCATCCTCGAAGAGCACCTGGCGACCGCTTTCAACCGCCGTGGGGACACGACGTGACGAGACGAACGGCCGCGGCGGCCCTCATCGCGCTGCTCGCGGTCACGGCCTCCTGTGCCGCGCTCTGGCTGCGCCATCAGCTCTTTCGACCGTGCCCCAACCCGGTCGTCGACCTCGTCGTGCCCGAGGGACTGTCCGCCCGTGACGTGCTCGTTCTTCTGCACGAGCGCGACCTGCTGCCGTCCAAGACCGCCGGATTGCTCTACCTGCGACTTCAAGGCGCCGGCCGGTGGCCGCACTACGGCGCCTACCGGATCGAGCCCGGAAGCCGGCCGGTGGACGTCCTCGAGCGCATCCTCGACGGCCGGATCGAGCAGCTGACGGTGACCGTGGCGGAGGGCTCGACCCTGTCCGAGATCGCCGCGCTGATGACCCAAGCCGGCATCGGCACCCAGGCCGACTGGTCGGCGGCAGCGGCGCGAAGCGTCCTGATCTCAGACCTGGCGCCGGGGGCGCCGTCGTTGGAGGGTTTTCTGTTCCCCGACACCTACCGGTTCGCGGTCGGGATCAGCGCCGACGATGCGGTTCGCCACCTCATCGGGCGCTTCCGATCGGTTTTCGACCGCGCCCGTGCCGGCCGACCAGAGCCGTGGGGCAGCCCGCTCGAGGTCGTCACACTGGCGTCGATGGTCGAAGCCGAGACCGGGCTCGCCGACGAGCGCGTCCGGGTTGCCGGCGTCTTCGTCAACCGCCTGCGGCGCGGCATGCTGCTGCAGTGCGACCCGACGGTGGTCTATGCCCTGAAGCGGCGCGGCGAGTGGCGCGGCCGGCTGCTCAGAGTCCACTGGCAGATCGACGACCCCTACAACACCTACCGCTTCCCCGGACTGCCGCCGGGTCCGATCAACTCGCCCGGCGAGGCCGCACTGCGTGCCGCCCTCGAACCGGAACGCCATGACTACCTGTACTTCGTCGCCTCGCCGAGCGGCGGCCACACCTTCTCGAAATCCCTCGCGGAGCACAACCGGGCGGTCGCCGACTGGCAGCGGTCCCGGCGTTGACCCGCACCGGGCCCCGGTGTACCGTAGATGGTTGGAGGGAGCATGGAGGAGGCACACCGGCGTTTCGACTCGTGCGTCGTGCTTCGCAAGCTCCACGAAGATGATCTCGGACGCCTGTACCGCGCCGCCGCCATCGAGGGCGACGCCGCCGGCCGACGTCTCTGGCTGCGGACCCTGGACGGTCCGGGCATCCCGCGCGACGCGGTCGTCGCCGCCCTCGACGGCGCCCGCCTCATCGCCCAGGCCCTGACCGACCCCCAGCTGCCGCCGCATCCGCGGTTCCCGGTCGCGGACGGTGTGCCCGCCATCGCCTGGGAGCACACCGTCGGTCAACCCCTCAACCGGACCCTCGCGCAGGCCCGCGACGAGGCATTTCCGGTGCAGCCCGACAACGCGTTGCTCATCGTGTCCAAGCTCGCTCGCACCCTGGCGACCGTCCGCGCGGTCACGCTCGGCGGCCGGAAGGTGAACCACGGATGCCTGCACCCGGGTTTGATCATGCTCAGCCACGACGGCGAGGCGGTGGTCACCGGCTTCGGCCTCGGTCCGGCGCTGCTCGGAAGCCTCGAGCACCCTGACGGGTTGGCGGGAGCGCGCGCCTACCTGGCGCCCGAGGTGCTCGACAACCACCTGGCGTCGGCCGCCGGCGATGTCTACTCGCTCGGCGCCCTGCTCTTCCACCTACTCACCGGAACAGCTCTGCCGACCGCCGCCGACCAGCGGCCTGCGGCTGTCGATGCCGCGCTGCTGGCGTGGGACGGCGAGCCGATCCCGGCCGATATCCGCGGACTGCTGCTCGCAGCCCTCGAACCGGCAGCGGATCGGCGGATTCCGACGGCGGCCGCGCTCTGCCCGGACATCGAGAGCCTGGTCTACGGCGGCGCGTACTCTCCGACCACATTCAACCTGGCGCTGTTCATGGATCGTCTGTTTCGCGTCGAGTTCGACGCCGACGAGGCGGCCCGGGCGTCCGACGAGGCCGTCGACCTCGCGCCCCTGCTCGCCGAACCGCCCGCGGCCGCGCCGCCGAAGGCCGAGCCTTTGGACGACGGGACCGACGGCGGTGCGCCACGCCGGTGGTCGGGTGGTCGCCGCGCGATTTGGGTGGTCCTCGGAGCGGTTGCCGCCGTTGCTTTTGTCGCGACCGGGCTGTGGATCGGCCGCGGGGTCTTCGCACCCCCGGCGCCGGTCCCGACCCCGACTCCGACCGCCGCGGAGATCGCGGCCCTGCGCCAGGTCCAGGAAGACCGACTGCGGACCATGACCCAGGCGATGGTTCAGGAGATGATGGCGGAAAAGGAAACCGAGATCCGCCACGAGCTCATGGCGCGGCAGCAGCGCATCGAGGAGCTCCAGGGACGGCTCCTGCTCAGCGAACGGCGGGCGGCCCAGAGCGCCGCCGCGGCAGCTGAGGAGGCCGCGACACAGCAGGCTCTGCTCGCCGAGATCGAGGCCCAGGAAAGGGCCCAGCAGGAACAGCAAGAGGCTCTCGAGGCCGAGGCCAGGCAGGCCCGAACGGCGGCCGACGAGGCCGCCGTTTTCGACCAGGCGAGCGCCGCCGACGCCGCCGTCCCGACGAACACGCGCTCGCCGCTCCCGGCCGGGCCCGTGGAACCGCAGGCCACCAGGTCGCCGACCCGGGTCGCCGTGATTCCGCCGGTCGCGACCGCGGCGGCCGACGAGGCCGCCGGGCCGGCGCTCAAACCCGGCGATTTCGTCGGCGTGGACGACGTCGACAGCGCGCCGGTGGTGATCAAGAACCAGCCGCTGAACTGGCCGAGGACGGCGTTGCTGTCGGGCGAGAAGGGCGTTGTGGTCGTCCGCGTGACGGTCAACTCGACAGGAGGCGTCGACGACGCCGAGATCCTGCGCGCCGACCACCGCAGCCACGGAATTCCGGAGGCCGCCGCCGACGCGGCGGCGGGCTACCGTTTCAAGCCCGGGATCAAGAACGGGGTCCCGGTGACGACCCACGCCTTCATCACCTGGCGGTACGATTTCACCGACCGGTGAGATTCCAACCGCAGACAGAAGTGGGGCCGAGCATCACGCTCGGCCCCGACGATCGACCTTTTTATGCACTGCCCACGGCCCGAACCGGGCCGCGGGTCGGCGGCACGACGGGCCGCGGGATTCAGACCTCGACGCGCTCGCGAAGAGTCTTGCCGGGCTTGAAGTGGACGTACTTCTTGGCCTTGATGGTGATCGTCGCACCGGTTGCCGGGTTGCGGCCCTGCCGCTCGCCGCGGCTCTTGGTGGCGAAGGTCCCGAAACCGGGGATCGTCACCTTCTCACCGGCATCGAGTGCGGTGGCGATGATGCCCTTGCGGGGCTGGGCGGAGAACATCACGTCCACGATCTCCGCCGCCTTGCCCTGACTCAGTCCGGTTTTCTTCGCGAGCTTCAGTGCCATCTCGGTCTTGTTCATGCAAACCTCCGAACGCTAGTGTCCATTTATATTGGATGCGAAAAACTCAACTGTCAAGGGCAAATTCGGCAGATCGAGGGATCCGCGACCACTTGCCTTCAGCCCGGCGGAGCGGTAGCGTGGCCAACGGAGGTGAGTATGGATCTCAGGCTCCGTGGAAAACGAGCGCTGGTCACGGGCTCCTCGCGCGGCATCGGCCGCACCATCGCTCTGTCCCTGGCCGACCTCGGGGTCGATGTCGCGATCAATTACCTGCGCGGCCGTGATCGCGCCGAGGACACCGCACGGGAGATCGCGGAGCGCGGGGTCCGGTGCCTCCTGATCAAGGGCAACGTCGCCAAGCCCGACCACGTCGAGCGCCTCTTCTCGACCATTCGGGACGAGTGGGGCGGGCTCGAGATGGTTGTCTCGAACGCGGCATCGGGCGTTCTCAGGTCGGCCAAAGAGCTGACGCTGCATCACTTCGACTGGGCGATGCACATCAACGCCGCGGCCCTGCTGCCGATCATCCAGAACTTCCTCGCGCTCGAGTCGAACAACGGAAAGACCCTGGTTGCGGTGTCGTCGCTCGGCGCGGTGCGCGCGATTCCCAACTACACCGCCGTCGGCGCTTCCAAAGCCGCGCTCGAGTCCATGGTGCGGCACCTCGCCGCCGAGCTGGCCCCCGAGGGGCTCCGGATCAACGCGGTTTCCGCCGGCACCGTGGACACCGACGCGCTGCTTCATTTTCCCAATCGTGAGGAGCTTCTCGCCGGCGCCCGCCGCCGGACTCCCGCCGGCCGGCTGTTGAGCCCGCAGGATGTCGCCAACGTGGTGATCTTTCTCTGCACAGAGTACGCATCGATGATCCACGGCCAGACACTGGTCGTCGACGGCGGGTACTCCATCCTCGCCTGAACCGGGGCCGGAGCCGGAGCCGTGGCCGTGGCCGTGGCCGGAGCCGTGGCCGTGGCCGTACCCGTCGCCGTGACCGTGACCGGAGCCGTGACCGGAGCCGGAGCCGTGACCGCCGCAGCCGTAGCCGTGGCCGTACCCGTTGCCGTAGCCGTAACCGTGGCCGTAACCGTGACCGGAGCCGTGGCCGTGACCGGAGCCGTGACCGTGACCGGAGCCGTGACCGCCGCAGCCGTAGCCGTGGCCGTACCCGTTGCCGTAGCCGT
>CAZXMW010000017.1:0-49606 GCA_964641415.1 uncultured Thermoanaerobaculia bacterium | reverse complement strand
AACCGTGGCCGTAACCGTGACCGGAGCCGGAGCCGTGACCGGAGCCGGAGCCGTTTCCGATCTGCCACGGCGCAGCCGAAGGCGAAACCGGATCGCCGGATTCGTTCTTGACCCCGGTCCCGGATTCGGATTCGGCCTCGGATTCGGTCCCGGTCTCGGACTCGGCCTCGGATTCGGTCCCGGACTCGGATTCGGTCCCGGATTCGGCCTCGGCCTCGGATTCGGTCTCGGACTCGGATTCGGCCTCGGTCCCGGATTCGGCCTCGGCCTCGGAGTTCAGCGGCAGCAGACAGCGGCGTTTTGAGGAGGTTTTTGCGGCCTGAGTCGAACCTCGCACCGTCACGCTGCAAGAGTTCACTCGAGCAGCGCCCTCAGGTACTGCCCGGTGTACGACGCCTCGCAGGCCGCGACGTCCTCGGGCGTGCCCTCGACGACCACCCGGCCACCGGCATCGCCGCCCTCCGGACCGAGGTCGATGATCCAGTCGGCGGTCTTGATGACGTCGAGATTGTGTTCGATGACGACCACCGTGTTGCCGCGATCGACTAGGGCGTGGAGCACCAGGAGCAGCCTGCGGACGTCGTCGAAGTGCAGCCCGGTGGTCGGCTCGTCGAGCAGGTACAGCGTCGAGCCCGTGGCGCGTTTGGCGAGCTCGCGCGACAGCTTGATACGCTGGGCTTCGCCGCCGGACAGGGTGGTGGCCGGCTGCCCCAGGTGGAGGTAATCGAGACCGACGGCGATCAGCGTGTCGAGGACCCGGATGATCTTGGGCACCGAGGCGAAGATCTCGCGCGCCTGGTTGACCGTCAGATCGAGGACCTCGGCAACGTCGAGGCCCTTGTAGTGAACCTCCAGGGTCTCGCGGTTGTAGCGCCGGCCGCGGCAGACGTCGCAGGTGACGAAGACGTCGGGCAGAAAGTGCATCTCGATTCGGATCTGTCCCGCGCCCTGACAGGCTTCGCAGCGACCGCCCTTGACGTTGAACGAGAACCGGCCGGGCCGGTAGCCGCGGGCGCAGGCATCGAGGGTGGCGGCGAACAGCGACCGGATGGGGTCGAAAACCTTGGTGTAGGTCGCCGGGTTGGAGCGCGGCGTCCGGCCGATCGGCGACTGGTCGATGGCGATCACCTTGTCCAGCGCCTCGGCGCCGCTGACGGCTCGGTGCCGCCCGGGACGGGCCAGGGCCCCGAGGACCTGACGAGCCACCGCCTTGTGCAGAATCTCATTGACCAGGGTGGACTTGCCGGAGCCCGACACCCCGGTGACGCAGATCAACCGGCCGAGCGGAAAATCGACGTCAACGGCCTTCAGATTGTGCTCCGCCGCGCCCAGAACCTGCAGCCGGCCGCCGTTGCCGTCGGACCGCGCCGTCGGCACCGGGATGCACCGCCGTCCCGCGAGGTAGTCGCCGGTCAGCGAACCGTCGGCCTCGATGATCGCCTGCGGCGGCCCCTCGGCGACCACCCGCCCGCCGTGCCGGCCGGCCCCGGGACCGAGGTCGACGACCCAATCGGCGTCGCGGATGGTCTCCTCGTCGTGCTCGACCACGACGACCGTGTTGCCGAGATCGCGCATTCCCTTGAGGGTGTCGAGCAGACGACGGTTGTCGCGCTGGTGCAGCCCGATGGACGGCTCGTCGAGAACATAGAGCACGCCCATCAGCTTCGACCCGACCTGGGTTGCGAGCCGTATGCGCTGGCTCTCGCCGCCGGACAGAGTGCCCGCCATGCGGTCCAGGGTCAGGTAGTCGAGACCGACCGAGACCAGAAAGGAGAGACGGTCGCGGACTTCGCGCAAAATCTTGGCGGCGACCTTGGCGTCGCGCTCGCCGAGCTCGAGACCTTCGAACCAGGCCATGGCCCGATTGACCGCCAGGCCCGAAATCTCGGCCAGGCTGGCGCCGCCGACCTTCACCGAGAGCGCCTCGCGGCGCAGCCGCGCTCCGCGGCAGGCGTGGCACGGCGCGAATGACATGAAGCGTTCGAGCTCGCGTCGGATGGTCTCCGACGAGGTCTCCCGGTAGCGCCGTTCGAGCCGCGGCACGACCCCCTCGAAACGATCTCGGAAGCGATATGCTCCCTTGCGCCCCTGCCAGACGAAATCGTGCTCGTCCTCGGAGCCGAAGACGATGAGCTCGCGAACCGGCTCGGGCAGATCCCGCCACCTGGTGTGGAGATCGAAGCCGAGGTGCTCGCCGAGCTGCTCGAGCTGGCGCCCGACCCATGATCCGGGGCCGTGGCCGACGGTGGCCAGGCAGCCCGCGGCCAGGCTGCGATCGGGGTCCAACACGAGCTTGTCGGGGTCGACCTCGCGCAGGAAACCGAGCCCGGAGCACGCCGGGCAAGCGCCCTGGGGGGAGTTGAAGCTGAACAGCCGGGGTGAGATCTCACTCAGTGAGAAACCGCAGCCAGGGCACGAGTGGCGTGCCGACAGCACCAGCTCGTCGGCACCGGCAACCGTGACCCGCACCTGGCCCTCACCGACCTTGAGCGCGGTCTCCAACGAGTCGGCGAGACGCGGTGCGACCCCGTCCCGCACCGACAACCGGTCGATCACGACCTCGACGGTGTGGCGCCGGTTCTTGTCGAGGCTCGGCGGTGAGGCCGCATCGACCAGCTCGCCGTCGACCCGGGCACGAACGAAGCCCTCCCGCACCATCTGCGTGAACAGCTTGCGGTGCTCGCCCTTGCGCCCGTCGACGACCGGTGCGAGCAGCATGAACCGGACGCCGTCACCGAGGCCGAGGAGCTGGTCGACCATCTGCTCGACGCTCTGAGGTCGGATCGGAATCTCGCAGTCCGGACAGAACGGGATCCCGACCGACGCCCACAGCAGCCGCAGGTAGTCGTGGATCTCGGTCACGGTGCCGACCGTCGACCGTGGGTTTCGCGAGGTTGTCTTCTGCTCGATGGAGATCGCCGGCGACAAACCGTCGATGGTGTCGACATCGGGTTTTTCCATCTGGTCGAGAAACTGTCGCGCGTACGCCGACAGCGACTCGACATAGCGCCGCTGACCCTCGGCGAAGAGGGTGTCGAATGCGAGCGAGGACTTGCCCGATCCCGACACGCCGGTGACGACTACCAGCCGGTTGCGGGGAATCCGCACGTCGATGTTGGCGAGGTTGTGCTCCCGGGCGCCGCGGATGAAGATATCGTCCAACATCAGCCGTTCGCCCGCTCAAACCCGTGTGCTTTCGTCATGTTTGATTCCGTCGCTCCAACCACCGACGAGAACAGCATCGTGACCGCGATCGTTCCCGATCCGGATTCGATTCCCGCTCCTGTGCCATGGTGGTCGCTCGAGCTCAGCAGGCTCGATTTATGTTCGGATTATACCCTCTTCGTGTCCAGGTTTGAACCCTCACCCGCGGTCCTTCAGTGCCTGCTCGGCCTCCCGGTCGAGGGTCCGGCGGCGCAGCGTCTCGCGCTTGTCGTGCAGCTGCTTGCCGCGGGCCAGCGCGATCTCGACCTTGATCCAGTTGCCGATGAGCAGCACCGCAGTCGGGACGACCGTCATGCCCTTCTCCGAAACCTTTCCGGCCCAGCGCTCGATCTGTCTCTTGTGCAGCAGCAGCCGGCGGGGGCGGCGCGGCTCGTGGCTCGCGTACCCGCCGTGCTCATAGGGGCCGACATGGCAACCGACGAGAATGGCCTGGCCGCCGACGAACTGGACGTGGGAGTCGGTTAGGTTGACTCGTCCGGCGCGGATCGCCTTGACCTCGGTACCGAGGAGTTCGACCCCGGCCACCTCGCGCTCGAGCAGGTGATACAGGTGTCGAGCGCGTCGGTTCTGGGCGATCACCCGACGGTTCTCGGTCATCCCACGACCTTGGTGATCGCCGTCACCACCTGCGGGTCGAACTGGTGCCCGGCCGCCCGCTCGAGGATCGCCAGTGCCCGCTCACGGCTGACCGCCGGGCGGTAGCTGTTGGCGGCGGTGAACAGGTCGAAGACCTCGGCGACGTGGACGATCCGGGCGAACACCGGGATGTCGTCCGCCCGCAGGCGCTCGGGGTAGCCGTTTCCGTCCCACCTCTCGTGGTGGTGGCGCACGGCGTCGGCGACCTCTTCCAAGCCACCGACCCTGACGATCCGGTCCCCGACCTCGACGTGCATCCGGTAGGTCCGACGGTCCTCGGGTCCCGGCGTCGGGTGCATGTAGAGTCGATCGTAGTCGAGCTCGCGCATGCCGACGTCGTGGAGCAGACCGGCGAGCGCCGCCGTCTCGGCGTCGCCGTCGTCGAGCTCGAGGACCTTGGCGATCGACCAGCACAGACGCGACACACCGAGCGAGTGGGCGACGAGCTCGGGGTAGCGGTGATTACCGGGCTGGAGCAGACGCCGAGCGAGCCCGCGCCGAGCGACCCGAAGACGGGAGGCGTCCCGCACCGCGAGCACCCGCCGGCCGAGTCGGGAGGTGAGCTCTCGCGCCCGGACCGGATCACCGTCGTTGATCACTGAAGCGGTGAGCGCGGCTCCTTTCTCGGACATGAGCACCGCGGTCGCGATCGCGGCCCCGACCGTGACCGGGGCCGATCCGGCGACCCGCCGGACCCCGCAGCGCCAGGCGTCTCGAGGCGGAATCGGCAATAGAGCCCGCATCAAGGCGTCGGTCTGGTGGCTGACCACGGGCTCGATCTCGACCGCACAAGCGCCGTCTTGCTGGTGCACCACGGTGCCGCCGGAAGCGCCGGTCGTGATCGACAGGGCGACCGCGACGACCCCGCCGGCCGTCACCAGCTCGGCGGCCGACATGTTGATTTCGTCGAAGCCCGGATCGTCGAGCAGCGCGTCGGCATCCTCGCCCTCGCGGCCGCCGGATCGACCGAGAGTCGATGTCATGGGCAGGGTCGCCGGCGCGCTCGACTCGGCGGTCTCCGGCATCGGCGACACATCCTCGGAAACCAGCTCGGTCAGCGCTCGGCCGATGGTCCGCGCCAGCTCGAGGTCGCCGTCGGTGAACGGTCGTTGACCGCCCTTGTCGCGGACATCGACGAATCCGACCAGCTCCGAGGCGTCGACCAGCGGCACGAGCAGCAGACGGCGGGTCCCGGCCGAGCTCAGATACTCGGACAGCTCGCCGACCTCTGCCGAGCTGTTGTAGTAGCGGGAGTCTCGGTCGAAGGCGCGTACCATGCGCACCATCGGGTGATCGTCGGCGAACGACCGCGCCACCGGCTCGGATCGGGTGAAACCGTACTGGACCACGAGCATCCAGTCTCCGTCGGTGACCTTGAGGTACAGAGCGGCCTTGGTCGCGTAGAGCTCGCCCATGAAACGGTACAGGGTCCGCTTGACGTCGCGCTCGCGCTGCGCTGTCCACTGTCTCTTGGTTGCCGCCATCGCCGTGCTCCTCGGTCAGCTCGGACCGACAACTGTAGCGCAGTTCGGCGTGGCGCGCGCCCCGATGGTAGAATCTCCGGGTCATGTCGCTCGCCCTTGTCCTGGTTCTCGCCGCGGGCGTATCCGGCGCCGATCCCCTCACCGTGCAGGCGGTCCGACAGCCGACGGCGGTCGAGGTCAGTTTTCAGCTGGTGGACCCGCTCCCCGACCAGCTGAACACGGCCATCGAGTCCGGTGCCGAGGCTCGGCTGGTGTATCTGCTTCGCATCAAGGCCAAGCGCAAGACGTGGTGGGACCGGCGGGTGTGGAGCGGGCGGCTCATCGCCATTGCGGCCTTCGACCCCGTCACCGGGCGCTACCGCTGCTCGGTCGTCCTCGACGGGGTCGTCACCTCGACTGCCGAGGCGGAGTCGATCGAGGCGGCTCGATTGTGGCTGCGCGCTCCCCCGTCGCCGACCGTCGAGCTCCCCGAAGCCCGGCGTGAAGACGAGCTCCGGGTCCGGGTCCGCGCCGTGTTCGCCACCGGCACCACCTGGCTGGTCTTCCCGACTCAGGACGCGACGCCGTGGGCCGAGGTCGTGCCGACGCGGGGGGATGCGGGCACGGACTCCGGCGGGTGAGCTCCGACGACGCCCGGCCGACCCGCGCCGTGCGCCGCATGGTCGACGCGTGGAATCGGCACCGACGGGACAATCGCTTTCTCCTGTCGGTCTTCATCTTCCTGATGACCCTGACGACAGCCGCGTTCTACCTGCTCCAACGCGCCCAGTCGGTGTCGCCGGACGAGCTCACCAACCGGTTGCTGCTGTTCATTCTGTGGTACCTCGACATCTCGCTGATCCTGATCCTGTCGTTCATTCTGGTTCGCAACGTCATTCGGCTCATCGTCGAGTGGCGGTCCGGCATCCTGGGCGGCCGGTTTCGGACCAAGCTGGTGCTGACCTACGTCGCCCTGACCTTCATCCCGGTGATTCTGATCTTCCTCATCGCGACCAATCTGCTGCAGCGTTCCATCGACCGTTGGTTCTCGTCGCCCGTGGAGCAGATTCTCCTGGTCGGCGCCGAGGTTGCGGTCGAGATCCGCGAGTCCGTCGAGCAGCGCCTGGTCCACCAGGCGGCGGTCGCCGCCGGTGAAATTCAGGCCGACGCCGACCCGGCGGAGCTCAGCCGGCTGCGGGCGGTGCTCGGCGCCGATCTGGTGGCGATCTACGACGGTCCGAGCCTGGTCCAGGCGGTCACCGACCCGCGGCGGCTGCCGGCTGCGCTGCCGCCCCTCGCACTCGACGAGCTGCCGCCCTCGGGGGTGCGCGCCGACCGCTGGCGCAGCGTGCTTCTGGTCCGGGCCTGGCAACCGCTCGACGACAACGCGTCGACCGTCGTTCTCGGCGCCACCCTGCCGCGCCAGCTGCTGCAGCACCTCGATCGCGCGACCGCCGCCCACGTCGAGTTCCAGGACATGAAGGTCGCCCGCAGCCTGGTCACCTCGACCACGGTCCTGGTCTTTCTCGCGATCACCCTGCTGCTGCTGTTCGGCACGGTATGGACCGGCCTCTACCTGTCCCGCCGTTTCACCGAGCCGCTGCTCGCCGTCGCCGACGCCTCGCGACGGGTTGCCGGCGGCGACGATTTGGTCGAGGTCGAGGTCCCGGCAACAGATGAGATGGCGGTGTTCGTGGACTCGTTCAACGCCATGGTGCGCCGGGTGCGCGGCACCGAGGCCGACATCCGCGCCTCGGCGCAGGAGATGGCCACGCTGCTGGCGGCCATCCCCACCGGGGTGCTGACGATCAGCGCCGACGGCGACACCTTCCGACCGAACCCGGCCGCTGCCGCCATGCTCGGCCACGAAGCCTGGGCGGGCGAGTGGCAAATCCTCGACGAGCTCGACCGTCCGGGTTTTGCCGAGCTGTATCGCCGGCTCGCCGCCGACGCTCCGAGGGAGGCGCGATTCGAAACCGATCTCGAGTCCGACAGCGCCGTGCTCCACGTCGAGGCCACCATCACCAAGCTCGCCGGCGGCGGTCGCGTGGTGGCGATCGACGACCTGACGCAGCTGGCCCGCGCTCAGCGGCAGGCGGCCTGGAGCGAGGTCGCCCAGCGGATCGCGCACGAGATCAAGAACCCGCTCACCCCGATCCAGCTCGCCGCCGAGCGGATCCACCGCCATGCCGGCAGCCTCGATCCGGTCATCGGCGAGGTCGTGTCGTCGGGCTGCGACGCCATCGTCACGCAGGTCTCCGGGCTCAAACAGCTGGTGGAGTCGTTCAGGGAGTACGCACGGATGCCGGCGGTCACACCCGAGCCGGCGTCGATCCACCGAATCCTGCGCGAGGTCTGCTCTCTGTACGACGGGGTGAGACCCTCCCTCGACATCGTCCTCGAGCTGCCCGACGACGACCTCGTGGGCATGGTCGACCCGGCACGGCTCAACCAGGCTCTGGTCAATCTGATCGACAACTCGGTCGCCGCCATCTCGGGGCCCGGCACCATCGTCGTCGCCGCCCGCGGCGAAGGGAGCGGCATCACCATCGAGGTCGCCGACAGCGGCGAGGGGCTGCCCACCGAGGACGCCGAAACGCTGCTCCAGCCGTTCTTCTCGACCAAGGGCCGTGGTTCGGGTGTCGGCCTCGCCATCGTCCACCGAATCGTGGCCGAGCACGGCGGAACGCTGACCATCAAGAACCGACCCGGCGGCGGTGCCGCGGTCTTGATGGTTTTCGCCGAGGCGCTCATCGGCTCGGGATGACCGGCGGCGGCGGCCGCACACCGGTCTCGGGGTGATGGCGATCGCACCGGTTTCATTGACCGTCCGTCAACCCGCTTGATACCATCATCACGACATGTCGTACCCCGGCAACTCCAGCCTCTCGGTTCAGGCGCAAGAACGCGTCATGACCGCCTTCAAGCAGGTGCTCACCAATCTCCAGGCCGGCCAGCGCGAGGAGGCGGCCATCGGTCTGGAGTTCGTGCTCAGGCTCGACCCGACCTTCGCTCCCGCCGGCAATCTCAAGCGCCAGCTGTCGTCGAGCTCCAAGGAGATTGATCTCGGCGACATCATCGCCCAGCTCCAGGCGCCGACCACCGAAGCGATCAACGCTCTGCTCATCGAAGCGGTGGACGACTTCAACTCCAGAGAGTTCATCACCGCCAAGGAGAAGGTCGAGCTGGTCCTCGTCGATCTGCCCGGGCACCAGGAGGCCCGGGAGCTGCGCGATCAGATCGACAAGGCGCTGAAGATCGAGAACCAGGTCGGACAGTTCCTGATCCAGGCCCGCGAGGCCCTCGGCGCGGGCGACCCGCAGGAGGCCGCCAATTTCGTGATGATGGCTCAGGCGCTCGACCCGCACCATACCGGCATCGCGTCGACGCTGCACGAGATCGAGACGGTCGGCGGCGCCGGCGTGGTCGAGCCGGCGGCCGCCGAGAGCCAGAAACCGGGCGCTTCAACCGACGACGTTGCTCCGATTCAGGACCCGGGCGCCACGTCACGAACCTCAGCCGTGCCCGACGATGAGTCCGACGCGTTCGCCGTCGAGTTCGACACCAGCGACCCCTTTGCCGACGTCCTCGACCCCGAGCCCGAGCAGCCCGAGCCGGCGGAGGCGCCCTTCAGCGCCGGCGACGAAGCGGTGTCGTTCCCACCGATGGACGACACCGACGATCTGTTCACCGCGCCGGGCGGAGCGACCGGTTTCGCCGCGCCCGATTCCGGCACGCCATCGGACGACGCCGGCGAGGACGGGGACGAGGTCAACGACGGCTCCATTCCGGACCTCATCGACTCCGGCAAGGAGGCGCTCCGCCAGGGTTGGTTCGCCCAGGCCATCTCGATCTGGTCGCGGGTCTTCCTGATCAAGCCGGAACACCCCGAGGCCGCCCACCTCATCGAGCGCGCCAAGAAGCGGTTCGCCGAGGCCGAGAGCCAGGTCGAGTCCCTGCTCCGCAAGGCCCGAGACGCCTTTGACGAAGGTGAGTTCGACGCGGCCAGGCTGCTTGTCGGGAAAGCGCTCGCGGTCCAGCCCAATCACATCCAGGTCACCATGCTCAAGGAGGAGCTGGATCGCGAGGTCGGCGGGGGCGCTGTCACGGCGCCGGCCGACGCGAAGCAGGAGCCCGAATCACCGCCGGCGCCGTCCGAGCTGCCAGAGCTCGACGACGACCTGCTCGGCGAGCAGCCGGCGGATCTGCCGCCCGACGATGCGGCCGAAACCGCCGATCCGGCGGCCGACGCGACCGGCGACGAGCTGTTCGACGACGATTTCGACCTCGACGACCTGGAAGATTTCGGGGACCTCTCCCTCGTCGAACGGCTCAAGAGCCGACTGCCTCTGCGCCTGGTTGCTGTGGTCGGCGTCGCGCTGGTGGTCCTGCTGGCCGGGTTCTGGCTCGGCGGGCGTTTCCTGTCGTCAGAACCGGAGGTCGACGACTCGATCCGGATCAACGAGGTTCTGGTCGAGGCCGACCGGCTGTTCCGCGGGCGCAAAACCGAGGAGGCGCTGCACCTGCTACGTGAGTTCCCCGCCTCCGGGCTCGGCAGGCAGCGGATCGACATGCGGATCGCAAAGTACGAGGAGAGCCTGGCGCCGCCGACTCCGACACCGGTCCCCGAGCAGGCGACGCGAGCCGAGTCGATGCTCGCCCAGGGTCTCTGGTGGTCGGCATACCGGTCCGCGGCGGACGGCCTCGAGGCGCACCCCGACGACCCTGGGCTGGCAGCCATCCGGCAACGGGTCGAGGACACCGAGCCGGAGGCCGCGGTGCTCGAGAGCGCGATTCGGCGCGACGATTTCCGGACCGCGGTCAGCATCGTCGAGGACCTGCTCGCCCAGTATCCGGACCAGGGCGACCTGGTTCAGGTCTACGAACGCTGCTTGTTCAACGCGGCCCTCGCCGAGTCGCGCGCCTACAACCTGACCGGCGCCGAGAATCACCTCGTCCGGCTGCTCGAGGTCAAGCCCCAGGACGAGGAAGCTCGGAGATTTCTGGAGTTCGTTCAGAAGTACAAGGTTCGTGCCGCGGACATGCGGCTCGAGATCTTCATCCGCAGCATGGACGAGCGGTGACCGGGCGCGACGACGAGCCTCGAAAGCTCGAGTTTCCGCCGACCTGGGACGTGCTGCAACACGACCGGGGATCCGAGACGCCCGCCGCGTCCGAGGCGCCCCCGGAGCAGGGTGTTTCGGCGCCGTTACCGTTGATCAACCTCCTCGCCGGATCGTGGGCCGACTCGGTCACCGTCCTCGCCGTCTGCACGGCTGCGCTGATCGGGCTGACCGGCGCCGGCCATTCCGATTCCTTCAGCGCTCTACCCTGGGCCGCCGCCATGGCCGCCGCCTGGTGGGCGTTCGCGGCCGCGGTCCTCGTTGCGATCCGTCAGGGAACGCCCGGCATGCTCCTCGCGGGCGTCGTCCTCGCAGACCGGGTCGCGCCGGGCCGACTGGCGTTGGTGGTCGCTGCCGCCGCTGCCCAGGCGCTGTTGCTCGGCCTTCCAGCCCTGTTCGGCCCACGCCGATCGCCGATCGCCCTCGCCGCGTCGAGTCGCCTCCGAGCGCTGCTTGTCGACTGACCTGCTGCGAAATCGCCCGATCCTGAATCTCCACCGACACCGGCGAGATCGTTCCCGTCCGGAAACGGCTCCTTTTGGCAATCTCGGCGTCAGATGACGAATTTCCTTGTGCGGCGTACACAAGTACGCCTCCGCGTCAATCCTGATCTTCCTTGACCTGGCACAAAAGCCCCTCGTTTCCGAATCGAGAACTGCGCAGTCCCCATCGGAGTTTCCGAATGGGAACGAGATAGAATCGGACGATGCGGCTGACCGTCGTCATTCCAGCGTACAACGAGGCCTGCCGGCTGCCCGAAACGCTCGACCGCGTCGTCCGCTACCTGACCGACACCCCCCGCTGGCAGCCGGCCGAGATCATCGTCGTCGACGACGGCTCGACCGACGGCACGAGCGCGGTCGTCGACCACGTCGTGACCAGCGGCGAGGTTCGGGTCGTCTGCCTGGCCCACGCCGCCAACCGCGGCAAGGGCGCGGCGGTCAGGACCGGCTTTGCGGCCGCGCGCGGCGAGACGATCCTGCTGTGCGACGCCGATCTGGCGACCCCGATCGAGGAGATCGAGCGACTCGCTCCGGCGTCGACCGCGGGCGTAGCGGTCGGCTCGAGGGCCCTCGATCGTTCCCGCACCGAGCTCCGGCAGCCGATGTACCGCGATCTGATGGGGCGGGTTTTCAATCTTGCGGTCCGGGCCCTCGCGGTCGGCGGGGTCCACGACACCCAGTGCGGTTTCAAGCTGTTCGCCGGCGATCTCGGTCGGAGTCTGGCCTCGGCCCAGCGCCTCGACGGCTTCGCCTTCGACGTCGAGCTGCTCTTCCTGGCCGATCGGTGGCGCTGGCCGATGGTCGAGGTTCCGGTCCGCTGGCGCCACGTCGAGGCCTCCAGCGTTCGGCCGGTGCGGCACTCCGCCGAGATGTTCGGCGACCTGCTCCTCATCGGATGGTGGCGGCTGTTCGGTCACCCGTCCGAACGCGGCCCCACCGCCTTATGACCGCTGTCGTCGACCGCCGGTCGTGGCACGAGGACGAGTTCGCACGACACCTGGAGTTCGAGCGCAACCTGTCGCCGGCGACGCTGCGCGCGTATCGGCGCGAGATCGCTCGCTTCGTCGATCTCGTCGGGATCGTTCGACGGCGGCCCGACGAGGTCTTGATCGCCGACGTCCGCATGTTCATCGCCGAGCTCTGGCAGCGCCGGTTGGCGCCGCGTTCCCTCGAACGCGCTCTGTCGAGCGTCCGAACCTACTTCTCCTACCTCGTCGATGAAGGGCTGGCCGGCGCCAACCCCGCGCTGCTGGTGCCGCTGCCGCGTCGCACTCGGTCTCAGCCGGAGGTCGTCGACCGCTACGACATCGAGGAGCTGCTGAGCGCGGTTCCCGAAACCCCGGCAGGCCGACGCGACCTGGCGCTGTTCGAGGTGCTCTACGGCGCCGGTCTGCGGGTCGGAGAGCTGGTCGGTCTCGACCTCGACGACATGTCCCTCGACGAGCGCCTGCTGCGGGTCCGCGGCAAGGGACGCAAGGAGCGGTTGGTGCCGTTCGGGCGGCGAGCCGCTCAGGCATTGCGCGCCTATCTTCCCGAGCGAGCGCGCTTCAAGAGCGCGTCCAACCGGGACACTCCGGCGTTGTTCGTCAACCAGCGCGGCGGTCGGCTCACCGACCGGTCGGTGCGACGCCTGCTCGATGCCGCGGTCCGTCGCACGGCGGACCTCCACAGGCTCCACCCGCACGCTCTCCGACACGCGTTCGCGACCCACCTGCTCGAAGCCGGAATGGACTTGCGCGCGATCCAGGAGCTGCTCGGTCACAGCTCGCTGGCGACCACCCAGGTGTACACCGGCGTCGATCTGGCCCATCTAATGGCGGTGTACCGGAAGAGCCACCCGAAGGCCGGAGCCGGCGGCGACTAAGGAGTGGCGCCGCGGGGATTCGGGAAGACGCCGGAAGGTTCCACGAACCCCGCGCCGCGGCAGACGACGCGAGCAGCCACCGGGCTCGGGGTCATCCGCGGTCGACCGGTGCTCGGATCCACGCGTCGACCGCGGCCAGGGCCTGCTCGGCCTGCCGCCGCCGGCGCTCCGCCCTCGGCCGAACGCGGTGCAGCTCGGACCGGCAGGCGATCAGACCCCAGGTGATGTTGGCAGGCTGAAAGCCGTTCTGGGCGCGCGCCGTCAGATGCCGGATGAGACCTCCGAGGGCGGTCTCCGGCGGCGGCGGCGGCAGCGGCGAGCCGAGGAGCTCCGAAGCCAGCAACCGGCCCGCGAGCAGACCCGTCGCCGCCGACTCGACGTAGCCCTCGACACCGGTGAGCTGGCCGGCGAGACGGACCGCCGGACGCGCTTTCAGCCGGAGCCGGTCGTCCAGGTGGGCGGGCGCGTTGAGGAAGGTGTTGCGGTGGATCATGCCGAGGCGGACGAAGCGGGCGTTGGCGAGGCCGGGCAGGGTCCGGAACAGAGTCCTCTGCTCCGGGTGGGTGAGCTTGGTCTGGAAGCCGACCATGTTCCAGTGCTCGGCGGCGAGATCGTCCTGGCGCAGCTGAACCACCGCCCAGGGTCGGCGTCCGGTCGCCGGGTCGATCAACCCGACCGGCTTCATCGGACCGTATCGAAGCGTGTCGACGCCGCGCCCAGCCATGACCTCGATCGGCAGGCAGCCCTCGAAGTAGCGCAGATCGGCGGCCTCGAAGTCGCGGAACCCGACCGTGTCCGCCGCCAGCAGGGCGCTGACGAAGCTTTCGTAGGCGTCGCGGTCGAGCGGCAGATTGAGGTAGTCGTCACCGCCCTTGTCGTAGCGCGACGCGCGGAACACCCTGCTGTGGTCGATCGAGTCGCCGGCAACGATCGGCGCGATCGCATCGAAGAACGCGAGCGAGCCCTCGCCGAGCAGGGCCTCGAGCGCGCCGTGCAGGGCCGTGCTGGTCAGCGGCCCGGTGGCGATCACGGCCGGCCCGTCGGGGACCTCGGTGCGTTCGCTGCGCCTGAGGGTGATCCGCCGGTGGTTGGCGATCGCACCGGTGACGGTGTCGGCGAACAGCTCGCGGTCGACCGCGAGGGCGCCGCCCGCGGGCACCGCCGCCGATCGCGCAGCCCGGATGACGAGCGAGTCAAGCCGCTCCATCTCGCGTTTGAGGAGACCGACCGCGTTGGTCAGAGCGTCACCGCGCAGGGAGTTTGAGCACACCAACTCGGCCAGCCGGTCGCCGGTGTGGACCGCGGTCGGCCGCACCGGACGCATCTCGTCGAGGCGGACGTTCAGCCCGGCTTCGGCGAGCTGCCAGGCCGCTTCGCAGCCCGCGAGACCGCCGCCGATGACCTCGACCGTTGTTGGATCCGACATCGGCGCTACTCCCACGGCAGGTTCGCTCTGCGACGCTGAAAGGCGCCCGACGGAAGCCGCTCGACGACCCCGTCGAGCTCGAGCTCGAGCAGCGCGCCGTGGACCTCGGTCACCGACAGTCCCGACCTCGAGACCAGCTCGTCGGCCGACCGGGAGACCCCTGCCGGGAGGTGATCGAGCATCGGGTGGCTCGGCGCTCCAGGCCCGGTTCGCCGTGCCGGCGGCGCGCCGACCGCGTCGAGGACGTCGGCGACCGTCAGCACCGGCCGGGCGCCCAGTCGGAGCAGCGTGTTCGGCCCGACCGACACCTCGGACAGGATGCTGCCCGGAACCGCCAGCACCTCGCGCCCTTCGTCGAGGGCGAGGCGGGCGGTGATCAGCGCACCCGACCGGGCCGCCGCCTCGACCACCACCACCACCGAGGCGATCCCGGCGAGCACCCGGTTGCGCTCGGGAAACTGGTGCTTGCGAGGCGGCGTGTCCGGCAGGTACTCGCTGATCAGGGCGCCGCGGGTCGCGATCGCATCTGAGAGTTGGCGGTGTTCCGCGGGATAGACCCGGCCCGGCCCGGTACCCCACACCGCCCAGGTCGGACCGCCGGCAGCGAGTGCACCCTCGTGGGCCGCACCGTCGACGCCGCGGGCCATGCCCGAAGCGACCACGACCCCGGCGCCGGCGAGCTCCTCGCCGAGCGCCCGTGCAACCTGCCGGCCGTAGGCCGTCGCCCGACGCGACCCGACGATCGCGACCACCGGCGCCGGCCGCAGCTCGCCCTTGACGAACAGACCGATGGGCGGGTCGGCGGTGTGCTCGAGCAGGGCCGGGTAGCCCTCATCGCCTGGCACCAGCCATCGCCAACCGTCACGCCTCGCCCGGTCCAGGACGTGCGAGACCTCGTCGTCGAGCAGCCGGGCGACCTCGGTCTTGAGCACCGCCGGCGCCCGGGTCAGCAGGTTGCCGTCGGCCGCCTGCCCGCTCGCGACCAGCTGTCGCGTCGAGCGACCGCCACCGGCCAGCAACAGAGCGAGGCGAAGCCGCGGCTGATGAGGTTTCGTTGTATCCATCGCGCTCGGAGCTCTCTCCCCGTCAATGGTACCGCCCTTTTTCCGCTTGTCGTCGGGTATACTCCGATCATGGATTTCAGAGTCCTGGGAAGCTTCGGCGGCGACAGCCCGGAGTGCCGCATGACCTCGTTTCTGATCGACGGCTCGGTGATGGTCGACGCCGGCGCCATCACCCGGGCGTTGACCATCGACGAGCAGCGCGCCATCCGCCATGTGCTCATCAGCCATACTCATATGGATCACACCGCGACGCTCCCGTTCCTGATCGAGAACGTCTTCGGCACCCACCCCGAGCCGTTGTCCATCTACTGCGCCCAGCGAGCCCTCGGAGCAGTGCGCCGCCACCTGTTCAACAACGACACCTGGCCGGACTTCACCAAAATTCCCGATCACATCGAGCCGTCGGTTCGTTTTCATGAGATCGTCGCCGAGGAGCCGTTCTTTATCGGTGGGCTGTCCGGTGGCGATCTCGAGATCATGGCGATTCCGGTCCACCACATCGTGCCGACCACCGGGTTCCTGCTTCGCCAGGGCGCCTCGAGCGTCCTCTTCACCTCGGACACCGGACCGACCGACCGGATCTGGCAGATCGCGAATACCACCGAGGACCTGGCGGCCCTGATCACCGAGTGCTCGTTCCCGAACCGGCTGCAGGCGGTCGCCGACGTCAGCCGCCACCTGACGCCGGCGACCCTGGCCGGCGAGCTCGCCAAGCTCGAGCGCGATGTCCCGGTGCTGATCTACCACTTCAAGCCGCCCTACGTCGACGAGCTCCGTGACGAGCTCGCACACGCCAGCCTCCCGCACCCGGTCGAGGAGCTGGTTCAGGACCGCACCTACCGGTTCTGAGCCGCCGGCCGGATCAGCGGGTGATGCGCTCGACGAGGCGGTCGATCCGGTTCCGTGTCGCGTCGGAGAACCAACAGTCGAGAAAGACCCGGTCATCGTCCGGGCCGCGGTCCGCCATCCGACGCCAGCCGTCGCCGAGCAGCACCCTCTTGGTGGCGGCGAAGGCGGCCGTCGACCGCGATGCCACCCGGGCGAGCTCGCTCTGCGTGGCGGCGACGACCTCGCCGGGCTCTGCGCCTTTGTGGACCACTCCGAGGCCCTGCGCCCGCTCTGCGATCATGCCCTCTCCCCGGATGACCATTTCCTCGACGACCCCGGGGGTCAGCCGGGTCGTGAGCATGATCAGACTGGTTGCCGGAACCGGGACGCCGAGGTTGAGCTCGGACATTCCGATCCGGGAGCGCCCGGACGCCATGATGCGAACATCGCAGCACATCGCGAGCAGGCAGCCGCCGCCGACGGCGCTGCCGGTGATCGCCGCGCCGGTCGCGCCGGGATAGGTGAACAGGTCGAAGATCAACCGGTTGAATCGTGCCAGAAAGGCCGCGACCCGGTCGCGCTCGGCGCCGGCCAGCCGCTTGAGATCCCAACCGGGGCAGAACACCGATTCATGCGCAGAGGTCAACAGCAGAGCCGGTGCGCCGGCCTGGCGGAACTCGGAGATCGCGCCGATCAGCGCGTCCATCAGCTCGGGTCCGAGGGCGTTCGCCCCGTCGTTCATGACCAGCCGGTGAACTCCATGGATCTCGTCACGACGAAGCATCTCAGCGGACATGGCGGGCCCGCCCTTCGATCAGCATGCGGTGGATCCGATCGTCACCGGTCAACTCGGGATGGAAGATCGCGGCGATGATGGCGTCCTGGCAGACCAGAGCTGCGTCGTCGCCGAGCCGCCCGAGCACCGTCACCGAGGGCCCGGTTCGGATCACCCTGGGCGCCCGGATGAACACGCCCTCGAAGGTTGCGGGACCCGCGACCGACTCGTCGAGGTCGACGGTGGCGACGCGAGAGTGGACCTGGCGACCGTACGCGTTTCGGGCGACCTCGACGTCGAGCAGGCCGAGCGTCGGCTGGGGCGGATCGGTCGCTCGGGCGAGCAGGATGATTCCGGCACAGGTCGCGAGCACCGGCAGGCCGCCGCTCACCCGCTCGGACAGCTCGTCCGCGAGCCCGTCCGACTCCATCAGACGGAGCATGGCGGTCGACTCTCCCCCCGGCAGAATGAGAGCATCCACGGCCGCGAGATCGTCCGGCGTCCTGACCAGGACCGGTTCGACCCCCAGAGCGTCGATGACCGAAGCATGCGCCGCCCAGTCGCCCTGGAGCGCGAGCACGCCGCAGCGCATCACCACCCTCGACGCGACAGCATTTCCTCCGACGTGAGCTTGCTGGCCTCGAGACCCGACATGGGCTCGCCGAGACCCCGCGAGATCTCGACCAGGCGCCGGGGATCCTGCCAGTGGGTCACCGCCTCGACGATGGCTCGGGCGCGCTGGGGCGGGTCGGTCGACTTGAAGACCCCCGAGCCGACGAACACCGCCTCGGCGCCGAGCACCATGCACAGGGCCGCGTCCGCCGGCGTCGCAACTCCCCCGGCGGCGAAGTTGGGCACCGGCAGGCGGCCGTTCTCGGCGACCCAGCGCAGCTGTTCGTACGGAGCGCCGAGCTGCTTGGCGTGGGCCATGAGCTCGTGCTCGTCGAGCACGCCCAGGGTGCGGATGCCGTGGCGGACCGCCCGAAGATGGCGAACCGCTTCGACGATGTCGCCGGAGCCCGCTTCGCCCTTGGTGCGGATCATCGCCGCACCCTCGCCGATCCGACGCAGTGCCTCTCCGAGGTTGCGGCAGCCGCAGACGAAGGGCACCGTGAAGTCGTGCTTGGAGATGTGATTCTCCTCGTCGGCCGGGGTCAGGACCTCGCTCTCGTCGATGAAGTCGACCTCGAGTGCCTCGAGCATCTGTGCTTCGACGACGTGGCCGATGCGCACCTTGGCCATCACCGGGATGGTCACGCTCTGCTGGATCTCGATGATCTTCTCGATGGCCGCCATGCGGGCGACCCCGCCCTGAACCCGGATGTCGGCAGGAACTCTCTCCAGGGCCATGACCGCGGTGGCGCCGGCGTCCTCGGCGATCTTTGCCTGATCGGCGCTGGTCACGTCGAGAATGACGCCGCCCTTGAGCATTTCCGCCAGACCGATCTTGACTCGAAAACTGTTCGTGATGTTGTCCATCGTCACCTCCGGCGCCGAGCGCACGCGCCGTCATTGTACACCCGCGTACAGGGCGGCGGACGCCCGTCTTATTCCACCCCGAGGTAGGTGATCCTCACTGGCGATCGGCACCGAACTCGTGCGCCCTGGAGGGCTGCGAAACCGCTCACCCCGGGTTCACGTCGCCGCCCGCCAAGCGCAACAGCGCCACCAGGTTGACGGTGACGTGGGCCGCCGCCGCGGCAGGGTAACCGAAACCGTCGAACAGAGCGCCGAACGCGACCCCCGCACCAAGGGCGAACAACGGCCAGAACCAGAGCCTGCGCTCCGGAACGACATGGAAGAATGCGAACACCGCTGCCGCCGCGAGCAGTCCGATGACCGGTTGGAGCACGGCCCGAATCAGCGCCTCCTCGGCCAGGCCCGAAACCAGCGCCACGGCGACCGCGTCGGTGGCGGTCCAGCCGTCAACCACCCCGCGCTGCCATCGCTCCAGCCTCGCCACCGGCGGCAGGCGACGCGCCAGCCACACGACGACGACGATCGCGGCGCCGGCCCCGACACCGACCACGAGCGCCGAAACGAGGCCGGTTCGCGGCAGAAGCGAAGCCACCAGGCCGCGCTCCGAGAGCGCCAGACCGACGACCGCGAGCAGGCCGATCACACCCTCTTGGTGGACGATGTGCGTGGCGCGGATCGCCGGCGCCCGGAAGCCGCCGCCGTCGGTCACGATCGGTGCGGCGTTTCACTCAGCGCCGGAGTCATGGTCGGACGTCGGAATCTCGGGCGCTGCCGCTTCGCTGACCTCCTCCTCGACGTCGGCGTCGACGTCGGGCTCGGCGGTCGCATCGGCAACGGCCACCGACACGACCCGGTCCCCGTCGTCGAGACGGATCAACCGCACGCCCTGGGTCGCGCGCCCGATGCGCCGGATCTCGGCGATGTTCACCCGGATGATCATGCCGCGCTCGGTCACCATCAGGAGCTGCTCGTCCTCGTTGACGTGGTGGATGCCGACGACACTGCCGTTCTTGTCGGTCAGCCGGACCAGCGCAACCCCGACACCGCCGCGACTCTGGATCCGGAATTCGTCGACGGCGGTCCGCTTGCCGAAGCCGCGATCGGTGACGACCAGAATGTCGTTCTGCTCATCCGGATCCACCGTCGCAACCTCCTCGACGTAGTCGCCCGAGCGCAGGTTGATGCCACGGACCCCGGCGCTGACTCGGCCCATGGGCCGGACATCGGCCTCTCGGAACCGGATGCCCATGCCGTGGTGCGTCCCGATGAAGACGTGGCGGTTGCCGTCGGTGAGCTGGACCGACAGCAGATCGTCCCCGTCGTTGATGACCACGGCGCGCAGCCCGTTGGCCCGGATGTTGGCGTAGGCCTCGAGCGGGGTGCGCTTAACCCTGCCCAGGCGGGTCGCGAAGACCAGGAAGGCGCCCGGGTGATCATCGAAATCGCGGATCGCGAGCAGCGCGGTCACCCGCTCGCCGGAATCGAGCTGGAGCAGGTTGACCAGCGCGCGACCCTTGGCGGCCGGCCCGACGTCGGGCAGCTCGTGGACCTTACGCGCGAACACCCGCCCGGACGAGGTAAAGAACAACATGGTCGCGTGGGTCGAGGCGACGAAGACCTTCCAGACCTCGTCCTCGGCCTTGGTCGCCATCCCGCGGCGGCCCCGGCCGCCGCGGCGCTGGGCGCGGTACACCGAGGTCGCCGAGCGCTTGATGTAACCGCCGCGCGACACGGTGATCACCATGTCCTCCTCGGCGATGAGATCTTCGATGGTGAGATCGGTCACGTCGGTGGTGATCTCGGTGCGTCGGGAGTCGCCGTATCTCTTCTTGATGTCCTCGAGCTCGTCGACCACGAGATCGGCCACCATCTCCTCGGAGCCGAGCACCGCCTCCAAATGGGCGATGGTCTTCGTGAGCTCGGCGTACTCGGCGGCGATCTTGTCGCGCTCGAGTCCGGTGAGCCGCTGCAGCCGCATGTCGAGGATCGCCTGCGCCTGGGGCTCGGAAAGGCCGAACTCGGTCATCAGCCCGGACCGCGCGGTCGCGGGGTCCGCTGCGGCCCGGATCAGGGCGATGACCTGGTCGAGGTGGTCGAGGGCGATAACCAGACCCTCGAGAATGTGGGCCCGCTCGCGCGCTCGCGCGAGATCAAACTCGGTGCGCCGGACCACGACCTCCTTGCGGTGGTCGACGAAGGTGCTGAGCAGCTCGCGGAGGTTGAACACCCGTGGCTGGTTGTCGAGCACGCCGAGCAGAATGATTCCGAAGGTGGTCTGGAGCTGGGTGAGCTTGAACAGATTGTTGAGCACGACCTCGGGGACGGCATCGCGCTTGAGCTCGATGACGACCCGGATGCCGTCTCGATCCGACTCGTCGCGCAGATCCGCGATGCCCTCGAGTCGTTTCGACTGGACCAGGGCCGCGATCTGTTCGACCAGCCGTGCCTTGTTGACCTGGTAGGGCAGCTCGCGAACGATGATCGCGGCTCGCCGGCCCTTCTCGGCCTCCTCGATGGCGGCCCGGGCACGCATCTGGATGATCCCCCGCCCAGTCGTGTAGGCGTCCCAGATTCCCCTCCTGCCGTGGATGAAGCCGGCGGTGGGAAAGTCCGGTCCGGGAACGATCTTGAGCAGGTCCTCGAAGCCGATCTCGGAATCGCGGATCACCGCGATGCTGGCATCGACGATCTCGGACAGATTGTGCGGCGGGATGTTGGTCGCCATGCCGACCGCGATCCCGGCCGACCCGTTGACCAGCAGATTCGGGAAGCGTGACGGCAGCACCGTCGGCTCGGCCATGGTGCCGTCGTAGTTGGGCACCCAGTCGACGGTGTCCTTGCCGATGTCGTCGCCGAGCATTTCTTCAGCGAGCCGGGTCAACCGAATCTCGGTGTACCGCATGGCCGCGGCGGAGTCGCCGTCGACCGACCCGAAGTTGCCCTGGCCGTCGACCAGGGTGTAGCGCATGGAAAAGTCCTGCGCCATCCGGACCACGGTGTCGTAGATCGCCTGGTCGCCATGCGGGTGGTACTTGCCCATCACGTCGCCGACGATCCGCGCCGACTTCTTGTGCGCCCGACCGGCCGTGCTGCCGCCCTCGAGCATGCCGTAGAGGATCCGCCGGTGCACCGGCTTGAGCCCGTCCCGGATGTCGGGCAGGGCGCGGCCGATGATCACCGACATGGCGTAGTCGAGGTAGGAGCTGCGGAGCTCCTCCTCGATCGTGACCGGGAGACGATCGCCGTCGGTGGTCTGCTTCTCGTTCATCTAGATATCCAGGTTGCGCGCTTCGAGGGCGTTGTCCTCGATGAATCGGCGCCGCGGTTCGACCGCGTCGCCCATGAGAATGGTGAACAGCTCGTCGGCCTTGGCGCCGTCTTCGATCGTCACCGTCAGCAGTCGGCGGCCGGCCGGCTCCATGGTCGTCTGCCAGAGCTGGGTCGGGTTCATCTCGCCGAGACCCTTGTAGCGCACGATGTTGAGCCCCTTCTTGGCGATCTCGTAGAGGTGGCTGACGAGATCGGGAAGGTTCTCGACCGTGGTCCGCTCGCCGTTGCGCTCCAGGTGGTAGGGCCCGACCCGGACCGGAGCGATCCTGTCGAGCATCCGCTCCGCGCGTCGGAAGTGACCGCTTGCGGTCAGCGCCCAACCGAGACGACAGCTCCGGCTCAGGCCGTTGCTGCCGACGCCACAGACGACCTCGGACACGCCGTGCTCGTGGTCGAGCTCGATCCGGACGTCCTCGTAGCCGAGAGCAGCGAGCTCGGCAACCAGCGCTCGTGCGAACGCCTCGGAGCCGGGCGACCCGCCGGCGGCCTGCATGTCGAGCGCCGCCATCACCAGGTCGTCGGGCCAGCCGCGCCGTTCGAGGTTGGCCAGAGTCTCGTTCCAGTCCTGGGCCGCGAGGATCACCGCCCGCAGGTCGCGGCCGGAGAAGGTCTGTCCCGACGTACCGACGACCAGCTCGAACTCGTCCTCGACCCGGTCGAGAAGAAAACGCGACAGGTCGTTGTCGTCCTTGAGGTAGAACTCCTGCTTCTTGCGGGTCACCTTATAAAGCGGCGGCTGGGCGATGTACAGGTGGCCGCGCTCGACGAGCTCCCTCATCTGGCGATAGAAGAAGGTCAGCAGCAGGGTCCTGATATGCGACCCGTCGACGTCCGCGTCGGTCATGATGATGATCTTGTGGTAGCGCACCTTGAGCGGGTCGAACTCTTCCTTGCCGATACCGGTGCCCAGGCACTGGATCAGCGCCCGGATCTCCTCCGACGCGAGCATCCGGTCGAAACGCGCCTTCTCGACGTTGAGGATCTTGCCGCGCAGGGGCAGGATCGCCTGGAAGCGCCGGTCGCGACCCTGTTTCGCCGATCCGCCCGCCGAGTCACCCTCGACGATGAACAGCTCGGCGAGCTTGGGATCCCGCTCCGAGCAGTCGGCGAGCTTGCCCGGCAGAGCCGAGGTCTCGAGCGCCGATTTTCGGCGGGTCAGCTCGCGAGCCTTGCGCGCAGCCTCGCGGGCGCGAGCCGAGTCGAGGCACTTGGAAACCACCGAGCGCGCCACCGTGGGATTTTCCTCGAAGTGGGTGGCGAGGGACTGGTTGATCAACGATTCGACCCAGCCTTTGACGTCGGCGGAAACCAGCTTGTCCTTGGTCTGGCTCGAGAATCGCGGCTCCGTGACGCGGATGGCGATGATCGCCGTCAGGCCCTCGCGAACGTCCTCGCCGGAGAGATTCTCCTTCATTCCCTTGAGCAGGCCGTGGGCCTGGGCGTAGACGTTGATGGATCGGGTCAGCGCGGCGCGGAAGCCCGACAGATGCGTCCCGCCGTCGCGGTTGTAGACCGTGTTGGTGAACGGCAGGACATTCTCCGAGTAGCCGTCGTGCCACTGCAGCGCGACCTCGACCTGCTGACCGTCGTCCGTGAGCTCTGTGACGTAGATCGGTTCGGGGTGAAGAACGTTCTTCGACCGGTTCAAGTACCTCGCGAACTCGCTCAGACCGCCGTTGAAACGGAAGTTCTCCTCGCGCGCGCTGACCTCGTCCTCGAAGCCGATTGCCAGGCCCGAGTTGAGAAAAGCGAGCTCGCGGAGGTGACGGACCAGCAGGTCCGGATGGAACTGGAGAACCGTGAAGACCTCGGAGTCCGGCTTGAACGTGATGATCGTGCCGGTGCGCTGGGTCGTGCCGATCGTGCCGAGAGGAGCGGTCGGCACGCCGCGCTCGAAGTTCTGCTCCCAAACCTTGCCGCCACGGTGAATTTCGAGCCGCAGCCATTCGGACAGGAAGTTGACGACGCTGACGCCGACTCCGTGGAGTCCGCCCGAGACCTTGTACGAGTTGTTGTCGAACTTGCCGCCGGCGTGCAGCTCGGTCATGATCACCTCGGCCGCCGAGCGGCCCGATTCGCGGTGCATGTCGACCGGGATGCCGCGACCGTTGTCGGCCACGGTCACGGTCTGATCGGCATGCACGATGACCCGAATGTCCGTGGCGAAACCGGCCTGTGCCTCGTCGATGGAGTTGTCGACGACCTCCCACACCATGTGGTGAAGACCCGCGATGTCATCGACGTCGCCGATGTACATTCCGGGGCGCTTGCGAACCGCATCGCGGCCCTTGAGGACCTTGATGTTCTCGGCCGTGTAGCTTTCAGTCATTCCCTGTGTCTCCCGCCGCTTTGGTCACCCGTCCGCCCGCCACCCGGAACCGGCAGCAGGCCGGCACCAGATCTCGTGCGACGGCGCCGTCGGCGCTTGAGAGGAAGAGCTGCCGTTCCCGGCCCAGATGCCGGATCAGATTGCCGAGCACAGTCGCATCCAGCTCGGCGTCGACATCATCGATGATGACCGGAAGGAGCTCACCTCGTTCTCTTTCGACCTGTTGCAACGACGCGAAACGGAGCGCGGCCGCAACCACCTTGGTCTGGCCGGAGCTCAGGGTGTGCCGAACCGTTCTGTGACCCGCGCGAAGGCCGACATCGTGTCGGTGCGGCCCGTCGCCGGTGAACCCCGCTCGTCGGTCCCGCGGTCGCGTCTCATGATACCTTTTTCGGTAGAAAAGCTCCAGCTCCGGCACCTTTTCCGCCTCCTCGAGCCCCGGCTCGCCACGGTAGGCCAGATCGACATCGGCGAAGCCCGGTCGCCGCAGATCGTCGTAGACGCCGAGAAATGACGAGCGGAGGAGGGAGCAGGCCCGGCGGCGCCGCTCGACGATGACCGCTGCAGAGCCGGCGAGGGGCGCCTCCCAGATCTCGACCTCGGCCTCGGCGCGGCCCCCCGCCAGGGCCGCGTTGCGCTGCCGCAACCTGCGCCGATACCCGCGCAGCTCGTCAAAAAATGTCGGCTGTAGATAGAAGGTGAAGCGATCGAGAAATGCACGCCGCTGGGCCGGAGATCCGGCGACCAGATCACAATCGTCCCGCGACAGAGCAACCACGGGAAAGACGCGGAGGTAGCGCTCGACCGGCGTGTCGACCCCGGAGACCGCGAGATCACGTCGGATCGGCGGTCCGCAGATCACCTGTTGGCTCAGGTGAACCGGGCCGGCGCCGGTCTCGATCCTTCCCTCGACGACGAACTCGGTGCTGCCGTGCGCAACGACCCGCCGCAGCGCAGGCGTACGGAACGACCTCAGGTTGCCGAGAACCGCCACCGCCTCGAGCAGGTTGGTCTTGCCCTCGCCGTTGCCGCCGAGCAGGAGGTTGTTCCCAGGGCACCAGGTAACGGGCTCACTGATGAGATTCCGGAAAGCGGTCGCCGTCAACTCGACGAGATGCACTCGGTTCAACCTGCCATTCGATGTCGGCTGCCAGCGCCCGCAGGTTCACAGCCTCATGGGCATGAGAACGTAGATGTACTCCTCGAGTCGCGGGTCGTCGTCGATCGGGACCAGGACGCACTGGGTGTTTCCGTCCTTCAGGTGGAGCTCGACAGTCGGGCACTCGAGAGCTTGCAGTACGTCGATGACATACTGCGCATTGAGCGCGATCTCCATCCCGTCTCCCTGATAGCTGACGGTGAGCGTCTCCTCGGCGCTGCCCCTTTCGTACCCGATGGACACCAGGGTCAGCTCGCCTGAGGGATCGAATCGAAGACGAACACCGCGCGCCTTCTCGTGAGCCATCAGGCTGACCCGTCGCAGCGAGGCAAGCAGCTCCTTGCGGTCGACACGGGCCCGTGAGGGATTGTCCCGGACGATCACTCGTTCATACTGGGGAAAGCGCAGCTCCACGATACGCGACACCAGCGTACGCTCACCCATGCAAAACCCGAGGTGGTTGTCGGCGGCCGACAGCACGACGCTTTCATCTCCAAAACGAGCAAACTCTGCAAGGAGTTTTCTCGGAAAAAGCTGTTGCTCGAAAGGAGGTTCTCCATTCGGCGCGTTGGCCCGCACCACTGCCAGTCGATGTCCATCGGTGGCCGCGATCTCGATCTCTCCAGGAAGCAGCTTGACCAGCGCCCCATTGAGCTGGAACTTCGGATCGTCCTTGGTGATCGCGAACGCGACCCGATCGAGCATGAGCTGGAACAGGTCGAGAGGCAGCGCGTAGTCCCCGTTCGGGGGCACGTCGGGTATCGTCGGGTACTCCGACGGGTCGACGACCGCCATCCTCGAGGTGAAGCGGCCGCAGACGATCTCCACCGAGTCGCCGTCGACCCGGAGCGAGAACTCCTCTTCAGGGAGGTTGCGGACCAGATTCTGGAAGACCCGGCTCTCGAGCGTGATCCTCCCGCCGCCGTGAACCACCGCAGGGCAATCGGTCATGATCGTCATGTCGAGATCGGTGGCAACCATTCGCAGGCGGGCGTCGGCAGTCTCGGCGAGGATGCTCGACAGGATCGGGATCGTCGTGCGGTGCTCGACCACACCCTGGAGCACGGACAGCTCCTGAAGAACGAGATTGCGCTGCAGCTTCAGTTCCATCAACGTGCCTTTCGACGAAGACTAAGTCTCGAGCAGATGGAAATATAGCATAATAGGTCATCGTCGTCGAGACAGTGGAATCTGCGGAAAATCAAGGCAAGATTCGGGTTTCAAAGGAGCTGTGTGCCGACTGTCGGTGCGGATCGACTGTGGATCGTTGCGGAATTCACAGTCGACTCACAGGAATCCACAGCTGGCGCCCGGCGGGTTGCGGAAAACGGGCCGGGCGGCGGTCAGGAGAAGTGGTCGCGAAAGGACGTCAGCGTGGCGTCGAAGTCGGGGTTCGACAGCCGCATTTTGGAGATTGCATCGACGGCGTACATGACCGTCGAGTGGTGCTTGGAGAAGATCTTTCCGATCTCCGGGAAGCTGATGTCGAGGATGTCCCGAATCAGGTACATGGCGACCTGACGCGGCAACGCGATCGAGCGTCGATTGGACCGTCCCTTGAGGTCGGCGACGCGAATGCCGTAGTGCTGGGCGACGAATCGGATGATGTCCGCCGGGGTCGTCTCGCGATCGTCGGGAAGCAGCTCGAAGAGCGCCATGCGGACCACGTCGACGCTGATCCTGACGTTCTTCAGCTGGGCGTAGGCGATGGTTCGGTTGAGACAACCCTCGAGCTCGCGGACGTTCTTCTGGACGCGCCGGGAGATGAACAAAACGGTGTCCTCGGGGAGCTCCCAACCGACGGCGCGGGCCTTCTCGCGCAAGATTGCACACCGGGTCTCGAGATCGGGCGGCTGGATGTCGGCGATCAGACCCTGAAGAAAGCGCGAGCGCAGACGCTCCTCGAGGCCGGGGATGTCGGCGGGTCGGGCATCGGACGTGAAGACGACCTGGCGGCCGCTGCTCTGAAGGGTGTTGAAGGTATGGAAAAACTCCTCCTGGGTCCGCTCCTTGCCGGCGATGAACTGGATGTCGTCGAGAAGCAGCACGTCGACGCCCCGGAAGGTCGTCCTGAACCCCTCCATCTGCTGCCGGCGGATGCAGTTGATGAGCTCGTTGACGAATTGCTCTGTCGTCAGATAGAGGACCTTCAGAGCGGGAGCGGCGCTGGTCACCCGGTGACCGATGGCGTGGAGGAGATGGGTCTTTCCGAGCCCGGACCCGCCATAGATGTACAGGGGGTTGTAGGCGTCGCCGGGTCGTTCGGAGACAGCTTCGGCGGCGGCCGCGGCGAACTGGTTGGAGGCGCCCTGAACGAACCGTTCGAAGGTGAAGGTGGAGATGAACGGACGGCTCGGCAGGTCGGCGTGGGAAACCGCCGGCGCACTGCCGTCGCCGCGGTCGATGGTGACCGTGAAGTCGGCGCCGTAGCGCGACCGGGCGACGGTCTCGATGTCGCGCAGGAGGTGGTCGCGAACCCACTCGGTGACGATGGCGTTGTCTGAGGTCAGGGCGATGGAAGCCGGCGGCACGTCCCGGCCGGTCAACGGCTGGATCCAGGTTCGGTAGTCCTCGCCCCCGAGAAGCTGCTCGAGGTGCGGCTGGAGCTCGCGCCAGCGATCCATCATGTCAGGCTAGCACACAACGCGTCGAGGCTGCGGGCGAGCGCGTCTTGACACGCGGACGTCCGTACAGTAAGGTTGCGCGCCCGCAGGATTTGGAGTGAAGCAACGATGAAGAGAACATTCCAACCCAACAATCGGCGACGGAAGAAGACCCATGGCTTCCGGGTGCGGATGCGGACCAAGAACGGGCGCAGAGTGCTCGCCGCGCGGCGGCGCAAGGGCCGCAAGCGGATTGCCGTCTGACCCGCGCTCTCGTCTACCGCCGCACCGGCGAGTGCGCCGGCGAGCGGACTTCCAGCGAATCTACCAGCACGGGATCCGGGTCGCGGGACGGCACATGGTTTTGTTCGCACTGCCAGCTCAGGAAGGCGGCCGGCTCGGGGTGACCGCATCGCGCAAGGTCGGTGGTGCGGTGGTCCGATCGCGCTGCCGCAGGCGGCTGCGCGAGCTCTATCGGACCCGAGTGCCGGCAGACCGTGCGCCGTCCGTCGATCTGGTGGCCAATGCACGCAGAAGCGTCGCCGGCGCGCCGTGGTCTGCGCTGGTGGTCGACTTCGACGACTGTTTCGATCGGTTGACTGAACGACTCACGATGCAACGGCGCTGATCGGCCGTTCGGCACAGCGCTCCGGGAAGGTGTGGCGCGAGATGGAGAAACGACTGCTGCTGGCCTTCGTGCTGTCGGCGCTGATCTTCGCCGCCTGGTCGATGCTCTTTCCGCCCCCCCCTCCCGTGACCCCCCCGGCGCCGGGCTCTGAGGGTGACGTGACTCCGACCGCGGGGGCCGGACCGGCGACCGAGGCCGAACCGGCGTCGCCGCTGGATGACGACGGTGCGCGTGACGACGCGGTGCTCGAGGCGGTGGCGGGCAGCGCTGACGAGACGGTGGTCCTGAGCAACAACGCACTCGAAGTCGAGATCGTCAATCGAGGAGCGGCCATCACCGCCGTGCGGCTGCTCGGCTACGACGACGACGAGGGCGCGGTGCTCGACCTCGTCCAGTCGGTCGACGCGCCGGGGACGACGCTGCCGCTGCAGTTGCTGACCGACGCCGGAGTGGATGAACGTCTGTATCGGATGGAACGGTGGACCAACGGTGTCGTCATGACCTGGTCGGATGGTGGCGGCAGCTCGGTGCGCAAGACCGTGGAGCTCGACGAAGGGTATCGCTTGGCGGTCGAGATCGAGGCCCGGGGCGAGCTTGCCGAAGCCGCCGTCAGCGTCGGCACCGGGTTACGGAACCTCGGCGAGCAGGAGCGGAACAACCGGCTCGCGGTCTGGGGCGACGGAGCCGTGCTTGTCGACGGCGAGTACACCGTCTACAAGAAGGCCAAGGTCAAGGCGCCGGTGACCCTGCGCCCAGTGTCGGTGGCTTTTGCCGGTCTTCAGGATGCCTACTTCATCAACATCCTGCGTCCGAAGACCGGCGTTGACGCGGTTCGGATCGAACGGCTCGAGTTCACCGAGGACGACGGCTCCGGCGAGCCGGTGGTGAATCAGGCGCTGCGGGTGCTCGTGGTACCCGACGGAGGCCGTTTCATAGGCGAGCTGCTCGGTGCACCGAAGGAGTATGACCTCCTGCAGTCGATGGGTGGTGGCGTCGAGCGAACTCTTGATTTCGGGATCTTCGGGTTCATCTCGGTGTTCTTCCTCAAGGCGCTGTGGTGGATCCACGGACTGGTCGGGAACTACGGCGTCGCCATCGTGCTGCTCACCGTGGGCATCCGAATCGTCTTGTTTCCGTTGATGCACACCTCGACGGTGTCGATGCGTAAGATGGCCAAGGTTCAGCCCAAGGTCAAGGAAATCCAGGCCAAGTACAAGAAGAAGAAAAACGATCCACAGGCGCGCGCGAAAATGAGCCAGGAAACCATGGCACTGTACAAGGAGGAGGGCGTCAACCCGATGGCGGGGTGCCTGCCCGTGCTGGTCCAGCTGCCGATCCTGTGGGCCCTCTACCAGCTCTTTCTGCACGCCATCGAGCTGCGCCACGCTCCGTTCATGCTCTGGATCCAGGACCTGTCGGCGAAGGACCCGTACTACGTGACGCCGATTCTGATGACGGCGACCATGTGGCTCCAGCAGCGCCTCGCGCCGCAGGCCGGAGACCCACAGCAACAGCGGATCATGCGGATGCTGCCGCTGATCTTCGGCATCATGTTTCTCCAGTTCCCGTCGGGTCTCGTGCTGTACTGGCTGACCAACAACGTGATCTCGATCATCCAGCAGGAGATCACCCTTCACATGGTCGGGGAGAGAAGACTCGGCGGCTGGCGTCGTGGAAGGAAGTCGAAATGAATCACAGTCGGGAGTTTCGCGGCGACACCCTGGACGCGGCGTTGAGCGAGGCGTGCGCCAAGCTCCGAGTGAGGCTCGGCGAGCTGACCTACGACGTCAGGTCGAGCGAGGAAGGCGGCTTTGTCGTCGCCGCGGAGGTCGACCCGGTGGCGGTGCTCGGATTGTTCCTGTCCGAGGCCTTCGCCGCCGGCGATCTCGACCTGACGGCTCGGCTCGAGCTCACCGACGACGCGCTCGAAGGCGAGATCGAGGGCGCCGACAGCGGGCTGCTGACCTCATCCGGAGGAAACGGCCTCGACGCGCTCCAGTACCTGTGCAGCCGGGTGCTGAACCGCCGGCTCGAACGCCAGCTGCCGATCCATCTCGACGTCGACGGCTTCAAGAACGAACGCGCGCTGCGGCTGCAGGACACCGCCGAAGCCGCCGCCGACGAGGCGCTACGGACCCGCGCGCCCGTCACCCTTGGACTGATGACGCCGGCCTCCCGGCGCGAGATCCACCTGGCCCTGGCCGACGATCCCGGGGTCGAGACGGAATCCGATGGCGAAGGCTTTCTCAAGCGGGTTGTCGTCCGCCCTCGCCGACGGCGCTGACACCATCGTCGCCCGTTCGTCGGCAGCGGGTCGGGGCGCCGTGGCGGTGATCCGGTCGAGCGGACCGGCAGTTCGGGACATCGCGATGCGGGTGGTCCCCGAGCTTGACGTCGATCGCCCCTGGCGCGCCCGGCTGGTCACGATCCGGGGCGAGAGCGGTGACGCGATCGACCGCGGAATCGCGGTCATCTACCACGGGCCGCGGTCGTACACCGGCGAGGACATGCTCGAGCTCTCGGTGCACGGCGCGCCGTGGATCGTTCGGCAGACGCTGTCCGCGCTGTGCGCCGAGGGGGCCCGGCCGGCGGGTCCGGGCGAGTTCACGCGGCGTGCGGTGGCCAACGGCAAGATGGATCTGGTTCAGGCGGAGGCGGTCAACGACCTCTCCGGCGCCGAGACCTCCTGGCAGGCCCGGCTCGCCCGCGCCCAGAGCGACGGGCTCCTGTCGGAGCGCTTCCGTCGACTCAGAGACCTTCTGCTCGAGATTCTCGCCCGAACCGAGGCCAGCCTCGATTTCAGCGACCACGGGGCCGCATCCGAGCGCGCCCTGGTCGAGAGCGAGCTGGCGGACGCAGTCCGCCAGACCCGCGCGCTGCTCGCGACCGCCGCAGCCGCTAGGCGGGTACGGGACGGGGTGAGGGCGGTGATCGCGGGCCCGCCCAACTCCGGCAAGTCGACCCTGTTCAATCTGCTGATCGGTCGCGAAGGCGCCATCGTCTCGCCTCGGCCGGGGACCACGCGCGACGTGCTCCAGGCCGAGATCGAGGTCAATGGCGTGCCGGTCGTGCTCTACGACACCGCGGGAGTGGTGGCACATTCCGAGCCCGGCGACGCCCTCGAGCGGGAGGGCATGCGGCGTGCGACCGGAGTGCGCGCCGAGGCGGACCTCGTGTTGCTGTTGTCGGCGGTCGGCGACGACCGGGGCCCTTCGCCGGCCGACGCCGCCGGCCCGGCAACGATCCGAATCCGTTCGAAATGGGACCTCGGAGACCTCGACAAGCCCCCCGCAGGCTGGATCGCGTTGTCGTGCCACACGGGACACGGGGTCGCCGAGCTCCGTCGGGCCCTGGCCGCAGCGGTCGTCGGGGAGATCGCCGACCTCGGTGGCGAGTGGGCGATCTCGGAGCGCCACCGGACCGCGCTGGCCGGAGCGTTGAACGAGCTGGAGGAGACCAATCTGAATTGCCCGGAGCTCGGCGCGGAACGAGTGCGCTGCGCGCTCGACCTGGTCCGTGAGCTGACCGGCGAGGTCGCGACCGGGGAGGTCCTGGACCGGATCTTCAGCACCTTCTGCATCGGCAAGTGACGATGGACGGACGATTCGACATCGTCATCGTGGGCGCCGGACACGCGGGCTGCGAGGCGGCCGCCGCTGCGGCGCGCATGGGAGCGACCGTGGCGGTGGTCACTCTGCACCGGAGCACGGTCGCCCAGATGCCCTGCAACCCGGCCATGGGAGGGATCGGCAAAGGTCATCTCATCGCCGAGCTCGACGCTCTCGGCGGCCTTCAGGGTTGGGCGGCGGACCGCTCCGGGCTGCAGTTCAAGATCTTGAACGCATCTCGGGGCCCCGCGGTGTGGGGACCCCGGGCGCAGTGCGATAAGACCCGATACACCGAGATCATGCGCCGCGCGCTGGCCGGAATTGCGGGCATCCAGGTCATCGAGGGCGAGGTCGAGGGTCTGCTCGTCGACGAGGCGGCGGTGACCGGGGTCCGGCTCGCCGACGGTCGGCGGGTCGGCGCTCGGACGACGATCCTGACCACGGGCACGTTTCTCGGCGGCGTGCTGCACAGCGGAGGCAACAGCCGGCCCGGGGGCCGATTCGGCGAACGTCCGAGCAACGGCCTTGGGCGGGAGCTGCGACGTCTCGGACTCGAGCTGCGCCGGTTCAAGACCGGGACTCCACCCCGGCTCGAGCGCTCGAGCCTCGACATCGACCGGATGACCGAACAGCGCGGCGATCCCGAACCACGCGCGTTTTCGTGGCGGACACGTCGGGTGCGCAACCGTGTCGTGTGCTGGATGACCAGGACGCCGGAGTCGGTGCAGCGACTCATTGAGGACAACCTCCATCGGTCGCCATTGTTCGCCGGCGCCATCGAAGGCGTCGGGCCGCGTTACTGCCCGTCGATCGAGGACAAGGTCGTCCGCTTTCCGCATCACCGACAGCACACGGTGTTCCTCGAGCCTGAAGGGCTCGCGACCTCGAGCATCTACGTCAACGGACTGTCGACGAGCCTGCCGCAGGACGTCCAGGAGGCGGTCGTCCGGGCGGTTCCCGGGCTCGAGCGCGGCCGGTTCCTGCGCTACGGCTATGCGGTCGAATACGACGTCGTGGCGCCCGGGCAGATGCGGCGAGACCTCGCCTGTCGCACGCTTCCCGGCCTCGCGCTTGCCGGGCAGGTGCTCGGGACCTCGGGCTACGAGGAGGCGGCCGCACTCGGGCTGGTCGCCGGCGTCAACGCCGTGCTCGGCATCCGTGGCGAAGCGCCCTTCGTTCCCGGACGCGAGATGTCCTACGTCGGCGTCATGGTCGACGATCTGGTGACCCGGGAGCACACCGAGCCGTACCGGATGTTCACGTCACGGGCCGAGCACCGCCTGCTGCTCGGCGTCGACTCGGCGCGACAGCGAATGATGTCCGACGGCGTCGGGCTCGGTCTGGTACCGGAGCGGGCGTTTCACGTGGAACAGTCGCGTTGGCGCGCCCGCGACCACGCGCGACGGGGGCTCGAGGAGGCGCGACTCAATCCGGACCGGGCGACGCGGGACGCGGTCCGTGAGGTGGCCGAGATCGAGCTGTCGGGACCGACCACATGGGCGCGGCTGCTGCGCCGGCAGGACCTCGACCCGGACCGCGTCGCCGACCGGCTCGACCCGCTTGCCGCGCTCGACCGAGACGATCGCAGGATCGTCGTCGGCCTCCTGCGCTATGACGGCTATCTCGACCGGCACTGGCGGGAGATCGCCAGGATCGCCAGGCTGCGCCACGTCAGGATTCCGGCCGAGCTCGACGCGGCGCGAATCCCCGGGCTGTCGCGCGAGGTCGTCGAGCAGCTCGAGCGGCACCGGCCGCCGACCCTGGCCGACGCCGAGCGGATGCCTGGAATGACCCCGGCGGCACTCGCGATCCTCGCCGGCCGCATCGTTCGCGGGGAGCGCGGGTGACATCCGCGGCCGACGACTACCGGCGGCTCTTGGCGGCTGATCTGACGGGCGACGCCCTGGACCGGATGGTGCGCTACGCGGAGCTCGTCGAGCAGTGGTCGGCGCGTCACAACCTGGTCCGGTTCGCCGGCCGCCCGGAGCTCGTCGAGCGCCACCTCCTCGACGCGCTGGCCGGGCGACGGCTGCTCGCCGGCGCCGGGCGTCTGGTCGATGTCGGCTCCGGCGCCGGATTGCCGGGTGTGCCGCTGCTCATCGTCCGGCCGGCCTGGACCGGCGTTCTGCTCGAGCCGCGACAGAAGCGATGGGCATTCCTCAAGCGGGTCATCCGCGAGCTCGGTCTGTCGGCCGAGGCTCGCGCGCTGCGGTCCGACGAGGTGGTGCCGGACGAGCGCTTCGACCTGGTCACGGCGCGCGCCGTCGGCGGCCACGCCGGCCTGCTCGCCTGGGCGCGGCAGCGGTTGGCGGCCGGCGGCCGGGTCGCGCTGTGGACGACCACCTCGGGCGAGGCCGAGGTCGGCTCGGTCTCCGGATGGCGTGTGCTAAGCTGGCCGCTCGCCGGCCTCGACCGGGGCCGGTTGGTCTCTCTCGAACCCACGATGGAGGACGCGACCGAATGATGGCGCCGAGCCGGCCGACAACCCGAGGACGGCGCGGGCCCGCTCGGAGGCGGACCGGTGGTCGGTCGGGGCGGGCGGTCGAAGCCGGAGCCGGGGGGATTTGTTTCACGTGAAACACCGCGTCGTCGCCGTGGTCAACCAGAAAGGCGGGGTCGGCAAGACGACCACCGTCATCAATCTCGGCGCCACGCTTGCCGCCTACGAGCGGCGGACCCTGCTCGTCGACCTGGACCCCCAGGGCAACTGCACGACGGGACTGGGATTCGAGGCGACCCGGGACACCGTGACGTCGTACGAGATGCTCACCAGCGGCGACCTCGAGGCGGCCGTCCACAGCACCGACTTTCCGCACCTGTCCCTGGTTCCGGCGACCCCCGATCTCGCCGGCGCCGAGGTCGAGCTGGTCGGGATGGTGGGGCGGGAGTTCCGGCTGCGCGACGTGCTGAGCTCGGCCGGCGGGTGGCAGTACGTGCTCGTCGACTGTCCGCCGTCGCTCGGGCTTCTGACCGTCAACGCGCTCGCCGCGGCGGACACCCTGGTGATTCCCATCCAGTGCGAGTACTACGCCATGGAGGGCGTGTCCAAGCTCATGACCACGGTCGACGAGGTCCGCCGCTTCCTCAACCCCGAGCTCGCCATCGACGGCGTCGTGCTCACGATGTACGATGACCGGACCAATCTGGCGCAGCAGGTTGCCGAGGAGGTGCGATCGGTGTTCGGCGAGCTGGTCTTTCGGTCCGTGGTTCCGCGCAACGTGCGGCTGGCCGAGGCGCCGTCGTTCGGCCGGCCGATCCACGCGTATGACCTCCGCAGCAAAGGCGCCCAGGCATATCTGGAGCTCGGTCGCGAGTTTCTCGCGCGCACGGAGGTGGTTTTTGGCTGACGGCACAACGACGTTGAATCAGCGACGAACGGGGCGGTGACGCGATGGCCAAGCAGGCTCTCGGCCGCGGTCTCAGGGCCCTGATTCCGGATACGCCGCGGGCACGGGCCGGCCTTGCCGAGCTCCCGATCGACGCGCTCCGTCCGAACCCCGTGCAGCCCCGGCAGCACTTCGACGAGACCAGGCTCGCCGAGCTTGCCGAGTCGATCCGGCGCTACGGGGTGCTGCAGCCTCTGCTGGTCAGCGAGGACCCGGGCGGCGGCTACGTGGTGATCGCCGGCGAGCGGCGGTGGCGGGCGGCGCGCGCTGCCGGGCTTCAGACCGTACCGGCGGTGATCCGCGAACGTCCCGAGGCCCGGGACGAGCTCGCGATGGCGCTCGTCGAGAATCTCCAGAGGCGCGACCTGTCACCGCTCGAGGAGGCGCGGGCCTTCGAGCACCTGCGCTCCGAGCACGGGCTGTCTCAGAGTCAGATCGCGGAGCAGATTGGGCGCGACCGAAGCACGGTGGCCAACGCTCTGCGGCTGCTCAAGCTGCCCGACGACGTGCAGGCGCTCGTCGAGTCGGGCGAGCTGAGCGCCGGTCACGGCCGCGCGCTGCTCGGCCTCGCCGACGACCACGACCGGTGCCGCTGGGCCGAGCGCGCGGTTCGAGACGAGCTGTCGGTGCGTGAGCTCGAGCGCGGCGTCGCCGGCGCCAGAGCGGCGGCGCCCGGTGCCCGGCGGCGGGCGCCTGCGGTCAAGGACCCCAATCTGGCGGCCGCGGAGGAGCGACTCAGCCTCCATCTCGGGGCCAGGGTCGAGATCCGGCCGCGGGCCCGCGGCGGCGGGTCGCTCGTGATCACCTGCGACGACCAGGACGAGCTTCTCGGTCTGTTCGATCGGCTGATGGGGGGTGCGTGATGGCGCGTTCGTCGGAAACGCTCAACGGTTTCGTCGACAGCGGCTGCATGATCAAGGGCGAGCTCGAGTTTGCCGACTCGTTCCGGGTCGACGGCCGGGTCGAGGGCGCCATCCGGTCGCGCGCGGAGCTCGTCATCGGCGAGGATGGTTCGGTCGAGGGCGAAATCGAGGTCGCGCGGTGTCTCGTCGGCGGTGAGGTCCGCGGCGTGGTCAGGGGCGCCGAAAAGATCGTCCTGCACGCGTCGGCCAAGGTCTGGGGGGAGCTCTCTGCGCCGCTCGTCGTGATGGAGGACGGCGCCTTTCTCGAGGGCAGGGTCGTGATCGGCGCCCAGACGACTGCGGGCACGCCGAGATGACCGCCGCCCCGCCTTCTGAGCGTTCGTTTTCAATGGTCGGAATCAACGAAAACAACCCTTGTGAAAAAAAATTCTTGACTTTTTCTCAACTGGTACTGTACCGTAAGGTGCCCTGCATGACAGGCGGGAGTGCCAAGGCCAGGAGCCGCGGATGCAACCTCCGAATCTTTCTCTTCTGATCGTCATGATCTGCTTCTGGATCAGCTTCTGGCTGATCTGGAAATTCCTCCTGAAACCGATGGACGCGGTGCTTGCCGAGCGTCGGCGGCGGATCGAGGGCGCCGAGGCCGAGTGGCAGTCCAAGCATCGGGAGTATCTCGAGGAGACGGCGCGGCTCGAGTCGGAGCTCGAGGATGCGGCCAAGGCCGCCGCCAGGAACCGAAACGACCAGCGCCAACAGGCGCTGGAACGACGCCAGGCGATGCTCGAGACGGCGCGCCAGAAAGCGGACGGCAAGCTCGACCGGGCGATGGCGGAGCTCGACGACGAGGCGACCACGGCGCGCACCGAGCTTCAGAACCGGTCGCGCGAGCTGGCCACGCTGTACGCGAGTCAGCTGCTGGGCAGGGAGGTGACCCAGTGAAGGACAAGCTGATCTGGGTACTGGCGTTCGTCGTGTTCGCCGTGCTGGCGTTTTTCATCGACGAACCCGGCTCGCCGGAGTTTCTGCCGGGAACCGTGAAACGACTTCTTCTCGCAGCCAACCTGACCCTGTTTTTGTATCTGTTGTACCGGCTCGTCGGCAAGCCGATCAACGCCTCGCTCGATGCCCGGACCAAAGCCATCGGCAGCGAGCTCGACGAGGCGCGCGACAAGCTCGCCGAGGCCGAGAGGCTGCGCCGGGAGGTTCACGACCGGCTCGACAAGGTATCCGCCGAGGTCGCCGAAATGCGCGAGCGCGCAGAAAACCAGGGCCGGGCCGAGGCCGAGAAGATCGACGCTCAGGCCGAACAGGAAGAGGCCCGGTTCATGCGTCGGGTCGATGAGCAGATCGCCCGCCGGCGGGAAGAGACCCGCCAGTTGCTCGCCCGCGACACCGCCGAGCTGACCGCCCAGTTGACCAAGCAGGTGCTCGAGAAGACCATGACCGAGCAGGACCAGAAGAGAGTGCTCGCGCGCAGTCTCGAGGCGCTCGAGAAGCTCCCGGAGAAGGAGTGACCATGTCGCGGTTCAGAGCGCTGCCGTATGCCAAGGCCCTTCTTGCGGTGGTCGAGGACCAGTGCCCCGACCGCAGGGAGGAGATCGTCGCGGAGCTCGATGCCGTGGTCGCGGCACTTGACGAGGTTCCCGAGTTCGAGCGCGTCCTGGTCACCCCCATGGTCGACACCGACACCAAGACCGTGATTCTCGATCAGGTCCTGGACTCGCTCGGCGCCACCGAGCCGGTGCGCCGGTTCCTCCACGTGGTGCAGCGTCATTACCGGATCGAGCACATGTCCGACATCGCCGCGACCTACCGCGATCTGGTCGATCGTGCGCTCGGTCGTGTCCGGGCCCGGATCGAGCTCGCCACGGTGTACGACGAATCGGACCGGCGTCAGATCGCCGAGGTCATGAGCTCGGTCATGGCGACCAGTGTCGTGGCTGACTTCGTTCACAACCCGGACCTGCTCGCCGGCTTCAAGGTCCAGGTCGGGTCCAAGGTGTTCGACGGGTCCCTCGTCGGACAGGTGGATCGTCTGAGCCGGAATACCGTCACTGAACAGGGGTAGGAAATGCAGATCAAAGCCTCCGAAATCGCCGACATCATCCGGCGCCAGATTGAAGGCCAGGAAACCACCATCGACATGTCCGAGGTGGGGACGGTCATCTCCGTCGGCGACGGAATCGCTCGCGTCTACGGCCTCGACGGCGTCATGATGGGTGAGCTCCTCGAGCTGCCCCACGACGTCTTCGGCCTGGCCCTCAACCTCGAGGACGACAACGTCGGCGCCGTGCTCATGGGCGAGGTCCACTACATCAAGGAAGGCGACGAGGTCCGACGCACCAAGCGCATCCTCGACATTCCGGTCGGTCCGGCGATGGTCGGTCGGGTCGTCGACCCGCTCGGTCGGCCGCTCGACGGCAAGGGCCCGGTCGACTCCACCGAGCGCTATCCTCTCGAGCGCACCGCGCCCGGCGTCGTCGCCCGGCAGCCGGTGAAGGAGCCGATGCAGACCGGCATCAAGGCGATCGACTCCATGATTCCGATCGGCCGGGGCCAGCGCGAGCTGATCATCGGCGACCGTCAGACCGGCAAGACCGCGGTCATCCTGGACTCCATCGTCAATCAGAAGGGCACCGGCAACATCTGCATCTACGTCGCGATCGGCCAGAAGGCGTCGACCGTGGCCCAGGTGATCGCTGCCCTCGAGAAGCACGGCGCCATGGACCACACCATCGTGGTCTCGGCGACCGCCTCGGAGCCGGCGCCGCTGCAGTATCTCGCGCCGTACGCCGGCGCCGCCCTCGGCGAGTACTTCATGTACAACGGCCAGCACGCGGTGGCGTTCTACGACGACCTCACCAAGCACGCCCAGGCCTACCGCGAAATTTCACTGCTGCTGCGGCGCCCGCCCGGCCGCGAGGCCTACCCCGGAGACGTCTTCTACCTTCACTCCCGGTTGCTCGAGCGCGCAGCCAAGCTCAACGACGAGCTCGGCGGCGGCAGCTTCACCTCGCTGCCGGTCATCGAGACCCAAATGGGCGATGTGTCGGCCTACATCCCGACCAACGTGATCTCGATCACCGACGGTCAGATCTACCTCGAGGGCGACCTGTTCTTCGCCGGTCAGCGGCCGGCGGTCAACGTCGGTCTGTCGGTGAGCCGAGTCGGCGGCAACGCCCAGATCAAGGCCATGAAAAAGATCGCCGGCTCGCTCCGACTCGATCTCGCGCAGTTTCGCGAGCTCGCCGCCTTCGCTCAGTTCGGTTCCGATCTCGACAAGTCGACCCAGCGCCAGCTCGCCCGCGGCGAGCGGCTGCTCGAGATTCTCAAGCAGGGCCAGTTCGCTCCGCTGCCGGTCGGCCTCCAGATCGTGTCCATCTTCGCCGGCACCAAGGGCCACATGGACAAGCTCAAGATCTCGGCGATCGGTGACTTCGAGCCTCACATGCACCGCTTCGTCGAGGCCGAGGGCGCCGACGTTCTCGACACCATCATCTCGACCGGCGAGCTCAGCGACGACACCGCGGACAAGCTCGGCTCGTTGATCCAGCGATCGGTCGACCTGTTCCTGAAGGAACATCCGGAGGCAAGCGTTGCCTAGCACCAGGGATCTGACGCGCCGGATCCGCTCCGTCAAGGGGACTCAGCAGATCACCAAGGCGATGAAGATGGTTGCGGCGGCAAAGCTCCGCCGCGCCCAGGAGGCGGTGACCAACGCCCGGCCGTACGCCGACACCCTGTCCCGGGTGCTCGCCAATGTCGCCGCCAGGACCGAGGAGTCGCACCCCCTGCTCGAGCGCCGGGACGACGGTCGGGTCTGGTTGGTGGTGGTGTCGTCGGACAAGGGCCTGTGCGGCTCGTTCAACGCCAACCTGCTGCGTCAGATCGGCAAGGACCTGACCGCGGGGCGCTTCACGGATGTCGAGATCATCGCCATCGGGCGCAAGGCCTCGGACTACTTCCGCCGCCGCGACTGGTCCGTGGCCCACGCGGAGCGTGACACCATGAACAACCTCAGCGCGGCCGACGGTCCGCGGCTGGGCGCCATGTTCATGAAGGCCTTCTCCTCCGGCCAGGTCGACGAGGTCTGGCTCGCCTACAACAAATTCGTCAGCATTCTCCGTCAGGAGATCACCATCGAGCAACTGCTGCCGATCGAGCCGCCCGCAGCCGATCCCGACGCCGAGGGCACCGCCACCGACTACAAGTACGAGCCCGACGCGGCCGGCTTGCTCGCGAACCTGTTGCCGCGCTACGTGGAGACCGAGGTTCAGCGCGTGCTCTACGACTCGGCGGCGGCCGAGCAGGCGGCCCGGATGACGTCAATGGGCGCCGCGACCAAGAACGCGGGCGAGATGATCGACGCCCTGACGCAGCTCTACAACCGCACCCGTCAGGCCGCCATCACCAAGGAGCTGATCGAGATCGTTTCGGGCGCGCAGGCGCTCGCTGACTAGGAGAGAGAGCATGACTCAACAGGTCGAAGGACGCGTCGTTCAGGTCATCGGTCCGGTGGTGGACGTGGAGTTTCCGGACCAGTACCTTCCCAGCATCCTCAACGCCGTCCGCATCAAGGACGACGCCCGGCTCGGCGTGACCGAGATCGACGTCACCGCCGAGGTCGCGCAGCACCTCGGCGAGAACCGCGCCCGGTGCATTGCCATGCAGCCGACCGAAGGCATGGTCCGCGGCATGACCGCGATCGACCTCGGTGATCCGATCTCGGTCCCGGTCGGTCGCAAGACTCTCGGCCGCGTGCTCGGCGTGCTCGGCCAGCCGGTCGACGGCATGGGTCCGGTCGACGCGGAGCAGCGAATGCCGATCCACCGCGAGGCGCCGACTCTCGAGGAGCAGTCCACCGAGACCGAGATGTTCGAGACCGGCATCAAGGTCGTCGACCTGCTCGAGCCCTACACCAAGGGCGGCAAGACGGGTCTGTTCGGTGGCGCCGGCGTCGGCAAGACCGTCATCATCATGGAGCTCATCAACAACGTGGCGCTCCAGCACGGCGGCTTCTCGGTCTTCGCCGGGGTCGGCGAACGGACCCGCGAGGGCAACGATCTCTGGCTCGAGATGACCGAGGCCGGGGTCATCGATCCCAAGAGCTGGGAGAACTCCAAGGCGTCGCTGATCTACGGCCAGATGACCGAGCCGCCGGGCGCCCGCCTGCGGGTCGGCCTCACCGGCCTCACCGTTGCCGAGCACTTCCGCGACTCCGAGGGTCAGGACGTTCTCCTGTTCATCGACAACATCTTCCGGTTCACCCAGGCCGGCTCCGAGGTCTCGGCGCTGCTCGGCCGGATGCCGTCGGCGGTCGGCTACCAGCCCAACCTGGCGACCGAGATGGGCGAGCTCCAGGAGCGCATCACTTCGACCAAGTCGGGCTCGGTGACCTCCGTGCAGGCGATCTACGTGCCTGCCGACGACCTCACGGACCCGGCGCCGGCGACCGCCTTCGCCCACCTCGACGCGACCTCGGTGCTGTCGCGGCAGATCGCCGAGCTCGGAATCTACCCCGCCGTCGACCCTCTCGCCTCGACCTCACGCATCCTCGACCCCCTGATCGTCGGCGAGGAGCACTACAGGGTGGCCCGCGAGACCCAGCGGATCCTGCAACGGTACAAGGACCTGCAGGACATTATCGCGATCCTCGGCATCGACGAGCTGTCCGAGGACGACAAGCTCACCGTTGCCCGGGCCCGCAAGATCCAGCGCTTCTTGTCCCAGCCGTTCCACGTCGCCGAGCAGTTCACCGGCTTCGAAGGCCGCTACGTCAAGGTCGAGGACACGATTGCCGGGTTCAAGGCGCTGTGTGCGGGCGAGCTCGACGACCTGCCCGAGCAGGCCTTCCTGTATGTCGGCGGGATCGACGAGGCGATCGAGAAGGCCGCGAAGATGAAGGCGGAGGACTGACATGGCCGATCGACTGCACCTCGAGATCGTCACCCCGAGCCGCCGGGTGGTGGAGGTGGAGGTGGACGAGGTGCGGCTGCCCGGCGTCCTCGGCGAGATGGGAGTGCTGCCGGGCCACATCCCGTTGCTGACCGCGCTCGCAGCCGGCCCGCTGACCTACTTCGAAGGCTCGAAGTCGACCCGATATGCGGTCCGGGGCGGTTTCGCCGAGGTTCTGCCCGATCGGGTCACGGTTCTCGCATCGGTCGCCGAGTCGGTCGCCGACATCGACGTCGAGGCCGCGCGGTCGAGTCTCGAGACCGCCCAGGACAAGCTCAAGAGCGCCACTGCCGAGGAGCTCGACGAGCTGACCACGGCGATCCGATTGGCCGAAACCGAGATCGAGGTTGCGGGTCAGAGCGTCAACTGAGCCACTGACCGTTTCACTGTGCGACGGCGCCCCACCGCGGGGCGCCGTTCGTGCTCATTGGACCGGCTTCGTTCGCGAGGTTTGACAGCCGAGGTCCAGACGCTCTAGCTTCTCACCACGGCAGCAACCGCTGTGCGGTCGTCTGCGGTCACAACCGGAAGGTGGAACATGGGAGCAGCCACGGAACGCGGGCAGTGGAGCTCGCAGCTCGGTTTCGTCCTCGCCGCGGCAGGCTCGGCCGTCGGCCTCGGCAACATCTGGCGCTTTCCGTACTCGGCCGGCGAGAACGGCGGCGGCGCCTTCGTCCTCGTCTACCTGATCTGCGTCGTCGGTCTCGGCCTGCCGGTCATGTTGCTCGAGATCAGCCTCGGCCGGGCGACTCAGAAAAACCCGGTCGGCGCGATCCGTGCCGTGCGCCCGAACGGGCCCTGGAAAGGTCTGGGCTATCTCGCCATCGTCACCGGCGTCGGCATCCTGTCCTTTTACGCCGTCATCGCGGGCCAGGTCGTCGCGACCTTCGTCGATTTCACTCAGCGAGTCGTCACCGGAGACCAGCTGTTCGCCAGCTACACCCCGATGGCCTCGGTGATGTTCTTTGCCATCTTTCTGATCCTGACGCTGCTGGTCGTGATCGGCGGCGTCCAGCGCGGCATCGAGCGCTGGGCCAAGATCCTCATGCCGGTGCTGCTCGTCCTGATGGTCGTGATCATCATCCGTGGGCTGCTCCTGCCGGGCGCCGGCGCGGGGCTGCGCTGGCTGTTCATGCCGGACTTCGGCAAGCTCAACCTGCAGGTGGTGCTCGACGCCATGGCCCAGGCCTTCTTCTCACTGTCGCTCGGCATGGGCGCCATGCTGACCTACGGCTCCTATTTGTCGAAGAAACAGGACGTTCTGCACTGCGGATCGTGGGTCGTGTTCTTCGACACCCTGATCGCCATCCTCGCCGGATTGATGATCTTTCCCGCGGTCTTCGCCCTCGGCCAACAGCCCGATGCCGGGCCGGCACTGATCTTCAACGTGCTGCCGGCGGTGTTCGGCAGCATGGTCGGCGGCACCGTGGTCGGGGCCGTGTTCTTCTGCCTGCTCAGCGTCGCCGCGCTGACCTCGACGGTTTCGCTGCTCGAAGTCGTGTCCGCCTACTTCATCGACGAGCTCGGCTGGTCGCGTCGCCGAACGGTGTGGACCGCGACTGGCATCACGCTCCTGGTCGGGCTGCCGGCGGCGCTCGCCTGGGTCGGCGCCAGCCCGTGGGCGACGATGAACCTGTTCGGCTTCGAGGGGGTTTTCTCGCTGATGGACTTCGTCTTCGTCAACGTGTCGTTGCCGCTCGGTGCGCTGCTGCTGTGTCTGTTCGGCGTCTTCGTTTGGGGCCTCGTTCCCGCGTCGGCGGAAATTGGATCGTCCTCGCGGGGCTCTTGGCGGCTCGCCCCGGTCTGGCGCTTCTTCGTCCGCTTCATCTGCCCCCTGTTCATCGCGGTGATTCTGATGACCCAGTTTTTCTCCCTGTGACCGTGTTGCCAAGCACCGCCACATGAACTAGAATACGCCCCCGGTTCGGGGCGTAGCTCAGCCTGGCAGAGCGCACGGTTCGGGACCGTGAGGCCGGTGGTTCAAATCCACTCGCCCCGACCACTGCTTTTTCGCCGACGGCGCACGAGTTGGGCCGTCGGCGAAACTGTTTTGACTTATGGCTGATTGTCGCCTATTGTTGGGTGAGGAGAATTCCGATGACCTACCTCACCGAGCGGCAGCGGGATGTTCTCGGTTTCATCGAGAGCGAGCTTGAACGAAAGGGCGTGGCGCCGACCCTGCGGGAGATCGCGGAACGCTTCGGTTTCGCCTCCACGGCGAGCGCGCAGAAGCACATCGCTCTGCTCGAGCGCAAGGGATACCTGAGGCGGGAGAAGCACCAGAAGCGGGGCCTCATCCTGGTCGGTCGAGAGGGCCGGAAGCGAGACCGTCGAGGGATGGTCGAGCTCGATCTGCTCGGTCTCGTCGCGGCCGGCTCGCCGATCGAATCGATCCCGGATCCTGAGCCGGTCTCGGTGCCGCCGAGCCTGGTTCGCTCGGGCCGTCACTACGTCCTCAAGGTGCGCGGTGAGTCGATGATCGATGACGGTATCCACGACGGCGACATGGTGGTTGTGCAGGAGGTCGCGGCGGCCGGTGACGGCGACATGGTGGTTGCACTGGTCGACGGAGAGGTGACGCTGAAGCGGTTCTTTTGGTCCGGGCCGGATCGAATCAGGCTGCAGCCCGCCAACCGGGAGATGTCGCCGATCGTGGTCGATGCCGAGACGGTGACCATCCAGGGGGTCGTGGTCGGGCTGCTGCGTCGGTATTGAGCAGTCGTCGGTCGCCGCCGGGCACCTTGACGGCCGGCGCCGATTTCGGTAGCGTGCCGACATGGCGGATCTCCCGGACATCACCGTGGTCCTGACGTCGGTCGGCACCGAGCAGCAGGCGGTCGAAATCGCGGAAGAGCTGGTCGCCGGTCGGCTCGCGACCTGCGTCAACATCGTTCCCTGTCTGCGCTCGATCTACCGCTGGAAAGGCAAGATCTGCGAGGACACCGAGTACCTCCTGTTGGTCAAGACGCCCGCGGATCTGTTCGGCCGGGTGTCCGCCGCGATTCGCGAGTTTCACTCCTACGAGCTGCCGGAGATTCTCGCCCTTCCGGTGTCGGCCGCCGAGCCCAACTTCCACCGCTGGATCATCGACATGGTGGCGCCCGGCGACGGCGACGACGACGACCTTGAGTGACGGGCTGGACAACTCGAGCACGGGAGCAAAACCCGGTCTGCAGGCTCTCCTCGTCCTGTCGAGCCGGTTCGCCAACATCGAGATCGCCGAGCAGGCCCTGGTCGATCTGTGCGGCGAGGCCGGCCTCGACGAGGACGAGAGCTACTGGCTGGTCACCGCGTGTCGGGAGGCGGTGGCCAACGCGATTTGCCACGGCAACCGTCAGGATCCGACGCTGCGGGTTCTGGTCGACTACCGGATCGCCGATCGAGAGGTCGTCATCCGGGTCGAGGACGAGGGCGACGGATTCGATCCCGACGCGGTGCCCGAGCCGACCGATCCCGGGCTGTTGCTGCGGCCGAGCGGACGCGGTATCTTCTACATGCGCCAGTTCATGAATCACGTGCAGTTCAGCCGCACATCCGGTGGTGGCACGGCGGTCGAGATGACGCGCTGGCTGCGGCCGGAGACAAGGAGTGTGACAGATGAAAAGTGACATCCGCGATGTCGACGATGTTCGGATCATCGAGCTTTCCGGCAAGATCACCATCGGCACCGGCGACGTCAAGATTCGCGAGCTCGTCGACAGCGCCCTCGAAGGCGGGAAAGAAAAGATCCTCCTCGATCTGGCCGGGGTCACCGCGATCGACTCATCCGGGATCGGCGAGATGGTCGCGTGCTACACAACGGTCACCAAGCGGGGCGGGCAGCTCAAGCTCATCCGTCTGTCTCCGAAGATCAACGACATTCTCCAGGTCACCCAGCTGATCACCGTGTTCGATGTTCTGGACAATGTTCAAGAGGGTTTGGCCGCCTTCAGCTGAGGATCGTCCAGCTCGAATGAGCAGCGCGCCTCGCGCGTTCGAGACGCGGGCTCGGGCGCGCCTGTGGTCACGGTCACGGTTGCTGGTCAATGACGAGTTCGGCGACGAGCTTGCCGTCGGCCACCCCGATCACCGAGGCGCCGATTAGACCGGCAGTCCGCCACGGCGGACGCCGCTGCTTCACTGGATCGGACGGCGCCGGTTTCGCGGCGACGATCACCCCGTTTCGGACCTCGATCACCAGACGTCGGCGCCCGGGCTCACAGCCCGCCAGCCGGCCGCTCCAGATCTCGGTTCCGGCGACCTCGAGGGTCGCCGCCCGTGTCACCTCGGCGACCCGGTCAGCGACCGTCGCGCGTCCGCTCGTGTCCCGGTCGCCTGCGGCCGTCGGCTCGCCGGCGACTGCCTTCGCCATAGGTCTCGGTGCGTCGTCGAGCTCGACATCCGGCTCGAGCTCGCCGGCGGCCTTGCGCTGCGCGAGCTCGATGGCGCCGTCCTCAGAGCCGACGAGTTCGTCCCCGGCGCGCCCGGCCGACGTTTCGTCTCCCGGCCGCGTCGACATCCGACTCGTTTGCGGCGCGCTGTCACCGGCTGCGGCGAGCGGACCGATGACCTCGAGGGGTGACGGCTCCCGGGACGCCGGGGGCGTCACGGACCGGCTGAGCAACCGGTCGGTGGCGCCGAGCGGCCGTTCTTCGCCGGCCGGCGCGGTCGGCAGTGGCGCCAGCTCGAAGATCCTCGCGTCGGGCTCTGTGGCCGGCGATGACCGGCGGCCATGGTCGAGTGCCGGGCCGGGATGCCGCTGGGCGACCTCGACAACGACGGTCACGCCCAGGACCGCCGCCGCCGCGGCGCCGAGCCACCGGTAGACCGGACGCACCCGACGTCTCGGCGCTTCCGGTGCGCGGCCGAGCGGCTCGAGGACCGCGTCGAGCTCGGCCGGCGCAGCCATGTCGCCGGCGATGTCGCGCACCGCTCGGCGAAGACTGCCGAACCGAGCGATCAGCTCGGCGAGCTCGTCGTTCGAGGCGGCCTCCTCCTCGAGGCGAGCAGCCGCCTCGGCGTCGAGGTCGCCGTCGACAAGGCGGCTGGCGAGCTCGACCAGTCGATCATCGATCACGAGTCCACCGCCTTCTTGAGCGCCAGACGAGCGCGCGCCAGACGCGAGCGGACCGTCCCGAGGGGAATGTCGAGCACGGCCGCGATCTCGGCATAGCTGAGGTCCTCGCCGTCGCGCAGCCAGAGCACCACCCGGTGGTTCTCTGGAAGCCGGTCCAGGGCCTCGGCGACCCGGCCGAGAAGATCGGCAGCCAGCGCTCGTCGTTCCGGTCCTGGACTCGGGTCGGGAGCGCGGCCGAGCGCCTCGTCGTCGGTGTCGGCGACCGCCGCCAGGTCGCGGCCGCGCTGCCGCCGAAACGAGCGCAGGTAGTTCCACGCGATCTGGAACACCCAGGTCGACAGGCGAGCTTCACCGCGGAATCCGGGTAGCCCGCGCCACACTCTGAGAAAGATCTCCTGAGTCGCATCGAAGGCCTCCTCGTCACTCTCGGTCAGCCGTCTGGCCAGGCGCCAGACCGGCCGGCGGAAGCGTTCGTAGACCTCGTCGAAGACCACGCCTCCAGTGTGCCACGGCTGCCCGCCGTTCCGGAGACAGACCCCGCCCGCCACCCGCACCCGCACCCCTCATGAGCGATCTGCAGCATGTCGCGATGCGCGGCGCATGGCGGCATTGTCTCGCAGCGGCCGCTCGACGCACCGCGCGTACGCCTTCGCTCTCTTCTCCTGTGACACTACCGTCGCGCTCGCACCTCCCATCGTTCGCCACGAGCCCTCATGAATCATGCGGGCCAATCAAAACAGTGTGACGCCTCAGACGCCCGGAAGTTCCCGGTCGCGCTGATCGCAGAGGAGGGTGCGGATCCGCCGCTCGAGCTCGCGTGCCACGGTCCGATAGGCGGCGTGGTCTTCGCCGTACGGGTCGGGGATCGACCAGCTCTCGAGCTCGGCGCCGAGATTGCGTGGCAGGACCGCAAGCCCGGACGGGCCGAGAAGCGACACGATGACGTCCCAGCTCCCGAGGTCGATGTCGTCGAGACCTTTCGAGGCGAGCCCGGTGCTGTCGTAGCCGAGCTCGTCGAGAGTGTCCCGGGTCGCTTCGACGATCCGACCGAACGGCATCAGGCCGGCCGAGCCGGCGACGACGTCGCCGCCGCCCAGACCGCGGGCAATGGCCTCGGCCATGGGCGACCGACAGGTGTTGCCGATGCAGATGAACAAGATCGCCAACGGTGCCATGGCGCGATTGTAATCGCGACCGGACGACGCCGATCGGAAAATCCTCCGGCTGTATGTCGCCGTCTTGTCGCGGCGACGCTGCTCATTGACCATCACCCCCCGAGCGGGTAGCCTGGAGGCTGCCGATTTGGATGGAGACCCAGGGGTGGTGCTGACCGGGTACAACACCGACATCGAGTACGGGGGGACGACCTACCACGTCCAGACCGAGGACAAGGGGCGATCCAATCCGATCGTCGAAAGCCTGGTCTACGCCCGAGGCGAGATCCTGTACTCGAAACGGACGTCGTATCAAGACCTGGTCGACCAGAACGTCCAGAACGACGCCATCGCGGCCCTGATGGAACGTCAGCACAGGAGCATCGGCGAAGCCATCCGTCGGGGCAAGCTCGACACCCTTGCCGATGTGACCGCACCCGTCGGTGAGGAAGACGACACCAACATTTCCCGCGATCGGCCCGAACCCGGCCAGGCTGTCGGCGCCGGCGACGAAACAGGCGACGACACGGCTGCTGAAGAGCCGACCCTCGACCGCGTGATCCTCGACTACCTGGCCGCCCAACGAGGCCGCGCCCATTTGGTCCTGCGTGCTCTCAACAGCCATGACTTCGTGTACGGCAAGCAGGCGGAGATCTCGATCTCGGCGGTCGACTCGCAGTCCCACACCGCCCAGCCCGGGGTCCAGATTACCGTGCTGTTCAAGTCGACCTCGGAGCCCCGGCGACTGGTGCTGGCGGAGGGAACCACCGACGATGGCGGGCTGTTCTCGGCAACCGCGCCGTTGCCTGATTTCTCCGGCGGCACGTCCGCCGTGGTGATCACCGCCGAGTCCGATCTGGGGCAGTCGGAGATCAAGCACCTGGTCCACCGCTGACGGCCGGCAGCGGCGAACGACGCACCATTCGACGGCCGAGGCGAAGCGTCTTTGACCGCGCCCGCGGCGTACGACATCCGGTGTCGGCAGCCGACGATGAACGGTTGATTCGTGTCGGGGCGCAGCGGGGTCTTGCCCGTCGGGCGGTTTTGCGATAGAGTGCCCGACGCCGTGGGCCGTTAGCTCAATTGGCAGAGCAAGGGACTCTTAATCCCTAGGTTGGAGGTTCGATTCCTCCACGGCTCACCACTCCC
>CAZXMW010000016.1:0-62482 GCA_964641415.1 uncultured Thermoanaerobaculia bacterium | reverse complement strand
ACCGGAGGGCGCTCGGCACAATGTTCAAGACGGCACGTCCGTCCCAACGCGCCCGTTCCGGCCCTGGAGGGGGTCGGTCGCCTCGGCGCGCCCGTTGCGGGGATCGAGGCGTATCGTGCGGATACGGCGACGGCCACGGCAACGGATACGGCCACGGATACGGCCACGGATTCGGAGACGGACGCCACGAAAAACCGCCGGCTCGCGCCGGCGGTGGATGGAGCGGTCTGTTGGATCGCCCTACCGGCGACCCCGGCCTCCGCCGTGAGGCGGCCGGCCGCCGCGCCGGTTGTCCCGGCCTCCGGGGCCGCTGCGGCGATCGGGCCGGGCGAGCGGATCGCGATCGGGAATGTCCTCGCCGCGGTCCCGAGCCTCGTCCTCGAGGATCACGCGCCGCGACAGCTTGATCCGATCATTGCTGTCGATGTCGATGATCCGCACCTTGATGGTGTCGCCTTCGTTGAGCACGTCCCGGATGTCCGGGATCCGTTCCATGGCGATCTCCGAAATGTGCAGCAGGCCGTCCTGGCCCGGGAGAATCTCGACGAAAGCGCCGTACGGCTCGATCCGTTTGGCGACGCCCTCGAACTCCTCGCCGATCTCGGGCACCTTGGTCAGGCCGCGGATGATCTCGATCGCCTTCTCGGCCGCGGCCTCGTCGTTCGACGCGATCTGGACCGTGCCGTCGTCCTCGACGTTGATCTTGCACCCGGTCTGGTCGACGATCGAGCGGATCATCTTGCCGCCCGGGCCGATCACGTTGCGGATCTGCTCGACATCGATCTTGATCGAGTAAATCCGCGGCGCGTAGGGAGAGACTTCTTGGCGACTTTCGGAGATCGCATCAGCCATGCGTTCGAGCAGGAACAGCCGGCCGCGGCGGGCCTGCTCCATGGCCTGCTCCATGATCTCTCGACTCAGCCCCGACACTTTGATGTCCATCTGGAGTGCGGTGATGCCCTCGCTCGTCCCGGTGACCTTGAAGTCCATGTCGCCGTAGTGATCTTCCTGGCCGGCGATGTCGGTGAGGATCGCGAAGCGCTCGCCGTCGGAAACCAGTCCCATGGCAACGCCGGCGACGGCGCTCGACACCGGCACGCCGGCGTCCATCATGGCCATGGAGCCGCCGCACACGGACGCCATGGACGACGAGCCGTTGGACTCGAGGATGTCGGACACGACGCGGATGGTGTAGGCGAAGTCGTTCTGTTTGGGCACGACCTGGGTCAGCGCCCGTCGGGCCAGCGCCCCGTGGCCGATCTCGCGCCGGCCCGGACCGCGCAGGAAGCGGGCCTCGCCGACCGAGAACGGCGGGAAGTTGTAGTGCAGCATGAACGGGTTGCGCGAGTCGCCCTCGAAGGCCTCGATGATCTGTGAATCGTCCGACGTGCCGAGGGTGCAGGTCACGATTGCCTGGGTTTCGCCGCGGGTGAACAGCGCCGAACCGTGGGTCCGGGGCAGGACGCCGACCTCGCAATTCACCGTACGGATCTCGTCGAAGGCGCGGCCGTCGAGCCGCTGGCCCTCGTCTAGGATGGTGGCTCGCGTGATGTCCTTGACCATGGCGCCGAAGATGCTCTTGACCCATGGCGTCTTGTCCTCGATCTCATCGCCGGCGAGTTCGTCCAATGCCTTCTGCCGGACCGCCTTGATGGCGTCCTTCTGCTCGAACTTGCCCGGAGTGCGCATGGCCTGGCGCAGCTCGTCGGTCCATCTGCCGCGCAGCGCCTGCTCGAGATCGTCGGGCCAGGGCCGTGCCGGGGGCTCGAACGGCGCCTTGACGACGCCGCGCTCGGCGACGATCTCGCGCTGGAGCGCGATGAGCTTCTTGATTTCCTGATGCGCCAGGTCCAAAGCGTCGAGGATGATCGCCTCGGGCAGCACTGTGGCGCCGCACTCGACCATGGCGATGGCGTTCTCGGTACCGGCCACGACCAGGTCGAGATCGCTCTCGATCTGCTCGGCGTAGGTCGGAAAGAGAACGAACTCGCCGTCGATACGCCCGACCCGAACGCCGGCCAGCGGCGTGTTGAAAGGAATATCCTTTGCAGCCATCAGCGCCATGGAGGCGCCGGTGATGCCGAGCACGTCGGGCGAGTTCTCGTCATCGGCCGACAGCACCCAGGCGATGATCTGGGTCTCCCGCCGCCAGCCGTCCGGGAACAGGGGACGCATCCCCCGGTCGATGACGCGGCAGGTCAGGATTTCGCGTTCGGTGGGTCGCCCCTCCCGCTTGAAGAAGCCGCCCGGGATGCGCCCGCCGGCATAGGTGTTCTCTCGGTAGTCGACCGTCAGCGGCAGGAAGTCGACGCCCTTGCGGACGTCATCCTCGACGCATGCGGTGACGAGCACCATGGTGTCGCCGAGGCGGATGACGGTCGAGCCGTTGGCCTGTTTCGCGATCTTGCCGAGCTCGAATGTGAGCTCTTTTCCGCCGATGTCGACGGTTCGTGTCGTGATGTTCATTGGGATGTCCTATCTCAGCCGCGCAGGCCCAGGCGCTCCACGAGCTCGCGGTAGCGGGTGATGTCCTTGCCCTTCAGGTACTCGAGGAGACGGCGACGCCGTCCGACCAGCTTGAGCAGGCCCCGCCGGGAGTGAAAGTCTTTCTTGTACGACTTGAAGTGCTCGGTGAGGTACTGGATGCGTCGCGTCAGCAGGGCGATCTGTACCTCGGGCGACCCGGTGTCGTTGGGGTGGGTCTTGAACTCTTCGATGATCTCGGGTTTCTGAACGTCAAAGTGACTCATTGGCTCTCTCCACAATCCTCCGGTGGCGAGGAGGCACGGGTACGGTAGCAGGAAGTCGTTCGTCTGGCAATGCTTCGGTCGTCATGGTTGATCGGCCGCGTGACCCTCTTGATTCCGGACCAGGACCATGGATGGGTGGATGTGCAGGGTGCGGCCGCGGGCGAGCACGGAACAGACCGTGCCGATGCCGATCATGGCGCCGTCGGCGGCCCGGACCACGACCTGGTCGTCTGCGGTGATCTGGTTCCTGCCGCTTTGAAACACGATGATCTCCTGACCGTGCGTGAACCTGTCGATCGCGCCCTGGTTAGCGGTGATCTCGGCGAAGGGGAGCTGCGCGTCGGACAGCGGGATCCAGGCGTCCGACTCGATGACCTCCGCTGGGTCGCGGGCGTTGTCGATGGCTGCCTGCGACAGCGCGCTGCCGATATCGTAGGGGCCGATGGCGAGCCGCCGGAGGTGATGCAGGTAACCGCCGCAACCGAGCCTCTGACCGATGTCGTGGGCCAGCGACCGGACATAGAAACCGGTCGACGCGGTCACCGTGAGATCGATCTCGTCCGGTCGCTCGGAGCGCAGGGAAAGCTCGTGGACGGTGACACGCTTGGGCTCGATGTTGATGGTCTCGCCGCGCCGGGCCAGCTCGTACAGCTTCTTGCCGTCGACCTTCTTGGCCGAGTACGGCGGCGGAACCTGGCCGAAGGTGCCGAGGAACTCCGCCTCGAGCGCGGTCAGGGTTTGGGCGGTCACCGTCGGAACTTCGCCGGCGGGCTCGCTGCGCTCGCCCTCTCGGTCATAGGTCGTGGTCGCGAAGCCGAGCCGGATGACGCCGTGGTAGGTCTTGTGCCATCCGAGCAGGTATTGCTGCAGCCTGGTGGCGTGGCCGACACACAGCAGCAGCAGGCCCTCGGCCATGGGATCGAGGGTGCCGGTGTGACCGATGCGCCGCTCCTTGAGCGCCCGCCGAGCGGCGTCGACGATGTCGTGGGAGGTCGGCCCGCAACTCTTGACCACGGGCAGCAGGCCCGACCAGCGGGGCGGGCGGCGCCGGCTCATTCGCCGCTCCCGAGCAGCTCGGCGAGGCTGGCTTCGAGCAGCGTCCGGGCGGTGTCGAGATCGGTTTCGAGCGCGCAGCCGGCGGCGTTGGTGTGGCCGCCACCGCCGAAGGCAGCCGCGACGCTGCGGACGTCGATGTCGCCGCGCGAGCGCAGGCTGACCTTGACCGTTCCCGGCTCCCATTGCTTGCAGAACAGAACCGCCTCGACGCCGGCGACGGCGCGGGGAATGTTGATGATCTCCTCGGTGTCCGTGCTGTCGGCGCCGGCGCGCTCGAAGGCCTTCGGCCCCACCTCGAGGCTGGCCAAGCGACCCCCGGCGGAGAAACTCAGGGTCTTGAGGGCCTCGCCGAGCAACCGCACCGAGCCCTCGGTGCGTCCGTCGTGGACCCACTCGGCGATCACTGCAGGTTCGGCGCCGCCCTCGACCATTTCCGCGGCGGCGCGGAATGCGCGCGGTCGGGCGTTCGAGTAGCGGAAATCTCCGGTGTCGGTGACCAGCGCGACGTACATGTTGGTGGCGGCCTCGACCGACGGCGTGATCCCGGCCGCCGCGAACATCGACCAGACCATCTCACCGACCGCGGGCGCCTGCTCGTCCAGATAGTTGACCTCGCCGTAGGCCGGGTTGGCCACGTGGTGGTCGATGTTGAGGATCGGCGCCCGGTCGAGGCCGTTGAACCCGGCCCGGTCCAGATCCGGGCACTCGACGGTGACGACCAGGTCGTAGGCCGCGGGGAAGTCGGCCGGGAGAGAGTCTGCCACCGTCACCCGATCGATGCCCGGCAGCTCGCCGAGGTTGAACGGCGCCGGGTCGCGGTTGACGATCACGGGCTCGACGGCGAGGGCGCCCGCGAGCTCGGCGAGGGCGAGCTCGGAGCCGATGGCATCGCCGTCCGGGTTGCGATGGCTGGTCAGCAACACCCGCCGTGCGGTGCGGAGGCGGTCGACGGCCAAAGTTGGGTCACTGCCGGTCGGCGTCACGATCCACCTCCGTCGTCGTCCGCCTCCGGGTCGGGCATCAGCCCGTCCTCGTGCAGTTTCTGGAACACCCGCTCGATGCGGTCGCCGTGCTCGAAGCTGGTGTCGCGCTCGAACTCGAGGCTCGGCACCGCGCGCAGCCGCATCCGCCGTCCGAGCTCCCGGCGCAGGAATGCTCTTGCGGCCGCGAACCCGTCTGCGGCGCGACGTTCGGCCTCGTCGTCGCCGATCAGCGAAAAGAACACCCTGGCCTGTGTCCGGTCGGCCGACAGCCGCACCACCGAGACCGTGACCCCGGCGAGACGGGGGTCCTTGACCTCCTGATGGAGCAGCTCCGCGAGGGTGGAGCGCATCTCGCCTTCGAGGCGTGCGTTGCGGTCAAACTGAATCATCAGTCAACTCTCTTCTGCCCTTCGTCGATGGCCACGGACGGCGCCTCAGAGCTGGTGAACCTCGACCTGCCAGTCGAGGATGTGCCCGCTCCAGGTTCGATGAACGGTGTCGGCCACCCGCTGGAGCCGGGCCTCGGCGTCCACTCCATCGGTCGACACGGCACAAATGGCGAACTCGGCACGTTGATGGAGGCTTTGGTGGTCGGTCTCGATCACCATCACCTGATGCCGATTTCGCAGCCTCTCGACGAGGCTTCGCGTGTGCCTTCTCTTGTCCTTCAAGCTTCGCGCCTCCGGGATGTGGAGTCCGAGTCGTGCGATGCCTACGTAGATGTTGCTCATGCTCTCGGGAGTCGTGCGGGGCCGGCGGGCGGCGCCGCGGTTGTTCCGGGTCACGCGGTGAGGCCGGACGGCTGCGTCGGCCGATCTCGATCACAGCTCGGGGGCTACCTCCACCATTTTGTAGGCCTCGACGACGTCGCCGACCTTGATGTCCTGGAACCTCGCGAGGCCGATGCCGCAGTCGAAGCCCTGACGGACCTCACTGGCGTCGTCCTTGAAGCGACGCAGCGAGGTCACCTCGCCCTCGTACACCACGACGTGGTCGCGAATCAGCCGCGCCTTGGCGTTTCTCGTGATGACGCCGTCGGTGACATGGCTGCCCGCGATGGCGCCGATCTTCGGCACCCGGAAGAGCTCGCGCACCTCGGCGCGCCCGAGCTCTTCCTCGCGGAAGATCGGCTCGAGCAGGCCGACCATCGCCTTCTTGACGTCGTCCACCAGGTCGTAGATGACGGTGTACAGCCGAACGTCCACCTGTTCGGCGTCGCCAAGCTCGCGGGCGGTCCGTTCGGGCCGCACCGCGAAGCCGATGATGATCGCGTTCGAAGCCGACGCGAGCATCACGTCGTTGGTGGTGATGGCGCCCACCGATCCGTGCAGCACGTTGATCGTCACCTTGTCTGTGCTGAGGCTCTGGAGGGTTTCACGAAGCACCTCCACCGACCCCTGTACGTCGGCCTTGATGACGATGTTGAGCTCTTTGCTCTCGTCTTCAGCCATGCTTTCGAAGAGGTTCTCCAGGGTCGCCTTTCGGGTCGCCATGAGTCCCTCTTCCTTGTCGCGCTGACTCCGGAACGCGGCGACCTCGGCCGCTCTGTCCTCATCCTCGGTGCCCTGCAGAATGTCGCCCGCTGCGGGGACGTCCTCGAGGCCCATGACCTCGACCGGCGTCGACGGGCCGGCTTCGACGACCCGTTCACCGGTGTCGTCGGCGAGCGCCCGGACCCTCCCCCAGGTCGAGCCGCAGAAGAAATAATCGCCGACACCGAGCGTGCCCTGCTGGATCAAGACGGTCGCGACGATACCGCGGCCCTTCTCTTTCCGGGCCTCGAGCACCACGCCACGGGCCGGCCCCTCGTCGCTTGCGGTCAGCTCCTTGAGCTCGGCGACCAGCAGGATCATGTCGAGCAGGTCGTCGATGCCTTGACCGGTCTTGGCCGAAACCATGACCTGCGGCACGTCTCCGCCCCAGGATTCGACGAGAACCTCCTGCTCGGCGAGCTGCTGGAGCACCCGGTCCGGGTTGGCGTTGGACTTGTCGATTTTGTTCACCGCGACGATCAGCGGCACGTTGCCCGCCCGGGCGTGGTTGATCGCCTCTCTGGTCTGCGGCATGACGCCGTCGTCGGCCGCGACAACCAGGACGACGATGTCGGTCACCTGGGCGCCGCGGGCGCGCATCTGGGTGAACGCTTCATGGCCCGGGGTGTCGACGAAGACCACCGTCTTGCCGGCGTCGGACTCGATCTTCGACGCGCCGATGTGCTGCGTGATGCCGCCGGCCTCGCCCTCGGCGACCCGGGTCGACCGGATTGAGTCGAGCAGCGAGGTCTTGCCGTGGTCGACGTGACCCATGACCGTGACCACCGGGGGTCGCGGCCGCTGGGGACCCTTCGCCTCGACCGCTTCCTCGCGCTCGAAGTCGATCATCTCTTCGGCGGTTGCGACCATGGCGTCGACCTCGAGATCGGCGCAGATCTCCTCCGCCAGCTCGTGCGGCAGGGCCTGATTGGTGGTCACCATCACGCCCTTCTGGATGAGCAGACCGAGCAGGTCCTTGGCGGTCACATTGAGCTTCTCGGCGAGCTCGCGCGCCGTCACCATTTCGGACAACAGGATCGGTCCCTCCGGCTTGTTGCCGTCCCTGAACTGGATCGTCCGGGTCGGCCGCGGCGGCGCCGGCCGACGCTCGGTATCGCGCTGCTGTCGGCGACGACCCTTCTTGCCGGGCCGGCCGCCGGTCGGTCGCGGGCCGGGCCGGGTCGCTCCGCCGCCTTCCTGCTGGCCTTTGAGCTTCTGTTCCTCGAACTTGTTGAGCAGCTCGCGGATCTCCTGGGCGTCGGCGGCGGACTTCGCCTTTCGTCCGGCGGTCTTGTCGGCCTTGCGCTGGCTCTCAACCGCCTTTTGGGCCTTGAGCCGTTGCCGGATCTCGTCCGGAGAGAGCTCGCGGAGAGTCCTCTCGAGAGGCGTCTTCGCGCGCCCCGGTCGGACCCGCTGCGGCGACTGCTCGTCGCCTTCGGCCCGTCCGGAGATGAGCTCTTCTTCGGTGATCTCGACGTCCGGCTTGGCATCGTCCTCGTCGAAGTCCTCGTCGCCGTCCGTCGCCGAGACCTCGGGTTCTTCGGCGCCGCTGTCGGCAACCGCATCGACGACCTGCTCGGCTCCGGTCTCAGGTTCGGTCGCGATGTCGGGCTCGACGTCGGCCGCGGCGACCTCGGACGATTCGTCCGCGACCACGGTCTCGGCGACGGCTTCGACCGGCTCGGCCGGAGTCGTGTCCGACTCTTCCCCGGTCCCGACGACGACGTCGTCGTCGGCCTCCGGTTTCTGGCTGCGGACCTCGCGGATCTCCTGGTCGGTCTGGATGACCTGGCGCCGCCGCCGTTTGGCCAGACGGTCGCGCGCCGTGACGGCGGCGGCATCGTCTTCCGGCTTCTCCGCGCGCACGATGACCTCGCGAGGCCGTCGCTGCAGGGTTTCGCCAGTGATGATCGAACGCACGGTCGACAGGTCGAGGGTGTCCTCCTCGCCGGCCACGCTGACGCCGATCGAGCGGAGCTTGAAGATCAACTCCTCCGCCGTGATCCCCATGGTGTGGGCCAGGTCGACGACTCGCAGTTGCTGCATCTCTACTCCTCCCCGCCGACCGCTTCCGCAATCTCGGCGAGGGCCTCATCGAGAGTCTGCTGTGCCATGTCGAGCATCCGCTGGGCGGTCACCGGACCGATCCCGGGGATCGACGACAGCTCCTCCGTGGTTTTTGCCAGCACGTCCTGCACCGTGTGGATCCCGTGCGACTCGAGACGTTCGCGCAGCCGGTCGGTGAGCGCCGCGAGATCCTCCAGCGGAATCAATTCGTCGTACGAAACCGCGACCCCGGGCGTCTTGACCTCGGGCAGCGCCTCGTCGTCCGAGACGCCCTCCATCTCGCGCAGCATGGTCGCGAGGGCGGAGGCGAGCTCGTCCTTGACGGCCTCCTCGGACTTGATCTCGATCCGACAGTCGAGCAGCCGCGAGGCGAGCCGGACGTTCTGGCCGCGCTTGCCGATGGCGAGTGACAGCTGCTCTGTGCCGACAATGACGTCGAGCACGGTTTCGAGATCACTCTGGGTCACCGGCGCGCCGTGCTCGTCGAGCACCGGATCACCGTTCTCGTCGCGCATCACGATCTCGATCGGTTCCTCGCGCACGGCAACGCGGTTGATTTTGGCCGGCGCCAGGGCGTTCTGGGCGAAGGTGACGACATCCGAATTCCACGGAATGATGTCGATCTTCTCGCCCTTGAGCTCACGGGTGATGGACTGGACCCGGGCGCCCTTTAGCCCGACGCACGCTCCCACCGGGTCGACGTCGCGGTCCTTGGAGAACACCGCGACCTTTGCCCGCTCGCCCGGCTCTCGGACGCAGAGCTTGATGATGACCGTGCCGTCGTAGATTTCGGGCACCTCCATCTCGAGCAGCTTCTCGAGGAGCTGCGGGTCGGTGCGCGACATCACGACCTGCGGCCGGCTGGCGTCCATGGTGACGTCGACCACGACTGCGCGGACCCGGTCGCCCTGGGTGTAGCGTTCGTGGCGGACCTGGTGGTTGCGTGGGATGATGCCCTCGGTGTCGCCGAGCTCGATGATGATCGCGCCGCGGTCGATCCGTTTGACGATGCCGTTGATCATCTCGCCGACCCGCTCGGAGTAATTGCGGTAGACCACCGCGCGTTCGGCCTCCCGCACGCGCTGGAACAGCACCTGCCGCGCCGACTGGGCGGCGATCCGACCGAGCGACGAGTTGTCGAGAGCCTCGAGCTTGATGATGTCGCCGACCTCTGCGTCGGGCTGGATCTCGCGCGCCTCGTCGACGGTGAGCTCGATCTCGGAGTCCTCGACCTCGTCGACAACCATACGGACGCGCCACGATTCGACCTCTCCGGTCTCCGGATCGATTTCGGTGTGGACGCCGCGATCCTTGTACTGCTTGCGGGCCGCCGATGAAATCGCCTCGGCGATCGCGTCGATCAGCTTCTCGGGTTCGATGTCGCGCTCCGCCGCCAGCTGTCGGACCAGGGTGTTGATGTCCAGCTTCATGGCCGGTGCTTCCCTTCCTTCATGATCGCGTCCCAGTCGACGTCGAGGCGAGCCTCGAAGACCTGTTCCAACGGCACCTCGACCACTCCCAACCGGTCGTCCTGGACCCGGACGAGCGCGCCCTCGACGCCGATTAGCTCACCGCGGACCACGCGGTGCTCGCGGTGGCCGGGCGCCATGCGAACCGTGACCCGCCGGCCCGTAAACCGCGCGTAGTCGGTTGGCGAGTAGAGCTTCCGGTCGAGCCCTGGCGAGCTCACCTCGAGGGTGTAGGCGTGCCGGATCGGGTCGGCCACGTCGAGCGCCGCCGATGCTTGTCGCGACACCGCCGAGCACTGGTCGAGGGTGACGCCGTCGTCGGAGTCGACCACCAGGCGGAGCACGGCCTTGGGACCGCTGCCGATCAGCTCGGTGGCGAGCAGCTCGAGCCCCTCGTCCGCGGCAATGGCGGCCAGCTCGTCGACGATGTCCTGATCCAACTTCACGGTCTCATGACCCCTCTTCGCTGCAAGAAAAAAGTGGGCCGATGGCCCACTTTCCGACGAAAGCAGCGGCGTTGTTCTACCATAAAAACAACCGCATGGCAAGCCTCATTCCGGCTCGGCAGCGGCCGGAATCCAAGTGTGCAATTGCTGGAAATGTGAATCTTACGCGAGATCGAGGTGGTCGTGCGGGGTCGGTGGAGAGTGGCCGCCGCCACCCGGGAGATGTTCACCCGGAAGATCTGAGGCTCGGCCCGCTGGTCCGTCCCGTCCGGCGGCGGGGGCGGCCCAGCGTCGCACGTCGGTCCGGCCGCGCCCGGGGCGCCGATCGCGGTCGCCGACTCCGACGCTGTTCATCGGAGCTGCCGCCGACGCTGATCACTGTCCCTGATCGCTGATTGCTGTCGCTGTCATCGGCCACGGCGACGGCCACGGCTACGGCTACGGCTACGGATACGGCTTCGGCGACGGCCACGGCTACGGATACGGCCACGGCTACGGATACGGATACGGATACGGACGCGGACGCGGTCGCGGACGCGAAGACGACTCGACGTACCCCAACGCCTCGAGCTGCTCCCGGACCACGTCGCTCTCGGGCGCGATGCCCTCGACCGTCTTGAGCTCGCGGGCCCGGCGCACCGACTCGAATCGTTCGGTCTCGAGGTCGTTCAGCCGTGCCCGGCAGAGATCGGTGATGTCGGGATGGTCGCCGGCCACGTTGACGGTGCCCGCCGGATCGGACGGCCGGTGGTAGAGGACCAGAGAACCGTCGTCGAGGTCCCGCATGCAGTGCCACTTGGTCGAGGTCAGGCTGCGCAGCCTCGCGATCCACGCGTACGAGATTCGGGGCGGCTCGGACGGGGTGTCGTGGACGAGCAGCGGCAGCAGGCTCGTGCCCTCGAGCTCGAGCGGCGGCTCGATGCCGGCAGCATCGACCATGGTCGGAGCGAGGTCCAGATTGCGCACCAGAGGGGCGATCCTGCGGCCGGCCGCGGCTCGGACCGGTCCACCCGCGAGAATCAGGGGAATCCGGAGCTGCTCGAGCTCGACCGTCATGCCGTGGCCGAGGCCGCCGTGGTCCATGAGCTCCTCGCCATGGTCGGCGGTGACGACAATGAGAGTCGAGTCGAGCCCGTCGCGGCGCTCGAGCTCGTCGACGAGCATCCGAAGACCGTCGTCGAGGAAGCGGGTTTCGCCACGGTACAGCGCCGCCATCAAGGCCAGGTCGGCGTCGGTGAAGTCGGGTCCGGGCGGTCCGTTGACGTAGCGGTAGCGGCCGGCATCGGCCGGAAACAGCTCGCGGTAGGCCGCGGGCGGTCGGTACGGGTTGTGTGGTTCCATCAAATGGAGGTAGGCGTAGTACGGTCGCGACGGATCGCGGCCCGCGTGCCAGTCGAGGAACGCCCGGCGCACCGAGTCGACCCGGGCATACGCCTGATCCGGATCCCTGTCGAGCAGTCTCGCCGTCTCGAAACCCTGGTCGAAGCCGGAGGTCGGGTGGTGGTGCGGGTTGTTGAACAGTGCCACGGTCTGGTATCCCGCGTCGCGCAGGATCTCGGCCACGGTGAGGTTGGCCGCAGCCAGCCTCGGAGTGCTCTGCCATCGGTCCCGGTGCTCGGGCGCGACCCCAGGAATCGACCCGTGCTCGACGCCCCACAGCAGCCACGGAAACGACCGCGAGGTGAACAGGCCGGCGGTCGAGTTGAGGGTTTGGGGCGCCTGCGACAGGGCGTCGTCGAAGACCACGCCGCGGCTGCCGAGCCGATCGAGGAATGGCGTCGTCGGCCCGGTGTGGCCGTACAGCCCGAGGTGGTCGCGGCGCAGGGCGTCGACCAGGATCAGCAGGATGTTCGGCTGCGCTTCGGCATCGGCGCCGGTGGGGTCAGGACCGCGGCAGCCGGTGAAGACCACCGCGACCGCTGCCAGCGTCCAGCCGAGGGCTTCGGCCCACGGCCGGCGGCCGGGCCGGACCGGTCGTCGCGCGCTCAGCCCTCGACCTCCCGGCGCAGATCGTCGAGCAGCGCCCGGACCGCCGGCACCAGCTCGGCAATCGGCGTCGACCGCCGTTCGCCGTCCCGGCGCAGGCTGAGCTCGACCTTGCTTGCCTCGAGGCCGCGCTTGCCGACCACGATCCGGACCGGGAAGCCGATCAGGTCCATGTCGTTGAACTTGACCCCGGGTCGCTCCGGCCGGTCGTCGAGCAGGACGTCGATGCCGGCGTCGACGAGCTCCTCGTAGATCGCCTCGGTGGCGGTCACCACCGCCTCCTGGTCGGAATTGAGCAGCACCAGCACGGCCTCGTACGGGGCCAGGGGCAGCGGCCAGATGATGCCCCTGTCGTCGTGGTTCTGCTCGATGGCGGCGGCCACGGTGCGGCCGACCCCGAGCCCGTAGCAGCCCATGATCATGGGCTGCTCCCGGCCCTCAGCGTCGAGAAAGGTGCAACCCATGGCCTTCGAGTACTTGGTGCCGAGCTTGAAGATGTGACCGACCTCGATGCCCCGCTTCTCGATCAGCGCTCCGTCGCAGCGGGGGCAGGGGTCGCCGGCTCGAGCGAGCCGGAGGTCGACCTCCAGATCGGGCGTGAAGTCGCGGCCCGGAACGACCCCGACCAGGTGGGTCCGGTCGGCGTTGGCGCCGGTTGCCGCGACGTCGAGCGCCATCACCGAACGATCGGCGACCAGCCGGACTCCGGCGAGGCCCACCGGGCCCGAGAAGCCCTGCGGTCCGCCGGTCAGATCGCGGATCTTCTGCTCCGACGCGAGCTGGAGGTGGCGGCAGTCGAGCGCGTTGCCGAGCTTGACCTCGTTGACCTCGAGATCGCCCCGGATGAGCACCGCGACGAGCTCTCGATCGGTCTCGAAGATCAAGGTCTTGACCAGGTGGGCGGGGTCGATCTCGAGAAACGCCGAAACCTCCTCGACGGTCCGTTGCTCGGGGGTGTCGACCGTCATTGGCGCGTCGGGACGGTCGAGCGGCCACGGCGGCGCCGCCGCGATCCGGCCGGTCTCGGCCTTTTCCACGTTGGCGCCGTAGCCGCAATCGGGGCACGACAGGATGGCGTCCTCACCGGTCGAGGCAAGAACCATGAACTCGTGCGACTCGGAGCCGCCGATGTTGCCGGTGTCGGCCTCGACCTGGGTGAAGCTCAGCCCGCAGCGACTGAAGACCCGGCGGTAGGCGCGCTCCATTGCCCGGTATGCGGCGTCGAGATCGTCGCCGTCGGCGTGGAACGAGTAGGCGTCCTTCATCAGGAACTCACGGCCGCGCATGAGGCCGAAGCGCGGCCGGATTTCGTCCCGAAACTTGGTCTGGATCTGAAACATGTTGACCGGAAGCTGCCGATACGATGTCACCGTGCCGCGAACGATGTCGGTGATGATCTCCTCGTGGGTCGGTCCGAAGCAGAACTCCCGGTCGTGACGGTCGGTGATCCGCAGCAGCTCCGGACCGTACTCGGTCCAGCGTCCCGAGTCCTGCCAGAGCTCGGCCGGTTGGATTGCCGGCATGACCAGCTCGGTTGAACCGGCGCCGGCCATCTCGTCGCGGACGATCGCCGACAGCTTGGCCAGCGAGCGCGTCGCCAGCGGTAGATAGTTGTAGATCCCGGCCGCGACCTTGGTGATGAAGCCCGCCCGCATCATGAGCCGGTGCGACACCACCTCGGCGTCGGCGGGGTCCTGGCGGAGGGTGTGAATGAAGGTTCGGCTCCAACGCATGGCTGCTCCTCGTCGGGAAGGCTCCGGATCAGCGCCGCGCGAGGTCACGCGCGAGGCTCGACAAACGGTGAACGTGGCTCAAGAGCTCGTGGTCGATACCGGTTTCCTGAACCGGCTCGGCGAGCGGAGCATGCGGCGCGACCCGGTCAGAACCGGTCTGCGGTCGATCGACCATGCGGTGGTCGATGCCGGCCCCCCTCAGATCGGTGGCGCGCTCGAGATAGCTCGAGGCCTCGCGCAGCCGTCCCCGCTGCAGCGCGATTGCAGCCAGCGCCGCCAGGGGATAGCTGTGCAGCTCTCGCGGAGTGCACTCGAGCGCCTCCCGCGCCAGTGCCCGAGCACGGCCGAGATCGCCGTCGAGCTCGGACTCGACGAGAGCGAGCTCGTAGGCGGCGATGCCGCGGCTGAAGTCGTCGGCCCCGTCCCGGTAGATGGCGGCGGCGAGGCGTCGGGTGGCGCGTGGGCGGCCGGCCAGGCGGAGCGACTCGAGCAGGGCTGTGGTGGCCGCCGCGGCGTACGGCGATCCGTCGACGCCGCCGGCAAGCACCGATCGGGCCAACGCGACCGCACGACGGGTTCGTCCCAGTGTCGACGCGATCAGCGCCGCCGTGGCCTTCACCGCCGGTGATTCGGGCGCCTGCTGTCCGGCGGCCTCGTACAGATCGAGGGCGATCTCGTGACGGCCGACGGCGAGCGCCCGGTCGGCCCGCTCGAGCAGACGAGCCGCGGTCCGGGGCAGCTCGTTCGGCCCCTGGTGGTCGGCGAGCAGTCGCACGGTCTCGCGGTACCGCAGCCGCTGCGGGTCGAGGCGCTCGAGACGTTCGAACGTGGACAGCGCCTTGCGGTGCCAGCCGCGCTGCAGATAGGCGAGCCCGAGGTGGTCGATGGCCTCTTCGAACGCGGGGTCGAGCTCGACGGCACGCTCGAGCGCCGCGATCGCCCGTCCGGTGTGACCGGCCTGGAGGCGGCAGCTGCCGAGCAGGAACAGGGTGTGGGGCAGCTCCTCGCGGGCGAGACTCGCCTCGAGGTGGCGGATCGCCCGACTGTACCGGCCTCGCCGCAGCTCGATGCCGCCGAGGGCGAAGTCCGGCAGGAAGGACTCGGGGGCCATCGCCCGGGCCTGGTCGAGGGCCGCGACGGCGCGCTCCCAGTGGCCGAGGTCGGCAGCCGAGTTGCCGAGGTAGATCAGGGTCTCGAAGTGCGGTCCCCGAAGGTCGATGACCCGCCCGAAGGCGGCTTCCGCGGCTTCGAGGTCGCCGGAAGAGAAGGCTGCCTCACCGATCAGGCTCCACAGCTCATCGTTGTCCGGCGCCATTTGGCCGAGCCCGGTGAGCAGCTCGCGGATGGCGTCGAGATCGCGGTCGAGCAGGGCCGGATCGAGGGCGCGGAGCCGGCTCGCGAAACGCTCTGCGTCGAGCCCTTCATGTCGGGCATGGGACAAAATGCGGTGCTCGCGAGAGCGCAGCCGGCGGGTCAGGTCGCGCACCAGCAGCTCGCGGCTCGCGGTCCGCTCCCAGCCGTCGGAGATCTCGGTACGTGTCAGAACCTCCTCGTCGCCGAGCAGGTTGGCGAGGTTCTCGACGCCGGCGTGGGCGACCGACAGACCGTGCTCCAGCTGACCGAGACGATCACCGAGGACCGAGACCGCGGAGCCGATCTTGCGCAGCGCCTCCTCGAGGGCGGTGATCCGCTCGAGGAGGTGCTCCTCGATCTGCTCCTGGGCTTCGAACAGGGCCTCGTCGTCGAGCTCGACCTCGGTCCGCGGAAGGCCCGATACGACGAGCAGCTTGTGGCCGCAACGTCGACAGTGCTCGAGGTCGACGGGGTTGGCGAGACCGCAGAACTGGCACAGCACCGAATCAGCTCTCCGAGCAGCTTGAGCAGCCGCGATCGCTCAAAGGAGGGCGTCGAGCTTGGCCCGGATGCTGTTCTTGTCAGCCACGTTGCCGACCACCTTGTCCGCGACCTGTCCATCCTTGACCAGGAACAGTGTCGGGATCGCCTGAATCCCGTACTGGGTGGCGATTTCACGATTGCTGTCGACGTCGATCTTTCCGACCATCGCGCGACCCTCGTACTCCTCGGCGATCTCCTCGATGACCGGCGCGACCGCGCGGCACGGGCCGCACCACACGGCCCAGAAATCGATGAGCACCGGTTTGTCGGATTTGAGGACCATCTCCTCGAAGTTGGCCTCGGTGATCTCCACTGCTTTTCCTGCCATCGGGTGCTTGCCTCCTGTTGGCTGTCGGCGCGACGGCGCCGAGGCGGCCACATGGTACTACAGCTGAGGTGCCGGGATTCAGCGTTGGTCGGCGAGATCCTCGATCATCAGCCGCGCGACCCTGTCGCCGTAGGCGATGGCGTAGTTCTGCCCGCGGTCCTCGGGAAAGATCTGGGCCATGGAGCACAGGTAGAGACCCGAAACCGAGGTCCGCATGTCGGGCACCTGACCGCGGTAATCCACGGTGACCACCGGTTGCGCGTAGTCGGCGCGAAAGTGGTGGCTGGCGAGGATCCAGGACGGCTCCATGGCCGGGTTGATGCGCTTCAGGTGCGGCAGGTAGGTTTCGAGCACGGCCTTCTTGCCCGCCCGGTACAGCGGGTGGTCGAGGAACAGGTAGTTGGAGATGTAGAGCAGCACGCGACCGCCGTAGCGTGTGGCGGGGATGTAGTTGGTGTGCTCGATGAGGCCGCCGAAGGGCATGTCGCGGTCGGCGATGTTGAGCCAGTAATAGGGTGTCAGCGACTCGGACAGCTCGAGGATGGTGCAGATCGCCCCGGTCGCCCGAAGCTGCTCCAGGTTCGTGCGCTCGTCGTCGGCGAGGAGGTGGCCGGCGATCTCCAGATGGTCGGGGACCGGCGCCGCCACCAGCACCCGATCGGCGCGAAAGGTCTCGTGGCGGGTTTCGATCGCGAAGCCGCGGCTGTCGCGCTCGAGCCGGCGCACCGGCCGGGTCAGGTGGAACGAGCCGCCGCGCGCCTCGATCCTGGCCGACAGAGCCTCCACCAGCGCCATGAACGAGCCGCGCATGTAGCCGAGACGCTCGCCCATGCCGGATCGTGAACGGGATCGTCCGCGCAGCGAGATCTTGCGCCACAACCAGACCATTGCGACCTTCTCGGCGTCTTCGGCGAACTTCTGGTAGAGCAGCGGTCCCCACACCGTCCGCCACGTCTGCTCCCCCTGGTGGCGGCGGATCCAGTCGGCGGCGGTCACCGACTCGAAGGGCGTCGGATCTTCCTGGCGCTGCAGCCACAGGGTCGACAGCCCGAACCGGAGCTTGTCGGCGAAGCCCAGCGGGTGGAAACGGAGCAGTGACATCGGAGTGCCGAAGTTCCACAGCCGGCCGTCGGTCCAGATTCCCATCCTTGACGGCAGCCACTCGATGTCGTCGGCGAGCCCGAGCTCCTCGGCGAGGTCGATGTAGTGGCTGTCGGTGGTGAACAGGTGATGGTAGAAGGCCTCGAGGGGCTCGCCGCCGACCTCGAGGGCGCGGGCGAGACCACCCGGTTTGGCGTAGCGCTCGAAGATCCGAACCCGGTATCCTGCCTCGGTGAGCCGGAGCGCCGCCGTGAGCCCGGCGAGACCGGCGCCGACGATTGCGATGTCTCTCATGCATCCAAGCTATCCGACTGCCGCGGTCCCGTCAAAGCGCGCGGGCGCCTTCTACGCTGCCTACTTCGGCGTGCTCGGAGTCGTGCTGCCCTTCCTCGGTCCGTTTCTTGCCGGCCGCGGGCTGAGCGCGGTGGCGGTGGGGCTCGTCACCGCCGCGTTCTCCCTCGCCAAGCTGGCCTACGCGCCGCTGCTCGGCCGTTGGGTCGATCGCGGACGCTGGGTCCCCGGGCTGTTGACGCTGCACATGGCGCCGGCCGTGGCTGCCGCGCTGCTGATCCTCGACACCGACAGCGCCTGGCTGCTCGGCGCGGCGCTGCTCGTCGTCGGTCTCGGCTACGGCACCGTGCTGCCGCTGGTCGAGGCGGCGGTTCTCGAGCGAATGCCGGTCCGAGGCTACGGCCGGCTCCGGTGGTGGGGCTCTGCGGGCTTTGTCGCGGCCGCCGTCGTCTGCGGCCGTTTGCTCGTCGACGACGCGGCGGCGGTCTTTCCGTGGCTCCTGATCGCGGCGCTGGTGCTGCTGGGAGGCGTCTGCCTGACGCTCGAGAATGAGGTTCGTCCGCACCATGGCGACGGTGCGGGGTCGTGGGTTTCGCAGACCGCAGCGTGGGCCCTGCTCGGAGTGCTGACGCTCAACCAGGTCGCCCACGGACCTTACTACGCGTTCTTCTCCATCCACCTCCGCGAGCACGGGCTGGGGTCGGGCGCGATCGCGGCCCTGTGGTCGGTCGCGGTGCTCGCCGAGGCGTTTGCATTCATGATCGGCGGTCGACTCGAGGGTCGGTTCGGTCTGCGCCGTCTGCTCGGACTGGCGCTCGCCCTGGCGCCCCTGCGTTGGCTGCTGCTCGCCCTGCCGCCGACGTTGCCGGTGCTGGTGTTGGCGCAGACCGGCCACGCCATGACCTTCGCATTGGCCCACCTGGTCGGCGTTCAGCTGATCCAGCAAATGGTACCGGTGGGCGCTCGCCGCAACGCCCAGGCGCTGTACTCGGGGCTGGTGTTCGGCCTCGGCATCGTCATCGGGACCGCCGCCGCCGGTCCGCTCTACGCCGCCGCCTCCGGCCCGGGCTCGTTCCTGGCCGCCGCCGGGCTGTCGGCCCTGGTCGCGGCGGGCTGGTTCGGGCTGGCACGGCAGGCGCCGGAGTGACGACTGAGGAGCCGGTCGGCGCTTGGCGGCGATCAGAGTCAGAAGATGACGTTTCGGATGTAGAAGTTCTGCACCGAGACCGACTTGTTGAGCAGCATCTCGGCCTCGCTCGGCGTGATTCGGAAGGTCCCCGCCGGCTTGCGCGAGGTCTGGACCATCTGCAGCTCGACCACGCTCGGCGCGATCTCGGAATCCGCCTGGCGGATCAGGTAGAAGGCGCGGCACACGACTTCCAGGGCGTGGAAGACCTGATCCTCGGAGTCGGTCACCGCCTGGACGAAGAAATGCCCCGGCTGGGTGCCGCCGCTGGTGTGGTAGAGGTACAGCTTCTCGTCGTCGAAGACCTTTTCGAAGGCTCGGGTCACGCGATCGTCGTGGTAGGGATAGGTCTGGAGGCGGATGCCCGGTGTCGGCGTCGGAGTCGGCGCCATGGTGGTCTTGAGCTCGGGGTTGCGTTCCATGGAGTCGAGGGTGACAAACCTCCCGAGCGACATTCTCGGCGTCGGTGTCGGAAGCACTGCACCGTACACCGCGAGCTCCTCGAGCTCCACGGCGTCACCGAGACCCTGCTGGTTGTAGCGCTCGGTTTCGATCAGGTCGATTTGATTGAGCGGGTAGCTGGTCATGGTACCGGTCGCGACGGTGATGATGGCCAGGTCACCCTCGATCCGCATCGGCTCCTTGCAGCGGATCTTGTGGCCGTTCTTCAAGATGACGACGGAGCCGGCCGCACTGGCCAGCTGAGCCGCGATGATCAGAACGATGGCAGCGCTCAGGGCAAGATAACGTCGCATTGGACGACCTCCGGTCTCCGTTTGACTCCTGATTGTACCGCACGAGCAGGAAATTCGGCGATCCGCCGCCGTCCGCTCAACGGTGATGATTGCCGGCGCCCGCGAGGGCGCTGAGCAGCTCGCTCCGCGACCGGGTCGCGGTCTTGCGGAAGACGTTCTTGAGGTGGTCGCGAACCGTGTGCGGACTGATTCCGAGCCGGTCCGCCAGACCCAGGGTCGTGTGGCCCTGGATCAGGAGCTCGAGAACCTCCCGTTCGCGGCGGCTCAGGTCGTGATGGCGTGCGAAGTCGTCAACCAGCCGATCCGGTGGCAGCCGAACGTCCCGCAGCACCATGAGCACGACCCGCCCCAGGCCCTCCGGACCGCGCTGAAGCAGCGCGACCTCGCTCGCCAGCTCCGATCCGTCCGACAGCTCGAGCCGGGCCCGCCACGGAAGGTGGCGGGTGCCGTCCAGCAGCTGCCCGACCTGGGAGCAGATCAGGCCGAACAGCGGCCGTTCGTCGTCGTCGTCCGAGGTCACGGTGAGCTCGTCCTCGGTCTGACGCGACAGCAATCGGTCGGCCGGTGGGTTGGCGAACAGGATTTCGCCGGACGAACCGAACAGCATCACGGCCGACGAGGTCGACTGAAGGGCGCCCCGGAGCAGGGCACACTCGGCGAGCAGCTGCAGTCGGTGGAGCTCCCCGGCCAGGGCGGTGGCAAGACCGTGCATCGCCGCCACCGACAGAAGCGCGTCAGCCGGAACTCCGAGCCGGGCATCTGTTTCGGCGTTGATTCTCAGCGGGATGACCCGGGCGGGTCCGGTCTCGTGCCCGACGGCCAGGGTGCGAAGGTGTCGGGCCCGGGTCGATCTCAGCTCGAGAGAGGCCCACTCGACGTCGACCGCGGCGACGAAGAGCTCGAGGATCGTACGTACCCCGACGTCGTCGCACGCCCCGGTCGCGGGCGGCAGTATGACGGTCCCGGCGTCCTCCATCTCAATCGACCATTGTACCCGTTTTTTCTGCTGGCGGATGCTCGGCCCTTGACCGTACCCGACTCCAGGCCTTAGACTTCCCGTCCCATGTTGGAGACGCTGCAGGAACGTCTCGGTCGGGTCACCAAGACCCTCCGCGGTGAGGGCCACCTCACCGAGTACCATGTCGACACCGCGTTGCGCGAGATTCGGCTCGCGCTGCTCGAGGCCGACGTGGCTGTGGAGGTCGTGACCCGCTTCGTCGCCCGGATTCGCGAGCGCGCCCTGGGCAAAGAGGTGTTGACCTCGGTGACGCCGGCCCAGATGGTGACCAAGATCGTCCAGGACGAGCTCATCACCCTGCTCGGCGGCGAGACCACCGAGCTCGAGTTCAAGGGGCGTCCGGCGGTGGTCATGCTGGTCGGGCTCCAGGGCTCGGGCAAGACGACGACCGCGGCCAAGATGGCACGGTGGATCAAGGACAGGAAGAACCTGTTTCCGTTGCTGGTGCCCGCCGACACGTCGCGTCCTGCGGCACGGGAGCAGCTGCTGGTGCTCGGCGAGCAGGCCAAGATCCCGACCATCGACACCCGCGACATGGACGATCCGGTGGCGATCGCCGGGCGGGCGCTGCGTGAGGCCTCGATCAAGGGCTACCAGGTTCTGATCTTCGACACGGCCGGCCGGTTGCACATCGACGACGGTCTGATGGACCAGCTCGAGCAGCTCAAGGCGATCTTGAAGCCGAAGCAGATCCTGTTTGTCGCCGATGCCATGACCGGCCAGGACGCGGTCCGCTCCGCCCGCGCCTATCACGAGCGCCTCGACATCACCGGCGTGATCCTGACCAAGCTCGACGGCGACGCCCGAGGCGGCGCCGCGCTGTCGGTGAGCGAGGTGGTCGGACGACCGATCGTCTTCGCCGGCGTCGGCGAGCGGCTCGAAGCGCTCGAGCAGTTCCATCCCGACCGGATGGCCGGTCGGATTCTCGGTATGGGCGATGTCGCAAGCCTGGTGGAGAAGGCCCAGGAGGTCGTCGACGAGAGAAAAGCCAAGAAGCTCGAGGCCAAGCTGCGCAAGAACGCGTTCGATCTCGAGGACCTCAGAGACCAGCTCCACAGTCTCAAGAAGATGGGCCCCCTCGGTCAGGTCATGGAGATGATGCCCGGGATGGGCAAGATGCTCCCGCAGGGGGGCGTGACCGAGGGTCAGGAGCGGCAGCTCAAGCGCTTCGAGGCGTGCATCGACTCGATGACGCCGAAGGAGCGTCGCCACCCCCAGCTGCTCAACGGCTCGCGCAAGCGGCGAATCGCCAAAGGGTCCGGAACCAGCGTCGAGGAGATCAATCGCCTCTTGCGCCAATACGGACAGATGCGTAAGCTGATGAAACGGCTCGGGAAAGCCGACGCCAAGGCGTTGAAGCGGCAGCTGGGCATTTCGTAGTGATCGCCAGAGCAGACTCGATGATTGCAGACACATACACTGATGAGTGACCGAGAGCAGGGAGGACCGTTGACATGCTGATGATCAGACTGCGCCGGGGAGGCGCCAAGAAGAACCCGATCTACCGGGTCGTGGTGTCCGACTCGCGCAAGACGCCGAAGGCCGACTACCTGGAGCAGGTTGGGTTCTACGACCCGAACCAGGAGCCGCCGGAGATCCGGATCGACATCGACAAGGTCGAGCAGTGGCAGAGCAAGGGCGCCGGAGTGTCGGAGACCGTCCAATCCTTGATCCTCAAGGCCAGGCAGCAACAGCAGCAGCAGCAGTGACGACCCGGGAGCGACGTGCCCTCGGGCGGCCCGGCGCGAAAGGAGTGCCCCGTGAGTGCCATGAAAGAGCTGCTCGAAGAAATCGCGCGAGCGTTGGTTGACAGCCCCGAAGACGTCCACGTGACCGAGATCGAAGGGGAGCAGACCACCGTGCTCGAGCTGCGGGTGCGCAACGAGGATCTCGGCAAGGTGATCGGCCGCCAGGGTCGCACCGCCAGGGCGATCCGGACCCTGCTGTTGGCCGCCGGGATGAAGATCCACAAGCGTTTCGTGCTGGAAATCCTGGAGTAGTGGACCCGGACACCGACCGTGACTGGCTCGTCGTGGGCCGGGTGGTCAAACCGCACGGCGTTCACGGCGACCTCCTCGTCGAGATCATCACCGACTTTCCCGAGCGATTGGCCGACGGCGTCGGCTTCCGAGCCGGAACCGCGGACCGGCCGGAAACCGGCCATGAGGTTCACCGGATCCGGTATCACCAGGGCAGGTGGTTGCTGTCGGTTCGCGGTCTGTGCGACCGAGAAACCGCGGACGCCTGGCGCGGTCGCTTTCTGTTCCTGCCCGAGCAGAGTCTCGACGAGCTTCCCGAGGGCTTCTTCTACGAGCACCACCTGGTCGGGTTGGTGTGTCGCTCGCCGGCCGGTGACGACCTCGGCGAGGTCACGGGGGTCGAACAGGGACCCGGTCAGCGGCGCCTCGTCGTGCGTCGCGGCCGTCGCGAGTTCCTCGTGCCCTACGTGCCGGAAATCGTCACCGGCGTCGATCTGGAGACCGGCATCGTAACCCTCGATGCCCAGCCGGGCCTGCTCGATGACGACGCCGTCACCGCGTGAAGAGGAACGACGGTCGGTTTCAGTCCCAAACCCGCAGCGCGATGGTAGCTTGATGCCATGCATTTCGACATCCTCACGATCTTCCCGGAGCTTTTCGAGGCCTTTCGCACCACCGGTGTGCTCGGCAGGGCCGTCGAGCAGGGTCTGATCGGCATTGCGACCCACGACCTGCGGGACTGGGCCGACAACCGCTGGCGGCAGCTCGACGACGAGCCCTACGGCGGCGGACCGGGGATGGTGATGCAGGCGCCGCCGGTGATCGCCGCCGTCCGCGCGCTGCAGCGAGCGGCGCCCGCTTTGCGCACCGTGGTGCTGTCGCCGCGCGGCCGCGTGCTCGACCAGGCTGTGGTCGGCGAGCTTGCCGGCGAGACGAGGATGCTGCTCGTGTGCGGCCGCTACGAGGGTTTCGACGAGCGGGTCTTCGACATCCTCCGGCCCGACGAGATCTCGATCGGGGATTTCGTGCTCGGCGGCGGCGAGGTCGCCGCCATGGTTGTCGTCGAGGCCGTGGCCCGACTCGTTCCGGGGGTGGTCGGCGACCCGGAGTCGGTGACCGGAGACTCGTTCGCCGACGGGCTGCTCGACCACCCCAGCTACACCCGCCCGCCGGAGTTCGAGGGTGTCGAGGTGCCCGGGATGCTGCGGTCGGGTCACCATGAGAGAATCGCCCGGTGGCGGCTCGAACGGGCAGTGCTGGCGACCGTAACCCGACGACCGGACCTGATCAAGAACAACTGGGACCTGTACCCGGTCGAGGTCCGGCGGCTGGTCCGGCGCTACGCTCCCGAGCTCGACCCCGAGCGCGGCTGACGATTTTCAAAACCGGTTCGATCGAGGAGAAACGAATGCGAAGTCAAGCGTCCGTGGCGACCCTTTCCATCCTCCTGCTGGCCACCGTCGCCGCCGGTCAGGGCTTCGAGGTCGAGCCCGTATTCACCGTCGAGCTGGTCGCCGATCGGGCGCCGGTGGTCGCCGGCGACGTCCTCCAGCTCGCGGCGGTGGTGAAGATCGAGCCCGGTTGGCACATCAACTCGGATGATCCCGGAGACGAGTTCTCCATGCCGACCGCCGTCCGCTGGCGGCTGCCCGAGAGGTGGCCGGAGCCGTTCACCGTGTTCCCCGACGGCAAGCTGCTCGAGTTCGACTTCTCGGATTCGCCGATCGAGGTCTGGGAGGGCCGGATCGCGTTGGTCGGCCGGTTCACCGTGCCCGACGCCGCCGCCGGCAGCCACCGGCCGCGGGTGGAGGTCACGGCCCAGGCGTGCAACAACACCCAATGCCTGCCCCCGGTCGCGGTCACCGCCGGTTTGGACATCGAGGTCGCGTCTCCGGGCTCGACGTCCGAGCCGCGCCACCGGGAGACGTTCAACCTCGACACTCCGGCCGCGGCAGCGGCCGTCGCCGACGATGACGACGCCTCCAGACTCGCCGGCATGTCCCTGCCGCTGCTGCTGGTGACGGTCTTCTTCGGCGGCCTCGCCCTCAACCTGACGCCGTGCGTATTTCCGCTGATTCCGATCACCGTCGGTTTTTTCTCGCATCAGACCAAGGGCCGCGCCGGCGGCGCCTTCGGCCTCGCCTTCGCCTACTTCCTGGGAATCACCCTGACCTACTCGGTGCTCGGGGTGCTCGCGGCGCTCGGCGGCGCGATCTTCGGCGGCGCCCTGCAGAGCCCGATCGTCGTCGCAGTCATCGTCATCGTCCTGCTCGCCCTCGCGGCGTCCATGTTCGGCGCCTGGGAGATCCGACCGCCCGCCTGGGCGATGCGCGCCTCGGGCGGGAGGAGCGGTGTCGTCGGTGCGCTGATCATGGGCCTGCTGATGGGCATCGTGGCCGCGCCGTGCATCGGTCCCTTCGTGATCGGCCTGTTGACCTTCGTCGGCCAGCGGGGCGACCCGTGGTTCGGCTTCGTCATCTTCTTCGCGCTCGCGGCCGGGCTCGGCGTGCCGTACCTGCTCCTCGGCACGTTCACCGGACTGGTCAACCGACTGCCCGCCTCTGGCGCCTGGATGATCGGCGTCAGGCGGGTCTTCGGCGTCATCCTGATTGCCATGGCGGCGTACTTCGCGGCGCCTCTGCTCCCCGGCGCGGGCGGCGACTGGCTGGTCAGCCTGGTGCTGGTACTGGGCGCTCTGTTCCTGCTCGTCGTCGATCGCACCGGTCGCGAGCAACCGGCCATCGACCGCGTCATGCGCCTGCTGTGCGCCGGTCTGCTCGTCGTCGGCTGGTCCATGCTGCCGGTGATGCCGGGCGGTGAAGCCGGCCTCGAGGCCGGATCGCACCTGGAATGGGCGGCTTTCGACCGAGCAGCCTTCAACGCCGCCGTCGACGCTGGCGACACCGTCATCGTCGACTTCTACGCAGACTGGTGCGCGCCGTGCAAGGAGCTTGACGAGAAGACCTTCGCGGATCCTCGGGTCGCCGCGCTGCTCGAGGGCTACCGTCGCTTCAAGGTCGACCAGACAAGGTCCAGCGAGGAAGCGATGGCGCTGGCCAAGCAGTTCAACGTGTTCGGCGTACCGACCGTGCTGCTCTACCGCGACGGTGAGGAGGCCTTTCGGATCACCGGGTTCGAGCCGCCCGAGCGCTTTCTGGAGCGCCTCGAGTAGCCCGGCCGGCGCTCGGATGGTCCGGGTCGCTACTCGACGACGTCGCCGGTCCAGACCACGCGCTCGGTGCCGTCGACGTCCAGCCGAAGGTGGCCCTCGTCGGTGACGCCTGCAAAGCGGCCGCGGATCTCGGCGCCGTCGGCCAGTCGCACGGTCATCGCCTCGCGGAGTCGGTGCCGCAGACCCTCGCGCCACCTCGTGACGTGTCCTGCCGGGCTTCGGATCCCGTGGTCGAGACCCCCGGTGAACGCCCGGATGAGCTCCTCGGCGCGGTCCGCCGCATCGCCGGGGCCGATCAGATCGGCGACCGAGACCGGTCGGCGACCGCGCCGGTCGGCGAGCTTCGGGGTCCGCGCGAGGTTGACTCCGACGCCGACGACGGCCCACGAAGCCTCACCGTGCCGGGCATGGATCAGGAGACCGGCGAGCTTGCGGCCGTCGACCTCGATGTCGTTCGGCCACTTGATCGACGCGCCGCGGACCCCGATGTGCCGCACCGCTTCGAGCACCGTCGCGGCGGCGAGCATGGGCAGCAACGACAGGGTCCGGGCGTGGAGCCCGCGCGCCAGCCAGCTCATGTACAGCCCGCCCTCGGGCGATCGCCAGCTCCTCCCGGACCGGCCCCGACCCCGGTGCTGCTCGAGCGCGACAACCAGAGTCGGCGGCAGGACCAGCTCTTCGTTCTCGGCCCGTGCGACCAGCCGCAGCGCGGACGCCTGGGTCGAATCGATCCTCTGGTGAAGGCACAGATTCTCGACCTGTGGCCGGGCGGCACGGGCCAGACGCTCGGTCAGCCCGCGCAGGTCGGTCGGCTCATCGGCCATGCGGTTGACGGCGTGTCACTGAATCGCGTCGGTCGTCGGCGCGTCGGCCTCGGCCTCGAGTTCGCGAATTCTCTGACGGACGACGATCTCCGCCATGTCGGGCACGATCTCCCAGGCGATCTCGTCGAGCCGGTGTGAAGCGACCTCGATGACCCGTCGTGCAATGCGGTCGACATCGTCGTCGCTGAGCTCGAAGCTGCCCGGGGTCGGAGTCTCGGCGGACGGCTCGGGAGTCTCGTCAGGCGGTTCGACCGGCGACGTGTCCGCCATCGAGGGTTCGTCTGAAAAAGCCGGCGCCGCGGTATCGTCGCTCGGTGGCTCGGCCGCGGACTCGAACGGCTCCTGGTCGATGTCGGCAAAGGGTTCGGCGACCGCCTCCACCGGAGCTCTGGCGTCGCTCCCGGGCCCGGTCGCCTCGGGCTCGTCCTCCGGCTGCTCGGCGGCGTAGTGCGACATGTCGATCTTCATGGTCTGTGCGTTGACGTCTTCGACCGGCGAAACCGGATCAGAGATGTCCGGCGTCTCCGGTGCCGACCCGCTCGGTGCGCCGGCCCCGAGGTCAGTGGGGTCGTAGTCGAGGCCGTCCTCGAACTCGGACCCGTCGGGATGGCGCGGCGCCCGGCCGGCAGCCTCCATTTCGGCGAAGCCGCTGGTGGTGAACTCGATGCCGTCGTCGTCGCCGGCGGGCGGGTTGAGCTGGGTCCCGAATCCCTCCGGCTCGGGCGCGGGCCCGAGCCCGTGCGGAACGTCGACCGGGGTCGCCTCGTCGGGCCACTCCTCGTCATCGGCCAGGAACGACGACGCCGCGTCGGCCGGCGGGGCGGCCGGTTGGGCGCTGCCGATCAGGCGTTCGACCGTGTCAACCAGCTTCTGGGCCTCGAACGGCTTGGTGATGATCTCGGAGCAGCCGGCGGCGATCGCCCGATCGCGGTCGAAGGGTTCGAAGGTGCCGGTGAGCAGGATCACCGGCAGGTGCAGCCAGTCGGAGCTTGACTTGATCTCCTGGCAGACATCGTAGCCGTCCTTGCCCGGCATGATGACGTCGCAGATGATCAGATCGGGCGACACGGCCGCCATCCGCTGGAGCAGCTCATCGCCGCTCGACACCGCGACGACCCGGTAGTCGGTGTCGGCAAACGTGAGCTCGACGACCTTTTGGATGGTCAGACTGTCGTCTGCGAGAAGGATGGTTCCGCTCATGTCCTCTCCCGGGCCCTCGTTCGACTGGTCGGGCCGCTCTGCAAACCGAAATACACACCGCACGAGCCGTGGCGCCGCCGAGCCCCGCCTGCTTGCCCGGAAACCGGGCAAGTTGCCGAATATTCACGACTTTTCTATCACGGAGGCGGAGAAAATGTCAACGAAACGGGGGCCGTGGACAAGGAGGGAGCCGGTCGAGACGAGACCGCGATTCCCGGATCACGCCGGAGACGACGGCCCGCAGTGCGTGCGGTAAAAGCGCAGCGCCTTGAGCTGCCGGTCGGCTTCGCTCTGGACCATCAGGTCGAGACGGCGGACGATGGCGTCGGGCACTGTCAGGTCGAAATCAGCGAGGTTCAGACCCCGACAGGCCACGATGAAGGCGAGTTCGTCCGCGCTCGAATTGCCTTGGAGCTCCTCCAGCGGCGGCATCAACCCGCCGAGGCGGAGAACCCAGAACTGAACGTAGGCCACCACCCGGTCGGGGTCGGCGCCGGCGAGCAGCGCGTCGAGAGCGGTGACGCCGAGCCGGTAGCGCCGCGGCGCCGGCTCCTCCGGCGGGCAGAAGGCGAACAGCAGCTCGGCGACGACGGCAGCGGCGGCCGAACGGGCCAGGTCGCCGCTCATGGGGTACGACGAGGTCAGCAGATCGACCCTGCTGATGGTCGCCAGCTCGGCCTGTGGCGCGCGGAAGAACGACAGCCGGACCACGGACAGCACCTGCACCGACCCGGCGAGGGGAGCCTTGCCGCCGCGCGCCGAGCGCAGCACGCCGCGGACCACCCCGTGGTTCGCCGTCAGCAGCGAAACGATCAGGTGACGGTCCTTGAACCGGTGGTGGTCGAGCACCAGCGCGTCGTCGTCCGCACTCGGCATGTCGGCATCGTAGCCGACTCCGCGCTGCTCACGTGCTAGGCTCCCGCCATGCCGAGCTGGATCAGAGGCCTGCTGGTGGCGAGCGTCGTCGCGGTGCTCATGGTCGCCGCTCCGACCGGCGACGAGGCCGGCGGCTCCTGGTGGTCGCTCCTGCCGCCACTGGTGGCGATCAGCCTGGCGCTGGTCTTTCGCGACGTGCTGTTGTCCCTGTTCGTCGGGGTCTGGCTCGGAGCGACCATGGTGTCTCACGGCGACATCGGCCGCGGCTTTCTCCGGGTGGTCGACACGTACGCCATCGGCGCCCTGACCGACACCGACAAGATGAGCATCATCGTGTTCTCCATGCTGCTCGGCGGCATGGTCGGAGTGATCAGCCGCAGCGGCGGGACCCACGGCGTGGTCGCCGCGCTCGAGCCCCTCGCCACGACGCCGCGCCGGGCCCAGCTCGCCACCTGGCTCATGGGCATCGCCATCTTCTTCGACGATTACTCCAACACCCTGATCGTCGGCAACACCATGCGGCCGGTCACCGATCGCCACCGGATCAGCCGCGAGAAGCTCGCCTACCTGGTCGACTCGACGGCTGCGCCGGTGGCCTGCGTCGCGCTGGTGTCGACCTGGATCGGCTACCAGGTGTCCCTGGTCGGTGACGCCCTCGAAAAGGCAAACTCCGACCTCAACCCCTTTGCCGTCTTCCTCGCCTCGATCCCGTTCGCCTTCTACCCGATCTTCGGGCTCGCTGTGACCTTCACCGTCGCGGTCAGCGGCCGCGACTGGGGACCCATGCTCGCCGCCGAGCGGCGTGCCCGCGACGGCGAGCTGATGGCCGAAACCTCGCAGCCGCTGGCCGACTACGAGAGCACCGGCCTCGCGCCCGACGACGACACCCCGAAGCGGTGGTGGAACGCTGCCGTTCCGGTGCTGCTGGTGGTCGCAACAACGCTGGTCGGGCTCTATCTCACGGGTCGGGAGAGCCTGATGGCCGACGGCGCCGACGAGATATCACTGAGCCTCACCATCGGCGCTTCAGATCCGTTCACGGTCCTGCTCTGGGCGAGCCAGATCGGGCTCGCTGCGGCCATCATTCTCGCCGTCTCGCAGCGGCTGCTGACCGTGCGCGAAGCGCTCGAGGCGACGGTCAACGGTTTCAAGAGCATGTTCATGGCCTTTGTCGTGCTGACCCTGGCGTGGTCGCTCGGCCAGGTCTGCTCCGACCTCGCGACCGCCGCCTTCCTCAAGGGCGCGGTCGGGCCGCACGTGCCGCCCGGGCTGCTGCCGATGGCGATCTTCGGCGTCGCGGCCGCGGTCTCCTTCGCCACCGGGACCTCGTGGGGGACCATGGCGATCCTGACTCCCCTCGCGGTGCCGCTGGTGCTCGACGCCTCGGCGGGGAACTCGATGATCCTGGCGGCCACCGTGTCGGCGATCCTCGGCGGCTCGGTCTTCGGCGACCACTGCTCGCCGATCTCCGACACTACCATCCTGTCGTCCATGGCGGCGAGCTGCGATCACGTCGACCACGTGAGGACCCAGCTGCCCTACGCCCTGCTCGGCGCGGCTCTCGCCGTCGTCGTCGGCTACCTGCCCGAGGCCTTCCACGGCATTTCGCCGTGGCTGTTGCTCCCCGTCGGCTTCTTCCTGATCGTGCTCTGGGCGCGCTTCATCGCCAGGCCGGTGTGAATGCGGCACGGGCGCTGTCCCCACCCGCTGTCCCTGCCGCCGCCGCTGACCTCGGGCGCGGAGACGGCCACCGTCCCGGCTGCGGCCACGGTCCCGGCTGCGGCCACGGTCTCGGATACGGCCACGGTCTCGGATACGACCACGGTCTCGGATACGGCCACGGTCTCGGATACGGTCACGGTCTCGGATACGGCCACGGTCCCGGCTGCGGCCACGGTCTCGGCTGCGGCCACGGTCTCGGCAACGGTCTCGGACTCGGACCGTACGCGGGTGCGGATGCGGGATCGTGCCCGCGCCTACCGCTCCCGGCTTTCCATGGCGAGCTGACGCGCGTACAGGGCGATCTCGGGGTCGTCGCCGGCGATCTGGACCGCCCGAGCCAGCCACTCGCGTGCGCCCTCGAGGTCGCCGTCGGCGCGCTCGAGCAGCGAGAACAGCAGCAGCCGCTTGCCGGCGACCAGGCGCCGGAGGTCGGGCAGGAGCTGTGACGGCAGGTTGACGATCCGGGGGATCGGTGGCCGGTAGGCCTCGACCAGGAGGCGGGCGTTGGCCTGCCACAGGCCGGGCTCATAGGCGGCGGGCGCCAGGAACTCGAGCCGCGGGTGGAGGTCGGTGGACGGCGCCCCGCGGCCGACGGCGCGGCAGCCCTCGGGATCGAGCTGGAGCAGGGCGTAGATCTGGCCGGGCGTCGCCAGAGCCGAGGCCGCCAGATCGTCCCGCAGCACATGGCCGTCGAGCACCGCCTGCCAGCGGTCCCAGTCGAGCTCGAGAGGGCCGTTCGAGCCGACGAGCATGGCGTGGCCGAGGCCGAACAGCACCCAGGCTTCGGGAAAGGCCTGTTGGAAGGTCGCGACGGCCCGGCGGAAGGCGCCGGTCGGCATCCGGTGCAGGGGCAGGTACTGGCAGACGACGCCGCCGGGCGCGAGCCGCTCGTGCGCCAGCTCGAAGAACTCGAGCGAGTACAGCGGCGCCGAGCCGTACAGGGGGTGGACCGGGTCGCAGGTGATCACGTCCCAGGGCCCCGGGTGGAGCAGCAGGTGGTTGCGGCCGTCGTTGGCGTGGAGTCGGACGCGCGGGTCGTAGGCGACGCCGTGGTTGAGGTCGGCGAACAAGCCGGCCGCCTCGACGACGCCGGGCACGATCTCGACCACGTCGAGCGACGCGACCTCCGGCGCCGCCGCCACCGTGGCGGTGGTGACCCCGGCGCCGAAGCCGATGACCAGCACCCGCTCGGGCCGCGGGTGGAGCAGGGTCGGAACCAGGCCGAGCATGCGCGCCACCTTCAAGGCGTCGTAGCTCGCGCCGATGACGGCGTTGTTGTCGACGTACATGGCGCGGGCGCCGGTGCCGGCCTCCTCGGTGACCACCACCGTGCCCGAAGCCGTCTCGCGGTAGGCGAGGACCCTCCGGCCGCCCGCGTCCCCGGTCATCGAGGGCAGCGGCACCCGGCCGAAGCCGGGGGCGGCCGCGGCGACCGCCGCTAGCGCGAGGCAGCCGGCAAGCGCGACGGTCCCGAGGCGGCGCCGGGCCCCATTGTCCCGCGTGCGGTCGGCGGCCAGGCCGAGCGCCGCGAGCCCGAGGGCGAGCCCCGCCATCGCCAGCATCGAGCGGCCGAAGCCGGCGGCCGGCAGGAGCACTGCGCCCGCGAGCCCGGCGCCAGCGGCCGCGCCGAGGGCGTTGACGACGCCCATCGCGCCGATGCGTCGGCCGCCGTCGCCGACCCGCGGGGTGGCGGCCTCCAGCAGGCGCGGCCAGGCGGCGCCGAAGAGCAGAGTGGCGGGCAGGACCAGCAGCCCGCCCACCAGCAGCGGTGGGGTCAGCACTCGGGGCCAGCCGGTGTCGGGTCGGAGCAGCCTGACCAGCGCAGCGAGCTCGGGCTGGAGCGCCGCCTGGATCGCGAGAAGAGCCGCGGCGGCGACCTGCAGGCGCACCCACGACGCCAGCGGCGGGAATCGCCGGAGCAGCGGCGCCCCGAGGGCGGCGCCGAGGCCGAGCCCGGCAAGGGTCAGGGCGAGGAGCAGGGTCAGGGTCGCGGTGGAGTTGGCGAGGACCATGACCAGGGCCCGGTGCCAGAGGGTCTCCGCGCCGAGAACGAGGGCGCCGGATCCGGCGGCGGCGGCGAGCAGCAGCGCCGGCGTCGGTGCGCCGGGAATCACGGCCGGCTCGGGCGGCGGTGCTCCTTCGGCCAGGCGCCGGCTCGCGACGAAGGCGGCAACCGCGGCGACGAAATTGCCGGCCGCCGCCAGCGCCACCGAGCCGGGGATCCCGGTCCGCGGCAGTACCAGGAATCCCGCGAGCAGGACCCCGGCAACGCCGCCTAGGGTGCTGCCGGCGTAGAGATTTCCCAAGCCGCGGTGGAGGCGAGAGAGATCGGCGCCTGCGGCCTTGACCAGGAGCGGGTAGGTGGCCCCCATCAGGGTCGTGGGCACGGCGAGCAGGACCAGCGCCAGGGCCAGACGGGATCCGACGAACAGTGGATGGTCGGCGTCGTCGACGGCCGGCAGCCAGGCTGCGGCGATGGCGGGCAATCGGACCAGCAGCACGGTCAGCAGGGGGCCGGCCGCGACGAGGCCGAGCTCGACAAGGGCCACCGCGAGGGCCGGGCGGCGGAGCCGGTCCGCGACCCGTCCGCCGACGAAGCTGCCGACCCCGAGGCCGAGCATGAAAGCGGCGAGAACGGCGGCGACGGCGAGCTGGGCGCCGCCGAAGGTCAGGGCGAGCTGCCGGCCCCACTGCAGCTCGAGCACCAGCGCCGCGAGCCCGGAGGCGACCGCCGACGCGATCAGGAGTCGGGCGCCTGCGGTCGAGGCCTTCGGAGCGGGGGCGGGACGGCGCATTGCCGGCGAGTATAGCGGGCGACGCCGGGCCGAGCCGCGAGGCCCGGAAGGCCGGGGTCACAGGGCACACGACATGGACCCGAAGTCGAAATCGAGAATCACTCTAAGTATCACGATTGACAGCGCTTGGGGACAGGAAGATGATGGCCCTCACGCCCGGCCGGGGAGCCGGGGAGGAGGAGAAGCCATGCTGCGACGGCTCGGAATCGTGATTTCATGTCTGGTTTGCGCGACCTTCGCTTCGGCGGAGCAGCGGTGGATCGGCTTCGACGGCCGGACGGCCGAGCCCGAGGCGACGGTGGAGGTTCTCCGCGCTGGAACAGAGACCGTCGAACTCGAGCTGGTCATCCCCGGGGTCGTCGTCGAGCGGGTCGAGGTCGACTCCGCCGCCTACACCCGACTCGAGGCGCCCGGTCTCGGTCGCATCGGCCGGCCCGGGGAGCCGATGCTGCCGGCCCTGCGCCGCTTCGTGGAGATCCCCCAGGGCGCGACCGCGACCGCGCGCGCCACGGTGCTCGAGACGGCGACGGTCGACCTGGGGGCCGAGGGCCTGCCGGGGACGGTCTTTCCGGTCCAGCTGCCGATGCCCAAGTGCGACGGCGCCGAGGCGCGGGCCTGGCGCTTCTCCTTCGAGCCCAAGGCCTACAGCGGCGTGGTCGACCGTGGCCGGCCGACACTGACCGGGCCGTTCGGCTTCCGCGATCACCGGATGCTGCTGCTCAGCGCGGCGCCGGCGACCTACGACGTCGCCGCCGGGACCGTCGAGATCGCGACCCGGATGCGGGTCACCGTCGACATCGAGGGCGGCGACGCCGAGGCCACCGCGGCCGTCAAATCGCGGCTCGCGAGCCGCCACTACGACGCCTTCCTGGCCGGCGCCGCGGTCAACCTCAACTTCACCGAGGCCGGCGGCTGGGCCTACCCGGACAGCGCGCCGGTGGAGTTTCTGATCATCACACCGCCCCAGTTCGTGACTGACCTCCAGCCCTTCGTCGACTGGAAGACGAGCACCGGCTACGACGTGACCGTGGCGACCACCGACGTCACCGGGACCACGACCACCGCCATCAAGAGCTACATCACGGGTCTCTACAACGGGCCCAACCCGCCGGTCTACATCCTGATGATCGGCGATTCGCCGTCGCCGTTGGCGACCTGGTCACAGTCGCCGGGCGGTGGCGGCGGGACCGACCTGCCCTACGTCCAGATGGACGGCGACCTCTACCCGGACCTGATGATCGCCCGCTGGCCGATCGACGACGCCACCGAGCTCGCCAACATGCGCGACAAGATCCTCCACTACCAGCAGCCCACCGCCGGCAACTCGGCCTGGCTGAACCGGGCGCTGTTCATGCAGGGCTACGACTACCAGGCGTCCGGGGTGACCACCCATGCCGACGTGATCGCCCAGCTGATGGACCCGCCCCCGAACTCGAGCGAAAACACCCGCTGGCTGGAGAGTCAGAACCACTCGGTCGCGGACCTCATCGCGTACCTGAACACCGGCGGCGCCTGGGTCGTGTACTCGGCGCACTCCGGGCCCTCCGGCTGGTCCGGTCCACCGGCGCTTTCCTCGGGGGACTTCGCGAGCTTCACCAACCTCGACAAATACCCGATCGCCCACGGCCACTCGTGCTCGTCCAACGAGTGGAACAGCTATGACGACGTCTTCGGCGAGGCCGCGGTGATCCAGCCCGCCAAGGGCTTCGTGGCGTACTGGGGCGGCTCGGCATCGACCTACTGGGACGAGGACGACTGGCTCGAACGGGGCTTCTTCGACGCCATGTTCGACACCGACATGGCCGGCAATCTGATCACCCTCGACCGCCAGTACTCGAACGTCGCGGCCTGCTACGCGGGCTTGACCGAGGTCACGCTCCAGGGAGGCAACGAGGAGTACTACTGGCGCTGCTACAACCTCAACGGCGACCCGACACTCGATCCCTTCACGCGGTTCCCGATCGCCATGACGGTCGGGGCTCCCTACCAAATCAGACCGGGCCCAGTGGCCGATTTTGTCGTTTCGGTGACGGACGTCGCTGTGGGCCCGGTCCAGCTCGCGATGGTTGGAGTCACCCAGGACGGGAGCCTTCTCGGTGCCGGCATCACCGACGCCACCGGTACGGCCGTCTTCCCCGTCGCCAGGCCCTCGCCGTACTCCGATCTGTCGGTTCGCGTCACCGCGCACAATCATCTCCCGACCGACGCGACGACGCCGGTGGTGGTCGTACCCGACGCGCTGGTGCTTCTCGACGATGAGCTCTACCACTGTGGAAGCCAGGTCGCAATCGATGTGTTCGATTCGGATTTAGACGGCCTTCCGCCCTTCAACGTGACCCTGTCGGCGTCGCCGTCCGGGGGCTCGATCCCGGTCCAGGTGTCGAGCGTCGGCATCGGCGTCGTCCAGTACCAGGGCACCGCGGTGCTCGGCACCGACCTCATCGCGGCCCACGGCGACGTCCTCACGGTGACCTACCACGACGCCGACACCGGATCGGGCTCGCCGGCGGACAAGACCGACACCGCGGTCCTCGACTGCGCCGGACCGGTGATCAGCGGCCTCGAGGTGGTCGGGATCGGCGCCACCACCGTTACCGTGCGCTGGACCACCGACGAGCCGGGCACCTCCTGGGCCGAGATTCAGCCGGTCGGCACGGTGGTCAGCGACGGCGCGCTCTCGGTGGATCACGAGCTCCTCTTCGAGGGGCTCGAGCCGTGCACCGAGTACACCGTCGCCGTGGCCTCCAGCGATGCCCTCGGCAACCCGGCCGGCGCCGGCCCGACCCCGCCCTTCACGACCTGGATGCAGTCCATCGCCCTCGACGACGACGTCGAGTCGGGCCCCGGCGGCTGGACCGTGGTCACGGTGCAGGACCCGGGCAGCGGACCCAACTGGGGCATCGTCTCCGACCCGGGAACGAGTTCGCCGACCCACGCCTGGTTCACCGCGGACGAGTACGGGGTCAAGGACGACCGCCTCGAGGCGGGTCCCTTCGCCCTCGGCGGAGGCTCGCCGGTGCTCTCCTTCTGGCACCACTTCGAGACCGAGAGCGGGTACGACGGCGGAGTTCTCGAGCTCTCCACCGACGGCATCACCTGGGCCGACGTCGAGGCCGCGGGCGGCGTGTTCCTCGCCGGGGGCTACAACGACACCCTGAGCACCGGTTTCAGCAACCCGCTGCCGGGCCGGGACGCCTGGTCGGGGACCGGGAGCCTGCAGCAGGTGCAGGTCGATGTCACCCCCTTGGCCGGCGGCGACCTGTGGGTCCGCTTCCGCTTCGGCTGCGACAGCTCGGTCGACGACGAAGGCTGGTGGGTAGACGACATCCGGATCGAGACCACCGCCCCGTGCGACATGCTCTTCGGCGACGGCTTCGAGTCCGGCGACTGCAGCCACTGGTCGGCCACCGGCGGCACCGTGCCGTGAACCGGCGGGCTGCGTGCAGCAACGGCGCGCGTGACGTGAGCGCTCTTTTGGTATACTGCGCGTTCAGCCCGGCCGGGTGTGCGGCCGGCAGCAACGACAACCGGACGACAAAGGAGGGAGATCATCCGCAAGTTCGCGTTTCGAGAGGATCCTGACGCGCCGCAGGTGCGCATCAACGAACGAATCAGACTTTCCCCAGTTCGCCTCATCGGCGCCGACGGCGAGCAGGTCGGCGTCTTAGCCGTCGACGAGGCGCTTCGGATGGCCAGAGATCAGGGTTTGGATCTCGTTGAGGTCGCCGCCAACACCAGGCCAATCGTTTGCAAAATCATGGACTACGGACGCTTTCGCTTCGAGCAGGAGAAGAAGGCGCGCGAAGCCAAGAAGCAGCAGCACCAGGTCGACATCAAAGAGGTCAAGTACCGACCCAACATCAACATTCACGACTTCGAAACCAAGACCAATCGGGCGCGCAAGTTTCTCGCGCAGGGAAAGCACGTCAAGGTCACGATCATGTTTCGCATGCGCGAGATGCGTCGTCCGGAGAACGGTTTCGAGCTGCTTCGCCGGGTCGCCGAGGGCCTCGAGGATGTCGCCACCCTCGACCGGATGCCGGACAAGCTCGAGGGCCGCGACCTGACCATGCTGCTCAGGCCGAAGAAAAAGTGACCAGCACCAGAGCCGGATGAGCCGAACCCGCGCCTGGCGCGGGTTTTTTCATGCGCGGCGTCGGCTTCCCGCAACATCGGCCTTCTGGTCCGCCCCGCCTCACGGCGGAGGCGGCCCAGCGTCCCCGATCAGCGCGGTCGTACGAAGGGCGCCGGAAGAACACAGACCGCGCTGCTCGGGCGCCGGCGGCCTTCCTGCAGGCCGGCACGCCCGCCGGTGGCGATTGAACTCGCGACGATCGAGGCGGTACTGTTCGCTGCTGCTGCCGCTGGTTCACGAATCGCGTCGTTGCATGTTCCTCCGGGCGGCGGCAAGGCTGCGCTTCAGCTGCGCGAAGGGGATGCGGTTGAGGGCGCTGCCTTCGCGCCACTTTTTCCAGCCGGGCTCGTCGAGGGCCTCGAGCTCGTCGAGTCGCGGCCGGTAGCGATGCGGGACGGGAGCGAACTCGGGGTGGAGGTCGGCCGGGGCCTTCTGCGTCCACGGGCAGATCTCGTTGCAGCGGTCGCAGCCGGCCACCATGTCGCGCATCAGCGGCGCGAGGTCGGCGGGGATCTCGTCCCGGTGCTCGACGGTGAGGTAGCCGATGCACCGCCGGGCGTCGAGCAAGAAGGCCTCGGGGAAGGCAGCCGTCGGGCAGGCGTCGAGGCAGGCGGTGCAGGTGCCGCAGTGCGCGGTGGTCGGCCGGTCGGACTCGAGCTCGAGGTCGGTGAGCAGCGCTCCCAAAAAGAGCTCCGATCCGAGTCGCCGGTTGAGCAGCATGGTGTTCTTGCCGATCCAGCCGAGGCCGGCCCGCGCCGCCCACTCACGCTCGAGCAGCGGCGCCGTGTCGACGACGGCCCGCCAGGCGCAGCCCGGCTCGCGTTCCTCGAGGAGGCGTCCGAGACGAAGGAGACGCTTCTTGACCGTGCGGTGGTAGTCGCGGCCCCAGCCGTAGCGGGAGATCCAGACCCTGCCGTCGCCGCCGACGGCGTCGGACGCGGGTCGGGAGCTGCGGTAGCTGATGGCGACCATGACCAGCGACCGGCACCCTGGGACAAGGTGGCGCGGGTCGCCGCGCTCGGTTTCGGTGCCCGCCATGTAGGTCATGCCGGCGTGGCGGCCGGCGGCGAGCCAATCACCGAGCCGGTCCCTGGTCAGCGCCGGACCGGCGGCTGCGATTCCGACCAGATCGAAGCCGAGCCCGAGCGCCTCGCGACGAATCCAGCTCGCGGCGCCGGTCACCGGTGACCCGAGGGCCTCTTGAGCCCGCCGGCCGAGTCGTTGATCTCGAGGTCGACGGGCGCCCGGAGCCCGATGTCCTCAATGCCGTCATCGGACCAGTCCGGGTCGATCGGCCCCTCTCGCGCGGGATCGCACCAACGAAGGTCGCGCGGTTCGCCGGGCAGCTCGACGCGGCCGACGATCTCTCGTCGATCGGCGTCGACGATGGTCACCGTGCCGTCGGCGGCAGCGATCGCGATCCGGCGACCGTCCGGCGCCCGCGCCATCCTCACCGGCGGCGCGTCGAGGGCGATGGTGTGCATCTTGCCGATCCGGAGCCCCTTCTTGCCGCTCTTGAAGGTGATGAGCTCGAGCACGCCGTTGCCGTCGGGGGTGGCCAGCGCGGTCGCCAGCACGGCGTCGTCGAGGACGAAGACGAGATCCCTGGGGCGGCCCTCCGTCGGGCGATCGGCGACCGGGACCATGGACGCCGGCTGCATGAGGCGAACCCGGTCGGCCCGGCCGTCGGCCAGGGCGAGCAGGCCGAATCTCGGCGACAGCGCCATGCGGACGTAGTCGCTGTCCAGGGGTCGCTGGGCTGCGACGCTCCGGGTGATGAGATTGACGATGGACAGCCGACTGCCGGTGGAGCCGTCGGGCAGGCGTTCGAGAATCAGCAGCGCGGTGTCCTCTGGCAGCGTGATGACCTGCCACGGGTTCGTGATCTCGGAATCGATCCGTGCAATCACCGCCCGGTCGGGGTAGCTCAACACCACGATATCGCCGGCGATGGCGACATAGCGATCCGGTGACTCGCCGAAACGGGGCATGGTCAGGCCGTTGACAACCTCCGCCACGGACAGGGTCCGGAGGTCGATGACCGTCGTCCGGTTGTGGATGACGTCGGGTGCGAACACGACGCCGCCCGGCGCCGGGTACAGCCAGCCCACCGGTCCGGTGTCGAAGGTCGCAGTGCGGTCGCTGGCGGGGTCTGCGAGCACAACCTGGTTGCCCACCGAGGCGATCAGCAGGGTGAGGTCCGGCGGCGTCTTGTCGGCGGCCATCGCGACCGTCGCGGTCGTGGCCAAAAGAGCGGTGATGACGGCTCGGTTCATCCTACGAATTGCTGCCGCTGTCTCCCGCAGGCTTCTTCTTGCGCCGCCGGCGCCGCCGCTTCTTCTTGTCGGCCGGCTCGCCGTCGCCCGCCGGTTGGCCGCCGGTGTCCTTGACCGGCGGCCGGCGATCGCCGCGCCGGCCGCCGCCCGGGCGCCGCCCGGTGCTCGCGGCTCGGCTTCTGGGTTTCGGCCGGTAGGGGATGACCTCGGCGAACAGCTCCTCGGGGGCGAATACCGTCGGGATCTCGTAGCCGATGTACGCGTGGACCGCGTCGAGCGAGTAGACGTAGTCGTCGCAGGCCAGGGTCAGTGCCTTGCCCTCGGCGCCGACCCGGGCGGTCCGACCGATCCGATGGACGTAGTCCTCGGCGTCCTGGGGGAGGTCGAAGTTGATGACGTGGGAGACGCCCTCGATGTGCAGGCCGCGGCTCGCGACGTCGGTCGCGACCAGGATCGGCAGCGTGCCGTCACGGAAGTCGTCGAGAACGCGGAGCCGCTTGGTCTGCATGACGTCGCCGGTCAGCGCCCGGGCGACATATCCATGTCGTCTCAGATCCTCGACCAGGCGGCGTGCGGCGTGCTTGGTGTTGAGGAAGATCATGATCCGCTGACCGCCCTCGCGCTCGAGCAGGCCGAGCAGCAGCGACAGCTTCTCGTGCGCGGCGACGTGGTAGAGCTCCTGATGGACGGTCTCTGGCGTGAGCTTCTCGCGGTTGATGACGATCTCCGCGGGGTCGGTCATCTCGCGCCAGCCGAGCCTCATGACCCGCTTCGACAGGGTCGCGGTGAACATCATCGACTGCCGGTCCCGAGGGTGGGGAAGCCGGTGGAGCAGCCACCTGAGGTCTTCCGCGAAGCCCATGTCGAACAGGCGGTCACACTCGTCGACCACCACCATCTCGGTGTCGCGCAGCGAGTAGGCGCGCTGACGGTGGTAGTCGATGAGCCGGCCGGGGGTGCCGATCAGCAGGTCAACCCCGCTCGCGAAACGCTCGCGCTGTTTCTTGTAGTCGATGCCGCCGAACACGACGTGGACCCGGAACTCCGAGTGGCGGCCGAGCTTCTCGGCGTCCGACGCGATCTGGACGGCGAGCTCCCGGGTCGGCGCGACGATCAGCGCACGCGGGTTCTCGATCTCGCTCCGCCGCTCGGCGCGCAGCATCCGGCTGAACACGGTCAGCAGGTAGGCCGCGGTCTTGCCGGATCCGGTCTGGGCCTGGGCGACGACGTCGCGGCCTTCGAGCGACACGGGCAGAACCTCGGCCTGAACCCGGGTCAGGCGTTCGAAGCCGAGATCGTGGACCGCCCGCAGCAGCTCGGCGGGGAGGTCGAGGTCGGTGAAGGCGAGGTCGGAAAACAGCTCGTCGCGCGCGGTCTCTTCAGTCATGGCGCGGTAGTGTAGCACCCAAACGGCGACCCGGGGTGCGTTCCGTCGGCAGATACCGCGCGGCGGCCGCGGCTTGCCGGGCGACGGATCCCGGGTACACTCGTGGCGTCGTCGGGAACAACCGACGGCCGATCGCGCTTGAGCTTTGACGTGAACTACAGATTCATCCTCCACCAGATCGTCGGGCTGGCCGTCGCGGCCGCGCTGCCGGCCGGCGCAGTTGCTGCCGAACCGCCGGTGGCAGGCTCCCTGCCCGCCGGGCTCGAGGCGTATCTCGAAGCCCGTCTGCTCGACGGTGAGAAGCGCTACCACGAGGCCCTGGAGGCCTATGAGCGATCTCTCGCCGAGGAGCCGTCGGTGGTCGAGGTCCGCATCGGATACGCCGATCTTCTGCTCCGGCTCGGCATGGCCGGCCGGGCGGTCGAGCTGCTCGATGGCGTCGAGGATCTCGACTGGCACGGCCGCCGGATCCTGGCGTTGGCGCTCGCTCAGCATTCGCTGGTTCGGACGGAACGGGTCGAGGACGCGCGGGTCGCCCTCGAGGCGGTGCTCGACGAGCGCGACGACGATCCCAATCTGCTGCTCGCGCTCGGTCAGCTGCTGCACCGCACGGGCCGGGTCGCGGAGGCCGAGGCGGTGATCGCTGAGCTTCGCAGCAACCGACCGGGGTCGCCCCAGCTCGTGTCGTATCACGCGTCCCTGCTGCTGCAGCTCGGTCGCAGGGAGCAGGCCGCCGAGCTGTTCGCCGACTGTGCCGAAGCATCGGCGGGAGCGATCCAGTGCCGGGACACCGCGGTCGAGCTGTTGGTCGATCTCGGACGGCCGGGCGAGGCGGCGGACGTCCTGCTCCCCGGTCTCTCAGACGACGAGCTCGACCAGCTGATGCGCGCTGCCCTTCTGCTCTGGCAGGCCGACCGCCCGACCGAGGCGCTGCCGGTGGTCGAGCGGGTGCTGCGCCAGGTGCCTGGGTCGGAGCGTGCCCGGACCCTGCGGGCCCACCTGCTGTCGGCGACCGGGCGGTACGACGAGGCGGTGGTCGAGCTTCGTCGACTGGTCAAGAAAAACCCGTCCGACACCGACGTCGAGCTGTCCCTGGCCTGGGCTCTGGCGAGATCGGGAAAGCTCGACGAGGCGCGGCGTTGGCTCGATCGCGCCTGGGAGGACGTGGCCGGCAAAACCGGTTCAGCCGCCGCGATCCAGTGTGCGGTGACCGGCGCCCGTCTCGAGCTCGTGGCCGGCAACTCCATCACCGCTCGGGACTGGTTGATGCGGGTTGCGGACCCGTCGGAGGCTGGCGGCGACTACGTGCGGCTGCTCGGTGAGACCTACCGACGGGAAAACGACTGGAGCGCGGGCATCACCACCATGATTCGGCTCCAGCCCATGCTCGATGGCGACGCCCGCCGTTTCGCCGAGGCTGTCGAGGGCGAGTTCAGGCTCCGGATTTCGGATCCGAGGGCCTGGCAGCGTCTGCGTCCGCTGCTCGACAATGACGACCGCACTGCGGTGTTCGCGGCGCTGGAGGCGCTTCAGACAGCAGAGAGGTGGGAAGACGCGGTTCGCGAGTCCGGCGCCGCGTACGAACGCTTTCCGTCGGATCGCGCCATCGGCTTTCTGCACGCCGCGGCCCTGGAGCGCCTCGGCCGCGTCGATGCCGCCGAGGCGGCCTTTCTGCGACTTCTCGATGCCGATCAGACCGACGCCGCGGTCGCCAACTATCTCGGCTACATGTGGGCCGACCGTGGCGTTCGGCTCGACGAGGCCCTCGAGCTGATCACCGTCGCCGTGACCGCCGAGCCGGACAACCCGGCCTATCTGGACAGTCTGGGATGGGTCCACTACCGGCTCGGATCCCTGGACCAGGCCGAGTACTGGCTGCGCCGGGCGGTCGAGCTGGAGGACGGCGACGGCACGCTGTTCGCCCACCTCGGCGAGGTGCTGGTGCGAAACGGGCGGATCGACGAAGGCGCGCGTCTGCTCCGGCTCGCTCTCGACCTCGGATGCGAGGACCCGGAGCATGTGCGCAGTCTCCTCGACAGCGTCGATGATGTCGAAAGCAGGTGACCGCCGGTTCGCGGCCCTCGGGGTTGCAGGCCTGCTGGTCATCGGTGCCGGATGCGCGAGCAGTCGGTTTGAACCCGTCGACCCGGATCGGCTCGAAGAGGGGATCGCGCGGCTGAGCGGTCCGTTACCCCGAGATGTCGCGGCGCTTTATGACCTTGACGTCAGATGGTCGGGCGGCCTCCGCCTGACTCTTCTCGCGACCGCCGATGCGGGCCGGTTCGCGATCTCGGAGGCCTTCGGATCGGCGCTCTCGATCACCGTCTGGTCGGCAGATAGACCGACATCGGTGCTCGACTTCGACGTCGGATGCCGGCAGCGGATCGACGACGTCGCCGGCGTCGCCGGGGTCGGCGCGCTGCCGGTCCGGCAGGCCGCCCGTTTGCTCGGCGGCCGCCTGCCGGCGGTGCCGGAAGACCGGGTGTCGCGGGGACCGCGCAGCACCCTCGAGGTGCGGGGCGCGGGCTGGGCGGCGCGGGTGCTTGTCCAGGCCGACCCGTGGCGGGTGGTCGAGGTGCGCGAGCTCCGCGCCGACGGCCGACGCGGCTGGCGGGTGCGGCTGGCCGAACATGACGGCTCGGTGCCCGGGCGGGTCAAGGTCGCGGCGCCGGGCGGCCGCAGGGCCGAGCTCGCGCTGAAACGGATCGAGTGGTCGGACGAGCTGGCGCTGCCCGGGCTGCCCGAGCTGCCGAGGTGCGTGGAAGCCCCGGAGTGACCGAACTCGAGATCTCGGTACCGGCCAAGATCAACCTCGACCTCGAGGTCCTCGGCCGGCGGCCGGACGGCTTCCACGAGCTGCGGACGGTTTTCCAGAGTGTCGATCTGTGGGATCGACTGAGCGCGGCGCCGGCGCCTGCCGGTATCGTCGAACTCGTTGTCGAGCCGCCGGGCGTCGTCGACGACGGCGAGTCGAACTCGGTGCGCCGGGCGGCCCGCCTGTTGGCCGGCGCCGCGGGCCGACCGGTGGGCGCCCGGCTGCGACTGGTCAAGGGGATCCCGGTCGCCGCCGGGCTCGGTGGGGGCTCGGCCGACGCCGCGGCGACGCTCGTTCTGCTCGACCGGTTGTGGCAAACCGGTCTCGGCGCGGCCGAGCTCGACCGGTTCGCCCGGCGGCTCGGCAGCGACGTGCCCTTCTTCCTCCACGGCGGGCGCGCTCTCGGCACCGGCCGCGGCACCGAGATCGTCGAGCTGCCGGATCTCGAGTCGCCGGTCGTGATCGCGGTGCCGCGGGCCCGTCTCGCAACGGTCGACGTCTACCGCCGGCATGCCGAACGGTTGACCTGTGGTGAGGCAGCAGGTACCGTGGGACGCCCCGCGGTCGGATCGGATGGATGCCCGAATCCGCGGATCATGGCCAATGATCTCGAATCGACGGTCCTGGTGTGCTGCTCCGAGGTTGGTGATGGGCTGCGGGCGGTTCGGCGGCACGGTCCGGAGCTGGCAGGAGTGTCAGGCTCGGGCACGGCCGTGTTCGGTCTGTTCGGCAGTCGGAAGGCGGCGCGACGAGCGGCCTTCGGGTTGCCGGAGGGGTGGTTCGTGCACGTCGGCCGAACGCTCGGGCGAAACCGAGCGCGGCCGCGGGCTGTTCGCAGTGAGTGATGGAGGTCCGAAATGGAGGTCACAGAGGTCCGCGTCAGCCCCTCCAAGGGCGGCAAGATCCGAGCTTTCGCGAGCATCGTGATCGATGATTGTTTCATCATCAACGATCTGCGGGTCATCGAAGGCCGCGAGCGTCAGCTCTTCGTCACCATGCCGGCGAGAAAGGCTCGCAACGGACAGATGCGGGACATCGCACACCCGCTCAACAGCGAGACCCGCGAGCTGATCGAGGGAAAGGTTCTCGAGGAGTACCGGACCGCAGTGCGCCACATCGCCGTTCCCGACCCCGAGCGTCAGCAAACAGACCAGAGCGGAGGCGGCCCCATGGATCGGCTGGCGGCCAAGCTGTTCAGCGAGGATTTCTGGACCGCCGACATCAGCGGGAGGAACCTCGAGTCCGATCTGAAATGAGCGGTTCTGCAGGATGAGAATCGCTCATCTGAGGACCGAGCAGGACCGTCGCGTCCGGCGCCGGATGCGCGGTTTCCGGCGTCGTTTGGGCACTCGGCTATAATTCGCCACGCGTGGGGCGTCGGCAAGCGGTAAGCCACCGGTCTTTGGAACCGGCATTCGCAGGTTCGAATCCTGCCGCCCCAGCCACGAGGCAGGGGGAGCATGCTCAAGGAACACCCACTTCTGGTCTTTTCGGGTCGGGCGAACCCGGCGCTCACCGAGGCGATCTGCGGCTATCTGCAGATCGAGATGGGGCACCTGCGCTTGGGGAGCTTCTCGGACGGTGAGATCTTCTGCCAGATTCAGGACAACGTGCGCGGCGCCGATGTCTTCATCGTCCAGCCCACCGGCCGCCCCGCGAACGAGTCTCTGATGGAGCTGCTCATCATCCTCGACGCCTTCCGTCGGGCATCGCCCAGCCGGGTCTGCGTCGTGATGCCCTACATGGGCTACGCCCGCCAGGACCGCAAGGATGCTCCCCGGGTGCCGATCACGGCCAAGCTGGTTGCCAATCTGATCACCTCGGCCGGCGCCAGCCGGATGCTGACCATCGATCTGCACGCAGCGCAGATCCAGGGCTTTTTCGACATTCCGGTGGACCACCTGTACGCTGCTCCGATCCTGATCGAGGCGATCCGGCGCAAGAACCTCGACCGGCTGGTCCTGGTGTCCCCCGACGCTGGCGGCGTCGAGCGCGCGCGGGCCTTCGCCAAGCGGCTGAAATCCGACCTCGCGATCATGGACAAGCGCCGGCCCGAGGCCAACAAGGCCGAGATCATGAACGTCATCGGCGACGTCGAGGGTCGCGACTGCGTCATCATCGACGACATCATCGACACCGCCGGCACTCTGGTCGGCTCGGCCAAGGCGCTCGTCGAGCGCGGCGCGCGATCGGTCTGGGCCGCCGGCGTTCATCCGGTGCTGTCCGGCCCCGCGGTCGACCGCATCAACGACAGCATCCTCGAGAAGGTGCTGGTCACCGACACTCTGACCCTTTCCGAAGAGGCTGCAAAAAGCCCGAAGATCGAGCAGCTGTCTCTCGCGGTCCTGCTCGGCGAGGCAATCCGGCGGATCCACGAGGGCGCCTCTGTTTCGAGTCTGTTCGTATAACCCCGCCCCCGCCCGGCCGTGAATCTGGGTCGGGGTCGCGTTGAAGGAGACGAAAAATGGCAACGACGATCGAAACCTCTGACATCACTCTGGTGGTCGACTCTCGTGACGAGCGGGGCTCGGGCGCCGCCGGTCGGCTGCGCGCCGCGGGGCAGGTCCCGGCCGTGCTCTACGGCGGCGACAAGGGGTCCGTCCCGATCACGGTCGAAGAGAAGGCCGTGCGCGAGCTGCTCAAACAGGAGGCCGGCGACAACACCATCTTCCTCCTCAAGCTCAGAGGGGCCAAGGACGAACGGCGCGCGATGATCAAAGACCTCCAGGTCGACCCGATCTCGGGACACTTCATTCATATCGACTTCATCAGGGTCACCGCCGGCCAGACGCTCAACGTGACGATCCGGATCGACCTGACGGGCGACTGTGCCGGGGTGCGCCACGGTGGACGGCTCGACTTCGCATCGCGTGACCTCGCGATCGAGGTCCTGCCGCGGGACATGTTCGACCACATCGAGATCGACACCACCGACATGGAGATCGGCGACGTCGTGACGGTTGCCGATCTCGAGGACCGGCTGCCGGAGAGCGCCAGATTCCTCGAGGACCCGGCCCGGGTCGTTCTCGTCGTCGAGGCGCCTCGCGCGGAAGAGGAAGAGGAAGAAGAGGGGCTCATGGCCGAGGAGGGAATCGGCGAAGAGAGTGCCGAGCCCGAGGTCATCGGTCGAGGCAAGGACGAGGAGGAGACCGAGTAGGGGTCTCCAGTCTCGGTGGCGATGGCCGTCCAGCTGCTGCTCGGTCTCGGCAACCCGGGTCCCCGGTACGCCGACACTCGGCACAATATCGGCTTTCGCGTGGTCAACGAGCTTGTCTGCCGATACGGTGTCGGCGCCGCCGAGCTGACGCCCGTGGTCGAGCTGTCGCGGCTCGATCTGGGCGACGGAGTCATCGCGGCCAAACCGCTGACCTACATGAACCGGTCGGGTGCCGCCCTCGCATGGCTGCTCGAGCACTCTGCCGTCGATCTCGACCGTGTCCTGGTCGTGGTCGACGACCTCGATCTGTCGCTCGGGCGGTTGCGGCTGCGTCGGCGCGGCGGGCCGGGCACCCACAATGGGCTTCGAGACTTGTGTCGGGTCGCAGGGAGCGATTTCCCGCGGCTTCGGGTCGGTGTCCGCGGCGCCGACCAGCCGGACGACCTGGCCGAGTGGGTCACGTCACCGTTCGAGGTCGGCGAGCGCGACGCCGCCGCGTCGGCGGTGCGCCGCGCCGCCGACGCCGTCGAGACGGTGGTGCGCGAGGGGCTCACCGCGGCAATGAACCTCTTCAACCGCGCCGAGGAAGGGCGACTCGACGACGAGACCGATGAGTAAGGCGTGACGTCCCGATCTTCTGAGCGTGCCGAGGTCTGGCGGCACGGGATCCGGAGCGCGGTGCGCTTCGAACCGGACCGCACGAGGCCGGGTCAGTTGGTTCCGTGCTTCTCGTGGTCCCCGTGCTGCTCGCGCTCGAGGGCGGCAACGTCGACCCTGACCTTGATCGGGCCGCGGCGCCGGCTCTTCGACGGGACGGGGAAGAAGGTCGCGTTGATGGCGTCGACGACCGCCAGATCGACGTCGAGGAACTCGAGCCCGGCGCGGTAGACGAGGCCTCCGTCCGGGCCGGAGGGGCCCCTGGCCAGCAGCTTGCAGTGAGCGACCCTGGCCTTCAGCTTGACGTTGCCGTCGGGTAGCGGCACCGACACCCGGCAGACGTGGCTCGGGTGCAGCGCGGACGCCAGCTCGAGGTGGGCGCCGTCGGCCGAGATGTCCACCAGCCGGGCGGGCCGATTGCCTGCGAGGGTGACGTTGAGTTCACGTTCGGGGGCGATGCGCAGGGTGCGACGGCGGTCTTCCAAAACGAGTCGTCTCCTCATCTTCAGACACCGAACGCACCCTCCTGCACGACTGTCATCGTGACGACCGATGTTGTTGTTTCGGACACGATGACAGTAGCGCAGAAGTTCTCTGGCGTCCAGACCGCGCCGGTGGGATATCATGACCTCGGCTGAGCGATTCTGCTGGATGTGCCGAGAGCCCGGTGCCGATCGCCAGTGAGAATCGCTCAGCTGAGGCATGATGCGCCAGCCGAGGAGGACGACATGACCGCAACTCCGAGCCGAATCCTGGTCGCGACCGACTTTTCGACCACGGCGGACGCCGCGGAAACGCTCGCGTTCCGTCTCGCCCGCTCACTGCGCGCGAAGCTCCACGTGGTCCACGTCAGGGTCATTCTCGAAGACCCGCTGATGGCTGAGGAGCGGCAGCTCGAGATTGCCGAGCTGGTTGCCTCGTCCGATCACGAGCGCGAGACGGCGCTCGCCGAGGGGCGCACGGACGTCGAGGAGATCGACGTCGAGACCCATCTGGTCCGGAGCATCTCGGCCGCCGAGGCGATCACCGAGCTCGCTTCTGATCAGAGCTGTGACCTTGTCGTCATGGGGACTCACGGACGTCGCGGCATCAAGCACTTTCTGCTCGGATCGGTCGCCGAGAACGTGGTCCGCAGCGTCAAGATGCCGGTGCTCACCGTCCGACCGGACTGTCGGTTGTTCGACGAAAGCCCGACCAGAATTCTGGTCGCTCACGACTTCTCGGATCAGTCCGCCCGAGCCGTGCAGGTTGCCGGCGCCTGGGCGGCCCGCTTCGGAAGCGAGATCACCCTGTTGCATGTGGTCGAGCCGGTCGTCTACCCGGAGTTCTACTCCATCAACGTGGTCTCGGACGACGTCATGACCCGGTTGCGCGACCGTGCCACCGAGGCCCTCGACGACTCATCCGAGGAGCTTCTCGGTGCACTTGCGACCGATACGTCGGTTGTCATCGGCCGGGCAGCAAACACCATTCTCTCCGAGGCGAAGTCGGGTGGATTCGACCTCGTGGTCATGGGTACCCGGGGTCTGTCCGGGCTCGAGCAGCTCGTGCTCGGCTCGGTCGCCGAGGCCGTGCTGAGGCAGTGCCCGGTACCGCTGCTCACGGTCAGCTCATAGCGGTTGTCCGGACGACCCGGCGTTGCCCGGCGGCGGGTCGTGGACCACAGCTCACGAATGAAGATTCACGGTTTGACCCGCTCGGCAAACGCTTTCGCATCGGCCTCGATCCGCTCTTGATCCATCGTCGCCAGCTCGCGGTTGCCGACCAGCAGCCGGCCGGCCACCAGCACGTGCCTGATGTCCGTCGCGCGCGCGGCGAAGACCAGATGCGAGAAAGGATCGTACACGGGAACGGCGTGCGGCCCGTCGACGGCGATGCACACCACATCGGCCTGCTTGCCCTCGACCAGAGTGCCGATCCTGGCGTCGAGACCGAGCACCCGCGCGCCGCCCACCGTGGCCATCTCGATCATCCGCCGTGCGGGCAGCACCGTTGGGTCGCCGGTTGCCCCCTTGTGGAGCAGGGCGGTGAGCTGGGTGTCCCGGAGCAGGTCGAGGGTGTTGTTGGACGCCGTCCCGTCGGTGCCGATGCCGACCTTCAGACCGGCTGCGACCATCGCTGGCACCGGCGCGATCCCGGACGCGAGCTTGAGGTTGGACACCGGGTTGTGCGCGACGCCGACCTCGAACTCGGCCAGGATGTCGATGTCCTCCGGCGACACGTGCACGCAGTGTGCCGCCACCGTGTGTTTCGACAGCACGCCCAGCTCGGCCAGGTAGGCGACCGGTGAGCGGCCCTTCTCCTTGATCGACGACTCGACCTCCCACCGGGTCTCCGACAGGTGGATCTGAAACGGCACGCCGTGCTCCTCGGCGAGCTCGGCCTCCTTGACCAGGTTGGCAGCGCTCACGGTGTACGGCGCGTGCGACGCGACGGACGGCGTGATCAGTGGATGGTCGCGATAGGTCTGGATGAGCTCGATCTGCCTTTCGATCATCTCCTCGGTGGTGGCGCAGCTCGGCGTCGGAAAGTCGATGAGCGACTCGGCGATGACGCCGCGCATCCCGGCCTCGGCGAGGACCGATGCCACGTCGTCGCCGAAGAAGTACATGTCAGTGGTCGTTGTGACGCCGGCGAGCAGCTGCTCGATCACGGCGAGCTCGGTACCGAGCCGGACCGCCTCGACGGTCATGTGGTCTTTCTCGGCCGGCCAGATGTGGTTCTCGAGCCACTCCTTCAACGGCAGGTCGTCGGCCAGACCGCGCAGCAGCGTCATGGCCAGGTGGGAGTGGGTGTTGACGAGGCCGGGCAGGATCAGACACCCGCCGGCGTTGACCACCTGGCCGGTCGGCGCGAGCTCGAGCAGATCCTCGGCGAGGCCGACCGCGGCGATCCGGCCGTCCGCCACCGCGATGGTGCCGTCGACGATGGGTTCGCTGTCCGGTTCCATGGTCAGCACCGTGCCGCCGACGATCAGCAGATCCCAACTTGATGTGTCCATGACAATTCCTCCCGGCGCGCCCGCGGGCGCGTTGGGAGGAATTGTAACCCGCGTCCGCACCCCCACCCAATCCCGATCACCACCGCCTCGATCCCCGCGACTTCAACCGCCGAGGCGGACGTGCCGCAGAGTTCTTTGTGTTGCGGACCCTCCACGCCCGGCAGGTCGATCGACTCAGAGGCGTGTCGGGCACTCGCCGCCAGGCGGGGCGGGCCGGAAGGCCGGTGTCGAATGCACAGCGACCTCCCTGGCTGGACGGGCGCTCTGCTACCATTCGCGCGCGCGACGAGCGCCGGAGGTTGATCGATGCATATCTGCGTGGTGGGAACAGGGTACGTCGGGCTGGTCACCGGAGCGTGTCTCGCCGATTTCGGCATGGACGTGACCTGCGTCGACAAGGACGAGCGCAAGATCAACATGCTGCTCGGCGGCGAGATGCCGATTTACGAGCCCGGTCTCGACGCACTGGTCGACAAGAACGCCCGCGCCGGCCGGCTCCACTTCACGACTGATCTCAACCCCGCGATCCGCCGGGCGTTGGCGATTTTCATCGCGGTCGGCACGCCGTCCAAGGCCGATGGCTCGGCCGACCTGTCGTACGTCATCGAGGTCGCCGAGTCGATTGCCGACAATCTGGACGGCTACAAGGTGGTCATCACCAAGTCGACCGTGCCCACCGGCACCGGCCAGCTGATCGAGAACACCATCAGCAAGCGCACGAACTCGAAACACCCGTTCTCGGTGGTCTCGAACCCCGAGTTCCTGCGCGAGGGCTCGGCGATCGGCGACTTCATGCGCCCCGACCGGGTGATCATCGGCGCTCGTGATTTCCAGGCAATCGCGATCATGAAGGACATCTACTCGCCGCTGTTCCTGCGCGAGACGCCCTTCGTGATCACCAACGTCGAGTCGTCCGAGCTCATCAAGTACGCCTCCAACGCCTTTCTCGCCACCAAGATCACCTTCATCAACGAGGTCGCCGAGCTGTGCGAGCTCATCGGCGCCGACATCCACCACGTCGCCAAAGGAATGGGCCTCGACAAGCGCATCGGCCCCAAGTTCCTCCATCCCGGCCCCGGCTACGGCGGCTCGTGCTTTCCCAAGGACACCCAGGCCCTGACCGACATTGCCCGCCACGCCGGCCGGCCGTTCGACATTGTCGAGACCGTGGTCGAGGTCAACGAGCGGATGAAGGTGCGTGCCGTCGAGAAGGTCCGCGCCGCCCTCGGCGACGACCTGAAAGGGAAGACGGTGGCCCTGCTCGGGCTGTCGTTCAAACCCGAGACCGACGACATGCGCGAGTCGGCGGCAATCCCCATCGCCGAGACCCTGATCGCCGAGGGTGCCTCGGTGCGCGCCTTCGACCCGGTGGCCATGGACAACGCGCGCGCCATGCTGCCGGACCAGGTCGTCTACTGCTCCGACTCCTATGACGCCGCCACCGGCGCCGACGCCCTGGTCATCGTCACGGAGTGGAACCAGTTCCGCTCGCTGGACATGGAGCGGATCAAGAGCGTTCTCGCCGACACCGTCGTTGTCGACCTGCGCAACGTCTACAATCCGGCCCGCATGGCCGAGGCGGGCTTCGACTACTCGAGCGTCGGCCGCGCCGCCACCGATCTGCCGGAGTAGCGCTCCTCCCGAGTCCGGGTCCGGGTCCGGGTCCGGGTCCGGGTCCGCATCCGAGTCCGCATCCGCATCCGCATCCGCATCCGCATCCGCATCCGCATCCGTGGCCGTCGCCGTCGCCGATGACAGCGATGGCGGACCAGAGGACCGGTGTCGGAGAAATCCGTCACATTCCGGCCACAGGGCGTGAGATGCCGCCTACGGCTCCTCACCCTCCTTGAGTCGGCGCAGCCGGCGGCGCTCGCCCTTCTTCGGCGCGCCTGCCCCGCGCGGACGTTTCGGCGGCATGGAGAGCCGCTGCATCCGTCGAAGCTCGACCTCCTCCGCCGTCGGCGGCGGCGTGTGGTCGACATAGAGCTCCCTGGCCCGCGCCCTGGGTACGTTGACCGACTCCAGCTCGACGACCTCGAGGATCCGCGTGCGTCCGCCCGGCAGGGAGATCCGGATTTCGTCGCCCGGCCGGATCGCCCGGTGCGGTTTGCCCTGATCGCCGTTGACCTTGACCCGTCCCTTCCTGCACGCGGATTGCGCCTGAGATCGCGTTTTGTAGATGCAGGCCACGTCGAGCCAGATGTCGAGACGGACGGGGTCGACGTCGGTCATGGTCGCGATTCTACCGGCCTCCCGCCGCATCCGTCAGAGCATCATTCCGACGAGCTGCTCGGTGGGCGGGCGGAAGCTGCCGAGGGGACGCTCGAGCCCCTCGTCGATGGCGTCGAGCATAAGCTCGCGATCCTCGGGGATTTGTCCGTGGACGTCGAGGAAGTTGCTGATGTGGTCCGACAGCACGACCGTCGGCCCGCGAAGCCGCTCGACGAGCAGCCGGGTCTCCTCGAGGGCCTCGTGGGCGTCGAGCAAAGTCAGCTCGCCCCGCCGCCAGCGATCGCACCACTCGGTTCCGAGGGCCGGGACGAAGGTGCGCAGGCGAACGAAATCCGGCCTCGCCCGGTTGAGCACGTCGGCGCTGCCCTCGGCGTGCTCGCGGGTGCGTTCGCGACCGGCGACTCCCACCATCAAGTAGACCGACAGCTCGATGCCGGCCTCCATGACGTGGTTGAACGCGCGCACCGCGCGCTCCGGATCGACGCCCTTGGCGATCTGCTCGAGGGTCACCGGGTCGCCGGACTCGAGCCCCGAGTGGACCCGAGTGATGCCGGCTGCGCCGATCTGCTGCCACTCGCTTCGACTCTTCTTGGCCAGGAACTTGGCCGAGCCGTACATGGTGACGCGCTCGAGGTGTGGAAACCGCTCCTTTGCCGCCTTGCCCACGGCGACCAGGGTGTCGGTCGGCAAGGCCGCCGTGTTGCCGTCGGCGAGGAAGATCGTCCGCACTCTCGGCCCATAGGCCTCGAGGGCGAGGTCGAGGTCTTCGACAACGTCCTCGAGCGGCCGTCGCCTGAAGGAGACGTCGCTGTACATCGCGCAGAACGCGCAGCGGTTGTGCGGGCAGCCGACGGTTGCCTGGATGATGAGCGAGCCCGCCTCGGACGGCGGCCGGTAGACCGTGCCCTCGTAGCGCATGGGGAGATGGTACCGCGATCGGGTCACGAGCCGAGAGACGGATCGGCGGAGCGCGCGTTCGCTCGAATTCCAATGCCAATCAGGGTCCGCTGGAACGCCTTGGCGGGCGAGTGGAGAAGGGTGCTCGGGCGCTGCCGCCTCTTCGCGGTGATCGAGGCGGTGGCTGGCGGAGTCGGAAGCGGTTCCGGACGCCCGGTTTCGCTTTCAGATCCGCCGTGGCGGGCCGGATGCGGCCGCGGAAACGGGTCCGGGAACAAAGAGAGTTTTCGTGTACCCTGTGCGGGTTGCCGGGATCAGGACCCGGCAACGAGATCGACCACGACCCAGGAGATCCAGATATGTCCGTCCCGCTGCTCGACCTGACTCGTCAGTACGAACCCATGCAACAGGCCATCGAGACCGCCATGCAGGAGGTCGCGGCCAGCCAGCGCTTCATCCTCGGCCCCGAGGTCGAGACCTTCGAACGCGAAGCCGCGGCATGGCTCGGTGTCAAGCACGCCGTGGGTGTGGCGTCGGGTACCGATGCTCTGCTCGTCGCGCTGATGGCCCTCGACGTCGGTCCGGGCGACGAGGTCGTCATCCCGACCTTCTCGTTCTTCGCCACCGCCGGGGTCGTCGCCCGGCTCGGGGCGACACCGGTCTTCGTCGACGTCGATCCGGTGGACTACTGCATCGATCCGGCGCTCATTGCCGACCGGTTGACCGGACGCGCCAAGGCGGTGATTCCGGTTCACCTGTTCGGCCAGTCGGCCGATCTCGAGGGCATTCGCGAGGCCGCGGGCGAGGTGCCGATTGTCGAGGACTGCGCCCAGTCATGGGGAGCCGACTTCGACGCCCGGTACTGCGGCGGCCACGGCGTCATGGGGGCGTTCTCGTTCTTCCCGTCCAAGAACCTGGGCGGCTTCGGCGACGGCGGCATGGTGGCCACCGACGCCGACGAGATCGGCGGCGTGCTGCGCGAGCTCCGGGTCCACGGCCAATCCGGACCCTATCTCCACCCGCGAGTCGGCGGCAACTTCCGGCTCGACGCCCTCCAGGCGGCGGTGCTGCGGATCAAGCTGCCCCACGTCCAGGCCTGGATTCAGGGCCGGCGCGCCAACGCGATGCGCTACGTCCACCTGTGCACCGAGAACGGCCTCGCCGAGGTCATCGGTCTGCCGCTGGCGCTGTCGGGCAGGGGCCACACCTTCAACCAGTTCGTCATTCGCGCTCCGCGCCGCGACGAACTCCGCGAGTTCCTCGGCGAGCGAGGCATCGGCTGCTCGGTCTACTACCCGCTGCCGCTGCATCTGCAGCCGTGCTTCGCCGAGTTAGGAGGCACCGAGGGCGACTGCCCGGTGGCCGAGCAGGCGAGCCGCGAAGTGCTCGCGCTGCCGGTCTTCCCCGAGCTGACCGAAGCCGAAATCGAGGAGGTGGTCGGCGCCTTGGCTGAGTTCTACGGCGTCTGAGAGACCGCCCATGAGGGTCCTGCTGGTTTCGAGCCGATACCCGCTGCCGCCGTGGCGCGGCAACCAGCTTCGGACACTGCAGTGGCTCGACGCTCTGAATGGTCACCGGCGCCTCATGCTCTGCCCTCCGGCCGCGGACGAGCGCGCGACCGGCGGGCCGCCCGGCGAGCTCCGGTTTCTGCCGTCCGCCGGCGTTGCGGGCCTTCTTCGCGCCGCCGCGTCCGCGGTTCGGGGGCGGCCGGCCCAGGAGGGCCTCTACGGTTCGCGGCGCGCGCGCCGAATCGTGGCCGACGCGGTGCGCGACTGGCGGCCGGACGTCGTGGTCGTCCAGATGGTGCGCTGCGCCTGGGCTGCCGACACCGTCGCCGCGGTGGCGCCCGACCTGCCACTGGTGTTCGACGCCATCGACTGCATGGCCCTGCACCACCGGCGGGCGGCCGCCGAGGCGTCGTTCGGGCTCGGGCTCGGGCTCGGCCACCGGCTCGAGGCGCGCTCGTGCCGGAGTCGCGAGACCGGGCTCGTGCGCCGGGCGACCGTCACCGTCGCGGTTTGCGGCCGCGATCTCGAGGCGCTCGGCGTCGCCGCGAGGGGCCGGGTCGTCCCGGTGGCGTCCGGCGCTGCGGCGCCGGACGCCCGGTGGAGCAGGGATCCCGTGGTGCTGCTGTCGGGCAATCTCGGCTATCGGCCCACCGTGCGCGCTGCGCAGTGGTTCGCCGATCGGGTGTGGCCGCGGCTCCGGGGTGCCGTGCCGGGCGCCACCTGGGTCCTCGCCGGCGCCCGGCCGGCGCCCGCCATCCGCCGGCTGGCGGCGGGGCCCGGGATCGAGCTCCACGGCGACGTCGACGATCTGGCGCCGCACCTCGGACGGGCACGGCTTGCCGTCGCGCCCATGATCAGCGGCTCCGGGGTTCCGCTCAAGATCCTCGAGGCGCTCGCGGCGGGCGTCCCCGTGATCGCCGACCCGTGGTCGGCTGCGGGGCTCGCCGACCCCGCCGCGGTGACCGAGGCCCGGGGCGTGGACGGGTGGGTCTCGGCCGCGGTCGAGCTGCTCACCAACGACGAGGCCGCCGAGCGCCGGCGCGAGCGCGGGCTCGAGGTCTGGCGGGCCCACTACCGGCCGGAAGTGGTGAGGGAACGGATCCGCGTCGTCGTCGAGGGCGCAGTGGCCGCCGGGGAGCGCTGAATCGTGGTCGAGATCATCAGTCTGTTCGTCGGTCTCGTGGTCGGGGTCCACGACGTCACGGTGGCCATCTCCGCGCCGGTGTCCCGGGTCGAGATCCGCCTCGACGGCGTCCAGCTCGCCGAGCTGACCGGCCCGCCGTGGAACGCCGAAGTCGATCTCGGCGGTGAGCCGCACCCGGCCGAGCTCGAGGCGGTCGCCTTCGACGACTCGGGCCGGCGCCTCGGTCGGGATCGGCGCTGGCTCAACCTGTCGGGCGCCCGGGCCGATGCCGAGATCGTCGCCGTGCGGGATGCGACGGGTGAGGTGGTCGCCGCTCGTCTGGCCTGGTCGAGCCCCGAGTTCGACCGGCCGCGCCGGGTTCGTGTCGAGGTTGACGGCCGCCGGCTCGATGTCGGTGCCGACGAGCACATCGACCTCACCGCTCTGCCCGGAGGCCGGATGCACGTCGTCACCGTCCAGCTGGAGTTTTCGTCCGAGGTTGTCGTCACTCGCGAGCTGGTCTTCGGTTCCGATTTCGAGGGTCGCCACGACTCGGGTCTGACGGCGGTGCCGGTGGTGCTCGACGAGCTCGACGAGCTGCCGGATGAAGAGGCTCTGGCCGGCTGGCTCACCGCGGCAGGACGCCCACTCCGGGTGACCGCGGTCGATCGGCCGGACGGTCGGGTGATCCTGGTACGCGACCCGACCATCGTGCACCGGCTGGCGGAGATGACGCCCGAGCTCGACCGGCGGCGCAAGAAAGCCCGCCGGAGCCCGCGAGCCGCGCGGTCCCTCGACAGTCTCGACGCTGACGACGAGCTCCTGGCGCTGTCGCCCGAGATCGTACCGCGACAGCAGACGTCCCGGGCCGCGCTGCTGTTCCCGATCGCCGAGCAGCCGACGCCCGGCGACCAGGGCGTCGTGGCGGCGGCGGCCGGGCGGCGCCCGGGCTCGCTGCTCGGCGGCCCGCTGATGCTGTCGGATGCCGTCGCGGTGGCGGGCCTGCGGGCCGCAGAGGGCAACCGGCGACGCGCGGTCATCGTGCTGCTCGGCGCCGAGCGCGAGGACGGCAGCCGGTTCTCGGCGGCGGCGGCGCGGTCCTTTCTCAGCGACCTCCGGGTGCCGCTGCATGTCTGGGACCTTTCCGGTCCGGCGGCCGAGCCGCCGCCGGGGTGGGGCGACCTCCGGCCGGTGGACAACGTCGACGACCTGGTCCGGGCCGTGCGTCGGGTCCGCTCCGGGCTCGCCGAACAGCGGATCGTCTGGGTCAACGGCCACTACCTGCCGCAGTCGATCGAGCTCACCGATCAGGCGCAGGGCATTCGTATCGCGCGCTGATCATCCCGCGTCCGGAGCCGTATCCGTATCCGTGTCCGTGGCCGTGGCCGTGTCCGTGTCCGTGGCCGTTTCCGTGTCCGTGGCCGTGGCCGTGTCCGTGTCCGTGGCCGTTTCCGCATCCGTGTCCGTGGCCGTTTCCGTGTCCGTGGCCGTTTCCGCATCCGTAGCCGTGACCGCTTCCGATCGCGACGACAGCGCAACAGTACCCTACCGCCTCGACCTCCGCGACGGGCGCGCCGAGGCGATCGACCCCCGCCAGGCGAGGGCGGGTAGGAAGGCCGGTGTTGTAGAAAGCCGACGCGAACTCAAACCCTAGAACAGCTCGAGCTCCTCGACGCTGCCCTTGCCTTCGCGGATGAGCACCGGCACATCGCCGGAAAGATCGACCACGGTTGACGGCGAGGCGACGAGCGGGCCGCCGTCGACCACCACGTCGACCCGCTGGTCGAGGGTCGATTCGATCTCGAGGGGGTTGATGACCCACTGGTCGTCCGGGGTCCGCACCGAGGTTGTCAGCAGCGGTTCCTCGAGCTCGGCCAGAAGTGCCAGGGTGATGGCGTTGTCGGGCATCCGCACGCCGATGGTCCGGCGCTTGCGCAGCATGATCTTCGGCACCTCGGGTGTGGCCTCGAAGATGAAGGTGTAGGCCCCGGGCAGCACCCGTTTGAGCAGCCGAAAGTACGGTGTGGTGACACCCTTGGCGTAGCGGCCGACCGTGGTCATGTCGTCGACCAGGATGGCCAGCGGCTTCTTCGGGTCCATGTTCTTGAGCTCGTAGATCCGCTTGATGGCGGCGGTCTCGCTGATGCCGCAGGCGAGCCCGTAGACGGTGTCGGTGGGGATCACCGCCACCCCGCCCTTCTTCAGCACGCCGGCGGCGCGGGAGACGAGCCAGGGCTCGGGTTCGGTGGGGTCGATCTCGACGATCACGGCAGCCCTCCAGCCACCCGTGTATAGCGGGGCGGTCCTGCGGCGTCAACAGGCCCGCCGCGGAAGCGGTACAATCCTGGGCGCACTGCCGCGTTGCGGCGTGTTTGAAGCACATCAGACGAGGGAGGCCAGGCATGAGCGAGAGCGGACTGAACAAGATCGGCGTCATCGGTATCGGAACCATGGGCAACGGGATCGCCCAGGTCGCCGCCCAGAGCGGCTTCGAAACGGTGATCATGGACATCGACTCCACGGTCTTGGAGCGCGGTATGGACGCCATCTCCCGCAGCCTCGACCGGCTGGTCAAGGCGTTCGAGAAGTCGGGCGGCGAGAAGGGAATCGACGCCGATACCAGGGATGAGGCCGTCGGACGGCTGAGCACGACCACCGCCATCGAGAACCTGCTCGACTGCGATCTGATCATCGAGGCGGTGCCCGAGAAGCCCGAGCTCAAGGAGAAGATCAACGCAGATTTGGCCGATCACGGCTTCGACAGGATCCTGGTCTCCAACACGTCGGGGATCTCGATCACCAGGCTCGGCGCGGCCTACGGCAAGCCGGAGAAGTACATGGGGATGCACTTCATGAATCCGGTGCCGATGCAGAAGGGCGTCGAGATCATCCGCGGGCTCGCGACCTCGGACGAGACCTACGACACCATCGTCAAGCTGTGCCACGACCTGGGCAAGATCGAGATCCCGGCCGAGGACAAGGCCGGCTTCGCCATCAACCGGATGTTCGTGCCCTTCGTCAACGAGGCGATCCGCGTCGTCGAGGAGGGCATCGCCGCGGTCGACGACGTCGACAAGTGCACCTACTGCCTGGGCCACAAGATGGGGCCGCTGATGACCGCAGACTACGTCGGGCTCGACACCATGCTCTTCATCTGCCAGGTGCTCGAGGAGGAGTTCGGCTCGTTCTACAAGCCGAGCCCGCTGCTCAAGCGGCTCGTCGAGTCCGGTCAGCTCGGCGCCAAGACCGGCTCCGGGTTCTACACCTGGGAGAAGTACAAGGCGTCGGGTGTGAATCCGGACGTGGCGCGCTATCGCATCGGCTGAGGTGGCGTCAACGAGCTCCATGGGAGCGGAGCCAGGCTGAAGCCTGGCAACGGTTCCCGCATGCCGGAGCGGCGGAATGGGTGCCTGGCTCCCACACGCCCGTTGCCGGGTGAGGACTGACTAACCCGCAAGCGCGGGGCGGGTGGACTGCCACGCGGGCAGGGCCTCGACGGCGCCGTACCAGCGCTGGACGTTCGGGAACTCGTCCATCGGCAGCTCGCAGACGTCGGCGTAGGTCAGCTCGGCGGCGACCGCGAGATCGGCGAGCGTCATCCGGTCGCCGATCAGCCACTCGCGCTCCCCGAGGTGGTCGTCGAGAGCCTGGGCGTGGCGGCGGAACTTGGCGATAGCCTCCTCGATGCGCGCCTCCTCGGGCTCCTGGCCGAGCAGGGGCTTGAGCAGCTTCTGATAGAACAGCGTGCCGGTCGCGAACATGAAGTGCGACTGCTCCCAGAACATCCACTGCAGGATCTCGAGCTCATGTTCTTCCGACCACAGGTCCGAGCCCGCCTTCTGTGCGAGATGGATGAGGATGCAGTTCGACTCGGCCACCGTGGTATTCCCGTCGACCAGGACCGGGACCATGCCGTTGGGGTTGATGGCGCGGAACTCGGGCTTCGCCTGCTGCCCCTTCGGAAGATCGACGAACTCGTAGTCGGCCTCGATGCCGAGCATCTCGAGCAGGGCGCTGATCTTGCGGCAGTTGGGCGACGCGGGGTGGTAGTAGTACTTCACTGAAGGCTCCTTGCGAGTTCCCCAGAGCATAGCGGATCAGATTCGATCCCGCTCCCGATTCGAGATTCACGAAAGAAAAAGCGGCCCCGGAGGGCCGCTCTGCGACGGGGAGCGGACTGTCGGGCTACGGCCGGAACCGCTTGCCGCCGCCGTGGCGCGGGCCGGCGTCCTTTTTACCGGGGGGGCCGAGGAGCTCGAGCAGCTCGGTCAGCTCCTGCTGTTGTTCGGGGGTCAGCACGTTCCACACCTGGGACGTCATTTCGGCGCCGATGAGCCGCATTTCGACGTGGAGCTGCGCCTGGGAGGAGAAGTGGGCGCGGAACTCGGCCTCGTCGAAGTCGCCGATCTGGTGGGCGTCGCGAAAAGCCTCGCGGGCCGCCGACGCCTGGTCGTGCAGCGCCTCGAGCTCCGGTTTGCGGGCATCGACGATGGCCTCGATCTCGGCGAGTTGGGCATCGCTCAGGTCGAGCTTGTCGGCGAAGCGCGGCAGCATCCTGAGGAAACCGCGGCCTCCCGGCCCTCCCAGGCCTCCCGGACCGTCGGGGCCGCCGGGGCCGGCCATCCTGCCGGGCCCGTGCGGGCCGGTCCCGTCACAGTCTCCGGGCCCGTGCTGTTGCGCTGCCACTGCGGTCGGGAGAGCGAGCAGGACTGCCGCCGCGAGGGTGAGGATGAGTGTTCTGGGCTTCATGTGGCACCTCCGTGTTTCAGGCCGCGGATGCGGCGTTGTCGTGTCGCGGATGGTACGCCGCGGCCGCCTTCAGTGTTGACCGGTTTCATCCGAGGTTTCCTCGAGAAAGCTCAAGAAACCTCAAGAGGTTCGGCCGAGTCAGCGGCCGTGGGGTAGGATCGGGTCGTGGCAACGATCCTGCTCATCGACGACGACTCCGAGCTCGGCGAGCTCGTCACCGAGTATCTCGCCGGGGAGGGCCTCACGGTCGAGGTCGCGACCGACGGCGGGATCGGGCTCGAGCTGGCCCGCGAGGGCCGGCACGAGCTGGTCATCCTCGACGTCATGCTGCCCGGGCTGACCGGCTTCGAGGTGCTGCGCCGGCTGCGCGAAAGCTCGGCCGTGCCGGTGCTCATGCTCACCGCCCGGGGCGAGGACGTCGACCGCATCGTCGGACTCGAGATGGGCGCCGACGACTACCTGGCCAAGCCGTTCAACCCACGAGAGCTCGCGGCGCGAATCCGGGCGGTGCTTCGCCGGAGCTCGTCGGACGGAGCGGCGAGGGACCGGATCGTCGTCGACGACATGGTGGTGGATCTCGGCGCCCGGACGGTGACCATCGACGATCGCGAGCTCGAGCTGACCGGTGTCGAGTTCTCACTGCTCGAGGCGCTGGCCCGGTCGGCCGGAACCGTGGTCACCCGGGACGATCTCTCTCTCGCCGCGCTGTATCGCCGGGCGAGCGCCTACGACCGGTCCCTCGACGTCCATGTGTCGAACCTCAGGCGAAAGCTCGGACCGGCGGGCGACGGCGTCGATCGGATCAAGACCGTGCGCGGCGTCGGCTACCAGCTGGTCCGGCGGGTCGGGGAGCGGTGATGCGCAGCCTCTTTCTCCGGGTGTTTCTCTGGTTCTGGCTGGTCATGGCGGCGGTGGTCGCGGTGCTGGTGGTGACCTCGCCCTTCTTCACGCGCTCGCGGCCGGCGCTGGAGCGCTGGCACGGCGAAGCCGAGAACTGGGCGAGAGGCCGGATCGACTCGGTGGCCGGGCACATCGCCGGGCGCGGGCTCAACGGCCTGCGGATGGGACGCGGACCGGGGAGGGGCGAACGTGGCGGGCCGCAACCGCCGGCCCGGCTCTATGTCCTCGACGGCGACGGCCGGGAGCTGCGCGGAGGTCACCCACCGCCGGAGGTTCGAGAGGTGGCCCGGCGGGCGTTGGCCGACGATGAGGAGCGATCGGAGCGGGTCGGCGCCCTCTACCTGGTCGCGAGGCCGGTGGTCGATCCGGGGGGCCATCGGGCGGTGATCGTCGCCGCCCACCACAGCCCGCCGCGGTTCATCCACCTGCTCGAGCCCGGCGCGCTGGCGTGGCGGCTGGCGGTGCTGATCGTCGTGGTCG
>CAZXMW010000015.1:0-64913 GCA_964641415.1 uncultured Thermoanaerobaculia bacterium | reverse complement strand
CCCCCTTGAACATTGTGAGCAGCGCGATGTGAGCCGGAGGGCGCTCGGCACAATGGTCAAGACGGCACGTCCGTCCCAACGCGCCCGTTCCGGCCCTGGAGGGCGGCGGTCGCTTCGGCGCGCCCGCCGCGGGGATCGATGCGGACCTGTTCCGCTGTTGTCGCGATCGGGACCGGCCACGGACTCGGAAACGGATACGGAGACGGTTACGGGTTCGGATTCGGTCCTACCGCACCGGCCTTCTGGTCCGCCCTCGCCTGCTGGCCGAGCGCTCGACGTAGGGTGGGCCTTGGCCCACCGTCCACGACCTTGAGCGGAACGACCACGTGCCGGTCTACGAGAACGGCCTTCTGGCCCGCCCCGTCTCAGCGACTCCAGCGTCCGCATCCGCGCCCGAGTCCGGGTCCGAGTCCGAAACTGAATCCGAACCCGAGACCGAGCCCGGGGTCACGGATGCGGCTACGGTCACGGAAACGGCCACGGACACGGATGCGGCTACGGTCACGGAAACGGCCACGGCCACGGATACGGCTTCGGAAACGGATACGGATACGGTCCTACCGCACCGGCCTTCCTGCTCGCCGGAGCGCGCCCCGGGGATCGAGGACTGGGCTCGGCGAGTGCCCCCTTGAACATTGTCAGCAGCGCGGTGATGACCGGAGGGCGCTCGGCACAATGGTCAAGACGGCACGTCCGTCTCAGCGATTGAAGTCGCGGGGATCGAGGCGTTTCGGGCCGGAGTGGCACGTCCGCCGGGACGATTGAAGTCGCGAAGATCTGGGCGTCAACGAACCGGTGCGGAGGCTTCTTGGCGCTCGCCGCGAGCGCCATCGCAATTCGTCCGACGAATTGCTGCGCTACTCTCAAACCATGGACAATGTGCTGAAATGCGGTGCATGCGGTGCGGACCTGCCGCCGCGCACGACGATCTGTTCCGAGTGCGGTTGGGATCTGACCGCCGCCCTGGCGTCGTCGCCGCGCCGGTCGCTCGTCCAGCAGTTCGCCTCGGGAGGTTGGCGGGTGGTGGTGTACGGCGCTCTGATCCTGCTGCCGGTGCTCGGTTTCGCCCGGCTGCGCGACACCGGGCCCGGACCGGACCTGCCGACCACCCTGCGCTGGATGGCCTTCGGCGATGAAGGCCGGGCCGCCGAGCTCGTCACCATCCATCGGATGCACGAGATCGGCGCCGCCGTTTCGCGCCACGCGGTGCGCGAGCTCGAGGCCTTCGACTTCTCGGACGACTGGGCGACTCGACTCGCCCCGAAGTCGACCATGAACGTCCGCGGCTGGATTCCGCTGGTCTTCTTCGGCGCCGACACAGACATGGCGCCGGGGTCGGTGCGCGAGCTGTATGAGGTCCGCCAGGTCGACGGCTGGGGCCGCGACTACCGGGTCGAGACCAGAATCATCGAGCGCGGTGACGACTGGCGGGACGACCCGGAGGTGGCGCGCGATTTCGAGCTCGGCCTGCAGGCCCGCTTCCACACCGTCGATCGTCCCGAGCTCGGGAACGGCGACTGGCTCCGGCTCGAGCTGACCTCGGCCGGGCCGGACGCTGCCCTCGGCACCGGGGACGATCTCCGGTTCATCAGCTACAGCCTGATCGCGGAGCCGATCCGTGTTCTCGCGGACCCGGACTGGGTCGTTCGGGACATCGAGCGAAATTACGTCATCGGCCCGCAGTACTTCCGGCTCGAGGGCAGCTCGTACGATCTCATCGACGCCCGTCTGCTCGCCGAGTACCGGCTGACGAGTCTGTACTAGGCGCCTGGAGCGCCGAGATGGCGGTTGGATTTCGGAGGGCCGTCGGTTCTCGTGTTGTGATGCTTGGCGACCTTGGCGCCTTCGCGGTTGACCTACAGCAGATTCGCCGCCCAGGGGGGCCTGGCGGCGAGGTCGTCCTGCAGCGCCCGCACGGTGAGTGGGCCGCGCCGTAAGGTCGCGACCGCCTCGGCGGCGGCATAGGCGCCGGGGATGGTGGTGAAGTAGGGCACGTTGGCGTCGAGGGCGGCGCGCCGTATGGACGGTGCGTCGCGCGCCGCGCGGCGGCCGGCAGCGGTGTTGACCACCAGATGGATGGCGCCGTCGGCGAGCAGATGCGGAATGTCGGGATCGCCCTGGCCGACCTTGCAGACCGGCCGGACGTCGGGGAAGCCGACAGTGCGCAGCAAAGCCGCGGTGCCCTCGGTGGCGAGCAGGTCGAATCCGAGCTCGGCGAATCTGGAGGCGAGCGCCGGCAGCCTCGTCTTGTCCCGGTCGGCCAGGGACAGCAGGACACCGCCTTTCTCCGGCAGACGCCAGCCGGCGGCGAGGGAGGCTTTGGCGAAGGCCTCGCCGAAGGTCCGTCCGCGACCCATGACCTCGCCGGTGGAACGCATTTCGGGGCCCGGCAGGGGATCGACGCCAGGGAAGCGCTCGAAGGGGAAGACCGGGAGCTTGACCGCGACCTCGGACGGCACACCGTCGTGAACCCCGAGCTCGGCGAGGCTCGCTCCGGCGCAGACCCGGGCAGCGAGCTCGGCCCACGGCATGCCCGTGGCTCGGGCGAGGAAGGGCACGGTGCGCGACGCGCGGGGATTGACCTCGATGAGGTAGACCTGACCCTCCTGGACGGCGAACTGGACGTTCATCAGGCCGCGTACGCCGAGGGCCAGGGCGAGCAGCCGGACCTGCCGGCGGAGTTCGGCCTGGAGCTCGAGCGGCAGGCTGACCGGCGGCGTCACCGCGCCGGAGTCTCCGGAGTGGACGCCGGCCTCCTCGATGTGCTCCAGGATGCCGCAGATGACCACCCGTTCGCCGTCGGCGACGGCGTCGACGTCGATCTCCGAGGCCTGCTCGAGGAAGTGGTCGAGCAGCACCGGTCGGTCCGGGTCGACCGCGGCCGCCGCCTCGAGATAGCGGGCGAGCTCGTCGGGGCCGTAGACGATCTCCATGGCGCGGCCGCCGAGGACATACGACGGCCGGACCAGCAGCGGGTAGCCGAGCTCCTCGCCGGCGGCTGCGGCTTCCTCGGCCGAGGTCACCATTCGACCCGGCGGCTGCTTGAGCCCGAGCTCATCGAGCAGCTCGGCGAAGCGGCCGCGGTCCTCGGCGCGGTCGATTGCGTCGCGCGGCGTACCCCAGATCGGCACCTGGGCGTTCTCGAGCTCGGCGGCGAGCTTGAGCGGCGTCTGACCGCCGAGCTGGACGATGACCCCCACCGGGCGCTCGGCGTCACAGATGTCGAGCACGTCCTCGGTGTGAAGCGGGTCGAAGTGGAGCCGGTCGACGGCGTCGTAGTCGGTCGACACGGTCTCCGGGTTGCAGTTGACCATGACCGCCTCGAAGCCCTCGGAGCGGACCCCGGCGACCGCCTCGACACAGCACGCGTCGAACTCGATGCCCTGACCGATCCGGATCGGGCCGCCGCCGAGGATGACCACCGAACGGCGCGCCGACGGTTGCTCGTCGCGGTCGCCGAAGCTGCCGTACAGATAAGGCGTTCTCGCCTCGAACTCGGCGGCGCAGGTGTCGACCCGGCGCCGGATGCGGTGCAACCCGAGGCCGAGGCGTCGGCGGCGCTCGCTGTCGGGGTCGGTGCCGCGCAGCCGCGCGAGCTGGCTGTCGGCGAAACCGAGCCGTTTGGCCGCGGTGCTGAGCTCGAGATCGGGCTCGGCGGTGCACAGGTGTTCCTCGGCCGCCACCAGGCCGGCGATCCGACGCAGGAACCACGGGTCGACGGCGGTGACGCGGTAGACCCGGTCCTCGCCCCAGCCCCGCCGCAGGGCCTCGGCGAGCTGCCACAGCCGCTCCGGAGACGGGATGTCGAGCCGTGCGGCGAGCTCGTCGTCGTCGGCTCGGGCGAGCTCGGCGGGGGCCTCGAGCGAGTCGCGGTCGATCTCGAGCGAACGAACCGCCTTGAGCAGGGCCTCCTCGAACGATCGGCCCATGGCCGCAACCTCGCCGACCGCCTTCATGGCGGTGCCGAGCACCGGCTCGGTGCCGGGAAACTTCTCGAAGGCGAAGCGCGGGATCTTGACCACCACGTAGTCGAGCGCGGGCTCGAAGGAGGCGGGGGTCGTTCCGGTGATGTCGTTGTCGATCTCGTCCAAGCGCCGTCCCAGCGCGACCTTGGCCGCGATCCTGGCGATGGGGAAGCCCGTCGCTTTGGACGCCAGCGCCGACGACCGGGAAACCCGGGGGTTCATCTCGATCACGACGTAGCGGCCGTCGGTCGGGTTGACCGCGAACTGGACGTTGGCGCCTCCGGTCGCGACCCCCACCGCGTCGAGCACGCGCCGGGCGGCGTCGCGCAGCACCTGGTACTCGCGATCGGTCAGGGTCTGAGCCGGGGCGACCGTGATCGAGTCGCCGGTGTGGACGCCCATCGGGTCGAGGTTCTCGATGGAGCAGACCACGACGAAGGCGCCGGCCGAGTCGCGCATGACCTCGAGCTCGTACTCCTTCCAACCGAGCACCGAGGTCTCGATGAGAACCTGGTGTGCCGGCGACGCCTCGAGCCCGTGGCGAAGCAACGCCTCGAAGGACGATCGATCGCGGGCCGTGCCGCCGCCCCAGCCGCCGAGGGTGAAGGACGGCCGCAGGATGGCCGGCAACCCGATCGCGTCGAGTGCGACGAGGCCCTCGTCGACCGAGGTGACGGTGCGCGCCGGAAGCACCGGCAGCCCGGCCTCGGTCATGGTCTGACGAAACGCCTCTCGGTCCTCGGCGAGCCGGATCGAGCGTACCGAGGCGCCGAGCAGGCGGACGCCGAGCCGCTCGAGGACGCCGCGCTCCTCGAGCTCGACCGCCAGGTTGAGGGCGGTCTGGCCGCCGAGGGTCGGAACCAGGGCGTCGGGCCGTTCGCGCTCGAGCACCGCCGCCACGGTCTTCTTGGTCAGCGGCTCGATATAGCTGCGGTGGGCGAGGCGGGCGTCGGTCATGACGGTCGCCGGGTTGGAGTTGACGAGCACCACGCGGCACCCTTCCTCACGCAGCGCCTTGACTCCTTGAACCCCTGAGTAGTCGAACTCGCAGGCCTGGCCGATGCGGATCGGGCCGGCGCCGAGGATGCACACCGACTCGGGAATCGCCGGCCGGCTCACGCGCCGTGCTTCCGGCAGCGCGCGGCGAAGCGGGCGAACAGGGCCGCGGCGTCGTTGGGCCCGGGGCCCGCCTCGGGGTGAAACTGAACTGCCTCGACGCCCGCCCGGGGCAGAGCGAGGCCCTCGAGCGTGCTGTCGGTCAGGTTGATGTGGGTGACCTCGACCTCGCGCGGCAGCGATGACTCCTCGACCGCGTAGTTGTGGTTCTGCGACGTGATGAGCACCCGGTTGGAGCCGAGCTCGCGGACCGGGTGGTTGCCGCCATGGTGGCCGAACGGCAGCTTGACCGTGCGGCCGCCGAGGGTCAGCCCGAGCAGCTGACAGCCGAGACAGATCCCGAGCACCGGGATTCGGCCGATGAGCCCGTCGATGAGATCTGAGGCGCCGGCCACCGCGGCCGGGTCGCCCGGACCGTTGGACAGCACGACCCCGGCATGGCCGTCAGCGAGGACCTCCTCGGCCGACACCGTGGGCGGCAGCACCCGCACCCTGAGCTGCTCGGCAACCAGTCGGCGGAGGATCGAGCGCTTGACGCCGTAGTCGACGACCGCCACCGGGGGGCGGTCGGCCGCCGATGGGTCGGGCGCAGGATCGGACGGCGACCGCCACGGCATTCGATCCCACGCATAGGCCTCGCCGCACGCGACCTCGTGGGCGAGATCGCGGCCGTCGGTGCCGCGGGCGGTTCGCGCCCGGTCGACGAGGGCCTCTGGCGGCGTTGTGTCGGTGGCAAGCACCCCCGGTACCGCGCCGGCGGTCCGAATGTGGCGGACGATGGAGCGCACGTCGAAACCCCAGCCGACGGCGATGCCGTTCCGGGTCAGCCATTCGTCGGTGTCGACCTCAAAGCGCCAGGACGACGGCTCGACGTCCAGATCCTGGACGACCAGAGCCCGCGCCCACACCTGGTCCGACTCGGCGTCCATGGCGTTGGTCCCGACCTGGCCGACGTGCGATGCGGTCAGGCACAGGATCTGACCGTGGTAGGACGGGTCGGTCAGCATCTCCTGGTAGCCGGTCATGGCGGTGTTGAACACCACCTCGCCGTCGACGACCGTGCGGGCGCCGGCCGCGAAACCCGTGAACGTGGTGCCGTCGGACAGCACGAGGTGGGCAGACCGAGGATGGTCGAGCTGTCGTGGAAGCCGCAGGTTGTCTGTCATCCTGGGACTGGAGAGTACCACGGTCTTTGCCGGGCGCATGCGCTCGACTGTCGTATTCTGAACCGAGATGGCGGGAACCGGCAACTCGAGAGACTGGGAGGCGACGGCAGCGCTCGTCAGGCGCGCCCGAAGCGGAGACGAACGCGCGTTCACCGAGCTGCTGAACAGCCACCGCAGTGCAATCACGTCGACCCTTGTCGCGTGCGGAGTTCGGCAACGGGAGACCGCCCAGGACCTGGCTCAGGACGTCGCGTTGAAGGCGTGGACGCAGCTCGATCGGCTCATCGACGCGAGGAGCTTCACGGCCTGGCTGCGGCGGATCGCCGCCAACTCGGCGCGCGACCACCTGCGCCGTCTGGCGGTTCGTCGGGAGGACGAGCTCGACGCCGCGATCCGGGTCGAATCGGAGGACGACCCTCACTCGCACGCCGAGCGGATCGCCGAGATCCGGCTCATGCTGACCGCCCTCGACAGCGAGGACTCCGAGGTCGTCGAGCTCCTTGTGGCACGGGCCAACGGCGAGACCATCGAGACGATGGCCCGGCGTCTGGATCTGACCCAGGGCGCGCTCAAGATGCGGCTGATGCGGGTCCGGAAGCGGCTTCGACTTCGCCTCGACGAGCTCAGGACGGGCGGATGACGTCGACCGTTACCCAAAGGCCGCCGGCGCGTCCTGATCAATGGAGATGCATGATGTACGCACCTGATTGCCCCGACCACGGACGACTGGTTCTCGACCTCGCGCTGGGGCGTCTTGACGACGCCGGCGCCGCCGAGGCGGAGTCGGTTCGCGACCGCTGTTTGGTCTGCCACGCCTGGTGGCGGGCGGAGCTCGACGGCGAGGTGGCGGCGGTGGTCGACGGCGCCGTGGCCGATGCCCTCGGCCGGGTCGAGCTGCCTCGGCCGTCGCGCCGGACCGGTTGGATGGCAGCGGCCGCCACCGTGGTGATGACGCTTGGAGTCGCGTCCCTGTGGCTGGCCCAGCGACCGGCGGACACCGACGCCACGGTGCCTGAACGAACGGCGGCGATCTCGACCCTCGGCTTCGAGGATCCGATCGAGGTGGCTTCTCTCATGCAGAGCGAGGTGGCGTCAGAGCCTGACAGAGCGACTGACGAATCACCGTCGCCGACGCGCCACCAGCCGACGCGGCTCGTGGCTGCGACCGCGGCTGATCCGCCCGCCGCCGCGGCCGGGGACGAAGCGTCCGCCGGCGAAGTCCTGTCGGCCGACAGTTTCGAGACCGGCGACCTGAGCGGCTGGGACCCTCGGACGTAGGCCCGGCGTCCTCGCCCGCCGATCAGCGTTGTGGGAATGCGGACCAATGCTCGGCGTGGAGGCACGGAGATTGCCACCTTCACACTTGTCGGCAGCAGATTGCCGGCCGGATCGACACGGTGAAAAAGGTGTGAAGATGGCACGTCCGCCGGAGGCGCGCCCGTCGGGGTTTTTGAGGTGACGCTGATCGCTGCCGCTGCTTGCTGATGCTGTCATCGGACGCGGTGTCGGAATCGGATTCGGATTCGGACGCGGTGTCGGAATCGGATTCGGATTCGGACGCGGGGGCGGCGCTGCGCTACCATACGGACGGCCCGCCGCCTCGGGTTGGAGGTAGTCCATGCGTCGTTGTCTCATGATCCTGGCGTTTGCCTGTTTGACGGCCGCTGGAGCGGTCGGTGCCGAGACGGAACCGTTCGACGTTGGCGACCTGGTCGCCATGGAGCGTGTCGGCGACCCGCGGCCGTCTCCGGACGGTTCGACGGTCGCCTTCCCCGTGACCGAAATGGACCTGGAGGCCAACCGCGGCCGCACCGATCTGTGGCTCGCCGCGACAAACGGCTCGGGCGCCCGCCGCTTGACCAGCCACGAGGCCTCCGATTCGAGCCCTCGCTGGGCGGATGACCGGCTGTTGTACTTCCTGTCCGCCCGCTCCGGGTCGAACCAGGTCTGGCGGATCGCCGTCGACGGCGGCGAGGCCGAGCAGGTCACGGATCTGCCCCTCGATGTCGAGGTCTTCCAGGTCGGCCCGGGTCGGGCCGCTCTCTACCTGGGGCTCAAGGTCTTCCCGGGCTGCGCCGACTCGGTGCCGTGCACGGTCACGCGTCTCGGCGAGCGTGATGCGCGCGTCGCCACGGGGATGATCTTCGACCGGACCTTCGTCCGTCACTGGGACACCTGGAAGGACGGCCGGCGAAATCACGTGTTCCGACTCGCCCTCGGCGAAGACGGTCTGCCGGACGGTGATCCGGTCGACCTCATGACCGGGGTCGACGCCGACTGCCCGACCTTTCCGTGGGGTGGTGACTCCGACTGGACCGTTTCGCCCGACGATCGGCAGGTGGTCTACACCGCCAAGGTCGTCAACGGCGCCGAGGAGACGTGGTCGACCGACTTCGACCTCTGGGTCGTGCCCACCGACGCCTCGGCCCCGGCTCGCGAGCTGACTGCCGACAACCCGGCGTGGGACGCGGCGCCGGCGTTCTCGCCGGACGGCACCCGGCTCGCCTGGCTCGCCATGGAAAGACCCGGCTACGAAGCCGATCGGTTCCGGGCGGTTGTCATGGACTGGCCGAACGGGTCGCCGGAGATCCTCACCGAGCCGTGGGACCGCTCGCCGTCAGGTCTGGTCTGGTCGCCGGATGGGAGCGCCCTGTACGCGAGCGCCGCAAACGTCGGCAACACCTCGATCTTCAAAATCGGCGTCAAGGGCGGCGCGGTCGAGGCGCTGGTGACCAGACACACCAATGCGAACCCGCGACCGCTGCCCGACGGCCGACTGCTGTTCGCCCGCGACAGCCTGATCTCACCGGTGGAGCTCTTCGTGCGTCCGGCCGAGGGCGGCGACGCGCTCAAGATCACCGACTTCAACGGTGAGCGGTTGGCCGGCATCGAGTTCGGTGATTACCGGCAACCCGAGCCGTTCATCGGCGCGCACGGCGACGAGGTTCACTATTACTTCATCGAGCCCGTCCGCCGGGTGCCCGGGAAGCGCTACCCGCTGGCGTTTCTGATTCACGGCGGTCCCCAGGGCAGCTTTGACGATCACTGGCACTACCGGTGGAACCCGCAGATCTATGCCGGTCACGGCTATGCCGTGGCGATGGTCGATTTCCACGGCTCGACCGGCTACGGCCAGGCCTTCACGGACGCCATCCGCGGCGACTGGGGCGGCGCGCCCTTCGAGGACCTCATGAAGGGTCTCGACGAGGTGCTGCGTCGACACCCGTGGATCGATCCTGACCGGGTCGCGGCGCTCGGCGCGAGCTTCGGCGGCTACATGGTCAACTGGATCCAGGGCAAGACCGACCGCTTTGCCGCCCTGGTCTGCCACGACGGCAACCTCGACGAGCTCATGGCGTACTACGACACCGAGGAGCTGTGGTTCCCCGAGTGGGAGCACGGCGGGACGCCGTGGGAGAACCCGGAGGGCTACACCAGGCACTCGCCGATCCATCTCGTGGGCAACTGGTCGACGCCGCAGCTCGTGATCCACGGCGCCTTCGACTTCAGGGTGGTCGACACCCAGGGGCTGGCGACCTTCAACGCCCTGCAGCGCCGGGGCGTGCCGTCCCGGCTTCTCTACTACCCGGACGAGAATCACTGGGTGCTCAAGCCGGCGAACTCGATCCAGTGGCACGACATCGTGCTCGGCTGGATCGACCGTTGGACTGCAGCCGGGGACGGCGACCGGCCGTGATCGGCCCCGGGACGTCGAGGCTGATATCATGATGGTGCCCCGGAGGTCGTTGTGATCATCACCTGCCCAGAGTGTGAGACGCGCTACCGATACGACGAGCGGCGCTTCGACGGCGCGCCGTCGAAGCGCGTCAAGTGCACGTCCTGCGGATTGACCTTCGAAACCCAGAACCCGGCCGTCGCGGCCCTGGCGACTCCGGTCGAGGGGGAGAACGACTCCACCGACGTCGAGCTCACCCGGGAGACCGGGACGACCTTGGAGCTCGACCTGTCGGGGGTCGAGCCGCCGCTGCCGGGCTCCTCGACACCGGCGCCGGGCGCACCCGCGGTCAACCTCGACGAGGCGCTTCCGCCGTTGCCCGCCAACCAGCGCTACTCGTTGGCGGTCATCGCGGGCGACCAGGCCGGGACGGTTTTTCAGATTCACAAGCCGCGGGTCTTTCTCGGTCGCGGTTCCGCGATGGACATCCAGCTGCGTGACTCCGAGGTGTCGCGCCGGCACGCGGCGCTCGAGGTGCGGGAAGCGGAGGTCAGCATCACCGATCTCGGCGCAACCAACGGCACCTGGGTCGAGGGGGAGCGGGTACTGCAGTGCCGGCTCGGCCACCAGGACGAGTTCACGCTTGGTTCGACGACACTGATGCTCATCGTGACGCCGGTCCGCGACACCCCGTAGCGTCAGAACGGCGCGGGCGGTTCGGTGCCGGTCATGTGGCGAGAACTTGAATCCGGCACCGGTCTTGCTTATCGTTCGCGGATGAGCGACCGACTCGCCCGGGAAGCGGGGTGCGCCTCCCGGATGCTGGGAGCACAGCGATGATCGAGGTCGAGAATCTCGGCAAGACGTACGTCGACACGCCGGTGGTCGACGGCCTGTCCTTCTTCGTGCCCGAGGGCCAGGTTCTCGGATTTCTCGGGCCCAACGGCGCCGGCAAGACCACGGCCATGAGGATGATCACCGGTTTCCTGCCGCCGACCACCGGTCGGGTGGTGGTTGCCGGAGTCGATCTCGACGACGATCCGGTGGCCCTGCGACGCGCCATCGGCTACCTGCCGGAGAACGTTCCCCTGTACCCCGAGCTCCGGGTCGACGAGTACCTGAGGTTCCGTGCCGACCTCGAGGGGGTCGCCCGCTCACAGCTCACCGACCGGCTTGCCTACGTCCTCGAGCGTTGCATGTTGGCCGATGTCCGCCGTCAGGTCATCGGCACCCTGTCCAAGGGCTACCGGCAGCGGGTCGGGCTCGCGGCGGCGCTGATCCACGCTCCGCCGGTGCTCATCCTCGACGAGCCCACCGTCGGGCTCGACCCGAACCAGATCATCAAGGTCCGGGAGCTCATCACCGAGCTCGGCCGCGATCACACTGTGGTGCTGTCGACCCACATCCTGCCCGAGGTCGAGCAGGTCTGCGAGCGGGTCTTCATCATCGACCGCGGCCGGATCGTCGCCGACGGCACACCCGACGCCCTGCGCTCGAAGCTGCTCGGCAACCCCTCGATCGAGGTCGAGCTGTCGGGCGCGGGCACCGCCGCCGCCGAGGCTCTCGGCCGGCTCGTCGGGGTGGTGGCGGTGACGCCACGGGGGGGGGAGCGGTTCGTTGTCGAGCACGAGACCGGCAGCGACCCGCGGGAGGCGGTGTTCCGTCTCGCCGTGGAGCGCGGCTGGGTGCTGCTCGGCCTGACGCCGGAGCAGACCACCCTCGAGGACGTCTTCGTCCGCTTGACGACCGCGGACTGCGCCCCGGGGCCGGCTGCGGCCCGGGAGGTGTGACATGAGGGCCCTGGCCGCGATCATCCGGCGCGAACTCATCGCCACCTACTCGTCACCCCTGGCCTGGATCGTCATGGCCGCCTTTCTGCTGCTCCAGGGTGCGCTGTTCGCTCTGATCATCGGTTACCTGAGCCAGCCCGGCCAGTCGTCCATGTCGATTCTCGAGGCCTTCTTCGGCGGCACCATCTTCTTCTGGTTCTTCCTGGTCGTGGCGCCGCTGATCACCATGCGGCTGATCGCGGAGGAGCGACGGTCGGGGACCATCGAGGGGCTGTTGACCGCACCGGTGACCGAGGCCCAGGTCATCCTCGGCAAGTTCGCGGCCTCGCTCACCTTCTACCTCTCGCTTTGGCTGCCCACCGTCATCTATGTGCTCATGGTCAAGAGCCGGGCCTCGGTGGACTGGGGGGCGGTCGCCTCGTCCTACCTCGGGGTGGTCTTGTTCGGCGCCATTTTCATCTCGCTCGGGCTTCTCGCCTCGACCCTGACCCGCAACCAGATCATCGCCGCGGTGATCGCCTTCGCCGGGCTGATCCTGTTGTTCGGGCTGCCCCTGTTGCGCGGGTTGACGGTGTCGTCGTCGCTGCTGGTCACGATCATCGACCACGCCGATCTCTGGCAGCAGATGGCGGACTTCTCCAAGGGCATCGTCGACACCAGGCACCTGGTGTACGGGCTGTCCTTGACGGCCCTGTTCCTGTTCCTGTCGACCAAGAGCCTCGAGTTCGGCAAGTGGAGGTAGATCCATGCGACGACAGTCCCTGCGGTACGGCATTGCGGGCGGCGTCGCGCTGGTGCTGGTGGTCGCTCTCGTCGTCATGACCAACTGGCTCGGGGCGCGCCACTATCAACGGTGGGACTGGACCTCGACCCGGCTCTACACCTTGTCGGAGAAGTCCGTCGAGCTGGTCAGCGGGCTCGAGGACGAGGTCAGGGTCGTGGTTTTCATGGTGCCCGGCAGCCCGTTGTACGATCAGGCGAGAGAGCTGCTCGAGCGCTACCGGGCAGCGTCGGACGCCATCGTCGTCGAGTACATCGACCCCGACCGGGAGCCGCTGAGGACCCGCCAGCTCGCCGAGCAGTTCGGCATCTCCATGGCCGACACCGTGGTCTTCAGTTTCGGCGAGCGAACCAAGTACGTCACGGCCGATCAGATGGTCGACTACGACTACGCGGGCATGCAGTTCGGCCAGGCGCCGACCATCCGGGCGTTCAAGGGCGAAGAGGCCTTTACTTCGGCGATCCAGTCCCTTGTCCAAAGTGCGACGCCGGTGGTTTACTTCCTGACCGGGCACGGCGAGGCGTCGCCGGCATCGCCGGAGTCCGGTGCGTTGGCGGGACGCAGCCTGGCGGCACTGGTCGAAACCCTCGCCCGTGACAATATGGAGACCCGCGAGGTCAGCCTGCTGTCGGGTCGGGTACCCGACGACGCCGACGTGCTCGCGGCGGTCGGCCCGACCCGGGCGTACACCGAGGCCGAGCTCGGAGCGTTGACCGAGTACCTCGACCGAGGCGGCCGAATGCTGGTGGCTCTCGACCCGCTCATCGAGACCGACGGCACCATGCGGTCGACCCGGCTCGAGGCGCTGCTCGCCGAGCGCGGCGTGCTGGTCGGCGACGATCTGGTCGTCGACCCGTCCCGGAAGCTGCCGCTCTTCGACCTCTCCGCGGTCTACCTGACCGATTTCTCGAACCACCCGGTGGCCACCGGCCTCGAAGGAATCGCGGTGCTGTTCGCCGTGAGCCGGTCGCTGGCCGCCGACAGTGGCGACGCCCGGGTCGTGGTCGAGACCAGCGCGGATGGGTGGGGAGAGACCGACCTTGAGATGCTCCTGCGCGGCGACCCGGTGGTCTTCGACGACGGCGTCGACACCGACGGCCCGGTCGCGGTGGCGGTAGCCGTCGACGGTGGGGTCACGTCGCCGGACGTTGCCGAAGGGCCGACATCCGGCGACGAGGGCTTCCGTCTGGTGGTTTTCGGCGACTCCGACTTCATGACCGACGTCAACATCGACAATGCCGGCAACGAGATTCTCGCCCTCAACGCGTTCAACTGGCTCGCCGCCCGCGACCACGCCATGGGAATCCCACCCCGCGACGTCGAGGACCTCGGCTTCTTCATCGACCAGGCCCAGCTGCGGCTGATCCTGATCGTGGTGCTGCTGATCATGCCCGGCGCGGCGATCGTTGCGGGAGTGCTGGTGTGGCGCCGCCGCCGGCACTGAGGATCCTGGCGGGAGAAGAGTGATGCGACGCTCGAACCTGGTGATTCTCGCGGCCGCGGTCGTTGTTCTGGGCGTGTTCATCCTTGTCGTCGAACGCCACCAGCCGACCTCTGACCAGCGCCGCGAGCGCGCCGATCGTCTCTTTCCCGAGCTCGACGCCGACGACGTCGAAAAGATCGAGCTGACGACCGGCGCCGGCGACATCCGCCTGGCCCGGGACGGCGACGATTGGCGGCTCACCGATCCCTCGGCCTACCCGGCGGATCCCGCCGCCGTGCTCGGGCTGCTCGAGGCGATCTCCGGTCTCGACGCGGATCGCGTGCTGCGGGGCGACGAGGTCGAGGCCGCTGGCTATGGACTCGACGACCCCGAGTTCGAGCTGGCCCTCACCGACGCCGACGGCCGACGCTGGGCGCTCACGGTCGGCGCCACGGCGCCGCTCGGCTCGAAACGGGCGGTCCGGCGGGGCGAGGCCGACGAGGTCGTCCTGTGCGCGAATGCGTTCGTCTCCAGACTCGACCTCCCGATCGACGACTGGCGGTCGCGCGAGGTCGTTTCGGTGGCCGAGAGCGAGCTCGCGGCGATCGACATCTCGACCGGCGGCGACCGGATCCGAGCCGAGCGCGTCGGGCGCCGGTGGCAGCTGGTCGAACCGCTTGCGGATCTCGCCGACCGCGAGCAGATCGGGCAATTGATCTCGGAGTTCAATGGGCTCCGCGTGAGCGAGTTCCTCAGCGCCGGGGCCGCGACACTCGGTGCCGATGACCCTGAATTCCGAGTCCGGCTCGAGCGGGCCGACGGCAGCGACCCCGTAGTTCTCGAGCTCGCGCCCGCCGAGGACGGCGCCACCACCGTGGTCTGCCGCCGTGACGGTGTCGACCTGTTCCGAGTTCCGGACACCCTCGGGCTCCGGCTCGGCAAGGCGCCCGTGCTGTGGCGCTCGAAGCTGGTGTGGCCGTTCAACGCCTGGGACGTCTCGTCGGTGGCTTTCAGCGGTCTCGGCAAGGCGATCGATCTGGACCGTGTCGAAGGCATGTGGCAGCTGTCGGACGGCAGCCCCGGCGACGGCGCCGAGGTCCGGCGGCGGCTCAGCCGGCTCGCCGAGCTCGGGGCCGCGGCCCATGACCTGGTGCTCCCCCCGACCGAGGTTCTCGGCAGCGTGGTGCTCGTCATCGACGGCGAGGAGGGGCCGACCGAGCTTCGCTTCACGTTCTACGGCGCCATGGAGGACGGCGGCCATGCCGCTGTTTCGGTGTCCGAGCGGGACAACGTGATGGCAGTCGACGCGACCGCCGCCGCGGCCATCATCGGCGATCTCGAGACGTTGCGCACGGCTGCGGACGTCGGCGCCGGGCGGTGATGAGGGCCACGCCCTGGGAGCTCGCACCGAACAGACGCTCGAGGAGGACGGGAGAGTTTGGCGGGAGGATTTCCACCGAGAGCCTCTTCGGCGCGATCCCCGACCGGGATTCGTTTCGCGAATCGTCAAAAACGGGACACGGATCGTCCGTTTCGAGAAGACGGCGCCGCGCGCCGCGCACCGCGGCGTGCCGCAGATCACTCGTGAAAAATGCGGGCTCAGCCTGATGCCCGGTCCGAGCTACAATGCGCGAATCAGGGGGAAGACACAGTGACCCAGGCGGTCTGGCGAGAGCGCTTCGACGACTTGAGGACGCGGCGACCCGGGCTCGCCCAGCGGGTGTGCCGGCGGCTGCTGTTCGACATGCAGCGCCGTGGGCTCATCGACCTCGACGACATCGACGACGAGATTGCGGTGGCCCTCAAGCTGTCGAGCTCGACGCCGAGCCTGGACCCGAACCGCCCCAAACCGCGGTTGCCCAAACAGAGCCGGCACGCGCTGTACGAGATGGCGCTGAAGTACGCCGAGCACCACCTCTCTCCCGACGAGATCACGACCACCATCATGCTCACCGAGAAGCGCGGCCTCGCTCTCGAGGTGGCCCGGCTCGCTGAGGATGCGGATACCCCTCTCGACGACCTCCGCGCCAGGGTGCACGAGTTTCTCGAGTTCGCCCCCGGCGAGGGGTCGGCCCTGCCGGAAGACGTCATCGGTACTCGGGCGGCCCTGGTCCGCCGGCTGCTCACCGACCATCTCGATTTCATTGCCGTCGCCAAACGATACGTTCGGGTCAGCGACTTCGGTTGGGTGCTCGACCGGATCATTCCCACCGACGGTCAACAGGGGCGGCTCGGCGGCAAGTCGGCGGGGCTGGTGCTCGCGCATTCGATCCTCAAGCAGGCCACCTTTGATGGGCGACTGGCCGCCGAGTATCGCATCCCGACGTCGTACTTTCTGCCGTCCAACGGAATTCTCGAGTTCATCGAGTACAACAACCTCGAGGAGATCATCAACGTCAAGTACAAAAATCTGGAGGAGGTGCGCGAGGAGTACCCTCTGGTCGAGCGGTTGTTCAAGAACGGCGCCATGCCGCCGACGATCCACGACGGGCTCGAGAGGATGCTCATCGAGATCGGTGACCGGCCGCTGGTGGTGCGTTCGTCAAGCCTGCTCGAGGACCGAATCGGTCACGCTTTTTCGGGCAAGTACAAGAGCCTGTTCATCCGCAATCAGGGCACCATCGAGGCGCGGCTCGACGCCCTCGAGAACGCGATCTCCGAGGTCTACGCCTCGGTCTTCCATCCCGACCCCATCGAGTACCGGCGGAGCCGAGGCCTGATCGATTTTCAGGAGCAGATGGGGATCCTGATCCAGGAGGTCGTCGGCCGCGAGGTCGGCCGCATGCTCTTTCCGGTGTTTGCCGGGGTGGGCTTTTCGCGGTGCGAGATGCGCTGGTCGCCGCGCATCCGGCGCACCGACGGCATGGCTCGGATCGTGCTCGGGCTGGGTACGCGGGCGGTCGATCGGACGGTGGACGACTACCCGGTGCTGGTCGCGCTCGAGCAGCCGGCGCTGCGCGCAGTGCAGCAGCCTGAAGAGGTGTACCGCTACTCGCAGGGCGAGATCGACGTCATCGACCTCCGTGAAGGCCAGTTCGACTCGATCCCGATCGAGGCCTTCCTGCGCCGGGTCGGACGCAAGCTGCCGGGCATGAACCGGATCTTCTCGATCTACCGGGATCGCCAGATCCTGCCGATGGTCGGACTCATGGCCCAGGTCGAGCCGAGCGAGCTCGTCGTGACCTTCGACGGCCTGGTCCGATCGGGTTTCCCGGCCACGCTGAAGAACATGCTGGACCTGCTCGAGGAAGGCATCGGTGAACCCGTGGACGTCGAGTTCGCCCATAACGGCGACGATCTGTTCATGCTCCAATGCCGAGCGCTGAGCCTCGGTTCGTCGGCCAACCGGGTGCCGGTACCGGCCAACATCGACGATGAGGACCAGATCTTCTCGGCCAACCGCTATGTTCAGATGGCACAGGTCGCCAACCTCGAGTACGTGGTGATGGTCGATCCCAGGGATTACGAAAAGCTCGCGACCAAGGACGAGATGCTTCGGGTCGGTCGTGCCATCAGCGCGCTCAACCAGCTCCTGCCCGAGCGGAGGTTCGTCCTCCTCGGTCCGGGCCGCTGGGGCAGCCGGGGCGACATCCGTCTCGGCGTCTCGGTGACCTACTCGGACATCAGCCACACAGCCATGCTGATCGAGGTCGCCCGTCAGCGCGGGTCGTACCTGCCCGACGTCTCATTCGGCACCCACTTTTTCAACGATCTGATCGAATCGGGCATCGCCTATCTGCCGGTCTACCCGGACGACGCTCGCGTGGTGTGGAACGAGGGTTTCTTCGAGGGTGCGCCCAACGCCCTCGCCGAATTGCTGCCCGAGTTCGCGGACATGGCGCACGTCGTGAGGGTCATCCACGTTCCGGCGGTCGCGAACGGGCGCTACCTCCACGTGGTCATGGATGCCGAGGCTGATCGGGCGCTCGCCTTTCTCGGCCCGGCCACGTAGCGGCGAACGCCGGGGTTCTCCCGCGAGGACGCCGAGTTCGCAAAGCATCGCGGTGATTCAGCGATGGTCGCTGTCGCGGCGGCAGCTGAACCGACCTTTCGGGTGTTCGTTGCGTCCTTTGCTTCTTCTCGTTCTCTTCGGTTCAAGACCGCGTTCCGCAAAAAAGCCCGGCGGGAGCCGGGCGCTGCGGTGAGCTTGGACCGTCGACGTGTGTGCTACGCCCAGCCGCGCAGGTGGCAGGTGGTGGCGACGCGCTGGATGGCGATCATGTAGGCGGCGTCCCGCATGTACTCGCCGGTTTCCTCGGCGAGGTCGGCGACGGCGTGAAACGCCGTGGTCATCTTCTGGTCGAGCCTGTCGAGGACCTCCTGCTTGGGCCAGAAGAAGTTGGTGTTGCACTGGACCTGCTCGAAGTACGAGCAGGTGACGCCGCCGGCGTTGGCCAGGAAGTCGGGAATGACGAAGATGTTGCGCTGTTTGAGCACGTCATCGGCCTCGGGGGTGGTCGGCCCGTTGGCGCCTTCGGCGACGATCTTCACGTTGGCGTGGATCCGGCCGACGTTGTCCGCGGTGATCTGGTTTTCCAGCGCTGCCGGCACGAGGATCTGCGCGTCCTGCTCGAGCCACGCGTCGCCCTCCAGCCTCTGGTAGCCGGCGTCTTCGGCCTTGGCCTTGTCAATGGCGCCGAAGCGGTTGGTGATGGAGAGCAGGAACTCGACGTCGACACCGTCCGGTTTGGCGTAGGTGTACGACATCTGGTCGTCGTTGTCCCAGCAGGACACCGCGACCACGACGCCACCGAGCTCGATGAGCTTCTTCGCCGCGTACTGGGAGACGTTGCCGAAGCCCTGGAGCGAGGCTCGGATGCCGTCGATCGGGATCCCGAGTCGTGTGAGCGCCTCGCGAACCGTGAAGATGACGCCGTATCCCGTCGCCTCGGTCCGCCCGAGCGAGCCTCCGACCTCGACGGGTTTGCCGGTGATCATGCCAGGGTAGTGCCCGCCGGCCATCTTCTCGTACTCGTCGAGGATCCACACCATGTGCTGGGGGTTGGTCATCACGTCGGGCGCAGGAACGTCGTTGATCGGGCCGATATTGCGGGCGACTTGGCGGACCCAGCCGCGGCACAGCTGTTCCTGCTCTCTGGGTGACAGGTTGTGCGGGTCGCAGATCACGCCGCCCTTGCCGCCGCCGAGCGGGATGTCGACCACCGCGCACTTCCAGGTCATCCAGGTCGCCAGGGCGCGGACCGTGTCGATGGTTTCTTGGGGGTGGAATCGGATGCCTCCCTTGGCCGGACCGCGGGCGTCGTTGTGCTGGACGCGGAAGCCTTTGAAGACTTTGACCGAGCCGTCATCCATGCGGATCGGAATCGTGAAGTGGTACTCACGCTGGGGCCAGCGGAGCAGCTCGCGGATTCCGTGGTCGAGCTGGAGAATCTCGGCGACCGCGTCGAATTGGCGTTGGGCCATGGTGAAGGCGTTGAACTCGGTGCTCATGATCGACCCCCGTTGGTTGATGGCGCGCGCCTCCTCGGGCGAACGTCTGGGGGTTATACGCCCGGAGCCCCGTAGAGTCAAGGTGGGTCGATGAGCCGTTCGGATGCGCAATGAGAGCGGCGAAGACCAGACGCCATGCCGACGAACGCCGGCGGCCTTCTGGTCCGCAGGAACGGCGCACGAGGTTCCATGCTTGGCCTCGGCGAGTGCCCCTTGGAGTTTTTCGGATCGCTTCTCGGGCGTGAGCGCGCTCGGGTGAAAAAATCCAAGGACGGCACGTGAGCCGGCAGTGCGCCCTTCGCGGGGATCGAGTGGGTGCCGTTGATCGGGATCGGAATGTACTGTCGCCGCAAGAAAGAGGGAGAGGCCTCATCGGGCAAGGGGTCGAGAACGGCCACGGCCACGGCCACGGCCACGGATAACGGATACGGATACGGATACGGATCCGGCCACGGATACGGATACGGATACGGATACGGCCACGGACGCATCCGAGGGACAGCCTTTCCGGTACAATCACTCGATGCTGCTCCACACCACCGACGATCCTCAACGCACGCTTGCGATCCCGCAGGTTTCTCACGCCTGGCTTGCCTGGCAGCTCGCAGAGCGCTGGGGAAACCGACGCTTCAACCGGGCCCTGCCGCGGGCCGAGGTGCTGGCGGCGGTGATGCTGCACGACGCCGGCTGGACCGAGTACGACGCAGCGCCGACCATCGACGATGATGGTCGGATGCGCACTTTCGACCGGATGGAGCTCGCGGTCCAGCTCGACATCTGGCGGCGGAGCGTCGACCGGGCGGCGCTGCACTGCCGGTATGCCGCGCTGCTCATCGCCCATCACTTCGCGGAGATGGTCGAGGGCAAGACCGGCGATCTGCTCGAGCTGGGCGACACCCACTCGGCGCGCCTCGCCGAGAGCTTTCGCGCGGAGATGGATCGTCGGCAGGCCTCCTGGGTCGAGGCCCTGGCGGCGGACGCTCGATTCCAGGACTGTCTGGCCGGGCCGCGCCGGCAGTCGAATGCCGACATTCTCGAGCTGACGGACCGGGTGTCGGTCTACCTGTGCGGGGCGCTGGCCAACAGCTTCGAGATCCACGCTCCGGTCGCCGGAGGCGGCGCCGAGACCGTGACCATGACCGCGATGGATCGGACCCACTGGCTGGTCGATCCCTGGCCCATGGAGGGCGACCGGGTCCGGCTGCAGTGCGAGGGCCGACGCCTGCCGCGGATCGACTACGGATCTGTGGACGAGCTTGGCGCGGTTTGGCAACGAGCGCCGGTCGAGCGCCTCAGCTTCACGCTGCTGCGGGCGTCGGCGGTCGGTTGACAATCGTTGGCCGAGGACTACAATACCGGCTTGTCGTTGATGTTCCGCAGTAGCTCAATGGTAGAGCGGGTGGCTGTTAACCACTAGGTTGGGGGTTCAAGTCCCTCCTGCGGAGCCAGGTATCTCGAACTCACCCCGAGGGAAACCTCGGGGTTTTTGTTCGACATGAAGCGTTGTTTCCCGATCGCTCCCGATCCCGCTTTCGAACCCGAGGCGGCGTCTCCGGGAGCGGGATCGGGAACGGGATCGTGCAGGGCCGACGAGAGTGCAGTGCATCTGTGCTACCGTCCCCGTCCGGAGGACTGTATGACCGAATCGAAGCGAGCGCTGGTGACCGGTGGAGCGGGCTTTCTCGGGTCGCATCTGTGCGAGAGGCTGCTCAGCGAGAAGATCGAGGTGGTCTGCATCGACAACCTCATCACCGGGAGTCTGGCCAACATCGAGCACCTTTTCGGCCGCGATGGCTTTATTTTCGTCGAACACGACGTGACCAACTTCATCCACGTCGCCGGCCGGCTCGACTATGTCCTCCACTTCGCTTCGCCGGCGTCGCCGATCGACTACCTCAAGCTGCCGATCCAGACCCTCAAGGTGGGATCGCTGGGCACCCACAAGGCGCTCGGGCTGGCCAAGTCGAAGGGCGCCCGATTCCTGCTCGCTTCGACCTCGGAGTGCTACGGCGATCCGCTGGTTCATCCGCAGCCCGAGGACTACTGGGGCAACGTCAACCCGGTCGGCCCGCGGGGCGTCTACGACGAGGCCAAGCGCTTCGCCGAGGCGATGACCATGGCGTACCACCGGCACCACGGCCTCGACACCCGGATCGTGAGGATCTTCAACACCTATGGCCCGCGGATGCGAGCCGGCGACGGCCGGGTGGTGCCGACCTTCATCTGTCAGGCCCTCGACGGCGAGCCGCTGACGGTGTTCGGCGACGGCTCCCAGACCCGGTCGTTCTGCTACGTCGACGATTTGATCGAGGGAATCTGGCGGTTGCTCAACTCGGATTACGTCGACCCGGTCAATCTCGGCAACCCGACCGAGATGACCGTGCTCGAGTTCGCGCGCGAGATCGTCCGCATCATCGGCGCCGACTCCGAGATCACGTTCAACGAGCTGCCGGTCAACGATCCCAAGGTCCGCCAACCGGACATCTCGCTTGCCCGGAGGATTCTGGACTGGGAGCCGAAGGTCGGGCTCGAGGACGGTCTCGCGGAGACCATCGACTTCTTCCGCGCCCGGCGGTGATCTCCCGAGTCCGAGCCCGAGCCCGAGCCCGAGACCGAATCTGAATCCGATTCTGATTCCGAATCCGAGTCCGGCACGGGCCCTTTCCGACTCACGAGTTCGTCGATCCTCGCGAGTTCAATCGCAGCCGGCGGGCGTGCCGGGTACGGCATTGTGCTCGCGTCACCTCCGGGCCAGGAGCGTCGGCCGCACACTGCCGATACCGGGCAGCCGCCGAGCCCGAGCGCCGGACCACGAGCAGACGACTTGGTCGGGTGGAAGGCCGCCGGCGCCCGGGCAGCGTGGTCAGTGATGTTCCGGTGTTCGTCGTACGACCACGCTGCCCAGGTGACGCCGGGTCAACGCCGCCGCCAGGCGGTGGCGAGCCAGAGGGCTGATTTTCCGGGAACCGCGATCAGCGCCCGCCGGCCAGCTCAGTCAGCGAGCACGAGGTCGAGCACCTCGTCGGCGCGGTTGACGTAGTGCACCTCGAGCTGCTTGCGCGACCGCGCCGGCAGCTCGTCGAAGTCGCGCTGATTGGCCTCCGGCAGGATGACGGTGCGAATGCCCGAGCGCAGCGCGACGAGCACCTTCTCCTTGATCCCGCCGACCGGCAGGACATCGCCTCTCAGCGTCACCTCGCCGGTCATGGCGAGGTCGTGACGCACCGGTCGACCCGAGGCGACCGACACGATGGCGGCGAGCAGCGTGACGCCGGCCGACGGCCCGTCCTTGGGAACACCGCCGGCGGGGACGTGGATGTGCAGCAGGTGGCGGTCGAACCAGCTCTCGCCGATGCCGTAGGTGGCGGCGTGCGCCCGGGCGAAGGTCATGGCCGCCGCCGCCGACTCCTTCATGACGTCACCGAGCGAACCGGTGAGGGTGAGCCCGCCCTTGTCCGCGGCCGCCGCTGCCGCCTCGACGAGCAGGATGTCGCCTCCGACGGCGGTGAACGCGAGCCCGGTGGCGATGCCGATCCGGGGCTCATCGAGCCGTGGCTCGGCGAGGTGCGGTCGCGGACCGAGCAGACGGTTGACCGCCGCCGCGGTGATCCGGCGGGGGTGGCGCCGGCGCTCGGCGGCCCGGACCGCGATCTTGCGGCAGACCGCCGCGATCCTGCGCTCGAGGTTGCGCACCCCGGCCTCGCGGGTGTAGCCGTCGACCAGCTCACGGAGCGCGTCCGGGGTGAAGGTCGGGCGCACGTCGCCGACGCCGTTCTCGTCGATCTGCCGTGGCACCAGGTGCCGACGCGCGATCTCGACCTTCTCTTCCTCGCTGTAACCGGCCAGGCGGATCACCTCCATCCGATCGAGGAAGGCGGGCTGGATGGTGTCGGTGACGTTGGCGGTCGTGATGAAGAGGACCCGTGACAGGTCGAGGTCGACGCCCAGGTATTGGTCTCGGAAGGCGTGGTTCTGCTCCGGGTCGAGGACCTCGAGCAGTGCCGACGACGGATCGCCACGAAAGTCGGCGCCGATCTTGTCGACCTCATCGAGCATGAACACGGGGTTGAGGCTGGCGGCCTGCTGGAGGCTCTGAACGATCCGTCCGGGCATGGCGCCGACGTAGGTCCGCCGGTGGCCGCGGATTTCTGCCTCGTCCCGCACCCCGCCCAGGGAGCTGCGGACGAAGCTTCGGCCCAGAGCGCGGGCGATGGACCGGCCGAGCGAGGTCTTGCCGACGCCGGGCGGACCGACGAAGCACAGGATCGGCCCCTTGCTCTCGGGCTGCAACTGGCGGACGGCGAGGAACTCGATGATCCGTTCCTTGACCCGTTCGAGGTCGTAGTGATCCTCGTCGAGAGTGACGCGGGCGGCGCGGATGTCGAGCCGATCCTCGGTCAGCACCCGCCAAGGCAGTGTCGTCATCCAGTCGAGCCAGGTCCGCACCACCGACGCCTCGGCGGATTCCGGGTGCATCGCCGACAGGCGGCGCAGCTGGGCGTTGAGCTCTTTTCTGGCGGCGTCGGGCAGACCGGCGTCGTCTGCCCGTCGCCGGTACTCGTCGATCTCGCGTTCGACGTCGTCGATCTCGCCGAGCTCGGCCTGGATGGTCCGGAGCTGCTGCCGCAGCAGGTATTCGCGCTGGCCGCGATCGACCTCGCGGCGAACCCGGTCCGAGATCTGCTCCTGCATCTCGAGCAGCGTGGCCTCGCGCTCGAGCAGCGCGTGGACGCGGTCGAGGCGTCCCTCGAGGCTATCGATCTCGAGCACCTGTTGGGCGTCGGCGGCGTCGAGGCCGAGATTGGCGGCCGCCAGATCAGCGAGCCGTCCGGGGTCGTCGAGATCAGCAGCGAGGACCATGATCTCGGGCGAGATTCCCTTGCCGAGGCCCTGGATCTGCTCCAACTTCTGGTGGATCGAGCGGACCGAGGCCTCGATCTCAAGCCGGTCACGGATCGGATCCGGCTCGGCAAGCAGGCGGATCCGTGCCGCCAGGTGGGGGGTGGTGGCGGTGAAGTAGTCGGCACGGGCGCGGGCCAGGCCCTGAACGAGGATCTGCTGGCTGCCGTCGGGGAGCTTGACGGCGCGCATGATGGTGCCGACACAGCCGACCGGGTAGAGGTCGTCGTCGGCGGGCTCGTCGACGCGGCTGTCGCGTTGGGCGAGCAGCAGCAGCGCCCGATCGGAGGCGAGTGCCTGATCGACGGCGACCGACGACGACTCCCGATCGACCGACAGCGGCAGGATCGCGAACGGAAAGAGCACCGCGTCGCGCAACGGGACCACCGGCAAGACGTCGGCGATCTGCACGACCTCTTCGTCCCCGACGCCGACGTCGACCTGCGGGTCGTCGGTTCGCGAACGTCGGCTCATTCGTCGTGCGCGAGGAGCAGGCCCTTGAGCTCCTCCATGAACTGGTGAACATCCTCGAACCGGCGATAGACGCTCGCGAAGCGGACATAGGCGACCTGGTCCAGGGTTCGCAGCTGCTCGATGACCAGACGGCCAATGTCCTCGGTCGACATTTCGCGCACCTCCTGTGCCGCGATGGCGGATTCAACGGCGTCGACCACGGCAATCAGGTCACGTCGCGGCACCGGCCGTTTTTCGCACGCGCGCAGCATGCCGTTGAGCAGCTTTTCACGATCGAAGCTCTCCCTGCGGCCGTCGCGTTTGACCACCGTGACCGGCAGCTCATCGACCCGCTCGTAGGTCGTGAACCGCCGACTGCAACCGTTGCACTCCCGGCGTCGTCGGGTCTCGGAGCCGTCCCGGACCTCGCGCGAGTCGACGACCCGGCTCGAAGGATGGCCGCAGAACGGGCAGATCACTCTGCCACCTTCGTTTCGGCCATGGTGCGCATGTCGGAGAACTTCAGCCCGAGCAGCGGCAGACACAGCAGCCCGATGATGGTGATCGGCACGAAGCAGATCGCGTGGTAGACGATGGCGATTGCAGTGGCCAGATTGAGTTCGACGCCGAAGAACGAGGTGAGCCCGACCTGGGTCGCCTTGTGGAAGCCGCCGACGCCGCCCGGCGTCGGGATCGCCAGCCCGATCACGGCCAGAGTCACGATCAGGAACGCCGCCCGCAGCGGCTGGTCGACGTGGAACGCGAGCAACGTCAGCCTGACCTGCCAGTAGACGATGTACCAGACAACGAACGATGCGAGCATCGTGACCAGCAGATCCCGAGGCCGCTGGAGCACCCTGAGGCCGTCGAGGAAGTGGTTCAGAAAGTTGGCCAGCGGTTGTCGCCAGCTCGGTTTGAGCCGCGCCAACGGCGAGCACAGGATTTCGACAAACCGTTCCTGGTATCGGAACAGACCGAGCAAGACGAAGGTGCCGATCAGTAAACCTGCGCCGACCGTGTACCCCGAGATCCTGAGCAGCCGGAGGGTGGCCTCGGCCTCCAGAGTGAGCTCGACCATCGCCGGCGGTCGGATCAGGAAGACCATGAAGAAGAGAACCACCATCCACAGGTCGAAGACCCGTTCGGTGAAGACCGAGGCCAGGCTCGCCGACACGGGGAAGCGCTCTCGTTTGGCCAGCAGCACCGGTCGGATGATGTCTCCCATCCGGGCCGGCAGCAGGCTGATGGCGGCGTAGCCGACGGCGGTCGCGATCAGCGCGCTGGAGTGACGCACCCGGGCCACCGGTCGGAGGATCAAAGTCCAGCGGACGACCCGGACCCAGTACGAGACCAGTGCGAGGACCGCCGCTGCTGCGAGCAGCCCGGGGTCTACTCCGACCAGGCTTTTCAGGGTCTTGTCAAGGTCGACGTTCCACAGGAAGAACGTCAGAAGCGCGACCATGAGCGCCAGTGAAGCGCCGATTTGAACGGCTGAGCGAGCCATCACCCACAGGGTAGTATGATGACGCGGTCTTCACAACAGCGGCACGGAGGCCGTCGTCCGTGCCGGGAGGGTCATGAACCGGCGCCCCCGACTCCAGGTCAGATCCAACCCGAGTTGCCTGCTCCACGACCCCGGCCTCGGGCACCCCGAGTCCGCCCAACGGATCAGGGTCGTGCTCGATGCCCTCGAACATGGCGCCGGCGGTCGCTGGATGACCGACCGGGAGGCGCCGCTGCCACCGGAGGACGATGTCATCGGCGCCTTGAAATGGATCCACGACGCCGACCACATCGAGCGCGTGCGAGCCGCGGCGGCAGCCGGGGGAGGATGGTTGGACAGCCAGGACTGTCGGGTCTCGTCGGGGACCTTCGCCTCGGCGCTGGCCGCGGCCGGGCTCGCGCTCAATGCCGCCCTCGACCTGGTCAACGGGCGACTCGACCGGGCCTTCGTGGTGGCTCGTCCGCCGTCCCACCATGCCGAGCGGTCGGCAGCCCGGGGCTACTGTTTCTTCAACGCCGTCGCGCTCGCGGCAGAGGTCGTGGTTGCGAGCTGGGGCCGCCCCGTGCTCATCGCCGACTTCGATGCCCACCACGGCAACGGAACCCAGGCCGCCTTCATCGACCGGCCCGAGGTCGGCTATGTGTCGATCCACTCGTTCCCCGGGTTTCCGGGCACCGGCACGGCCGACGAGGTCGGTGCCGGCGGCAGCAACCGCAACGTCCCGCTCGCTGCCGGTGCTGATGACGGCGTGTTCTGTGCGGCGTTCGAGCGGGCCCTCGAGGAGGTTGCGAGTCGGATCGAGCCGGCGGTGCTGGTTGTGTCGGCGGGCTTTGACGCGCACGTCGCCGACCCGGTCGGTCAGATGCGGCTGTCGGAGACCGGTTTTCGCCGGTTGAGCGCGGCGTTGACGGCGACCGCCGAGCGCTGGACGGCCGGGCGCATCCTGTCGTTTCTGGAGGGGGGATTCGAGCTCCAAGCGCTGGCCAATTGCGCGCGGATTCACGCCGAGGAATTGTCGTCGTGGGAGGACGAGAAAGCCGATGCGTAATTGACTCCGTTTGTCGACACGGCTTTGATCGAGAATTCAGCCCCGGTTAAGCATTGATTTCGGTCGGTGGAGGTGTCGTTGATCACAGAATTCGTTGACCATCGACTTTCGTCTGGTATATCATCGAACAGGTTAGAGTTTGCCAAGGCTGGATTTGCGCTTCAGGGGAGGACAGCTGATGCGTCATAGAATCATCGTTGGGACCATCATTGCGGTCACGGTTTTGCTGGCTGGCAACGGGTCCGCGGAGCCTGTTTTTCAGCTCGATACGCCCCAAGATGGCGCGACGGTTTTCGGGCTCGTGTCCGTGACCGGCTATGTCCTCGACAATGGTGAGGACTGCGGGGCGCCGTGGGCGTGGCAGAGCTGCGACTGGACCGATTCGCTGGTGACCCGCGTCGATCTTTTCGTCGACGGCGGCTACGTCGCCACCGCCGATCTCAACCAGCCGCGGTACGACGTTCTGCAGGCCTATCCGTGGTACACCGGCACGCCGTACGCGAATCCGGGCTTCGCGACCTCGTTCGACTCGGCGTCTCTGACAGACGGCGCGCACACGCTCTTCGTCCGGGTCGCCTTCGCCGACAGCACCGAGCTGGACTTCGGCGAGCGCACGGTGATCGTGGACAACGACCTCAATCAGGCGCCGTTCGGCGAGCTCGAGCTGCCGGGCGCCGATCAGCCCATGAGCGCAGTGTTCCCGGTCACCGGATGGGCGCTCGACGACTCCGAGATCCGCTTCGTCGAGATCCTGGTTGACGGTGTGTCGGTCGGCAATGCGGTGACCGGAATTCACCGTCCGGACATCTCTCACCGCTTCCCATCGCACCCGGATGCCGCCAAAGCCGGGTTCGTCAAGATGCTCAACACCACCCTGTGGGCAAACGGGATCCACGTCCTCGCCGTCCGTTTGGTCGACGACGAGAACGTGTCGAGGACCATCGGCACCCGATACGTTCAGACCTTCAACGTCAACTACAACCTGCCGCCGTTCGGCGCCATCGACTACCCGATCTCCAACCACATCATGTACGCCAAGGGCTGCCAGGACCCGGGCGGCTGGTCGAGTCCGCCGTTCGAGGATCCCCAGGTGACGGAGCTGATCACCGGGTGGGCCCTCGACGTCGGCGCACAGACCGATGACGGCGGAGTCGGTTACGTCCAGCTGCTGGTTGACGGCACGCTGCTGGCCGACACCAGTTTTCCCGGCTTCTACCACCCCTGGTTCAGAATGGACGTCAACTACTACGGGCTGCCTCGGATGGACATCCTGCAGCTGTTCGGCGACGTCCCCAACGCCAAGGACTCGGGCTTCGCGTTCGTCATGGACGTGTCCGACCTGATCATCCGTAGAGGTTTCCGTCAGGGTCTGCACTACCTCAAGATCCGCGCCGGCGACCTCGAGAACAACGTTTCCGACATCGCCCAGATCCCCGTGATCTTCGACTGCAACGACGACCCCGACCGGCCGTCCTTCGGCGACATCTACACCCCGGAAGGTCCGGGTGCGGTGTTCACCGGCACGGTCGACGTCACGGGCTGGGCCATCGACCTCGACTTCGCCGAGATCATCGAGGTCTGGGTCGACGGCCAGTACATCGACGTGGTCGACGAGATGAACCTGCCGACCCCGGAGGTCGCGGCGCTCTACTTGTGGCTGCCGACCTATTTCACGGTCAATGCGGGCTACAGCTATGCCCTCGACACCGTGGCCGAGAACCTCGCCGACGGCGAGCATGTGCTGGTGATCTGGACCGAGGACCGTTGGGGCGGCCGAACATTCATCGGCGAACGGCGCTTCATCCTCGACAACAGTCTGAGCGCTCAAGGCCAGTCTTCGGCGGTCCTCGACTGATCCTCCGGGACGAGCGACACTCAGTCACCACCGGCCGGGTCGTGCCCGGCCGGTTCAATTTGATACGATCTCGACGAGGTCGACGAGCCGTGTGCGACATGGCCGAAGGGGTCCCGACGGGCCCGGCGGCGCGCGCGTCGAACGACAACCAGACACAGAGGTCTTTCGTGCGACCCGGAAGGTGTGTTCCAGCGTGGTAGCGGCGAATCCCGAAGCATCCTCGCCGCGAGTCGTGGCGAGACCCGACCACACGATCTCACGAAGCGACATGTCGTCGGCGGTGATCAAGGTGCTGTACCGCCTCGACCGTTCCGGCTACATGGCCTATCTGGTCGGCGGCGCCGTCCGCGACCTGCTGCTCGGTGAGACTCCCAAGGACTTCGACGTTGCGACCAACGCACGACCACAGGAGATCCGGAGGCTGTTCCGAAACTCGCGGATCATCGGCCGGCGGTTTCGCCTGGTGCACATCCTGTTCCGCGGAGAGATCGTCGAGGTCGCGACCTTTCGAGCGAGCCCCGAGGCCCCGGAGGGTCCCGACGACTGGGACGAAGCCGAGGCCGAGGCCGCCGAGGCCGAGGCCGAGCCCGACCGCACGCCGGCCCCGACAACCGTCGATCGCGACCTGTACGGCACGCCGGCCGAGGACGCACAGCGGCGGGACTTCACCGTCAACGGTTTGTTCTACAGCATCTCCGACTTCACGGTCATCGACCACGTCGGAGGGCTTGACGACCTCGAGGCCCGGCTGATCCGGACCATCGGCGAGCCCGTGGTTCGGTTCCGCGAGGACCCGGTCCGGATGCTGCGCGCCCTCGAGTACAGCGCCCGACTCGGTTTCGGCATCGAGGCCCGGACCGAGGCCGCGGTCAAGGAATGCCGCGACGAGATCGCCTCGGCGTCTCCGGCGCGACTCAGCTATGAGCTGTTCGAGACCCTGCGGTCCGGCCGGGCCGCCGCGGTATGCGCGGCCTGGCGGGGCGCGGGTCTGCTCGAGCGGGCCTTTCCGGGCCTGGCCGGACGGCCGGACGAGGATGACGCGGTGCTCGACCGGATCGACGCGGCGGTGGCCCGAGGCGCGATGCTCGACGAAGCGACCCTCACCGGGGCCTTCTACCTGCACCGGTTTTACCGTGAGTTCAACGACCTGGTTCGCGACGGGCGCAAGCTCGACAACGTCGAGATGCTGCGACGGATCGACCGAGTGCTCGAGCCGTCAACGACCAACCTTCGCCTCGCCAACCACACGACACACCTTCTCGGCCAAGGGCTGTTCACGTTGACCAAGATGCACCGTCCGCCGGAACGCGGTCGGCAGGTCCTCAAGCTCGCCCGCCAACAGTACTTTCCGGTCGCCTGGGATCTGTTCCGGCTGGCCGCAGTGGTCGGACTGGTGCCCGAGAAGACCCGCCGGGAGTGGTCGTCCGCCTTGGCCCGGATGCAGAAGAACAACGGCGCCCCACAGCAGAACGCCGCGGGCGAGAAGCCGACGCGACGGGATGGCGGACGGCGACGGAGGCGGAGATGACGGATCGGGTCGACGCGAAGCGCCGGGTGCGCGAGCTGCGTCGGCTCATTCGGCATCACGACCATCTGTACTACATCCGGGCCGAGCCGGAGATCACGGACTACGACTACGATCAGCTGTTCTCCGAGCTGGCTGAGCTGGAGAACGAGCACCCCGATCTGCAATCAACCAGCTCGCCGACCCGGCGGGTCGGTGGCCGGGCGCTCGACCACCTCCGGCCGGTCACACACGACCAGCCCATGCTGTCGTTGGACAACAGCTACTCCAAGGCCGAGCTGGCGGCCTGGTATGCCCGCGTCCGGCGCGAGCTCGGGCGAGAGCCGGGCGACCTCGCGGTTGAGCTCAAGATCGACGGAGTGTCAATCTCGCTGATCTGGGAGCACGGCGAGCTGATCCGCGCGGCGACCCGAGGCGACGGCTCGGTCGGGGACGACGTCACCGAAAATGCCAGGACGATCCGCGAGCTGCCGCTGGTTGTCGACGGCGCGCCGTCGTCACTGGAGGTTCGCGGCGAGGTCTACATGCCGCGCTCGGCCTTCGTCGAGCTCAACGCGTCCCGGAGCGCCGCGGGCCAGCCTGAGTTCGCCAATCCGCGCAACGCCACCGCGGGCTCGGTCCGGTTGCTCGACAGCCGGCTGGCCGCGCGCCGGCGACTGTCCGTGTGGTGCTACCAGGTGGCGTCGGCGTCGGGACGACGAGCTGGCAGCCACGTCGCCGATCTGAAGTGGATGACCGGGCTCGGGTTGCCGGTGAGCCCGCACTTCTCCCGCTGCCGGAGCCTGGAGCAGGTCGAGGCCTTCATCGATCATTGGCGGGAACGACGCCACGAGCTCGATTTCGACACCGACGGCATCGTCGTCAAGCTCGACGACGCCGACGAGAGGGCCGCGCTGGGTGCAACGGCGCGCGCCGTCCGGTGGGCGGTGGCATACAAGTTTCCGCCTGAAGGACGCACCACCGTGGTTCGTGACGTCGTCATTCAGGTCGGCCGAACCGGCGTCCTGACCCCGGTCGCCGAGCTCGAACCGGTCGCAGTGTCGGGCTCGACGGTGTCGCGGGCGACGCTGCACAACTTCGACGAGGTGAGGCGGCTCGGGTTGATGATCGGGGACACCGTCTGGGTGACCAAGGGCGGCGAGGTGATCCCCAAGGTGATCGGGGTGGTGAGTTCGGAGCGGCCTGACGACGCCGTCGAGATCTCGGCGCCCGACAGATGTCCGGCGTGCGGCGCCGCCGTCGAGCAGGGTCCCGACCAGGTCGCGTTGCGCTGCCCGAATCCCGACTGTCCGGCGGTGGCGGCGGCGCGTCTGCGACATTTCTGCTCTCGTGGCGCCATGGAGATCGAGGGCCTCGGAGAAAAGACCCTGGAGCAGCTGGCTTCCCGAGGCATGGTGACCGACGAGGCATCGCTGTGGGATCTCGGCGCCGATGCTCTGGCCGCGCTGCCGGGATGGGGCGAACGGTCGGCGAGCCGCGTCGTGGCGGAGCTCGAGCGGGCACGATCTCGTCCGCTGCACCGTCTGCTGGCCGCCCTCGGCATTCCCGGTGTCGGCGACAGCGCGGCCCGTGCTCTGGCGCAGCGCTTCCCAACCCTCGATCGCCTGTCGCACGCGACTCGCGACGAGCTCGAGGCGATCGACGGCGTTGGTCCCGCCCTGTCGGAATCGCTGACCGGCTGGATGGCCGACGAACGAAACCGCCGTCTCGTCCGGCGCCTGCGTGAGCGGGGCATCGACCCGACCGAGCCCGAGCCGGCGGCCGCAACCGACGGGACGCGACCGCTCGACGGCATGACCTTTGTCGTGACCGGTACGCTCAGCCGACCACGGCGGCTGGTCACGTCACGTCTCGAGGAGCTCGGCGCCCGGGTGGCGAGTTCGGTGTCCGGTGCGACGACCCATGTTCTCGCTGGAGGCGAGGCCGGCGGCAAGCTCGACCAGGCCCGCTCGCGGGGAGTCGAGATTCTCACCGAGGACGAGCTCGGCCGGCTGGTGGCCGGCAACGGAGGTCAGCGATTGTGGCCGAAGTGATCTTCCTGGTCGACGACGACGACGGCTCGCGCCAGGCCATGGCCCGGACCCTCGAGCGCGTCGGCTACGACGTGCGCCGGTTTCCCGATGCCGGCGAGGCGCTCGAGCGGCTCCGTGCGGGGGATCGGGTCGACGCGGTCGTGTCAGATGTGCGGATGCCCGGGATGGACGGCTATGAGCTGCTCCGGCACGTCCGGGCCGAGTGGCCCGGGCTGCCGTTTCTCCTGGTGACGGCGTTCGCCGACGTCGAGGACGCGGTTGCGGCGCTGCAGGAGGGGGCCGATGACTACCTGACCAAACCGGTCAAGGTGCAGGAGCTGCGCCAGCGGGTCCAGCTCCAGCTCGAGCGCCGGGCGTTGTCCGACGAGAACCGTCGGCTCAAGGCACGGTTGGACCGCAGCTTCGGATTCGAGGGCATTGTCGGACACTCGCGCGGTATGGAGCAGGTCCTCGAGCGCTTGCGCGTGGTCGCGCCGACCCGCTCGACGGTCCTGATCGTGGGCGAGTCGGGGACCGGCAAGGAGCTCGTGGCCAACGCCCTGCACCAGCGGTCCGACCGCCAGAGCGGTCCGTTCGTTGCGGTCAACTGCGGCGCCATTCCCGGCGAGATTCTCGAGTCCGAGCTGTTCGGTCACGAGAAGGGCGCGTTCACCGGCGCCCACCAGCGCCGGATCGGGCTCATCGAGTCGGCTTCGTCCGGAACCCTCTTTCTCGATGAGATTTCCGAGCTGTCGGCCGACCTCCAGGTCAAGCTGCTGCGGGTGCTCGAGGAGAAGATGGTGACCCGGGTCGGCGGCACCAGCCAGCTCCCGGTGGATTTTCGGCTCGTGGCCGCGACCAACCGCGATCTCGAGTCCTGGGTTCGTCAAGGTCGATTCCGACAGGATCTCTATTACCGGCTCAAGGTCGTGACGCTGACCCTGCCGCCGCTGCGCGAGCGGATCGACGACATCCCGCTCTTTGTCCAGCACTTTCTCAATCATTTCAACCGCGAGCTCGGACGCAGCATCGAGGAAGTGTCGCCGGCGGTGGTCACCGCGCTCAAGCGCCATTCCTGGCCTGGCAACGTCCGCGAGCTGCGGAATCTCGTCGAGTCGATGGTGCTGTTCGCCGAGGGCGGCGAGCTCACCCTCGGCGACCTGCCGGTGGAGTACCGGCTGCCGACCGCGGCACCGGCGCCGGAGGAGATCACGGTGTGGCGGCCGAGGACCATGGCGGAGATCGAGCGGGAGGCCATCCTGCGCACCCTGGACTTCACCGACGGGCACCGCGGCCGGGCCGCGAGCCTGCTCGGCATCGGGCTGCGAACTCTGCAACGCAAGCTCAAAGAGTATGGCGAGGTCAAGAACAGAGGCGCCGACGAAGAACGCGATACCATGTGAAGGTGGGACGAAAGGAGCGGTCATGGAGATCCCGGGCAAGGTCTCGGTCTACTGTCCTCTGATCGACGCCAAGGGCACGGCGGCGACGCTGCTCTCGGTCACCGACCACGGCTACTACCACCTGGAGGTCGAGATCCGCGGCCGCCGCCATGTCATGTTCCTGCCGATCGCCCACACGGCCATGTACTTCGCCGAGCCGGAACCGGCCGTCGAGGAAGGCCTGGAGATCGAACGCTGAGCGAATATCCCCCCTGATCCACGTGTTACGTCAGGCGTGAATCGGGAAACGGAGCTCGAGCAGGTCCTTGCCGGCCGCTGGCAGGACGTTTTGACTCGCGTCGAGGAAGCGGTGCTCGTCCTCGACCACGAGCGCGTCCTGCGTTTCGTCAACGGCGCGGCGCGTCGGCTGCTCGGCTACGAGGAGAACGACTCCATCGGCGGTCGCTGCCGTTCGACGACCGACGGGCTGGACTGCCGGGATGCCTGTCCCCTGACCTACGCTCTCGAGCGGTCGCTGGACTGCGTCGACGACTTCGCCGCGGTCTACCGGAGTCAGGATGGCCGGCCGGTGCCGCTCAGAGTGACAGTGATCCCCCTTCGCGACGACGACGGCGCCTTCCGGGGCGCGGTCGAGATTCTCCGTCCCAGGGAACCCGATCCCGGCTTCTACCTGGTCGGCTCGTCGCCCGCGGCCCGAGCCCTCCGGACGCGGCTCGCCCAGCACGCGCGGAGTCGCGAGCATCTGGTGCTGGTCGGCGACCTGCCGGCGTGCCGTGATGTCGGCCGCGCCATCCATCGATTCGCGGCTCTGCCGGGCGAGCTCTTCAAGGTCTGGACGGGGTCGTGGTCGTCGGTCAACGCGTGGCCGGCCGGGACGATGTACGCTGACGGACCGGCGGCGGCATCGCTGTTCGCCGAGCAGCCGCCAGACGGCTGGTGCCTGGTGGTGGGGGCAGGCCGCGGGCAGAATCTCGACCTCGGCGACACCGCCGTCGAGATCGTCGAGCTGCCGACTGTCGACGAGCTGTGCGAGGATCTGGCGTTGATGGTCGCCGCCTGGGCCGGCAGCCTGGCCCCGGGAATCACCGTGTCGCCGTCGGCGGCTCAGCGCCTCGCCCGGCTGGCGCGCGACGGCGGTCTCGAGGCCCTCAAAACGGTATTGGTCGCCGCGGTGGCGGCTGCCGACGGCTGCATCGAGGACGAGCACATTCCCGCCGACGGCTACACCAACCATCTGGTCGACGAGCTGCTGCGCGCCGAGAAGCCCCTCGCCGCGCTCGAGAGCCGGCTGCTGCTCGAGGTTCTCCGGCGCAGCGGTTGGCGGATGCAGGAGGCCGCCGACCGGCTCGGCGTGTCACGGGTGACTCTGTGGCGCAAGCTGAAGGACCACGGCATCGAGCGGCCGGAGAGCAACGGCGAGTGACCCGGCTGAAACGACCGGTGGCGGCTCCGGTCGGCCCGAATTCACGCCCGATTCCGGCGGCGACAATCTCAGATGAGCGGTTAAGATGGGCGACATGAGATCCGGCGAGCGGCCCTCCGAGCCGGTGCGTCTGTTGATCGTCGAGGATGACGAGCACCTCGCGCGCGGGCTGTGCCGGAACCTCGAGATCGAGGGTTGCGAAGCCATGGCGGTGGCGAGCGGCGAGGAGGCGTTGGCGCTGCTCGAGCACGCCGCGTCATCGCCCGACCTGGTGATTCTCGACATCATGCTGCCGGGCATCGACGGTTTCGAGGTCTGTCGTCGCCTTCGGGCCGCGCGCAACAGCGTTCCGATCCTGTTCCTGACGGCACGCGGCAGCGACGCCGATCGGATCCTCGGCCTGCGGCTCGGCGCTGATGACTACCTCACCAAACCGTTCGTCGTCGAAGAGCTCGTGCTGCGCATACGCGGCATCCTGCGTCGGGCGGTCTGGTCCGGCACTCCGTCGCGGACGGGGCCGATCGTCGAGATCGGCCCCTGCAATGTCGATCTCGCGACCATGAGAGCGACGACGTTGACCGGGGAGGCGCCCCTGACCGAGCGCGAGGTCATGCTGGTCCGGTTCTTCGCCGAGAACGAAGGCCGGGTACTGAGCCGCGGCGAGCTGCTCGAGACCGTCTGGGGCTACACCTTCGACACCGCGACCCGGACTCTCGACACCTTCGTCCATCGGCTGCGCAAGCACTTCGAGGCCGATCCGCGCCACCCGAAGCACTTCCACACCGTGCGCGGCGTCGGCTACCGCTTCACCGGCACGCCTGAAGACTAGACCGCGCTGTCAGCCGCCCCGACCCGAGGCACTCGTCGGTCGACCCGCCCTCCCGTGCTACAATCCGCCGGCGTTCGGAGGTGCCCCATGCGTCGTGCGACTGTGATTTTCGTGGCGCTCGCGCTGCTCGCCGTGGCGCCTGCGACGGCCGGCAAGATCGGCTTCGTCAACGCCGAGCGGGCCGTTGCAGAGGTCGAGGAGGGCCAGGCGCAGTTTGCCGAGCTGCGGGCGTGGCAGGAGCCCCAACAGGCTCGGCTCGACGGCCTGCGCGGCCGGATCATGGCGCTTCGCGAGCAGCTCGCCAGGGAGCAGGGCTCGGCAACGCCGGAGGCTCTGGCGGCCATCGAGCGCAACGAGCTCGAGGCCCGGCGCGCTTTCGAGGATGCCCGACGCGCCTACGAGCGGGAGCTGGAGGAGCGGAAGAACGCATTCCTCGATGAGATCGCCTCCAAGCTCGGCACGCTGGGGGCGGAGTACGCCAAGGCCAACGGTTACGATGCCGTCTTCCTGCTCACCGGCCAGCCGATGGTCTATGTCTCGACCGAGGCCGACATCACCGGGACCCTGATCGGGATGTACAACGAGCGCTTTCCGGTGAGCGATCGATAGCCGTCGAGGAGGCGTCGCGGCCGGTTCGGGGGGCCTGAAGGTGCTGACCATTCGAGCCGGGCTCATGGGGTGCCTCGTTGCGGGTGGGTTGGCGGTGGCAGCCGACGAGCCGAGACCGGACTACGATCTCGAGATCGATCGCCCCGCTGGTCTCGCCGTCCTCGACACGGCCGCAACCGTCACCGTCGAGATCGAGATCGCCAATCGCGGCAGCCGGCCGTGGTCGGCGGCCGAGGGCTTCGCCCTGGCCTATCACTGGTTCGACGTCGACGGCAGCAGTGCGGTCTGGGATGGCGTGCGAACCCCGTTGTCGACCCCGATCGGACCCGGAGAGGAACACATCGTCGATGCAACGCTGCGCGCACCCGAGCGCGGCGGGCGGTTTCTTCTGCAGTGGGACGTGGTTCAGGAAGGCGTCCGCTGGCTTTCCGAGGTCGACCCAACACCGGTGCCGCCACAGCCGGTGACGGTGCGCGCCAGTCACGCGTTCTCGTTGATCCGGGCGCGGACGCCGCGAGTGGTGGTCGCCGGACGGGAGCGCTCGGCTCGGGTGGTGGTGCGCAATGACGGTCGCCGGACCTGGCCGGGAGACGGCTCGGTGGCGATGGCCGGCCACTGGCGGTCGGAGGCGGGTGAGATCGTGGTCTGGGAGGGCCGGCGAAGCGCGGTGCGAGGAGAGGTGGCGCCGGGTGATCTGGTCGTCCTGGACGCGTCGGTGCGAGCTCCGGCCGGGGCAGGGATCTACCGCTTCGAGTGGGACATGGTCGACGACGGCACGGCCTGGTTTTCCGAGCGCGACCCGAGCCCGGAGCAGGGGATCGTGGTTGTCGTGATGCCCGTCATCCCGATCGGGGCAGGCGCATGGTTCGTCCTGGTCGCGGTCGCGGCGACGTTCGCGGTTCGGCGGACCGGGTCCGGTTCCGGGTGGCGATCGGTTGCCGATCTCTGCTGGGCGGTTCCGGCGGTCGTGGTCAGGCAGTGGTCGGTTGTGGATGCCGTCGGCCTGAGCCCCAGCTTTTCGGGAGCTGCTTTGACCGTGGCTGGATCCGCCGTGCTCGGTCTGCTCTTCGCTGCTGCACCGCGGAGTGTTCGACCCTGGCTGGCCTGGCTGACGGTGGCGGCCGTCACCGGGTTGCTGTACGGCGACATCCTCTACCAGCGCTTCTTCGGCGACCTGCTCTCGGTCTCGGCGGTTGTGTCGGTGGGTCAGTTGCCGAGGGTCGGAGCGAGCGTTTGGAGCCTGGTCGAAGCCGGCGACCTGTGGCTCGCCGCCGACCTGGCGCCCGCACTGGTTCTGGCTTGGGTCGCGTCACGGTCGACAGGCGACAGGACCGTCAAGCGGCGCGCGGTCGGCGCCCTCGTCGGAACGGCCGCGACCGCGGGCTTCGTCGGTGCGGTCGCGCTCACCGGCCAGACCACGGCGTTGCGACAGGTCTTTCACGCCACAGAGCAGGCCGGTCGTCTGGGCGTTCTCAACTTCCATCTGGCCGATGCCGTCGGGTCGGCGGTTCGGACCGTGGCGACACCGCGGCTCGATGCCCCGCGGCTCGCCGAGATCACCGAGTACTTCGACCGACGTCGGTCGCTGCGCGCGGCGACGGGCGAGCTGGCCGGCGCAGCCGCGGGTTTCAACCTGGTCATGATCCAGGTCGAGTCGCTCCAGTCATTCGTGGTCGGTCTCGAAATCGGCGGACGGGAGGTCACGCCGTTCCTCAACTCGCTGGCCGCCGACGGGCTCTGGTTCGCCAACGTCACCGACCAGACCGAGGAGGGCCGGTCGTCGGATGCCGAGCTCGCGACTCAGGCCTCGCTGCTGCCGCGGGATCGCGGAGCGGCGGCCTTTCTGCACGGCGGCAACGACTTCACCGGCATCGCGTCGATTCTGGCGGAACGCGGCTGGGAGACGGTCTCCGCGGTGCCCTTCGACGGTTCGTTCTGGAATCGGCGGATGACCCACCGCAGCTTCGGCTTCGAAAGTCGGCTGTTCGCCGAGGCCTTTCCGGCCGGCGAGACCATCGGATGGGGCCTCAATGATCGGGATTTTCTCGCCGCCGCCGCCGATCGGCTGATTCGGCTCCCCGAGCCGTGGTGCGGGTACCTTCTGACCCTGTCGTTGCACCACCCGTTCGAGGGCTTTCCGACCCGCCACCGTCAGCTCGACGTGGGCCGCTGGCACGAGACTCCTTTCGGGAACTTCCTTCACACCATGCGGTACTTCGACGGCGCGCTCGAGGGCTTTGTCGATGCCCTCGAGCAAGCAGGCGTTCTCGAGCGCACCGTGATCGCGATCTGGGGCGACCACGACGCCGGTTTCGAGTGGCGTCCCGAGATCGCCCGGGTCATGGGTGTGCCCGCCGATGCGGCGGGCTGGTATCTGAGTCAACAGGTTCCGCTCATCATCCGGGTGCCCGGGGCGCCCGAACCAGCCGGCCCGAGACAGCTCCCGGCCGGCCATGTCGACGTTGCGCCGACGCTGCTCGCGCTGCTCGGCGTCGACCCGGCGCCCTTTGCCCTCGTCGGCCGCAACCTGCTCGGGGCGCCGGGCTCGGGGCCGGTGGTCGGTGAGTACCGCTGTTGGCGTGACGAACACCACCTCTACCTGCGCCGCGGCCCGTTGCTCGACGAAGGCGAATGTCTTGATGTCATCACCCTCGAGCCGGTCGACGTCGAGGCGTGCCACGCGGCCTTTGACGACGCGAGGCGCCAGGTCGAGATGTCGCGGATGGTCCTCGAGCACGACCTGCAGCGCCGGATCGGCGACCGGCTCCAAGGGGCGCCTTGACGGGTCGAGCCGCCGGCCCTAGGATTGATCTGTCCCACCACGCTGCATTCTGCAGAAGGAGATCCTGATGAGCACAAAAGACGACAAGCTCAAGGCGCTGGAAACAGCGATCGGACAGATCGAGCGCCAGTTCGGCAAGGGCTCGGTCATGCGCCTCGGCGAGCGGCCCAAGATCAGAGTCAACTCCATTCCGACCGGGTCGATCGCGCTCGACGCCGCCCTCGGTGTCGGCGGCGTGCCCAGGGGTCGGGTGGTCGAGGTCTACGGGCCGGAATCTTCGGGCAAGACGACCCTGGCTCTTCATGTCATCGCCAACGCGCAGGCGGCGGGAGGGCTCGCCGCCTTCATCGACGCCGAGCACGCCCTCGACCCGGAGTATTCCGGTCGGCTCGGCGTCAATCTCGACGAGCTTCTGATCTCGCAACCGGACTACGGCGAGCAGGCTCTGGAGATCGCCGAGACCCTGATCCGCTCCAACTCGGTGGACGTCATCGTCATCGACTCGGTGGCGGCGCTGGTGCCGCGCACCGAGCTCGAAGGCGAGATGGGAGACGCCGTCGTCGGGCTCCATGCCCGTTTGATGTCGCAGGCCCTGCGCAAGCTCGCGGGCATCGTATCCAAATCCAACACCTGCCTGGTTTTCATCAATCAGATTCGGGAGAAGATCGGGGTCATGTTCGGCAGCCCCGAGACCACCACCGGCGGCCGTGCCCTCAAGTTCTACTCGTCGGTGCGGCTCGACATCCGGCGGACAGCCGCCATCAAGCAGGGCGACCAGGTGATCGGCAACCGGACCAAGGTCAAGGTGGCGAAGAACAAGGTCGCCGCGCCGTTCAAGATCGCCGAGTTCGACATCCTGTACGGCGAGGGGATCTCGTGGACCGGGGAGCTGGTCGACCTCGGGGTCGAGCACCGTCTGATTCAGAAGTCGGGGTCCTGGTACTCGTTCGGCGAGAACCGGATCGGCCAGGGACGGGAGGCGGCCCGCGCCTACTTCTCGGAGAACCGGGAGGTAGCCGAGCAGGTGGAGGTCCAGCTTCGCGAGAAGCTCGGCCTGATTCCGGGATCGGACGCCGGCGCCGAGTGAGGGCTCGGCTGTCGGGCTCCGGAATCGAGCGCGGCGGCGCAGGGTTGACTAGGCGGGAGGTCCGATGAGGGGTCTTGTCTTGTCAGGATGGATCGCGGCGGCGGTGCTGGCAGTGTGTGCGGCGCCGACCTCGGCACAGGACCCGCTCATCGAGCAGGACCCGTCGGTGCTCCGTTTCGTCGAGCGCTCCATCGCGTGGTACCCGGACTCGACCTTCCGCGTCACGGCGGACGAACGATCCCAGACACCGTCGGGTTCGTACCGCACGGTGACCGTCGACCGGGCGTGCGCGAGCCAGATTCTCAGCGGTCAACCGTCAGTGATCATCGACGAGGTGACCGGTCTCGCCTATCTCGGCAGCATCGGGTCGTTGCCGTTCGAGCAGACCGGCACCTCGCCGCGCGCTCTGCGGCCCTTCGTCGAGGACTTCCTCCCGAAAGTCCTCCAGCAGAACATGAACATGAAGGTCCGGGTCAGCTGGGACCTGCCCGGCGGCACAACGGCCGGTGCACTGATCCCGTTTCACATGGTGGTCGACACCGGCTACGGCGAGTTCGACAAGCCGGCGGCCGTGACATCGGACGGCCGCCTCATCGTCATGGGCTCGGGTCTGCCTCTGGACGGGGACCCGGTGGCGCATCGCCGCGAGCTGTTTCGCACCACCAGTTCGGTGGTCTGGGATGCCGGCGGCGGTTCGTCGGTCGAGATCGTCGAGTTCTCGGACCTCGAGTGCCCCGCCTGCCGCGGCAAATGGAATCTCATCAAGAGCATTCTCGAAAGCAACCCCGAATCGGTGCGGCACGGAATGGTCAGCTTCCCGCTGACCTCGATCCACCCGTGGGCGTTCCGCGCCTCATCGGCTCAGTGGTGTGTCGGACAGCAGCAGGTCGAGCAGCTGATTCCCTTCAAAGAGCTGTTCTACGACCTCCAGCGCGAGATGGAGATCTCGCTCGTGACGCCGACCGCGCTCGATTTCGTTTCCGGTCAAGGGTTGGACGAGGCGGCCTTTCGCAGTTGTTACCTGCGCAGCTCGTCGCTCGAGGCGGTCCACGACCAGCTCGCCCTCGGCCACAGGGTGGGAGTCATGGCGACCCCGACGTTCTTCGTCAACGGCTGGATGATCCAGCTGCCCACAGACGATTGGTTTCCCGACCTGATCGCCCGCCTCGCCGCCGGCGAGGAGCCGTGACGACGACAGCACGCGATCGGCACACAACTTGCAGCTGGCCTCTCCGGAAAGGTGGGGCATGCCTCGATTCTTCCGCATCGAGCCGACCGATGTCGACGGCGGACGCCTGTGTCGTCATCGAGCCCGGCCGATCTGCCGCTGCTGCGGCGTGTCCGGGCCGCGCCCGACGCCGATTCGGGTGACGAGCGAGACAGCCTCGAGCGCTCGATTCGGTCCGACCGCCGAGCCCGTGCCGCGACCGTCGGGTAACGCAAAGGGTGCGGAGCATGTTACGCGTTGGTGACGAAGCGCCGCGACCGCCGGGCCGTCAGGTCGACGGCTCGACGACGTCGGCCCGGGCTCATCGGCGGATCGTGATCGGGCTCGCCGACGATATTCTCGAGAAATGTCGCGGCGAAGGTCCGGCGAACTGCGAGGCTCGTTGTCCGCTGCGGGTCGACGCCCACCTCTACGTTCAGCTCGCCAAGGAGGGCCGGTTTCGTGAGGCTCTTCAGACGATTCGGGAGAGGCTCCCGTTTCCCGGCATTCTCGGCCACGTCTGCACCCATCCGTGCGAGCTCCACTGCAAGCGACTGGAACTCGACCAGGCAATCCGGATCCGCGACGTCAAGCGGTTTCTGGCCGCCGCCGAGGAGGGTCCCCCGGAGCACATTGTGAGCTGCGCGCCGCTGCGCTCCCAACGCGTCGCGGTCGTCGGCGCCGGACCGGCGGGGCTGATCGCGGCTCACGATCTGCGGCGGGCGGGGCTGCGGGTGGTCCTCATGGAGAAGCTCACCCGTCTCGGCGGTTGCTTGAGCGATCGCATCCCCGAGTGGCGTCTGCCGGAGGCGGTTCGGGAGCGCGACCTTTCGATCATCGAAGCCCTCGGCATCGAGGTTCGGACCGGGGTCGAGCTGGGTCGCGACATCGAGCTCGACGAGCTCGTCGGTGACTATGATGCCGTCGTGTTGGCGCCGGGCTTCGGCGGCGGCCAGGCAATGCTGGAGAGCGACCGGAACGGCATCGGAAGATCGCCCCGCGACACCATTTTCGCCGATCCGACGACCTGCGCCGCCGGCCCCGACGGCCTGTTCGCCGGGGGCGATGCGGTCAGCGGCCCGACCTCGGTGATCGATGCGATGGCCCTCGGCCGCCGGGCGGCCGAGGGGGTGCGGCGCTTTCTCGACGGCGCCGCTGCCCCGCCACCGGCGCGGCGACCGCGCGATCTGCTGTGGCAGCTCGGGATCGACGAGACGGAGCGGCGGCGACGCCAGCGGACGCCGCTGCTCCTCCAGCCGTCGCCGCCACCGTTGACCGAGGATGAGGTTCGCCGCGAAGGGGAGCGCTGTCTCGACTGCAGCTGCGATCGTTGCGTCCGCGACTGCGAGTTCCTCGCCAACTTCTGCAGCTCGCCGCGCGAGCTCGCGCGGCGGGTCCGCGACGGGGTCGAGGGTCATGTTCAGACCATCTACTCGTGCAACGTCTGCGGCTTGTGCGCGACGCTGTGTCCGGTCGATCTCGACACCGGCGCGCTCATGCTCGCGGCGCGCCGGGAAGCGGTCGAGCTCGGGCTCGGCCCGTTGCCCGAGCACCGACGGGTGAGGCGCGAGCTGCGCGCCGGCATGTCGGAGACCTTCAGGCTGGCGGCAGCGGCGCCGGGTCGGCGGCGCGCCCGGCGTCTGTTCTTCACCGGGTGCGAGCTTCCGTCCACCTCTCCGGACCACACGCGTTCGCTGTATGAGCACCTGCTGCGCCAGGACCCCCGGATCGGCGTTCTGATGTACTGCTGCGGAGTGCCGGCCGAGATCCTCGGCCTCGAGGACGAGAGCGCACGGGCCCGATCGGAGATTCTGCGGGCCATGGCCGAGCTCGGCGCCGACGAGCTCATCGTCGCCTGTCCTCAATGTCAGGAGAACCTCGGCGAGCACCTGACAGACGTCACCGTCAGCTCGGTGTGGGAGCTTCTGGCCGAGACCTGGGACCCGATCTGCAGGTACGAGGGGCTCCAGCTCTCGGTTCATGATCCGTGTCGCGGCCGGCACGAGCCCGAGATGCACGCGGCGATCCGCACCCTGGTCCGGACCTGCGGCGCCGAGGTGGTGGAGACCGATTACTGCCATGAGAGGACCCGGTGCTGCGGCTTCGGCGGCAAGGTCGAAGATGTCAACCCCGATCTGTTCCGCAAGATCGCCGGCCGGGCTGCCGCCGAGTCGCCGCTGCCCCTGCTGACCTACTGCACCGGCTGTCGGAGCGCCCTGCGCGGCGCCGGTCGAGACGTCATCCATATTCTCGATCTGTTGATGAACGGCGGTCCGCTCGGCCATGCCTTCAAGGACGATCCGGGCATCCTGTCCCGTTTCGGCAACCGGCTGCGGGCCAAGTGGATGATCCGGCGGATGCCGCCGCCGGCGCCAGAGTGAGCGCGTGATGGCGATCCCGCCCGTGTCGCTGATTGTCGATGGCCGGCCGGTCCGCAGTGCCCAGCGCCGCCTGCTGATTCACGTCCTGCGCGATCAGGGCATCCGAGTGCCGACGCTCTGTCACGACGATCGACTGGCGCCGTACAGCGGCTGTCGGATGTGTGTCGTGGAGCGGCTCGACGGTCCTGCCGGGCTGGTTCCGGCCTGCTCGACCAGAGTCCAGGACGGCATGATCATCTCGACCACGGGTGAAGCGGTGATCGAGGCCCGAAGGCAGCAGCTCCAGCTCATCGTGCTCAACCACCGGATGGAGTGTCCGGTGTGCGAGCGGAACAGTGACTGTCGGCTGCAGGATCTGGTCCACGAGATCGGCGTTCCCGACGAGGTGCTGCCGTTTCGGGCTCGCCCGGCCGGGCGCGACGACTCATCGCCGATGATCATCCGGGACACTGCCAGGTGTATCGTCTGCGGCCGATGCGTCCGGCTGTGCGAGGAGGTTCAGGGAGTGGCGGCGCTGACGTTTTCCGGACGCGGCATCGAGACCCGGGTCGCCACCTTTGCCGACCGTCCCCTGGACTGTGAGTTCTGCGGTCAGTGCGTCAACGCCTGTCCGGTAGGCGCTCTGATCGCCAGGCCGTATACGTCGTCGATCCCGGTCTGGCAGCGCACCGCCACGCGGACCGCATGCTCGTTCTGCGCGTGCGGGTGCGAGCTCACCGTAGAGCACAAGGACGGCCGGCTGCAGCGGGTCACGTCGCGGACCGAGGGTAACCACAACCGAGGCAAGCTGTGCGTCAAAGGATGGTTGGGGCTCGACGTCACCGGTCATCCGGACCGGCTGACTTCGCCGCTGATCAGACGAGAAGGAGCGCTCGTCGAAGCGGGTTGGGAGGAGGCCCTGGCAGCCGGCGCCGACGGGCTTCGTCGGGCCGCAGGTCGAGGCGAGGTCGTGGTCGTCGGCAGCGGCCGGTTGACCTGCGAGGACGGCTACCTGCTTCAGGCTCTGGCCCGCGAGGTGCTGCGAACCCCGCACGTCGACCTCGCTCCCGAGGCCGGGGCGCGAGCGCTGGTCGACGGCGTGTGGCGGGTGTTCGACCGGCCGCGGTCGACCGCAGGCTTCGACGATCTGCGCGAGGCCGACCTGGTTCTGGTGGTCGGTTGCGATCCGACCCGAAGCCATCCCCTGGTCAAGACCGAGCTGATCCAGGCAGCCGTGCAGCGTCAGGTCGCCGTTCATGTCGTGTCGGCGGTGTCGTCCGGTCTCGACCGGCACGCGACGAGCTCGCTGCGGCCGGTTCCGGGCTCGACACCGGAGCTGCTCTGGGCGCTGACCGCCCGCGTGCCGGATGGCGCCGACGGTGCCCGGCCGTCGCTCGACGATCTTCCCGGCGCCGACCGCTGGCGGCGTGGCCTGGCAGCGCACACCACCGAGGCGGCGTCGGGCGCCACCGGCATCGGCACGAAGCAGATCGAGGCGCTCGCCGACGCCCTCGCCGTGGCTCGCCGACCGGTGGTCGTGCTGGCCACCGGCTCCGGCGTTCCCGGCGACGAGGTCGCGGCGGCGCGAGCAGCGGCGTCGCTGGTTGCCCGGCTCGGCGCCGGCGCCGGTCTGATGGTGCTCGGAGCTCGGTCCAACACTCAGGGGCTGGTCGACGTCGGAATGCACCCGGGGTTGCTGCCCGGGCACCGAGGTTTCGAGCACGCTGCGGAGCTCGAGGCGCTGACCGGCCGGGCCACGACAGCGAGCCCCGGGTGGTCGCTGGAGGACTGGGTGTCGGAATCACCCGACACGGTCGCGGGTCTGCTGTTGGTCGGCGTCGATCCCATCGACTGTCTGCCCGGCCGCGAGCGGCCCCGGCGAGCCCTCGAGGCGGCCGGATTCACGGTCGTGGTCGACGCTTTTCTCAACCACAGCGCCGAGCGCGCCGACGTCGTTCTGCCGACGACCATCCTGAGCGAGCGCGACGGCACGACGGTGTCCGGTGACGGAGTTCGGCGAAGGCTGTGCCGCGCGCTCGTGCCGCCGGACGGGGTGCGTTCGGACGGCGACATCCTGAGCGAGCTCGCCCTGCGCATGGGCGGGCGGTTGGCCAGGGGAGCAGCGCTGCTCGACGAGATCGAGCGCGTCGTCGGCTGGGGCTGGCCGCGCCCTGCCGTCGGACGTCTCCCAATGGTGCCGGCGCCACGCCGTGTGACTCGGCCGTCCGGCTTCTTTCTCGATGCCGCACCGCAACTCTTTCACTCCGGTTCGACGACCACGCGGAGCGCGCTGTTGCAGACCTTGTCGCCGACCGTAGCTGCCCGGATCAACCCGGTTGACGCCCGGGCGATCGGGGTCTCCCGGGGCGAGGTGGTCGAGGTCTCGGGTGGTCGGGGCGAGGTGCTGCTGCGGGCGCGACTCGACCGTACGATCTGCCCCGGAACGGTCGGGGTGTCGTGGGTCGGCAGCCGGCACGGCGCGTCGGTTCTGTACGACACCATCGACGACGTGCTGTCGGTCAAGGTTCGGAAGGCATGACGATGGCAGGCGGCGCCTTCCGCTCCGGCGACATCACCGATACGGGCTTCTTCGGCACCGAGGGCGGTGACGGACCCGAGGCACTCGACCCCGCAGTTGTCGCCCTGGTCGACGAGCTGATGGCCGGAGCGGCGCCGGGTCGGGAGGGCCTGATTCGGGTTCTGCTCGGGCTTCAGAGGACCTTCGACCGGGTCTCCTGGCGGGTTCAGGAGCTGGTGGCCGAGCGGTACGGAATGTCGACTGCGCAGGTTGCAGGGGTGGTCGGTTACTACCCGCGGCTCAGCCCCGAGCACGGCCACCGGGCGAGTACCGAGGCGGCGCCCGTCGGGGCGGCGCCGGTCGTCCGTCAAGCGCTCGAGGTGCTCGCGCGCGGCGAGATCGTCGACCCCGGAGACATCGACCACGCCATGGCCCTCGGCGCCTACGGAGGCCTGCGGCGGGCTGTCACCGAGCACGACCCGGCCTCGCTGATCGACCGGATCAAGCGTTCGGGACTTCAAGAGCGATCCGGCAGCGGTTTTCCTGTCGGTCTGCGGTGGGCGCTGGTTGCCGACACCGACAGCGTGGCCCGGTACGTGATCGGCAGCGGCGAAAGGGGCGGTCCCGGACCCTCGGCGGATCGGCTCCTGCTCGAAACCGATCCCCACGCCGTGGTCGAAGGGATGATCATCACCGGCTTTGCGGTCGGCGCTCGGGCCGGTCGGCTGTTTCTTTGTTCCGACCACGTCAAGAGCATCGATCGAATCGAGCGTGCGCTGACCCAGGCTCGCAGCAAGGGGCTGCTCGGACGTCGTGTCATGGGCTGCGATTTCGACTTCGAGATCGAGGTCTGCGAGAACGCGGGCGCATCGGTTGGTGGGGAGGAGACCTCGCTGATCAACGTGGTTCAGGGACGCCGAGCGGTGGCTCGACCGCGGCCCCCGTTTCCTGCACAGCACGGTCTCTGGGGTCGGCCGACCTGCGTCAGCAGCCTCGAGACGTTGGCCAACATTCCCCTCATCGTCGCCGGTCCGACGAGCCGGCAAGGCCCGGGCCCGGGTGCGACCAAGGTTGTCGGAGTGTCGGGCCCCGGCATCGACCCGTTCCTGGTCGAGGTCGTCCTCGGCACCACGGTGGGCCAGCTGCTCGACCAGTTCGTGGTCGGCGAAGGCGATGCGCCGTCGGCGGTGCATGTCGGCGGACCTGCGGGCGCCACGCTGGGTCGGGACCGCTTCGACGTGGCCCTCGACTACGGATCCCTGCGGCGCCTCGGCGCGAGCCTCGGCGCCGGCGGGCTTCTGGTGCTCGACGGCTCGGTCTGTCCGGTCAAGGTCGCGCGGTCCCTGGTCGCGTTCTGCGCCGAAGAGTCGTGCGGCACCTGCCCGCCGTGCCGGATCGGGACCCAAGTGCTGCTCGAGCTCCTGGACGCGGTCGAGGCCGGCCTTGCCGGGCCCGAGGATCTGCACCGCATCGAGCGCCTGTGCCGACACATTGCCGGAACGTCGATGTGCGAGCTCGGACGGACTGCGCCGAATCCGGTTTTGACCGGCCTTCATGGACTCCGGTCGGTCTACGACGCCCACCTCGACGGTCGTGGCTGCCCGGCCCGGCGCTGAATGTCGAGTCATCAGGACGGCGCCATCCCTTGTCCTCGTGCGCTGACCTCGGGTAAGGTCGAGGGGCTGGTATGAAAACTCGGCCCAACACCGGATGCGTCGACCCGGCAAGCCGTGAGGTTTCCGCCTGATGGCACGACCGACCGTGCTCGTGGTCGACGACGACGAGGTGCTGGTCGGGGCGCTGGAGTCGGTTCTGTCGAGCCGGTATCGCGTGACGACCGCGACCAACGGCGCCGAGGCGCTGGAGGAGATCCGGCGGGACCCGCCGGAGCTGGTGATTCTCGACGTGATGATGGACCACATGTCGGAGGGCTTCGACGTCGCCCGCACGCTGCGCGGTGACGAGTCGACGGCGCTGATCCCGATCATCATCCTGACCGGCGTTGACCGGGTCTACAACCTCCGCATGGAGATCGACGAGTCCTGGATCCCTGCCGATCGCTATCTGGAAAAGCCCATGTCGCCGACCGATTTGCTGTCGGCCGTGTCCGAGCTGATCGGGCCGGGCGAGCCACGATCGCCGTGACAGCGCCTTCGTTCAACTCCGGCTACCGTCCCGTCACGGTGCGACCCGTGCCGCAGGCCGGAGAGGTGTCCGACAGAGTCAGCGTGGTGTTCGCCTGGGAGCTCCACGAGCGGCTGCTGTGGTTTGCCAACCTGCGCTGGTTCGCGGTCGCCGGCCTCGCGGTCGCGTCGCTCCTCGGTCCGGCCCTGGGCATGCCGTCGACGCGGCCCAGCCTGGCCGTGGTGGCGGCCGCGGTGGCGGGCTACAACCTGCTTTTCGCGCACGTGCTGCGGTCACGGCTCGGACCTGACAAGGACTACAACGACCTGCGTGCGGCAGCCATCGTCCAGATGGTCACCGATCTCGCCGCGCTCTTCGTGACGGTGCACTTCACCGGCGGCTGCGCCAGCCCGGTGCTGCCGTTCGTGGTTTTCCACATGGCCATCGGCACGATCATGATCGAGACCCGGTCCATGTACTTTCTCGCGTGCGGCGTCTGTGTGGCTGCGGGGGCGCTGTTCACCATCGAACACATCGGCATACTCGAGCACTACCCGTCGATCGCCGGCGCCGAATCGACGGTTGGCGGCTGCGCGCTGATCGCCGGCATGCTCGTCGGTCTGGTGTTCGGAGTGGTCTACCTGACCGACTCGGTCACCAGCCGATTCAAGGCACGCAACATCGAGCTCTACCAGGCGACCAACGAGCTGCAGCGTTCGCTCGCCGAGCGTGAGCAGATCGAACGCCGGAAATCGCATTACATGAGGATCTCGGCACACCAGCTGCGGTCGCCGCTGGGAACGATCAAGACCTCGATCCAGGTTCTGCTCGACGGTTTCGTCGAGCCTGGATCCGCGGACGGCCGCCGGTTGCTCGAGGGCACCTCGGCGCGCGTCGACTCGCTGCTCGCCATCGTCAATGACCTGCTCGAGCTCGCCAAGATCCGCGAGGGCCGGGCCCGGGCGCCGTGGGCGCGGTGCGTCAGCCTCAACCAGATCCTGGCCGACATCTTCGACGCGGTCGATCCGCTCGCCCGTGAGGCCGACGTCGAGCTGGTGCCGCACTTCATCCACGAGGGTGCGGCGGTGCTCGACTGGGCGGTACCACCCGATTTGGTCTACGCGTTCGAAAACCTGATTCACAACGCCATCAAGTACTCGAGGAAGGATGGCAGCACGGTCACGGTTGCGCTCGCGGTCGACGACGAGAACGCGACCGTGGTGGTGGCCGACGACGGCATCGGCATTCCCGAGGAGCTCCAGGACGACGTCTTCCTCGAGTTCGTCAGGGCGCCCGCCGCCAAGCACGCGGTCGCCGAGGGCACCGGGCTCGGACTGCCCATCGCCCGCGAGGCGGTGGAAATGCACGGTGGCCGAATCGGTCTTGAAAGCACCGAGGGCGTCGGGACGACGGTGACCGTGGTGCTGCCGTTGCACCGCGCACCGCCCGAGCTCGGAATCCGTTGACCCGTGCCTCCGACGCGACCGGCCCCGGCGGCATTGGACGCCATCAGATGGCTGACTGGGGTGGATCCATGGTCGGCCGCAGCGGGCAGCTCACGAGAGCCCGTGACCGGCGCCGCGGCGCCTGCCGCCATGATCGAGGGTCCAGGTCGCCAGGCGAGCCCGATTCTCAACCGAGCCTGTCGCTTCACGGTGGCACGTCACTGATCAGTAACGCTGTTGCGGCGTCCGGAGACTCGCGACGGGCCGGGTCGAGACGCTCGCTTCACATCCGGAACGCGCCGCGAAATCGGAGCCTGTTGACGCTGTGCGACTTGATCACATGTGGTCGCGTGGGGTCCGAGCTCGTGCCACCTCGAATCCTGAGCGTTTCGATCGGGAATGGGAATTGCTTGATGGGCGAGGGATGGTAACGAGACCGACGGTGTTCGCAGGGGGTCCGAAACCGCGGCCGATGATCGCATGTACGGACCGGGAACGTCCGCTTCAAATCGATGAGGCGGGAACGACGATCCTCAGGTTGCAGAGCTCAGCGTGGTGGGCCGTCGCATGATCACACGAACAACCGTGGTATGGTAATGGAGTGATAATGATAACTACTATTGTTTACGTGGTGGCCTATCTCGGGATCGTGTTCTTCGTCGCGGCGTGCATTGCGCGGTTCCTGATGTGGTCGAGGATGCCGATGCATGTGCGGTGGGAACTCTATCCGGTCGCTCACGAGGGCGGCGGCCGGGCAGCCTACGGCGGCTCCTATCTCGAGGAGGCGGACTGGTGGGCCAAGAAGCGGGAGGTCTCGCTGCTCGGCGAGCTCAAGGTCATGGTGCCCGAGATCCTGTTCCTGGTCGCCCTGCGCGAGCATAACCGGAAGCTCTGGACGCGGTCGTTTCCGTTCCATTTCGGCCTTTACCTTGTCGGCATCGCGACCGCGTTGCTGATGCTCGCCGGCCTGGTCGTCGGCTACGGACCGGACAGCCTGAAGGCGCCGGTCGGGACGGTCATGAGCTCCCTGCTGCCGGTGATCGGCGGCGCCGGGCTGGTGCTCGGGATCCTGGGCGCGATCGGGCTGTTCCTGCGCCGGCGCGGCCGTGAGCTGCGCGACTACACCGCACCCGCCGATCTCTTCAATCTGGTATTCTTCATCGTCGCCTTCGGGGTCGCGCTGACGACCTTCGTCGGCTTCGACCGTGACTTTTCCCTGGTGACGGCCTTCGTCACCAATCTGATGACGTTCGAACTGGCGCCGATCGCCGACGGTGCCGCGGGTCTGCTGCTCGCCCTGTCGGTGGTGCTGCTCGCAGCGCTTGTGGCGTACATTCCGACAACCCACATGTCGCACTTCATCGGCAAGTATTTCGCGTACCATGCGATCCGTTGGCAGGACGAGCCGAATCTTCCGGGCGGCAAGCAGGAGAAGACCATCGAAGAGCTTCTCTCCCGGCCCGTGACGTGGTCGGCGCCGCACATCGGGGCCGACGGCAAGAAGAGCTGGCTCGACGTCACTCTGGAGGATGGCAAGGATGAAACAACCTGACAGCGTCAAGGACATGGGGCGGCGCCCGGGCGAACCCCTGGCGCAGATCAACCCCCTCGAGCAGATTCCGCTGCCGCCGCCGTTCGACAAGCTCGACGAAGAGCCGGCGTTCGCCAAGCTGTCGGACGAAGCGCGCGAGAAGTACGTTGTGCTCGACGACACCATCGCGGTCAACATCGAGAAACCGAAGACCAAGGAGGAGGAGGACAAGCTCGTCCAGGGATTTCTCAGCGGTCTCGAGAAGCTGTTCAGCGTCGAGGACAACTGGACCTTTCTCCAGCCGTTCGAGATGTCCATGGAGCACTGTGCGAAGTGCCAGACCTGCTCCGAGGCCTGTCCGATCTTCGAGGAGAGCGGCGGAAACGAGCTCTACCGTCCGATCTACAGGTCCGAGATCCTGCGCCGCATCTACTTCAAATACATCAAGAAAGCATCACCGGCGGTCCACGGCGACATCGACCTCAACTGGGAGACCGTGGCCCGGCTGATCGAACTCAGCTACCGCTGTAACCTGTGCCGACGGTGCGCCCAGACCTGCCCGATCGGGGCAGACAACGGGTTGCTGTCGCGCGAGATCCGCAAGATCGCCAGCATGGAGATGAGCATCGTGCCGCGCGAGATCCACAAGGACGGCTCGGTGCTCCAGCTCGAGGTCGGCTCGTCCACCGGTATGACACCGATGATCGTCAAGGACAACATCGAGTTTATCGACGAGGACACCGCCGAGCGGACCGGCATCGAGATCGAAACCCCGTTCGACGTCCAGGGCGCCGACATCCTGCTCATCCACAACGCCGGCGAGATCATGGCCTGGCCGGAGAACCCGGGCGCCTTCGCGACCCTGTTCGAGGCTGCCGGACTGAGCTGGACGCTGTCGTCGGATGTGGTCGGCTACGACGGCATCAACTACGGCGTTTGGTATGACGATGTCCAGTTCGCCCGGGTCGCGGTCCGTCACGCCTTGGTCGCCAAGAAGCTCGGGGTCAAGAAGATCGTCCTCGGTGAGTGCGGACACGCCCACAAGGCACTGACGGTGATCGCCGACAAGGTTCTGACCGGCGATCTCAACATCCCCCGTGAGAGCGCCATCGTCACCATGCGCGACATTCTGCGCACCGGGAACATCAAGCTCGACAAGAGCCGGAACGATTTTCCGGTCACCCTGCACGACCCTTGCAACATGGTGCGGCTCATGGGCATCGTGTCGCCCCAGCGGGAGATTATCAAAGCGGTCGTGCCCGAGGGCCGGTTCCGAGAGATGGCGCCGCACGGGGTCGAGAACTACTGCTGCGGCGGCGGTTCCGGCTTCGCCATCATGTCCGGCCACAACTTCCAGGACTGGCGTCACCGGATGACCGGCCGACGCAAGTTCCGTCAGATTCTCGACGCCTTCCAGGACGAGCCCATGGATCCGTCGCACTACAAGTACGTGTGCGCACCGTGCTCCAACTGCAAGGGCCAGATCAGGGACATCATCAACTACTACGACGCCTTCGAAAAGGCGGGCATCTACTACGGCGGCCTGGTCGAACTCATCGTCAACGCCATGGTCGACGTGCAGCCCGGCTTCATCGACTGGGAGTGGCACTAGGAGCGTGCACCGAATCGATCCTCGGGCGCGTGCTGTTGCTCGGAGAAGATCTCGGTCGTGCTGAAGAACGAGCGCCGCCGCCGGGCGAAGTCCCGGGTTCGCCCGAGCTGGCAGTAGACGCAGCTCTGGTTGCAGGCCTTGAACGGTACCGGGTCGATCCCGAGCGATCGTCCGAGCCGGCGTGACGCCACCGGGCCGAACACGCGTCGTGTGTCGTGTCTCATGATCCCTCCTTGCTGGATGACCCGGCCTTCGTCGGGTCTTGCCGTTCAGGCCCCTGGGCTGATCGCTCGGCGCCGAATCGACGGTGGCCGGGGCTTCCCGGCGATCGAAAGTCGACCAGCGTTGTGTCGCCCTCGGCAAACGACGCCGCGATCTCGTCTGGTGATCTGTTGAAGCGGCCGATGAAGTGCTCGACGAGCAGCGGGATGTCCTCGCGGCGCCGGCTCAGAGGAGGCAGGTTGAGGCGGAGGACGTTGATCCGGTAGTACAGGTCTTCGCGAAAGCGCCCCTCCTGGACCAGCAGACGCAGGTCGTGATGGGTGGCGGTGAGGATCCGGACGTCCACGGTCACCGGGACCACCGACCCCAGCTCGACATCATTGCAGTCTGCGAGGGTCGATCATGGGGATTCATCGCACATTGCAATGGAAATGGTGGCGTGGAGATTTCCAGAGACAGCGGTAATTTCTCAGGATAAGAGGCTTCGTTGAAAATTCGGTGGTGGCGTTCATCGTGGCACAACGGTTGCACGGCAGCCCCCAAATGTCGCCTGAGATCGGGATCGATCCCGGGCGACAGCGAAGGGAGCCATTCCATGGTCAATCGCGAGACATGGGACTGGGATCTGGGTCGACGCGAGATCTGTGATCTCGAGGCCGTGCGCGACGGTTTCGACGAGGTCCACGAATGGACCGCCAGCCCCGACGGCGAGCGCATCGCGGCGCCGGTACTGACGGCGCCCGAGACCTTCTCGGTGGCGGTCAACGACCAGCGGTGGGAGGGCGAGTACGAGAAGGCGTGGAATCTGGTGTTCACTCCAGACAACCGTTTGACGGCGCTGGTTCGAATCGACGACGAGTGGACCGTGGCAGTCGAAGGCCAACCGTGGGACAACCGGTGGGAGTTCGCCTGGAATCCTCTCTTCAACGACGACGGCACCGTCATCGCGGTCCAGATCAAGGACAACATGGAGTACACCGTCGCCGTCGACGGCGAGGCTTGGGAGAGCCGGTTCCCATCGTCGCGGGGTCTCGCCATCAGCCGGGACGGCCGGCACGTCGCCGCCGTCGTCCAGGTCGAGCCGCTGGCCGAGGCGGACATCTTCGGTTTCATGGAAGGCACGTGGAGCCTGGCCGTCGATGATGCCGCATGGGAGCGGAAGTTCATCAACGCCTACGGGCCGACCTTCAGCGACGACGGCGAACGCGTGGCGGCCGAGGTCCGGCTCGACATCTGCGAGTACACCCTGGCGGAGAATGCCGAGCCGTGGGCTCAGCGGTTCGGCTGCGTCTGGGAGCCGAGCTACCGCAACGGCAGCAGCCGGCTGCTCGCACCGGTGCGGATCGACGGGTCATGGACCATCGCCGAGAACGGGGAACCGATCTGGTCGAGCCGGTTCATGCAGCTGTGGAACCAGCGGCTGAGTCCCGATGGCGCTCGGATTGCCGCCGTCGGAACCAAGAGCTTCGGACAGTGGACGGTCGTTGTCGACGACCGGCCGTGGCGCTCCGCCTTTGACGACATGGTCCGCGAGCCGATCTTCTCGCCCGACGGCGCCCGGGTCGCGGCCGCGGTCCGGCATCGCCAAAGGTGGACCCTCGCGGTCGACGACCGGAGCTGGCCCGAGACCTTCGACATGGTCTGGGATCCCGTATTTTCGCCCGACGGCGGCCGCCTGGCCGCCAAGGTCGAGCGCGACGGCCGGTTCGCGATCGCCGTCGACGGTCGGCCCTGGAGCCCCTGGTTCGACATGATGTGGAACCCCGTCTTCAGCCCGGACGGGTCACGAATGCTGGTGCGCGCGGTCGACGGCTCGACCTTCATCAGGCAGGTCGTCGATGTCGCGGCCGGGTTCCCGGGCTGATTGAGGGAGGGAGCATGTACGATTTCGTGAGTGGCCCTCTGGTGTGGATCGCCTTCATCGGCTTCTTCGGCGGTCTGCTGGTTCGATTCATCAAAATGTATCGGCTGGCCGTCCGGGAGCGGGTCGTGCTGCCGACCATGAGCCCGAAGTACGGCGCCCGGTCGTTGATGCACTGGATCGTGCCGTTCGGTGGCGTGAGCACCCGCAAACGACCGTTTTTCTCGCTGCTGTCCTTCGTGTTCCACGTCTGCCTCGTGGTGACGCCCCTGTTCATCATGGGCCACGCAGTGCTCTGGCAGCAGGCATGGGGCGTGCGCTGGTGGAGCCTGCCCGAGGGGGTCGCTGACGTCATGACCCTGATCGTCATCTTCGGCTGCCTGTTCTTCATCGTTCGGCGGCTGGTCCAGCCAGAGGTGAGAAACGTCAGCTATCCATCGGACTTCGTCCTCGCGCTGCTGGTGATGGCGCCGTTTTTCACCGGCTACATCGCCCACCAGCAATGGCTGCCGTATCAGATCATGATCGTGATTCACATCGCCTCAGGCGCCCTGTGGCTGCTGGCGATCCCGTGGACTCGGCTGGTCCACATGATGTGGTTCCCGTTCACCCGGGCGTACATGGGCAGCGAGTTCGGCGCCGTGCGGCACTCGAGGGACTGGTGATGGAACGTCTTTGCACGCACTCTGCAACGAAGGAAGAACACCATGGCTGATCTCGAGGACATGAAGGTCATCGACCCGGGGGTCGACGACAGCATCGCCAAGCTGACGCCGGAGCGCATCGAGCAGACCATCAACCGGGTGCTGACCAAGGAGACGGCGGCCCGGCTCCAGGTCTATCTCGACACCTGCGTTCATTGCGGCCTGTGCGCTGAGTCGTGCCAGAGCTACATCTCGCGCGACAAGGACCCGGACTTCGCACCGGTGGCGAAGGTCAAGGACACGCTCTGGGAAATGGTCAAGCGCAAGGGCAAGGTCGACGGCGAGTTCCTGCACAACGCGGCACGCATCGCCTTTCTCGAGTGCGGCGCCTGCCGCCGGTGCAGCATGTACTGCCCCTTCGGCATCGACATCTCGTACATGATCATGACCGTTCGTCGGATCCTCAATCTGCTCGGCGTGGTACCGCAGTACCTCCAGGACACCACCAACAGCCACGCCGCCACCATGAACCAGATGTGGGTCCAGCAGGACGACTGGATCGACACCCTCATGTGGCAGGAGGAGGACGCCCAGGTGGAGCTCGCCGGGACCCGGATCCCCCTCGACAAGGAGGGCGCCGACATCATGTACTCGGTGATCGGTCCCGAGCCCAAGATCCTGGCCCAGCTCATCGCCAACATGGCGATCATCTTCAAGGTCGCCGGCGCCGACTGGACCATGCCGTCGACGGACGGCTGGGACAACTCGAACATGGCCATGTACTCGGGCGACTTCGAGACCATGGGGCGGGTCGAGCGGCTGCACTGGGACCGGGCCAGTGAACTCAAGGTCAAGCGAGTGGTCATGGGTGAGTGCGGCCACGCCTACCGCGGTGCGGTCTACGACGGCCCGCGCTGGCTCGGCTGGACCAAGCCGCCGATTCCAATGGTGCACGCGGTCGAGTACTACTACGAGCTGCTCAAGAGTGGGCGCATCAAGATCGCCCGCAAGATCGAGGAGCCGGTCACCGTCCAGGACCCGTGCAACATCGTCCGCGGCCGCGGCCTTCACGACAAGCTCCGCTACGTCGTCAACGCGATCTGCGAGGACTTCCGCGACATGGAGCCGCACGACGAGCACAACTACTGCTGTCAGGCCGGCGGCGGGCTGATCAACTGCGGACCGCCGTGGAAACGGTCCCGGATGAAGAGCAACCGGATCAAGGCCGATCAGATCCACGACACCGGCGCCGACATGGTGATCACGCCGTGCCACAACTGCCACTCGGGGATCGAAGACATCATCGGCTTTTACAAGCTCGGCTGCCACGTGTCGTTCATCAGCGAGCTGCTGGTCAAGACCATGGAAATGCCGGAAGCATGAGGGGTTGGACAACCATGAGGCGATTGAAGATCTTCGTTTCGAGTTGCAGCCTGCTGGCGCTCGCCATGGTGGCGGCACCGGCCGCTGCCGGCCAGGAGACGGCGGTGCGGGTGATCGAGCCGTCGGTGGTCGAGATCAGCTGGCCCGAGGCCGCCGCCGCGATGCAGCGGCCGGCAATCGAGTTCAACCATGCCGTCCATGCCAAGGCACTGGAGGCGGGCGAGGGCTGTCGGGCCTGCCACCGGGTTGACGACGGCGGCCTCGACCCCGGCCTCGCGGCGGTCGCCGGCGTCGACGACCCGGATGCCCTCATGGACGCCTATCACGACGCCTGCATCGGCTGCCACGAGAAGCGCTCGGCATCGGCGTCGAAGACCGGCCCGTCGAGCTGCGGCGGCTGCCACGTCAGGCGTCCGCCCGGCATCAGCGCCCGCGCTGCGATGCACTTCGACTACTCGCTGCACGCCAGGCACTCTTTGGCCGCCGAGGAGAAGTGCGAGGCCTGCCATCATGTGTGGGACGAGGCGGGCCAGAAGCTCCGCTACGAAAAGGGCGCCGAGGAGTCCTGCCGCACCTGCCACGGGGCCATCGACATCGGGCGCAACTTCTCGCTCGCGAACGCATCGCACCGCAGCTGCGTCTCCTGCCACCTCGAGCGCGCTGCCGCGGGCGCAAAGGGCGGGCCGGCACGCTGTGTCGGCTGCCACGACCCCAAGCACCAGGCCGCCTGGGCACGGTTGGAGGAGATTCCGCGCCTCAAGCGGGGGCAGCCCGACACGACCTGGGTGCACCATGCCGAGGCGAAGTTCTCGGCGGTGGCCTTCGACCACCTCGGCCACGAACCAGTTGCCACCTTCTGCTCCGACTGCCACCACCAGACGCTCAAGGGCTGCGACACCTGCCACACGCCGGGCGGCTCGGAACAGGGCGCCGGGGTGACCCTCGCACAGTCGTACCACGATCCCGATTCCGCCTACGGCTGCGTCGGCTGCCACCGGGCCGCCACCGAACAGCGCCAGTGCAGCGGCTGTCACAACGCGCTCAGTGCCGCTCCGAGCGAACGCTCGTGCATCGTCTGCCACGCGGGACCGTCGACCGCCAAAGGCGTCCTCGAGACACCGCCGGCTCTCACCGAGCAGCCGCCCGATGCGTTGCCCGCGTTCTCCGATGAATTCCCGGAATGGGTGGTGATCGACGCCATCGCCGGCGACTACGAGCCGTCGAAGCTGCCGCACGGAAAGATCGTCAGGGCCCTCGACGAGAAGGTCCGGGACAGCTTGCTGGCGACCCGGTTTCACGGCGACACAGCGACGCTGTGCAGCGGTTGCCACCATCGGACGCCTGTAGGGATTCGTCCGCCACCGTGTCGGTCGTGCCACGCAGAGGTGGCCGAAACGGTTTTTGAACGGCCGGTCCTCAAGGTGGCCTATCACCAGCAGTGCATCGGCTGCCACATCGCGATGGAAATACCAAAGGAAGGCTGCACCGACTGCCATGCCGTCAGGGAGGTACAACAATGAGCATCTCGCGGAGGGGTTTTCTCGGAGGGCTCGGCGTCAGTGCGCTGACAGCTGGCATGACCGAGGCGAACCAACACACCGAACACTCGTATTTTCCTATTCCGGACGAGCGAATGGGTTTGCTGCACGACACCACGCTCTGCGTCGGCTGCCGGTCGTGTGAAGCTGCCTGCGCCGAGGTCAATGATCTCCCACACATCGAGCAACCGATCGGTGACATGAGCGTCTTCGATCACGAACGACGGACCACCGACGCGGCCTTCACCGTCGTCAACCGCTACCTCGTGGACGATGTCGAGGTCTTTCGCAAACACCAGTGCATGCATTGCAACGAACCGTCATGCGCCTCGGTCTGTCTCGTCAGGGCCCTGGTCAAATCTCCGGAAGGACCGGTGCTCTACGATCCGGACGTCTGTGTGGGTTGCCGCTACTGCATGGTGACCTGTCCGTACTATGCGCTGGCCTACGAGTACGAGAGCCCGAACCCGCGGGTCATGCGATGCACCATGTGCTACCCGCGCATCATCGAAGGCAAGGCGCCGGGCTGCGCCGACGCCTGTCCGATGGGCGCCATCACGTACGGCAAGCGCAGCGACCTCCTGAAGGTGGCTCGTCACCGCATCGCCAAACACCCGGGACGTTACGTCGAGCACATTTTTGGGGAGTACGAGTTTGGTGGGACCAGTTGGCTCCTGCTTTCCGGTACGTCGCCGAGCAGTCTGGGTCTCGCCTCCCTCGCCAACGCCAGCCACACCGCCTTGCCCGAATTGACCAAGAGCTTCCTTTCCATCGTTCCGCTCGTTCTCACCATGTGGCCTGGACTGTTGCTGGGGTTCTATGCCTTCGCCAAGCGGAGGAACGAGGTCAGCGAAGAAGAGGCGCGGGCGAGGGTGGTCGAGACCCTCATGCAGGCAGGTGAGGAAACCAAAAAGAAGCTGGCCGCTGCTGCCGCGACGGCCGACAAGATCAGGGAACGAGCCGTTGCACAAGCCGTGAAGGAGGCGTTGGCGGAACAGGCTGCGAAGGAGGCGTCAAATGAGTGAAGAAGTCGTGCCCGAGAAGAAGTGGCTCACACCCTTCAACGTGTTTGCAGCGGTGGTTTTCGCAGTCGGTCTTCCACTCGTGTACCTGCGGTGGTTCCACGGCATCGGCTCGGTCACCCATCTGACGAATGCCGTGCCCTGGGGTTTCTGGATCGGTTTCGATGTCATGGCGGGAGTGGCCCTGGCGGCTGGTGGATACGTCATGGCCACCGCCGTCCACCTCTTCGGAATGAAGGAATACGAACCGGTCGTCCGGCCGGCGATTCTGACCGGTTTTCTGGGCTATGTCCTGGTCATCATCGGAGTGGGATTCGACCTCGGGCGTCCCTGGAACGCGCCCTTCATGTTCCTGCAGCCGGGGCTGGCATCGATTCTGTTCCTGGTCGGGCTGCACGTCGGGCTCTACTGCACGACGCAGTTCGTCGAGATCTCACCGGCTCTCTTCGAGTGGTTGAACTGGAAGAAATGGCGAAAAATCGCCGTGTCCGTAACCCTGGGAGCGACGATATTTGGGGTGGTCCTGTCCACCCTGCACCAGTCGGCCCTCGGGGCGATGCTTCTCATCACTCCAACGAAGCTGCATCCTCTGTGGTACTCGCCGTTCATCGGACTGTTCTTTTTCGTGTCCAGCATTGCCGCCGGATTGGCCATGGTGACCTTCGAGGGAATGCTCTCTCACCGATACCTTGGCTATCGGGTGGGAATCAGCCAGGAGCAACTCGACAACCTCACTCTCGGCCTCGGTAAAGCTACAGCAATTACCCTCGGCGTCTACTTCGCGATCAAGCTGTGTGGCGTCGCCCACGGAAATACCTGGCACTACCTGGGCACTCCGATGGGTCTCTGGTTTCTGGTCGAAATGCTCGGTTTCGTGCTGCTGCCCTGCACACTCGATATGGTTGCCTATCGGGAGAGAAAGCCGGCGCTCGTTCGGTTTGCTGCCTTTGTGACGGTGCTTGGCATCATCCTCAATCGGCTGAACGTGTCCGTCATCGCGTTCAACTGGCAGCTCTCTCCAGAGAACAGGTACTACCCCGCGTGGACCGAGTTCTGGATATCGTTGATGTTTGTCACTGCCGGCATCGTCATCTACCGGTGGATCGTGACCAGGATGCCGATTCTCGACAATCACCCCGGTTACGGCAGCATTCACTAGGGGTGGAGGGGATCATGGACACTCTTCTGGATTACATTTTCGAAACCAAGAAGGTTTCCTACATCGTCGCGGTGATTCTCATGGTCGGTTCGATCCCGTTCTGGCGTTTCTTGACCGAACGGGAGCGCGAAAAGTAATCTGGAGGAAGCCATGTCGCAAGAACGGAGGCCATGATGAGCAAAACGATCCTAGTGGTTGACGATGAGGCCGATGTCCGCGCGTTTCTCACCGCGGTGCTCCAGAAGGCCGGCTACCGGGTGGTGACCGCGGAGGATGGCGGCAAGGGGTTGAAGGCTGCCGAAAAGGAGCGCCCCGATCTCATCGTCCTCGATCTCCAGATGCCCGATCACACCGGGACGGACTTCTACCGCCGGTTGATGAAGCACAACGACTTCCGCGACACGCCGGTGATCGTGGTCAGCGGCGTCGCGGGACGACATCTTGCCGTCAGCCGCCCGTTCGCGGTCTTCGACAAGCCCATCGTGCCCGATGAGTTCATCGAGACGGTGGAGCGCGCGCTCGCTGGCAACAATGGCTGAAACGGTGACCGATTCGACGCTCCCGACGGCCCCGGTGCAACCGCGCAGCGGCTGACCGCTCGGCGACTCACAACGCCCCCACTTGAAAGGAGGGCTGTCATGACCATGATCGAGAAGCGAAGCAGCTCGAAGCGGTTTCGCAGCACCAAGGACCACGAGCATCCGAACCCCAAGGTCCGGATGGCGGCGGTCGAAAAGTCCGAGGATCCGGAGGCTCTGGTTCATGTCGCGTGCACCGACGAGTCGCCCAGGGTCCGGTTGACCGCGGTCGCGCGGCTCAAAGACGACATCCTGCTCGAGAGGGTCGCTCGCGAGGGCGAGCACCTGGACGCGCGGCTGGTGGCAGTCGAGAGGGTGTTCTCCCAGGGCGTGCTTGCCGACCTGTTGCGGTCGAAGGACAATCTCGAGCTCATCGGGATATGCTTCTCGCGAATCACCGACCGCCGGATCATCGAGTCGATCGCTGAAGACCCGGCCTACAGTCCGGCGGTACGACGGATGGCGGTCGAATACTACGCCGACGAGTCCTACCTTGAGGACGCCGCCAAGGAGGCCGAGAGCGAGCCCGAGCGCAAGAGCGAGGAGGCGGTCGAGGCCTTCGTCGACGCCTACGGCGGCGGTCTGCGCGGGGTGCGGGCCATCGGCCGCTTCAGGCGCAGCGAGAAGGCCCTCAAAGCCCTCGGTACCATTGCCCGCAAGGGCGGCGAAACCGGCGGCCTGGCCGTTGAGTACCTGTGCTCGGCGTTGAGCAGCTCCAACCCGAATCTCGTCGAAACAGCGGCCTCCGAGCTCGAGATCCTGCGCGATCCCGATCTGGTTGACTGTATCATCCGGTCGCTGGACAACGAGAGCTTGCGCCGGCCGATCCGCCGGGTGCTCGAGAACATCGGCACCCCGGAGGCAAAGGCGGCGCTGGGCGAGCAAGTCGACAACTAGCCTGCACACAAGGGAGAAGCGAGATGCCCAAGAAGATCCTCATCATCGACGACGAGAAAGACATGCGGACCTACCTCGAGGCGGTGTTTCGCAAGGCGGGCTATGACACCGAGTCGGCGGCGGACGGGGATGAGGGTGTGTGGCTCGCCGAGGCGCGACAGCCGGATCTCATCACCCTCGATGTCCTGATGCCCAAGAAGTCGGGGATCAAGGCCTATCGCGGCCTCCGTTCGTCGAGCAAGACCGGGTCGATCCCGATCATCGTGCTCACGGGGCTGACCCGGTCAGACGACTTCTTCGGCGATTTCGGCGACCTGCCGAAACCGGAGGCAGTGGTCGAGAAGCCCATCGACCGTGACACCTTCGTCGAGAAGGTCCAGGAGCTGATCGGAGCGCCCTGACAGCGGTCGGTCACGACGACGAGGTCGGCAGTTGCTCGCGCTCGCCGGACTCGCCGGCGAACTTCTGTTCCACGGGCGGCGGTCGATGGGGCGGGACCGTGACCGTGAACACGGTGCCCTCGCCGGCCTTCGAACGGAAGCTGACCGTACCGCCGTGTTCCTCGGCCACCTTCTGAACAACCAGCAGTCCGATCCCCGTCCCCTCGACTCCCTTGGACGAGAAGAACTCCTGGAAGACTTTGGTGGTCAGCTCCTCCGGAATTCCCTCGCCATTGTCCTTGACCTCGAAGACGGTCTCGCCGTTGCCGTTCTGCCAGCACCGGATGTCGACCCGGTGTCTGGGCTTGCTCTCGGACGGATCGAAGCGGCAGGCGTCGATGGCGTTGCCGACCAGGTTGCTCAGCAGGTTGTGGATCGCCTCCGGGTCGAAGGTGCCCGGCTTGCAGTCGGGCGAGATGTCGGCGCGGATTTCGATGTTCTGATCGGCCACCCGGCTGGCGTATAGCTCGTAGACGTCGCGGACGATGTCCTTCGGACAGATCCCGGTCTCGAACTCCGGGGTGCGCTCCTTGGCGCAGAACAGCAGATCCTTGACGATGGCGGTCACCCGGTGGACGTTGCGCTCGACCATCTCCCAGCCTTCGGAGATGGTCTCGCGATTGTCTGTTTCGAGACCGTCGTTGACGATGAAGATGCCGCCCTCGAGCCCCATGAGGATGTTTTTGACCCGGTGGGCCATTCCTGCCACGGCTCTTCCGGTGAGCGCGAGCTGCCGCTGCAGCCTTGAGATTTCGGTGACGTCGGTGAAGACCTCCATCACCGCCTCGATGTTGAGGTTCTCGTCGAAGATCGGCTGGGTGTGGACCAAAGCGGTGATGTGCCGCCCATTTCTGGTGATCAGGGTTTCCTCCTGAGTCCGCGCCAGACCGTCGGCGAAGGTCGCGTCGACCACGCAGTTCGGGCACTCCGAGGTCCGCTGCTTGCAGACCTCGTAGCACAGAGACCGTTCCGTGGCCCCGAACTCTCGACGGTACAGGTCATTGGCCTGGAGGATGTTGTGGTTCTGGTCGAGGACGCAGATGAAGTCGGGCACCGCGGAGAACAGCCGTTCGTACTGCCGCCTCGATGCCAGCAGCTCGTGGGCGAACTCCTTGACCCGGCCCGGATCGTGGGCCGCTGCCGGTCGCCGGACGAAGGTCCACCAGGCGGCCAAAACGAGTGCCGCGAACAGGACTGTGCCCAGGGCGATGGGGGGCAGCATCGGGGCCGCCAAAGCTACCGCTGTTGAAACCAGGGCCGCGGCGGCGAGATAGCCGACCAGTATCGTGCGACCGACCTGCAACAGAGGCTCGGCGCGACCGTCGCGCGCTCCCGGTCGGCGTGCTGTGGACCCGCGCGCTCGGGGCGGCACGCTGACGACGTCGCCGACCGGGTCGTCGGCGGTGGATCGGGAGGCGGAGGAGTTGCGCGGTTCTGCCATGGTCGTGACCGGCCATCAGTATGGCACGAGCGGCCATCATACGACATCGGACCGAGCTGCTTGACAAACCGTGGGGACCGCCTAGCGCGAGTTTACTGAAGCGAGACGAATTCTTCGTCTTAACCGCTGCCATC